>NZ_JAAIJY010000012.1 GCF_011752065.1 Actinomyces sp. ZJ308
CACCTACACCAGCCAGACCCAGCGCGAGGCCGCCTACCAGACCTGGCTCCACCACTACAATCACCACCGACCCCACACCGCCCTGAACGGCCAAACCCCCGCCAGCCGCGTTCACAACCTCACAGGGAAGTACACCTAGCGCCACGCCGGCCGACGTCGAGGCCGCCTTCGCGCAGGGGCTCCTTGTGCGCTCCTGGCCCATGCGCGGCACCGTCCACATCACCACCGCCGCCGACCACCACTGGCTGCGGGCCGCCCTCATGCACCGCACCGACGCCTGGGTGAGGCGCAGCGAGAGCGACTACGGCGTCGACGACGCCCTGTGCGAGCGCGCCGCCGAGGTGGCCCTCGGCCTCATCGGCGCCCAGGGGCCGATCGCGCGCTCGGTGCTGCTTTCGGCCTGGCAGGAGGCCGGCCTCATGGAGGCCTTCGGCGGCGAGGACGTCTCCTCCTACCGGCGCCGTCACCTCCTGGTGCGTCTTCAGCGCGAGGGAATCCTCGTCCAGGGGCCCAGGTCCGGCAACGAGCACCTGGTGATCGACGCGCGCCCCCTTCCCGACGCCGACTCCGGACCCGCCGGAGCGGGAGTCTCCCACGGCGGGGACGGCCACCGCGCCGCGTGCGCTCACATCGCCCACCGCTACGCCGTCGGCCACGGCCCGGTCAGCGCCGAGGACCTGGCCCGCTGGACCACGCTGCCCAAGACGCAGGCCGCCCGCGCCCTGGCCGACGCCGTCGAGCTGGGGGAGGAGCAGGCCACGCACTTCCTGGGCTCCTTCGACGAGCTGCACGTGGGCTACAAGGACCGCTCCTGCCTGACCGACGACGACGGCGAGCGGCTCATCTGCCCGGCGAGCAACGGCATGTTCCGCCCGATCCTGGTCGACCGCGGCCAGGTCGTGGCCGTGCGACCCGTCGGTGAGGGGCTGCTGTGGAAGGGCGGGGCGGCGCCGTCGGCCCGCGTGGAGCGCGACGTCAACCGGGCCGTCGCCCGTATGGAGCGCCGTCTGGCCCAGTAGATGAGGACCCGTGAGGGTTGCCGGGGCAGGACGTCGCGATTGATTCTGTCACCCAAATAGGTTTGCATTTCAAACAAGAGAGAGTATCCTGGTCTTACGGTTTGAATTACAAACTGGTTTTCAGTGACGAAGGCATGTGAGGAGCTGCCATGGAAGCCGCTACCGCGCCCCCGCGCAAAGTTCCTGTCATGGAGTGGCGCCGCGTGGCCAAGCGCTACCCGAAGGCCTCGGGGTGCGCCCTGAGCGACGTCTCCTTCGTGGTGCACCCCGGGGAGATCGTGGTGCTGGTCGGTCCCAACGGCTCGGGCAAGACCACGGCCATGGAGATGGTCTCCGCCCTGCGTCTGCCGACCTCGGGCGAGGTCCTGGTGAACGGAGAGGCCGTGCGCCCCTCCACCCCGCAGCGCGCCCTCACCGGCGTCCAGCTCCAGGAGACGGGACTGCCCCAGCGCCTCAAGGTGCGCGAGGCGATCCGCGCGGTAGCCGGCCTGTACGCCGATCCGGGGCCGGTCGATGAGATTGTCGCCCAGCTCGGCCTCGGCCCCTACATGACCCAGACGGTCGGCTCCCTGTCGGGAGGGTGGGCCAGGCGCCTGGACGTCGTCCTGGCCTGTATCGGCCGGCCCCGCGCCCTCGTCCTCGACGAGCCGACCAGCGGTATTGACCCCGTGGCGCGCGCCGAGCTGTGGGAGTTCCTGCGGCGACGCCGCAGCGAGGGTGTGGCGGTCCTGGCCTCCACCCACGATCTGAGCGAGGCCGAGGCCTACGCGGATCGGCTGCTGGTCCTCGACCACGGGCGCCTGGTTCTCCAGGGGACGGTCGACGACGTCCTCGGCCTGGCCGGCGGCAGGTGGCGGCTGCGGCTGATCGGAGTGGATTCCTCCGTGAATGCCTGGGCCCGCGCCCACGGCGTCGAGCTGGTGGAGGCCGGGGACACGCGCGTCCTCATCGCCGACAGGCGGACCGTGACCGCCATGGCTGAGCAGATCGAGGCCGCTCGCGACCGCGGCGACCTGCACTATCAGGACATCCTCAAAGGGCCGATCCGGCTGGAGGACGTTTTCGCCGAGGCGGTTTCCCAAGCGAATCAGGAGGTAGCCCGATGACCGCGCAACCACAGCAGACCCGGCGGGAGCGTCATGCGCGCCCGCAGCCCGACGCCGTCGCGGTCCCGTCCGCCCCCGGCTCCTCTCGGACCCTGGCGCCGGGGTGGCGGGTGGTGGCGGTGTGGGCCCGTCAGGAGCTCGTCCTGCTGCTGCGCGAGCCCGTCGCCGTGTTCTTCTCCCTCGCCTTCCCGGTGATCATGTACGTCTTCATCGGCATCCCCTACGCCTCCAACGAGGTCGCCCCCGGCGTGAGATTCATCGACGTCATGTTCCCCTCGCTCATCCTGTCGGTCATGGCCAACCTGCTGCTCATGGGAATGCCGATATACCTGGCAGAGCTCCGCTCTCGCGGAATCGACCGGCGCTACGCCACGCTCCCACTGCGGGGCCGGCACTTCGTGATCGCTCTGCTGCTGTCCATGCTCGCGCTCGTCATGGCCGCTTCAATGATCATTGTCCTGGTGGTCGCCGTGCGCGACGGCGTGAGGCCTGAACTGTGGAACCCGCGCTTCCTGACGGTCATGGCGGGTTCGATCGTCTGGCTCTCGGGGCTGGGGTTTCTCATCGGCGCGCTGAGGGTCTCCTCGCGCACGACCCAGGCCCTGTCGGCCGCCATCTTCTTCCTCATGTTCTTCGGCTCGGGCGCGGCCATGCCCCTGGACCAGCTGCCCGAGGCACTCAGGAGGATCCTGGAGTGGAACCCGCTCAAGCAGTGGCTCGACGTGGAGGTGGGCCTCTACACGGGCACCGGGGTCGAACGGGTGGAGTGGCTCAGGCTTCTCCTGGCGCTGCCGCTGCTCGCCTGCTGCGTCCTGGCGGGGGCGCGGATGTGGAGACGGCGTTCATGACGACGCGAACAATCGGGCGGCTCCGCCGTCGGGTCATCGGGGGACTGCTGCTGTGGGGGAGAAGACGCCGAGAACGAGGTTGTCTGATGTCTGGAGAAGTGACAGAATCCGATTCATGAGCAACGAAGCCATGCAGGTCCGCGCACTGCGGGGATGCGTCGTCACCCCCGACCACATCATCGATGACGGGGCGGTGGTCCTGTCGGGAACCCACATCGCGTGGGTCGGAGCCGCTGATGATGCCTCCAGGGCCGGCTTCGCAGACGTCGTCGAGCAGGCGCAGGCGGCTCCCGAGGGCGGCTACCTCCTGCCGGGCCTGGTCGACGTCCACTGCCACGGCGGCGGCGGCGAGTCCTTCCCCAACGCCGAGACCGCCGAGCAGGCGATGGTCTGCGTGAGTGAGCACCGCCGCTTCGGCACGACCTCCCTCGTGGCCTCCTGCGTGACGGCCGCCCCCGAGGTCCTCAAGGAGCGCACCCGTGTCCTTGCCGGCCTGTGCGAGGACGGCGAGCTCGCCGGCATCCACTTCGAGGGCCCCTTCGTCTCGCTCGAGCGCTGCGGCGCCCAGGACCCCACCTACATCATCGACCCCGATGCCGCCCTGACCCGCGAGCTCATCGAGCTCGGCGGCGGGCACGTCGTCACCATGACGATCGCCCCGGAGAAGCCCGGCATCACCGGCGACGACGGCGTCAACGCGGCCCTCATCGAGGGCGGGGCCCTGCCCTCCTTCGGGCACACCGACTCCGAGGCGGCCCCCGTGCGCGCCGCCCTGGCCGACGCCGCCGCCCGCATCGCCGCGCGCCTCGAGGCCGGCAAGGCGGTCCGGGCCCCGCGCACCACCGCCACCCACCTGTTCAACGGCATGCGCCCCATGCACCACCGCAAGCCCGGGCCCGTGCCCGAGTTCCTGGCCGCCGCCCAGCGCGACGAGTGCGTCCTGGAGATGATCGGCGACGGCGTGCACCTCAACCCCGCCATCGTCCTGGACATGTTCGAGACCCTGGGGCGCGACAACGTCGTCCTGGTCACCGACGCCATGGCCGCGGCCGGCATGGCCGACGGCGACTACGTGCTCGGCTCCCAGCCGGTCACCGTGGCCGACGGCGTTGCCCGCCTCACCGAGGGCGGCGCGATCGCCGGGGGCACCGCCCACCTCATCGACGTCGTGCGCACTACCTGGCGCGGGGGAGTCGACCTGGTCGACGCCGTCTACGCCGCGAGCCGCCAAGGCGCCCGGATCATTGGCGACCCCTACGTGGGCGCCCTGCAGGCGGGCCTGTGGGCCGACGTCGTCGTCACCGACGCCGACCTGAGGCCGGTCACCGTGCTGCGCCGTGGCGAGGCGGTGGAGCCCGCCGCCTGATCCTCCCGCACCACCGGCCCTCACGGGCCCCAGCAGTCTCTTGTCATGTGGGAGCCGTTCGCCCCGACCTGGTCACCAGGTCGGGGCGAACGTGTGGTGCGGGGCGGGTCGCTCGGCCGAGGCGGGCGGCTGGTGCGGCAGGCCGGAGGGTCTCAGCCCGGTAGGCCCAGGAGGCGGCGGGTGTAGACGGCCTGGCCGGAGTGCTGGGCGGCGTCGTCGATGATCGAGACCAGGCGCATGGCGCGAGTGACGGGCGGGTCCCAGGAGTCGTCGATGACGTCGTCGAAGGACTCCGGGGTCAGGGAGCGCATGTAGCTGTACGCCATGGCGTAGGAGTCATCGAGGTAGGAGGTCAGGACGGAGAGGTCGTCGACGACGACCTGGGCCGCCTCCTCGGGTGTGTGGTGCCAGTCCTGGGTGTCGTCGGGCAGGGGCAGGGCGAAGCGCTCCCGGTGGCCTCCGGTCACCCAGACGAACTCCTGACCTGCCATGAGCGAGATCTGGAGGTCGATCTCGCGGGCCGTGTGCCAGGCCAGCCAGGTCAGGGAGTCGATGCGCGGCGCCAGCTTCGGGGCGGGCTGCGTGTTGGCCTGCTCCACGGTGACGCCGTCGAAGGCACGGTTGAAGCGCTCGCGGGATCTGGACAGTGCGTCGATGAGTATCTCCGGAGTCGTCATACTGCCAGGTTACGCGTCGGACCTGGAGTCATTGGGAGAACCAGGTGTCAGTGGCCTTGGGCTTCTTCGGCGTCGTCGGTGAGGTAGGTGACGATGCGGACGAGGTCGTAGGGGGTGGAGGTTTCGGTGGTGGTGATGGTGCCGTCGATGGTGCGCCAGGTGGTTTCGCCTTGGGGGCGGTATCGGGTGGTCCAGGTGGTGGTCAGGGTGGTGGCCACGCCGGTGGCGGTGTGCTGGTAGTGGTGGGTGACGGTTTGGTGGGGGTAGGGGTGGCCGGGGTCGGTGGTGGTTGTGGTGGTGCCGTCTCCCCAGTTCCAGGTGTAGGAGGTGGGGGTGAATTCGACGTCGATGGGGGTGTTCAGGATGGTGGTGGTTTGGTAGCGGGGGCTGGGGTTGGTGTAGACGATGAAGGCTTTGGAGATGATGACTTTGGGTCCGGGTGGTTGGCGGGTGATGCCTGAGCCTTGGGCGATGAGGGTGGCGGCTTGGCGGGTGGTGATGGTGATGGTGCGGGGTCCGCCGCCGGTGGTGGGTTCCTGGGGCTGGGTGGGGGAGCGCATCATGTTGTGCACGCAGTTGATGTCCGGGATCTGGCCCCCGTCGCTGACGCAGTCGTCGTGGGGCTGCTCGTCCCACATCGAGGGATCCGACGCCGTCACGGTCGGGTTCTCCTGGGTCGGGGCCCCACCGGGGTCCGACGAGCCTTCCTGAGGAACCTGCTCAGTCACTTCACCGGTAAATCCTGTCCTGTCCCCGGAGTTCTTGCCATCGATGTCAGGGAGTGGATGACGAGGGGTACCTTGACTGGAAATGGCCGGAAGTAACGCTAAAGTGGCAACTGAGATCACCGCAATTAGTTTTCTCATTTCGAGATGACCTCTCCTTCGCTGATCATCCAGCGTCCGTTGACGTATCGAACACCGAACTTGAGTTCCTGGTCCTCCTTCGGCTCGGTAATGTCGGGGGTGGTACTCTGGTAATACGATGTCATTTGTCCGTAGTTGATGTGGACGTGAATAAGGTTGTAATTGTAGCCTTCGAGTTTTTCGTAGTAGCGGATGTTCGTGATCTCCTGCTCCCATTTGTTGGCCCATCCTCCGCCTTCATGGAGTTCAGTTGCTTGGTCTATGACTGATTTACAGAAGACGCAAACGTCTTCGCTCATGGCGGCGAGCTCGGTGGTGTCGCCGGTCATGAAGGCGTAGCGGTAGAGCTCGAGGAAGTAATGGACGCTGCCTGCTGCGCCCTCTGAGGTCTCCTCATCCATGTGCAGAGGCTTGACGGGTGCGGGTTCGGCCAGGGCGGTGTCGCGCTGGGTCTTGAGCTCGGGGGTCAGGGCGGCCTCGCGGGAGGCGGTGGCAGACGCCTTGGCGTCGGCGAGGCCCTTCTCGGCGCGGGCGATGGCCGCCGAGGCGCTGGCACTGGCGCTCGCACTGGCCTCAGCCTTCGCGTCCTTCAGGGAGCAGGCAGCCGTGCTCAGCGCCAGCGCGCACACCGCCACCAGGCCGGCCGCTGCACGGCGGCGCCTGCAACGCACCCCAGGCCGGTTGCGCCCAACCGCTGACTTCCGGCCACGGGCGGCCGCCGACTGCCGTGGGCGCACGGGCGCGGGGGGTCGTAGGGACGTACTCATCACGGAAGCCTCCTCGCCGCCGAAACAACTCCACATCCCGCCGGGGCGGGCAACGCTGTCCGTCCGGGCGGTGTATTGACATTACCCGCAACGACGCCGCTGCCGCCAGACTTCGGCGCCGCCCTGTGGAAAACCCCGGACAGAACCTCTTGCCCGTTGCCGACTTGCGCCGGATCCGTGCTCTCCGGGACCTGTATCCGTAGTGCTTCGGCTCCGGGGGGCCTGGGGGAGCTGTTTCCGCTGCGTGAGGCCTGCTCGCATCCGGCCATCTGGGCCGGCACGGATCAGCTCCGGCTCAACGCCGCGCCGCATCCGCCCAGGCTGCCGCCGCGCCGTCGACCCCAGGTGGATCCGTGCCACCTCATCTCGCGCGATTCCAGCAACCATCACGCAGCCGAAACACGTATCCCATGGGCATATCCGACGTCGTTGGTGCCGGTCACCCTGAGGCGTCTCCGTCTGGTTCTAGAAGTACCGGATCCGGCGCGTCTTCTTGGGCTTCTCCAGCAGATCGGTCACGGGGAAGTTCCGGTACCAGGCGACACGTTCGAGCTCATCAACGCGCCAGGCGACCTTGCCCGTATACCGCAGCGACACCGCCGGCGAGACATCCCCAGAATCTGCGCCAGATCCGCCTGTGAGACCCCAGCTCTCGCAGCCTCGAGCCGGACGTTTCCCGCAATGACGCACGCTGGCGTCTCCTCCCAGATCGCCTGGCGGGGCGAGCGAGGCGGCGTCCAGTCCAGGCTCCGTCCCGCTCAGGCGAAGACGACGGTGCGGTGTCCGTTGAGCAGCACCCGGTGCTCGGTGTGCCAGCGCACCGCCTGCGCCAGCACCCGGCGCTCGACGTCCTGCCCCTTGGCCTGGAGCGTGGCCACCGAGTCCTCGTGGCCGGCCCGCGTCACGTCCTGCTCGATGATCGGGCCCTCGTCCAGGTCCGCCGTCACGTAGTGCGCCGTCGCCCCGATGAGCTTGACCCCGCGCTCGTGCGCCTGGGCGTAGGGGCGCGCTCCCTTGAAGGAGGGCAGGAAGGAGTGGTGGATGTTGATGACGCCCCCGCGCAGCCGCTCGCACAGGGCGGGGGAGAGGATCTGCATGTACCGGGCCAGCACCACCAGCTCCACGTCAAGGGAGTCCACGAGCCCCAGCAGCTCGGCCTCGGCCGCCTCCTTCGTCTCCTTGGTGACCGGGATGTGGTGGAAGGGCACCCCGTAGAACTCGGCGACGTCCCGCAACGTCTCGTGGTTGCCCACCACGCCGACGACATCGACCGGCAGCCCCTGGCTGCGGGCCCTGAAGAGCAGGTCGGTCAGGCAGTGCCCCTCCTTGGAGACCATGATGAGGGTGCGCATGGCGCGCCCCACCTCATCGAGGCTCCACTCCATGTCGTACTCGCCGGCCAGCTCGGCCAGGTCCTTCTCCAGCTCCTCACGCGGCACAGTGGTGAGCACTTGGACCCGCATGAAGAACAGGCCGGTGGAGGCATCCCCGAACTGCTTGGACTCGGTGATGTTCCCGCCGCGGCGCGCCAGCGTGCCGGTGACCGCGTGGACGATGCCCGGGCGGTCGGGGCAGGACAGGGACAGGACCAGGTGGGCGGCGGAGTCGGTGTGCGCCGTGGAATGAGCCATGGCCTCAGCCTAGCCGGGACCGGCCCCGGCCGAGGAAACGGCTCGTGCCTTGGCCTCGGCTGTGCGACATCTGTCTCCTGTCCCTCACCGTCTTTCGCGGTCCTCAACCCCGGCTCAGCCCTGACGGGCCTTGAGGCGGGGGTTCTTCTTGTTGATGACGTAGGTGTGACCGCGGCGTCGGACCACCTTGGACCCCGGCTGCTTGGCCAGGGACCGGATCGAGGCGCGAACCTTCATGGACGGCTCCTTCCTTCTCCTGTGTTGTCAGAGGGTGTGAGAAATCGCAGGGACAGGTGTGTTGGTGCCCCGCCTACCGCGTGCGCCTGCCGTAGCGGCGCTCGAACTTCTCCACTCGGCCGGCCGTGTCCAGGATGCGGCCCTGGCCGGTCCAGAACGGGTGGGAGGCGCTGGAGACCTCGACGTCGTAGACCGGGTAGGTGTTGCCGTCCTCCCACTCGATGGTCTCCGACGACGTCAGGGTCGAGCGGGTCAGGAAGGCGAAGTCGGCGGACTTGTCCCGAAAGACGATGGGTTGGTAGCTGGGGTGGATCCCAGGGCGCATACGAGTTCCTTGGTCTGTGCGTGAGTGGTTGAGCGGCGGGCGGGTCGCCTACCAGGAGGACTTGACGATGCCCGGCAGCTCGCCGCGCAGCGCCATCTGACGGAAGCGCACCCGCGAGGTCCCGGTGACGCGCAGGTGCCCGCGCGGGCGCCCGTCGACCGCGTCGCGCCGCCGCAGGCGGGTGGGGGAGGCGTCCCGGGGCAGCGCGTGCAGCGCCGCCATCGCCTCATCGCGCTCGGCCCGGCTCAGGTGGGGGTTGACCGAGGCGCGCTTGAGCTCGGCCCGGCGCTCGGCGTAGCGCGCCACCACCTCCTGGCGCCTCAGCTCGGCGGCGATCTTGGACTTCTTGGCCATCAGCGCGACTCCTTGTACTCCACGTGCCGGCGCACCACCGGATCGAACTTGCGCAGCACCAGCCGGTCGGGGGTGTTGCGGCGGTTCTTGCGGGTGACGTAGGTGTGGCCCGTCCCCGCGGTGGAGACCATCTTGATGATCGGCCGCAGGTCCTTGCCGCCCTTGGCGCCGCTCATGACAGCTTCTCCCCTCGGGCGAGCATCTGGGCCGCGACGACGTCGATGCCCAGCTTGTCGATCGTGCGGATGCCCTTGGCGGACACCGTCAGGCGCACGGTGCGTCCCAGCGACGGCACCCAGTAGCGCTTGCGCTGCAGGTTGGGGTTCCAGCGCCGGGGGGTGCGCTTGTGCGAGTGGGAGACGGATCGGCCGAAGACCGGCCGGGCTCCCGTGACTTGGCAGTAGGTGGTCATGACGAGCATGATATAAGAATGATTCTCAATCTCGTCAACTCTGCTGGAGGACCACGTGATCGATCCCTCGGATGACCTCGCCGCCGACCTCTTCGACCGCCCTGACGGCCGGGCCGAAGCCGATGGCCGGCACGTCCTGGCCGTCATCGGCGCCGTCGACCCCGCCCTGCTGGACCTGGTCGACCTCTCCCTGGCCGGCCAGGACGCCGTCGTCATCCGCGCCGGCCTCCACTTCGGCGACGATGGCGACGATGGCGATGACGGCGATGAGGGTGAGAGCGGCGACCTGGTCCGCCTCGTCAGCCACAGCTCGGCCGACGGCTTCGACGACGACCCGGTCCGCCTTGACGTCCCCATGCCCTTCACCTGCCCCACCTGCTCCCTGCGTGAGGTACTGGTCGCCGTCGCCGAGGACCGCGCCGCCCAGGACCCGGGCGGCACCACCGTCATCCTCCTGCCGGCGGCCATCGAGCTCGCCCACCTCCTGCCCAACCTGGCCGATGACCTGGCCGGCACCGGGGTGAGACTGGCCGGGGCCGCCCACGTCCTGGACGCCACCGCCGCCTGCGACGAGCTCCTCGAGCACCGCCTGCTGACCGCCTTCCCCGGCGACTGCCGCTGCGCCGGCGCCGTCCACCTGGCCAACCTCGGCTACGCCGACCTCGTCCTGGCCCTGGGACGCGACGAGGACCCCGCCGGCGCCGACCTCATCGAGCACCTGCGTCCCCACGACGCGCTGCTGCTCCCCGGGCTCGACGCGCCCCTCCTGGAGACCCTCACCGGCCTCACGCACGACGCCCGCGCCTCCCTGAGCCGCATCCACCCCGCCACCACCAGCGCCTGGGGCGGCCCCGACGACCACGGCGTGTGGACCCTCGACCTCAGTGCCTCCCTGCCCTTCCACCCCGGACGACTGCGCGCCCTCGTCGTCGACCTCGCCGGTCAGGGCCTGTGCGCCCGCGGCTGCTTCTGGCTGCCCAGCCGCCCCGGCCGGGTCTGCACCTGGGAGGTCGCCGGAGGCGCCGTGAGCGTGGGCGACGCCGGAACCTGGGCGGAGGTCCCGGCCGATCCGTCAGGCGACGTCGTCGGCGTCGATGGTGGGATCGACGGCGGTGCCTCGGGCGAGCCCCGCTGCCACCTCGTGGTCACCGGCGTCGGAGACGAGGACATGCGCGAGCAGGTGCGGCGCGCCTTCGCCCGGATCCTCCTGCGCCCCGAGGAGATGGCCCAGGCCCTGGCCTGGATCGGCGTCGACGACGGCCTGGGCGACTGGTTCGGCCAGGGGAGCCCGGAGCGCTGACCGCCCGTCCCGAGGCGGGAGACTCGCGTGACGCGGCCTCGGCCCGGCGCGATAGGCTATGGCCGTCGCGACTGGCGCCGGGTGGATCACCACCGGGGAGCGGCACGAACACGACTCCGGGGTCGCCCGCCTGGGCCACGGATCGCCCACCAGTGCGCGCACCTGAGCCGGCTAGGCCGCAGCGTGCGCCCCACACCTGAGGAGAGACATGACCGCGCAAGCCGTCACCCCGTCCCTGAACCAGCCGCTGGCCGAGCTCGACCCCGACATCGCCGAGGTCCTCACCGGAGAGCTCGCCCGCCAGCGCGAGACCCTGGAGATGATCGCCTCGGAGAACTTCGTTCCCCGGGCCGTCCTGGAGTGCCAGGGCTCGGTCCTGACCAACAAGTACGCGGAAGGGTATCCCGGGCGCCGCTACTACGGCGGCTGCGAGGTCGTCGACGTCGCCGAGTCCCTGGCCATCGAGCGCGCCAAGGCCGTCTTCGACGCCGAGTGGGCCAACGTCCAGCCCCACTCCGGCGCCCAGGCCAACGCCGCCGTCCTCCACGCCCTGGCCACCCCCGGCGACACCCTCCTGGGCCTGTCCCTGGCCCACGGCGGCCACCTGACCCACGGCATGAAGATCAACTTCTCCGGCAAGAACTACAACGCCACCGCCTACGGCGTGGACGAGACCACCATGCGCATCGAGATGGACCAGGTGCGCGAGGCCGCCCTGCGCGAGCGCCCGAAGGTCATCATCGCCGGCTGGTCCGCCTACCCCCGCCACCTCGACTTCGCGGCCTTCCGCGCCATCGCCGACGAGGTCGGCGCCGCCCTGTGGGTGGACATGGCCCACTTCGCCGGGCTCGTGGCCGCGGGCCTGCACCCCAACCCCGTTCCGCACGCCGACGTCGTGTCCACCACCGTCCACAAGACCCTCGGCGGCCCGCGCTCGGGCATGCTCCTGTCCAGCCGCGCCGAGCAGTGGGGCAAGAAGCTCAACTCCGCCGTCTTCCCCGGCCAGCAGGGCGGCCCCCTCATGCACGTCATCGCCGCCAAGGCCGTGGCCATGAAGATCGCCGGCACCGAGGAGTTCCGCGAGCGCCAGGAGCGCACCGTGCGCGGCGCCGCCATCATCGCCGAGCGCCTCGGGGCCGACGACGTGCGCGCGGCCGGAGTCAGCCTCGTCACCGGCGGCACCGACGTCCACCTCGTGCTGGTCGACCTGCGCGACTCCTCCCTGGACGGCCAGCAGGCCGAGGACCTCCTCCACACCGCCGGCATCACGGTCAACCGCAACGCCGTCCCCTTCGACCCGCGCCCCCCGCGCGTGACCTCCGGCCTGCGCATCGGCACCCCCGCCCTGGCCACCCGCGGCTTCGGTGACGCCGAGTTCACCGAGGTCGCCGACATCATCGCCGCCACCCTCATCCACGGCGCCGCCGGCACCGCCGACGACGAGACCCTGGCGGCCCTGCGCTCTCGCGTGCGCGCCCTGACCGACGCCTTCCCCCTCTACCCGGGGCTGGCCCAGTGAGGGCCCCCTGGAACGGCCCGGCCCGGGTCCTGGACGGCAAGGCCACGGCCGCCGCGCTCAAGGCCGAGCTCAAGGGCCGCGTGGCGGCGCTGCGCGAGCGCGGCGTCGTCCCCGGCCTGGGCACCGTCCTGGTGGGGGAGGACCCCGGCAGCGTCAAGTACGTGGCCGGCAAGCACGCCGACTGCGCCGAGGTCGGCATCGTCTCCATCCGTGAGGACCTGCCGGCCACCGCCACCCAGGCCGAGGTGGCCGCCGCCGTCGACCGCCTCAATGAGGATCCCGCCTGCACCGGCTACATCGTCCAGCTCCCGCTGCCGGCCGGCGTCGACACCAATGCCATCCTGGAGCGCGTCGACCCGGCCAAGGACGCCGACGGCCTGCACCCCACCAACCTGGGGCGCCTGGTGCTGCGGGCCTCGGGCCCCATCGACTCGCCCCTGCCCTGCACGCCGCGCGGCTGCATCGAGCTCATGGAGCGCCACGGCATCGACCTGGCCGGCCGCAACGTGTGCGTCGTCGGCCGCGGCGTCACGGTGGGCCGCTCCATCGGCCTGCTCCTGGGCCGCAAGGACGTCAACGCCACTGTGGACGTCTGCCACACCGGCACCACGGACCTGGCCGACCACGTGCGCCGGGCCGACGTCGTCATCTCGGCGGCCGGCAGCCCCGGCATCATCACCGCGGAGATGGTGGCCCCCGGGGCGATCGTCCTGGACGTGGGCGTCTCGCGCGTCGTCGACCCCGCCACCGGCAAGGGCCGCATCGCCGGCGACGTCGCCGACGGCGTCGACGAGGTCGCCTCCTGGCTCTCACCCAACCCCGGCGGCGTAGGCCCCATGACCCGGGCGCTGCTGCTGGCCAACGTGGTCGAGACCGCGGAGCGCTCGCTCTGAGGCTCGTCGCCGCTCGCCTGACCGGCCGATTAACCTTGAGGCCATGACGGACGAGTCCCGCGACGCCCACCCCTCCCAGTTCCCGCAGTCCACTCATCCGGCTGAGTCGGCCGGTTCCCCGGAGTCCGAACCGACTCAGCCGGGTGCGTCTTCTGACGGCCGGTCCGGCCTGCGGCGTCGGACCCTGCTGCTGGGCGCGGCCGGCGCCGGTGCCCTCGTCGTGGGAGGGGCCGTCCTGGTGCGCTGCTCAACGCGGCACCGCCCCTCCCCGAGCCCGACGGCCACGGACTCGGCGGCCTCGGCCGCCTACCGCCCCGCCTACCATTACAGCCCAGCCAGGGGGAACCTCGCCGACCCCAACGGCCTGGTCCTCTACGAGGGCGAGTACCACCTCTTCCACCAGCAGGACGGCACCTGGGGCCACGCCGTCAGCACGGACATGGTGCACTGGAAGCGCATGGGCACGGCCCTGGAGCACGACTCGCAGGGCCTGGCCATGTCCGGCAGCTGCGTCGTCGACGGCGCCGACACCTCCGGCCTGGTCAAGGGCGGCGGCATGGTGGCGGTCTACACCTCCACCGAGGACGGTGAGGCCCAGTCCCTGGCCTACTCCACCGACCGGGGCCGGACCTGGGAACGCTTCTCCGGAAACCCCGTCATCCCCAACGACGGGCGCAAGGACTTCCGCGACCCCAAGGTCTTCTGGCACGAGGACTCGGGCGCCTGGGTCATGATCGTCTCGGCCGGGGACCACCTCTCCCTGTACCGCTCCACGGATCTCAAGACCTGGAGCCACGCCAGCGACTTCGGCCAGGACATCGGCTCGCACGCCGCCGTGTGGGAGTGCCCCGATCTCTTCCCCCTGACCGACACCAGCGACGGCCGGACCCGCTGGGTCATGACCCTCTCGGTGGGCGCCAACGAGGAGACGGCCGGCTCCACCGCCCAGTACTTCATCGGTGACTTCGACGGATCCGTCTTCTTCCCCGAGGACCGCCAGACCCGCTTCACCGACGCCGGACAGGACTTCTACGCCGCCCAGAGCTTCGAGCACATCGAGGGCCGCCGCGTGTGGATGGCCTGGCTGGGCAACTGGAACTACCCCTACTCGCTTCCCACCGGCGACTGGCACGGCGAGATGAGCATCCCACGCGAGCTGTCCCTGACCACCGTCGACGGCAGGCGCACTCTCGTCCAGAAGCCCGTCCCCGAGCTCGACGCGCTGCGCGGCGAGGCGACCGACCTCGGCGGCCTGGCCGCCACAGGCAGCACCGGCTCCGCGGTGACGGACCTGGGCAAGGGCCGCACGGTCGAGATCGACCTGACCCTGGACGTCTCCAAGGCCTCCGACGCCTGGCTGGGTCTGGCCCGAGGCACCGTCGACGGCGCGCTCCAGGAGGTGCGCGTCGGCGTCAACGTCTCGGCCGGCACCCTTTACCTGGACCGCACCAACGGCGGGCTGAAGAAGATCGACGGCAAGGACGAGGGCACCACCACCGACTTCGCCCTGCGCCGCGAGGTCGCCTACCACCCCACCGGCTCCACGGTCCGCCTCCACCTCTATCTCGACCGCTCCAGCCTCGAGGTCTTCGTCGACGACGGCGCCACGGTCGGCAGCCTCCTGGTCTTCACCGACCCCGGCTGTCAGGAGATCGTCCTGGGCGCCACGGGCACGGCCACGATCACCTCGGGCAGCCTCACCCCGCTGTCGGCCGCCGTGTAGGTGCGCAGTCGCGCTGATGCGCGCAGCAGATGGACCCGACGACGGGTGGGGGCCGTCGGAACACATGTTCCGACGGCCCCCACCATCATTTGTGCGGCGTTCGCGGACCGCTCTGAGCAGTGCGCTGCTCGGCCCGCCTGGCCTACCTCAGGCGCTGCGGGCGGGTGTCACCGCCGTTGGTACGGGCCCGGTCCGAGGGGACGTCCCCGAACCCTCCCAGGCCGCCTGTGCCGTAGGTGCGGTCCACCGAGGTGGTGTCCCCGGAGATGTTGATCTTCACCGTCGGGGCCAGCGACCCTCCGCGCACCGGGTTGCCGTCATGGTTGCCGCCGATGGAGTCGATGAAGGACGTCACCAGGCCGCCCGGCATCACGTAGTGCGAGTACGACTGGAAGGTGTACGGACTCTGGTTGAAGTCCGGCGAGTAGGGCTTGCCCGGGTTGAAGTTGAGGTTGATCGGGTTGCCCAGCGCGATGCCGGTGCCCTGGTTGAGCGGCTTGTAGTCCGATCGCAGCCCGTCGCCCACGAACCCGTAGACGCCCTCGGGGCCCTGGAGGCCGTCGGCGTAGGTCTCCCGGTGCGAGATCGTGAACAGGTAGTACTTGCCGTCCTGGAAGTAGATCTGAGGCCGCTCGGTCTGGTCATTGACGCAGTTGCCGCTCAGCAGCGGCGGCAGGTACTCCCACTCGGTCATCGCCTTGTTCTTGGCCCGGGCCAGCCCCACGTTGGCCAGCTGATAGTAGGCGCCGCGCTGGTTGACCGACTCGACCGTCTCGGCCTTGGGATCGCCCTTCTCATAGCCCAGGTCCTCCTCGGTGCAGGTGGCCAGGGTGGTGTTCTGGCCGGCCTTGGCCGCGGCGTCGACGTACTGCTGCTCACGCACGTAGGCCGAGTTGCCCTCGAAGACCATGTACTCGGTGGGGTCGGAGGGGTTGTTCTGGTCGCGGAAGGTGAAGGGGTCGCGGAAGTTCACGCCCGGGTTCTGCTCGCGGGTCTGGTAGTACTTGCCGTCCGGCACGAGCAGCTGGTGCTGGGTGCGGAAACCGGTGAGCCACACACCGTTCTCGTCGGCGTAGATGCGTCCCTCGGACTGCACGATCCGCGGGTCGTAGGGCTTGGAGGTGCCGTTGTTGTTGTCGGCCTGGCCGCCGCCGTCACCGCTGCCGCCGGTGGTGGTGTTGTAGAAGGCCACCGAGGTGTAGAACATGCGGATCTTGTTGCCCTCCATGAGGCGGGCCGATCCGGACCACTCGGTCTGGGCCGTGAAGCTCTGGTCCTCGAAGATCGAGCCGGAGGCGCCGTCGGGGAAGACGTGACCGCCGTAGATCCAGCCGCCGTTGGAGCTGTTGGCGCCGTCGGCCGACGAGGTCTGCGTGCCCGCCTTGCGGTAGAAGAAGCCCAGGCGCGCGTGAGTGTGACGGTCGTCGAAGGTGTAGCCGGCGTGCCGGTCGGCCACCAGGGAGAAGGCGATCTCCCAGCCGTTGTAGGAGATCTGGTGGGCGGCGTCATCGGTCAGCGTCCAGGTGTCCCACACCCACACGTCGTCACTCGTGGCCGGGAAGCCGTTGGAGATCTCCGGCATCGTGGTCTGCTCGGGCATCGAGTTGGCGCCCGAGGCCGCGTTGGGGTCGGAGACCCGCTGGATCTGCATCGCGTCGGCGCGGGTCCACTTGGCGGTGTAGTCCTCCTCGACCCCGTGGGCCGCGCCGGTGTGCTTGGTGGCGTTGGCCCAGCCGGGGTTGTCGGCCTTGAAGCCGTTCGCGTCCTGAGCGACGGCGTTCTGGTCGGCCTGCCCGGCCTGAGCCGCCTGCCCCTGGTCGGCCTGTCCGGCCTGGCCCTGATCGGCGGCGTTCTGGTCGGCGCCCGCCTCGGGAGAGGCCTCGGCGGAGGCACTGGCCTCGGGGGACGGAGTCTCGTCCGCCAGCGCGGTGGTTCCGGTCCCGGCCATCAGGAGCCCGAACGCCAGCGCCGCGGCCAGTCGTCTGCGACGGGCGCGGAACGAAGTGTGTGTCACGGTCATTGTCCGTACTGTCCTTACTCATGAGGGATATAAGGGTGTCGGTACGCCGTGAGCCGATATTCTTGATCTCCCAGTCTCTACTTTAAGGGAACTCCAAGATCGGGGGACAGGCCTTTGGGCCGTCCAGTCAATTCCGTGGTCCTCCTACGAAAGACGCATACCCTGCGCTTCCAGGGTTTATTGAGGTTTCAGGCGGTATCGGTGACATACCCCACATGACTGTCTCTTACTGGCCGGTTAGTCTTGAATACGTTCTCCGTGAGCTGCCTGGTCTCCCGAGCCTGTCGGTTCAGGTGGTCGCCCGATGCCGGGCGGCCCCGTATCTAACGGAGATCCTGTGAGTATCTTTCCCATCCGTCTACGACGGTTAACCGCACCAACAACCGCTTTTCTGGCTGCGCTCGCCCTGGGTGCCGCCGGCACGGCGGCGGCCGCTCCGACGTCGAACACCGCGGGGCAGTCCACCACCTCCCTGCGTGACGCCTCCACGGTGAGCCCCCAGTCCCTGGCTCAGGCGGTCGCCGGCCCGAACGCGACCGTGACCAACGCGACCGTCTCCGGCAAGGACGTCCAGGTGGGCACCGTCAAGGGCCTGCCGGGGGACGGCAACGCCATCACCGAGGGCGTCGCCCTGTCCACCGGCTCCCTCATCGACCCCGACCCCACCGCCGACTCCGACGTCGACTTCACCCGTTCCGCGGTCCTGGGCCCCAACGATGCCCTCGACACCACCGGTGACTTCGGCGCCATCGAGGATCCGGCGAGTCTGGCGCAGGTGGCCGGCACCGACGTCTACGACGAGGCCGTCCTCGAGTTCGACGTGACCGCCACCAGCTCCAACGTCGTCCTCTACTACAGCCTGGGCTCCGAGGAGTACGCCGGCGCCACCGAGGGCACCCCGGCCTCCTGGCAGTCCCGCGGCTACAAGGACCCGCTGAGCATCCAGGTCAACGGCACCGAGTGCGCCTACGTGCCCGGCACCCAGACCGCGGTGAGCGCCGCCACGATCAACGAGTCCTCGAACGCCGACTACTACACCGCCAACGTCTCAGGACACACTCCCGGCCAGATCCCGGTGGAGTTCAACGGCTACACCTCGGCGCTTCCCTGCCAGGCCGCGGTCACCCCGGGGCAGACGGTGCACGTGCGCGTGGCCATCGCCGACGCCCAGGACGGCCAGCTCGACTCCACCGTCCTGCTGCGCACCCAGGGGCTGGGCTTCACCGACAAGCAGATCACCGACCCCTGCACCGCCAAGGCCGGTACCTGCGACATCCCCGGAGCCGACAACGGATCGAACGGCTCCAACGGGTCCAATGGCTCGAACAGCTCGAACGGTGCCAACAGCAACGGCTCGACTCCTCCCGGCCAGGGCAAGCCCGGCGTCACCGACTACAGCGCCGCCTCACCCACCGCGGGAACCAAGAGTGCCGTGGCCGGCCTGCCGCTGACCGGAACCCAGGCACTCTTCCTGGGGGTCATCGCCCTGCTGCTCCTGGCCGGAGGCGGGGTCGCGCTCATGCTGCGGCGTCGTCGCCTGGCCGGCTCCGAGGCCGACTGAAGGTCCCGGCACTGACAAATCCGGGCCGCGTCCCATCGCGCCCGTACACGCCTGACGGGGCGGGTGAAGTTCTCTTCACCCGCCCCGTCAGCGTCAGCTGCCGGCGATGGCTCAGTCCTGGTTCGCCCTGGAGGACCAGCGCGCGGCCAGCTCCTTGGCCAGCATGGCGAAGCCCAGGACGCACAGCGGCATGGAGACCAGCCACAGGACGGTGCTGAAACGGTCGAAGGGCCATGTCTGGGCCAGGACGGGGAGGAAGGCTGCGAGGACAGCGACGGCCGCCCACCGCGCGGCGTGGCGTCCGTCGCGGGGCTTCGAGGCGTGATCGTCGTTCATCGCTTGCTCCTCTCAACCGCTGATCTCGAACCGACGGTTCTCCAGGCAGCCGGCGCGCAGGTCGGTGACCGTCACTGAGCGCACCGAGGCCCACCGTGGTCCCTGTTTCAGCCACGATATCAGCCGGTTCACCGCACCCGGCTCACCCTGGGCCAGGACCTCGACGTCGCCGTCGGGCAGGTTGCGGACCTGGCCCACCACGCCGAGCTCCTGGGCGGTGTAGGCGCAGTGGTAGCGGAAGCCCACCCCCTGGACGGTGCCGTGGACCAGGACGTGAACGGTTCTCACCTTCGTTCCGGCGTCGCTCATGACCCCATCGTCTCAGGCTCGGGGCCGACCGCGTAGTCTTGCCGCCATGCGTATCGCCACCGTCAACGTCAACGGCATCCGTGCCGCAGCCCGCAAAGGCATGGGGGAGTGGCTCACCGCCTCCGCCCCCGACATCCTCCTGCTCCAGGAGGTCCGCGCCGACGAGCAGATCGCAGCCGACCTCCTGCCCGGCTACGAGGCCGCCATCTGGCCCTGCCGTATCAAGGGACGCGCCGGCGTGGGCATCGCGGTGCGCGACGGCGGCCCCGCCGCCCTCGGCGAGCTGCGCTACGGCGTGGCGGCCCCCGGGACCGAGGAGCCCGACGTCGACTCCGGCCGTTGGCTCGAGGCCGACCTGACGCTGGCCGGGCTCGACGGCGTCGAGCGGCTGACCGTCATCTCCGCCTACCTCCACTCCGGCCAGCTCGGCACCGAGAAGATGGACCAGAAGTACGCCCACCTCGAGCTCGTCGACACCCGCATGGCCGACCTCCTGGCCGCCAGCCGCGACGGCGGGCCCCAGGTCCTCATGGCCGGGGACCTCAACGTGGTGCGCTCCGAGCGCGACATCAAAAACTGGAAGCCCAACCACAACAAGATCGCCGGTGTCATGGACGAGGAGATCGCCCACCTGGAGGGCTGGTTCTCCACCGGCTGGGTGGACGCCTCGCGCCACCTCGTGGGGCCCGAGGAGCAGGGGCCCTACACGTGGTGGTCCCAGCGCGGCAAGGCCTTCGACAACAACGCCGGCTGGAGGATCGACTACCAGGTCCTCACCCCCGCCCTGGCCGAGCGGGCCCGCAGCATGGCCGTGGACCGGGCCCCCGACTACGCCTCGCGCTGGTCCGACCACGCCCCGCTCGTCATCGAGTACAGCTGATACGCCTGAGGACGCACGGCGGGGCCGGGAGCACTCGGACTCCCGGCCCCGCCGGTGGCTCAGTAGCGGATCGCGTCGATCGGCCGGATGCGGGTGGCCACGATCGCCGGGATGATGCCGGCCAGGGCGCCCACGGCCGTGGCGGCGACAAGGCCGATAATCGCCGCCATCATGGGGAAGGGCGGGGTCGTGGTCACCGGGATGCCCAGGAAGGCGCCCAGCGGCATGATCCGCATCCCCACGATCGCGATCCCGATACCGACGACGCCTGCGACCACCGTGGCCACCACCGACTCCAGCATGATGGAGAAGAAGATGCGCCGGCTCGTGGCCCCGAAGGATCGTCGCACCCCGATCTCGTGGATGCGCTGGCGCACCGTCACCAGCGAGATGTTGACCAGGCTCAGGGCACCCAGAAGCATGACGAACACGCCGGCGGCCGTGACCGCCTTGGTGAAGGTGTCCGCGCTGGAGTTCAGGCCGCTGCCCTGAAGGTTGTCCGAGGTCTGGGTCGAGCCCTGGCCGAAGCGGGCGTCCAGGTCCTTCTTGGCCAGGCTCGCCACCTCCTTGGCGCCGCTCTTGCCGGCCCAGACCTCCAGCGTGGGGGAGGGGCGATCGGCGTCCTTGGGCAGCCAGCTCTCATAGGGAGTGTTGAGGGCGAAGGCGTTGACGGGTTGGGTGCACGGCAGGCCCTTGTCCTGCTCGGGGTCGCCCGAGCAGCCGATGAGGGAGAGGTTCTCCGGCTCCAGCACGCCGACGATCGTGAAGGAGGTCTGCACGGGGGAGAAGGAGGTGATGGTGACCGGCCCCGTGAACTGCTTGATCCCCATCTGGTCGAGGAAGCCCTGGCTGACCACCAGGCTGGGGGAGAGGTCGTCCTCGTCCTGCGCGGTGAACCAGCGGCCCTGGGCCACGGTCTTGTGGTGCAGGAGCCCGTAGCTCAGGCTCACGGTCTGGGTGGAGACCGACCGGGACCCGTCGGGGAAGGAGAAGCGGACGTTGGAGGTGTAGGTCGTCGCCCAGGAGGCGACGTCGTAGCGCTCGACGAAGCTGCTCATCGCCCCCGAGATCCTCGCGGAGGTGGCGGCGCTGGTCGTGGAGCTCGCTCCCTGGCCGCCTGAGCCTCCGACGCCGCCCGCCGAGCCTCCAGGGGAGCCCGCCCCCGCCGAGCCCCCACTGCCGCCTGCACCGCTGCCGGCGCTCGCGTCCGCGCTCGCCTCGGGGGCGTCGTCGGCCTGGACCGCCTGGCTCAGCCCCTTGCCGGTGGGGTTGACGTTGATCGTCACCGTGCCCTGCCGACCGGTGTACTTCTCACCCACCTTGTTGATGGCGCTGACCGA
The DNA here is from genome assembly GCF_011752065.1 of Actinomyces sp. ZJ308. GTDB lineage: Bacteria > Actinomycetota > Actinomycetes > Actinomycetales > Actinomycetaceae > Actinomyces. The sequence continues at coordinate 21,490 of NZ_JAAIJY010000012.1, forward strand.
GACCTGCCCCAGGGCGATGACGAAGGTCATGGCGGCCACCGCCGCCGCCACGCCCACCAGGGACAGCAGGACCCGCAGCTTGCCGATGCGCAACTGGGCCCAGGCCTCGACGATGGCGCCGAAGAGTCCGGTGAGAATGCCGTTCATGAGGTTCCTTCGTGGCTTGTCGGGGCGGTCGGGGAGGGAGAGGCCGGAGGAGCGACCACCTCGCCGAACTCCTCCAGGCTGCCGACCTGTCGGCGAGTGACCGAGATCGGCGTGAGGGTGCCGTGATCGAGCCGGTACTGCGTGTGGGCGCGGCCGGCCACGGCCAGGTCGTGGGTGATGATGATGAGGGCGGCGCCGTTCTCGGCGCACTGGCGCTCCAGGAGCGTCATGACCGAGTTGCCGGTGTCGACGTCGAGGGCGCCGGTGGGCTCGTCGGCCAGGATGACGCTGGGACGGCGGGACAGGGCCCGCGCGATGGCCACCCGCTGCTGCTCACCGCCCGACAGCCGCCCGACGGGTGAGCCCACCTTGTCTCCCAGACCCACGGCCTCCAGCAGCTCGGCGGCCCGCGCGCTGCGGGTCCAGAAGGCCCTGCCCGTGTCGTACAGGAGCGGGGCGGCCACGTTCTCGGTGGTGCTCAGTCCCGGGATGAGGTTGAAGGACTGGAAGACGAAGCCGAAGGTCCGGCCCCGCAGGTGGGCGCGGCGGCTCTCCCCGAGACGGGAGGTGTCGGTCCCGGTCAGCGTGTAGTGGCCCGACGTCGGCTTGTCGATGAGACCCAGGATGTTGAGCAGCGTGGACTTACCCGTTCCCGAGCGCCCCACGATGGCCACGTGCTCGCCGGGGGAGACGCTCAGGTCGACGCCGGTGAGGATCTCTAGAGGGGCGGAGTCGGGGACCGTGAAGGTACGGGTGATCCCCCTCAGCTCCAGCAGAGCGCTCACAGGATTTCCTTGCCGTTGGCGTCGTAGCAGGCGGAGTTGTCCGACTCGCAGGTGTCCGGCGTCCCGGTGCGGCGCGTGTCCTTGTTGGGCACGAACTGGAGGATCTTCTGGTCCGCCTTGAGCCCGGCGGTCACCTGGATGTTCGTGCCGTCCGTGATGCCCAGGGTCACGGCGGTCTTGACCGCCTGGGAGGCGTCCCCGGACTCGGGGACCAGCCACACGAATCCCGAGCCGACCTTGCCCTCCACGGCCGTGACCGGCACCATCAGGGTGTCGGAGGCGCTGCCCGCGTCGACGCTGATGGTGGCGGGCATGCCGGCGAAGACCTTCTGGTCGCCGGGCACCGAGCAGCGCATCTCCACGCTGGTGCCGTCCCCGGAGGTGGTCGTCGTCGAGCCGTCCCCACCGGTGGTCGTCGAGGTGGTCGCCTTGGTACCGACCTTGAGGTTGTTGCACTGGAAGGGGGCCGGGCCGCCCTCGAGCGTCAGGGTCGCGGTGGTCGGGGCGTTGGTGAGGCGGTACTGCTGGGAGGCGCTGACGGTGCCGGTGGCCGAGTACGTCGAGGGAGTGATCGTGGCCACGACGACGCCGACGCCGGTCTCCTGCTGCCTGATGACCTTGGGAGTCACGGTGCCGCTGACGGGCGCGTAGATCGTGGACCAGGTGACCTTGTCCGCCACCGGCGTCTGGGTGACGTTGCCGTCCTCGTCGGTCCTGGTCACCGGGCTCTGGGGCTCGGAGTGCTTGATGGAGAGCAGCGGCTCGCCGGCGTTGACCTGGGTGTCCTTCTCCACGGCGACCGAGTCCACCACGCCGGCCAGGTCGGCCTGGACGTCGACAGCGGCGTCCTGGACGACACGACCCTTGACCTCGACCGTGTTGGAAATATTGCCGGTGGTGACGGCAACGGTCTTGACGTCGGCGGCGTAGCCGGGGGAGATGTCGGCGGTCGCGCCGTCGTTCTGCGAGGGGAAGAAGGCGATCTTCACCAGGGCGACGGCGACGATCACCGCGATGAGGGTCTTGAGGGCGGGCCAGACGAAGCGCTTCACGGCGTCCTCCATGATGACAACGGAATCGGAACCGGGTGGGGAGACCGGGATCCGGATTAATACGGTCAGAGATTACGGCAGGGGCGCTCGTCCGACCTCATCCTGGAGGATGATCGCTGAAAGCCCTCTCCAACCGAGGTTGGAGAGGGCTGAGTGCCGTCAGGTACGTGCGTGAGCAGCGGTGCGGCTCAGGCGAGCCGGCCGGCCGGGGCGGCGGGAACCGCGTCCAGGAAGGCCGGCGGGTTGAAGCCCTCGCGCTCGTAGGCTCGGGCCACGGCGAGGGCCACGGCGTGGACGGCGTCGGCGTCCACCAGGGCGATCGCCGAGCCCCCGAACCCGCCACCGGTCATGCGCGCCCCGTGGGCGCCGGCGGCCCGGGCCGCCTCCACGGCCACGTCCAGCTCGGGGCAGGTGCACTCGTAGTCCACGCGCAGGGACTCGTGCGAGGCGTCCATGAGCCGACCGGCTTCGGCGAGCTTCTCGCCGCGCAGAGGGCGTCCGTCCTGCAGGAGCTCCACCAGCTTGCGGGTGCGGTCGATCTCGGTGACCACGTGCCGCGTGCGCTTGACCAGCTCCTCGGCCTCCTCGGGGTCCGCGCTCCCGGCCAGGCGCTCCAGGGCACCCGGCAGGTCCTCGATCGCGATGTCGGCCAGCAGCTCGACGCCCAGGATCTCGGCTGCGCGCTCGCAGGCGGCTCGCCTGGCGCCGTACTGGCCGTCGTCCAGGGAGTGCTTGGCCTTGGTGTCGATGACCAGCAGGGCCAGGTCCTCGGCGGCCAGGTCGAAGGGGACATGGGCCACCGAGCCGTCGCGGCAGTCCAGCTCCAGGGCATGGCCCTCACGGCAGCGCAGGGAGGCCGACTGGTCCATGCCGCCGGTGGGGGCCCCGGCCATCTCGTTCTCGGTGCGCACGCAGTTGGTCACCAGACGGGCGCGCCCGGCGTCGTTGGGCTCCTCAGGGGTCCCGGCCAGCCCCAGGCCCGCGACCTCGTCGATGGCGACGGCCGCCGAGCACTCCAGGGCCGCCGAGGAGGACAGGCCGCCGCCCAGGGGCACGCAGGAGACGAGGGCGGCGTCGAAGCCGGGCAGGTCCTCGAACCCGTCGCGCTCCAGGGCCCAGGCGACGCCGGCGATGTAGGCCGCCCAGTGCGCCACCTCGCCGGGGGTCCCCTTGGGGCCGATCGTGTCGAGGTTCATGACGTCGACCTCCTCGCGGGTCTGGGGGGAGACCAGGCGCACGACGCGGTCGTCGCGACGCCGCAGCGCCAGGTGCGCCCGGTGGGGCAGGGCGATGGGCAGGGCCAGGCCGCCGTTGTAGTCGGTGTGCTCGCCGATGATGTTGACGCGCCCGGGCGCGTACCAGACGCCGTCGGGCTCGGCCTCGAAGATCTCGCGGAACAGGGCGGTCGCGGCCTCGGCGCCCTCCTTCGGGCTCATGGCGGGGGCGAAGACGGGAGCATCGTTGGTCATCGTGGTCTCCTGTGATGGGTTGTTCTGATGTGGTCGGTCGGTGGGCGATCAGTGGGCGGTTGGCGGGTGCTGGGTGGCCTGGCGTGGATCGGCGGGTGCGGCTGGGGTCAGGCGGCGATGGTCAGCCGGGTACCGGTCTGCTGGAGGGCGTCGAGGGTCTCGGCGTCGGGCTCGGCGTCGGTCACCAGGACCCCGATGTCCCGGGTGGCGCAGAAGGAACGCAGCCCCAGGACCCCCCACTTGGAGGAGTCCAGCGTGGCCACCACCGTGCGCCCGGCGGCGACGAGCGCCTGGTTGGCGGAGGCCTCCAGGAGGTTGGGGGTCATGAGCCCGGCCTCGGGGGTGAAGCCGTGGGCGCCCAGGAAGACCCACTCCACGCGCATGGTGCGCAGCGCGTCGACGGCCACCGGCCCCACCAGGGCGTTCGACGGCGTGCGCTCGCCTCCGGTGACCACCACCGTGGGGGCGTCGCGGTTCTCGGCGCGGGCGGCGTCGGCGGCGTCGAAGAGCACCTGCGCGGCGGGCAGCGAGTTCGTGATGACGGTCAGGGTGGGGAAGTGCTCCAGCTCGGTCAGGGCCTGGGCGATCGCCAGGGTGGTGGTCCCGGCCGACAGCGCCAGGGAGTCCCCGGGGCGCACCATGTCGGCCGCGGCCTGGCCGATGCGGCGCTTGGCGTCCAGGTTGAGGGTGGACTTGGCGGTGAAGCGCGGCTCGAGTGTGGTGGGACCGGCCGCCACCGCGCCGCCGTGAACGCGCTCGACCAGCCCCTGGGCGACGAGCTCGGTGATGTCGCGGCGCACGGTCATCTCCGAGATCCCCAGCTCCTCGACGACGTCGGCCACACGGATGCCGCCGGTGGCCGCCACCCGCTCCAGGATGTGCTCCTGGCGCTGACGGGCGAGCATCGGGGCCGGACGGGAGGATCCGACGGCGGAGGAGGCTGTGGGGCCGGGCTGCATGGGGCCAGTCTGCCAGACCTCGACGATGAAAACACCATGTCCGCACGTTCCCGCACAGAATCGCGCAGGAGGGCTAGTGGTAGTTCACATTTCAGCCACTCGGTCGGTCATGGCAGACTTATCCCCGCTCGTGCGGCGCCTCCCGGCTGGGACGTAGGGGGCGCGGCGCGGTAGTGTGTTCAGGTAACCCTCAGGACATCCGTCCGTCCTGACCTGCGATCCCGTATCAGCCAACCGTCCCGTAGGAGCCCAGGAGCCATGCAGATCCCCGCACCAGACGCGCACCAGTGCGTCATCGGTGTGGCCATCGCCCTGCCCTCCCACTACGCCGCTCAGGTGCGGGCGGTGCGGGAGGCCGCAGGGGACCCTTTGGCCGAGGTCGTTCCGCCCCACATCACGCTGCTGCCGCCCACGGCCGTTGACGTCGACTCGCTCGACGAGGTCATGCGGCACCTGCGCAACGTGGCCGCCGGGACTCAGCCCTTCGACGTGCGCATCGACGAGGTCGGCACCTTCCGGCCCGTCAGCCCGGTGGTCTACCTGGGGCTGCGCAGTGGTGCCGAGGAGTGCGACCGCCTCCAGGTGCGGGTCCGAGACCGCCGCGGCCCCCTGGCCCGGTCACTGAGCTTTCCCTTCCACCCGCACGTGACCCTGGCCCACGAGGTCGCCGACGAGGGCCTCGATACGGCCGCCAGGAAGGGGGCCGAGCTGACCATGGACTTCACCGTCACCAAGCTTCACCTCTACCGCCATCTCAGTCGGTCCGGCCGTTCGACCCGGCAGGGTCAGGGCTGGGAGGTGGCGGCCGCCTTCGCCTTCGGGGGCTCGCTGGCATCCGGCGCCACCGGCGTCTCCGCCGAGGGTGAGGCCCCCGCAGCGCCGGCGGCTCCGACCACTCCGGTGGTATCGGTGTGATCGAGCGTGTCAGGGCCCTGCTCGCTGCCGGGCGGCGCACAAGGGTCGGACGCACCCTGACTCGTTACAGCACGGCGCGCGGTGCGCTCATGGCCGGAGGAATCGCCTACACCGGCATGTTCTCGATCTTCGCGGTGCTCGTCATCGGCATAAGCCTGCTCATGGCGATGCTCGGTAACCGCCCCGTCTTCCGCGCGGCCGTCGTCGACTCGATCAATTCCCTGCTGCCCGGCGTCATCGACTCCGGCAACGGCCAGGGGCTGGTCTCCGTCGACCAGCTCACCCTCACCTCCGCGCTCAACCTGGGCTCCGTGGTGGCGGCGGGAACGTTCATCTACTCGGTCATCAGCCTCATGGGCACCCTCAAGATCGCGCTGCGCGCCATGTTCGGCCTGGTCAACCCCACGATGCGGCCGCTCATGGGGCAGCTGGCGAACATCGCCGGGTTCCTGGTCATCGTGGCCGGGGTGCTGGTGACCGCCGTCGCCTCGGTGGTGACGACGACGCTGTCGGGCAGCGTCGGGCGGGCGCTGGGCCTGCCGGACTCACTGACCGGAACCGGGGCCTGGCTGATCACGCTCCTGCTCTCCTTCCTCATCGACGCCGGCATCCTGGCGCTCCTGGTCTCCATCTGCGGGATCCGCCCGCCCTGGCGCGACCTGACACTGGGCTGCATGCTCGGGGCCCTCGCGCTGGGGGCGCTGCGTCAGGTGGGAACCGGTGCGGTCGGTACGGTGACGCGCAACCCGCTGCTGGCCTCCTTCGCCGCCATCGCCGTCCTCGTCCTGTGGCTGCACCTGACCAGTCGCATCGTGCTGCTCATGGCGGCCTGGATGGCCAACCCGCCGCTGCCCCGCGACGTCGACCACCCCGATGAGGTTCACGCCCACGAGCGCCCCAACTACGTGACGCTCTCGGTGCCCGAGACCCTGGCCTGGCCCCGCCAGTCCATCACCGGCAGCCTCGAGGCGGACCCGACGGCGCACCCCGACTACGTCCCCCCGGTGCCGATCCCCTGAGGGCGGGTGGGCGTGGGCCTGAGCCCGGCATGTAGAACAGGCTCCAGCGGGGGCGATAGCCTGTGGCGGTGACTGACACTCCTGATATCCCTGCCGAGTCCGCTCACGCCGCGGAATCCGACGGCGCCGGTCCCCCCGGCGGCTCCGCCCCGGCCATCCACGCCATCATTCCCGCCGGGGGCGCGGGCACCCGCCTGTGGCCGCTCAGCCGGCGCCACCGCCCCAAGTTCCTCCTCGACCTCACCGGGGCCGGCCACAGCCTCCTGCAGGACACCGTCGAGCGCCTGGCGCCGCTGACCGCGACGACCACCGTCGTCACCGGGGTCGCCAACCTCGCCGCCGTGGCCGACCAGCTCCCGCAGGTCCCGCGGGACAACCTCCTGGCCGAGCCCTCCCCGCGCGACTCCATGGCCGCCATCGGCCTGGCCGCCGCCGTCATCGCCCGCCGTCACGGCCGCGACGCCGTCGTCGGCTCCTTCGCCGCCGACCACACGGTGGCCGACCGGGCCGCCTTCGCCGACGCCGTCCGTCAGGCCGCCCTCCTGGCCGAGCGGGGCTGGGTGGTCACCATCGGGATCGAGGCCACCGGTCCCTCGACCGCCTTCGGCTACATCCACGCCGGGGAGCCGACCGACGTGCCCGGCGCCCCCGACGGGCGCAGGGTCGTGGGCTTCACCGAGAAGCCCGACGCCGCCACCGCCGCCGCCTACCTGGCCACCGGCGACTACCGCTGGAACGCCGGCATGTTCGTGGTCCGCGCGGGCGTGCTCCTGGATCACTTGACCGACCTCAGACCGCAGCTGGCGGCCGGCATCGAGGCCATCGCCGCTGCCTGGGACACCCCCGAGCGCGAGGAGGTCCTGGCCGAGCGCTGGCCCGCCCTGGAGAGGATCGCCATCGACCACGCCATCGCCGAGCCGGTGGCCGCCGCCGGGGGAGTGGCCACGGTGCCGGCGTCCATGGGGTGGAACGACGTCGGCGGCTTCGACGCCCTGACCGAGCTCATCGCGCCCCGCACCGAGGGGCCGGCCGCCGGGGCCGGGGTGCTCGACGGCGTCGACAGCACAGATGATGCTGGCGGTGCGGGAGACTCTGACGGCTCGGCCTCCGACGCTCCCTGTTCGCAGGCCCGGGCGATCGACTCCGACGGCGCCCTCATCGCCTCCACGAGCCGACGCACGGTGGTGCTGCTGGGCGTACCGGGCACCGTCGTCGTCGACACCCCCGACGCCCTCCTGGTCACCACGCCCGAGCGCGCCCAGGACGTCAAGGGCGTCGTCGACGCCCTCAAGGCGGCCGGGCGCGAGGACCTGCTCTGACGGGCACTGCCCTGAGAGCCTCCAGTTCGCTGGGACCGCTCAGGGGGCCCGGCGCCGGAAGAAGAGAATCTCCCGGTGCCGGGCCCACACGGTCAAACCATGACGATCGCGAGCCGGACCTGGTGAGTCGCACGGTGTGAGAATCATGCGCCGTCGCCTATCCTTGGAAGCCGGGCGTGCCACCTGCCGCACGCGAGAACCACGGAGGTTTCCATGAAGAAGGCCTGCTCCGCGATGACGCTTGCTGCGGCGACGGCCCTGGTCCTGGCCGCCTGCGGGACGCCGCCGGCGCAGCGCCCCACCCGCAACCTCGAGGGCGCCAAGGACTTCACCGCCTGCATGCTCTCCGACGAGGGCGGCTTCGACGACCACTCCTTCAACGAGTCCGGCAAGAAGGGCCTGGACCGGGCCGGCAAGGAGCTGGGGGTCAAGACCATCGCCGTGCAGTCGGAGAACTCGGCCGACTACGCCACCAACATCTACGCGCTCATCCAGCAGAACTGCAAGCTCGTCATCGGCGTCGGCTTCAACATCGCCGCCGACCTGACCGAGTCGGCCAAGGCCAACCCCGACATCCAGTTCGCCCTCATCGACGCCTCCTTCATCGGCGCCGACGGCCAGAGCGCCACCCTGCCCAACGCCAAGCCCCTGCTGTTCAAGACCGCCGAGGCCGCCTACCTGGCCGGCTACGCCGCCGCCGGAACCTCCAGCACCGGGGTGGTGGGCACCTACGGCGGCAAGCCGCTGCCCACCGTCCAGATCTTCATGGACGGCTTCGCCAAGGGCGTGGCCCGCTACAACGAGGACACCGGCGCATCCGTCCAGGTCAAGGGCTGGGACACCACCACCGGCAAGGGCGGCTCCTTCGTCGGCAACTTCTCCGACGCCGCCAAGGGCCAGGCCATCACCGAGCAGTTCATCTCCCAGGGCGCCGACATCATCATGCCCGTGGCCGGCCCCGTCGGCCAGGGCACCCTGTCCACCGTCAGGCAGAGCAACGACGCCGGCGGCGCCAACGCCGTCATCTGGGTCGACTCCGACGGCTACACCTCCACCAGTGACGGCGGCATCATCATGACCTCCGTGGTCAAGGAGATCGGCAACTCGGTGTTCGACACCGTCAAGGACGCCTCCCAGGGCAGATTCTCCGCCGAGCCCTACATCGGCACCCTGAGGAACCAGGGGGTGGCCGCCGCCCCCTTCCACGACTTCGACTCCCGGGTGCCCGAGCCGGTCAAGGCCCGGATCGAGGAGCTGCGCACCCAGATCATCGACGGAACCCTCGACGTCTCGACCCCCTACGACCCCTCATGAGCACCCCAGTCGGTTCCCGGCGCCGAGCGGCCACCGCCCTCCGTGCCCTCTGGAACGTCCCCCGGAACGCCCCCTGGAAGCGAGCCTGTTGTGAAGCTTGAGCTGCGCGGGATCACGAAGGCCTTCGGGCCGCTCGTGGCCAACGACCACATCGACCTGACCGTCGAGCCCGGCCAGATCCACGCCCTCCTGGGCGAGAACGGCGCGGGCAAGTCCACGCTCATGAACGTCCTCTACGGCCTCTACCGGCCCGACGCCGGCCAGGTCCTCATCGACGACGAGCCCGTGGTCTTCTCCGGGCCGGGCGACGCCGTGGCCGCCGGCATCGGCATGGTCCACCAGCACTTCATGCTCGTGCCCGTCTTCACCGTGGCCGAGTCCGTCGCCCTGGGATACGAGCCGGTCGGGCCGATGGGAGTCATCGACGCCGGCGCGGCGGCCGCCAAGGTCACCGAGATCTCCCGCCGCTTCGGATTCGACATCGACCCCGACGCCCTCATCGAGGACCTGCCCGTGGGCGTCCAGCAGCGCGTGGAGATCATCAAGGCCCTGGCCAGGGACGCCGAGGTCCTCATCCTCGACGAGCCCACCGCCGTGCTCACCCCGCAGGAGACCGACGAGCTCATCGCCATCATGCGCGAGCTCAAGGCCTCCGGCACCTCGATCGTCTTCATCACCCACAAGCTGCGCGAGATCCGAGAGGTCGCCGACACCATCACCGTCATCCGCCGCGGCCGCGTCGTCGGCACCGCCGAGCCCACCGCCTCGGCCTCCGAGCTCGCCGGGCTCATGGTCGGCCATGACGTCTCCCTCACCGTGGACAAGCCGCCGGCCGAGACCGGCAAGGAGGCGCTCACCCTCAGCGGCGTGAGCCTCGTCGAGGACGGCACCGTCCTGCTCGACGACGTCGACCTGCACGTACGCGCCGGCGAGATCCTCGCCATCGCGGGCGTCCAGGGCAACGGGCAGACCGAGCTGAGCGAGGTCATCCTCGGGCTGCGCCCGCCGACCACCGGCACCATCGCCCTCGACGGCCAGGACGTCACCCGCCACGGGGTGCGCCGCCGGCTGCGCTCGGGACTCGGCTTCGTCCCCGAGGACCGCTCCACCGACGGCATGGTCGCCGAGCTCTCCGTGGCCGAGAACATGGTCCTGGACCGCTACGACGACCCGGCCCTGGGCCGGGGCCCGTCGCTGTCGCCCACGCGCGTGCGCCAGGCCGCCCACCGGATGCGCGAGGAGTTCGACGTGCGCGTCACCGACGTCGACGACGCCATCTCCACCCTCTCGGGAGGCAACCAGCAGAAGACCATCCTCGCCCGCGAGCTCTCCCGCCCCCTCAAGGTCCTCGTCGCCTCCCAGCCCACCCGCGGCCTGGACGTCGGCTCCATCGAGTTCGTCCACCAGCGCATCGTCGCCGAGCGGGACACCGGAACCGCCGTCCTCATCATCTCCTCCGAGCTCGACGAGATCTACGCCCTGGCCGACCGGATCGCCGTCATGTACCGCGGGAGGATCGTCGGCACCGTTCCCGCCGACACCGCCCGCGACACCCTGGGCCTCATGATGGCCGGCACCCCCGCCGAGCAGGCCCTCGACCCTCAGGAGCAGCAACGATGAGCACCCCCACCCCCGGCTCCGGCACTGCACCGACGCCGACCGAGCAGTCCGAGGAGCATTCCGAGCGCAGCCCGAGCGGTCAGACGGACAGTCAGTCGACCGGTCAGGCCGCCTTGCTGCGACAGGTGGCCTCCTCGCCGGCCGTCGTCGGGCTGCTCGCGATCTTCTCCGCCCTCGTCCTGTCCTCGATCCTCATCCTCGCGGCCGACCCCGAGGTGCGCTACACCGCCGGCTACCTCCTGAACCGCCCCGCAGACTTCCTCCACGCCGCCGGATCCACCCTGAGCGAGGCCTACAGCTCGCTGCTGCGCGGCTCGGTCCTCGACTGGCGGGCCACCACCACCGTGCGCATGATCCGCCCCATCACCGACACCCTGACCAACGCCACCCCGCTCATCATCGCCGGGCTCGGCATGGCCGTGGCCTTCCGTGCCGGCCTGTTCAACATCGGCGGCCAGGGCCAGATGATCCTCGGGGCGATCACGGCCTGCTACGTGGGCATCGCCTGGAACCTGCCGCCGGTGGCCCACCTGCTGCTGGCCGTCGTCGGCGCGGCCCTGGGAGGCCTGGTCTGGGGCGGCATCGCCGGCGTCCTCAAGGCCCGCACCGGGGCCAATGAGGTCATCGTGACGATCATGCTCAACTCCATCGCCGCCCACCTGCTCTCCCAGGTGCTCAGCCTCAAGGCCTTCAACGGGGAGGGGGAGACCGGCAATCGCAAGTCGCTGGCCGTGGCCGACACCGCCCAGTACCCCTCGCTGGCCGGCGGCTCCTTCCGCCTCCACGCCGGATTCCTCCTGGCCCTGCTGGTCGCCGTGGCCGTCTGGTGGCTCATGGAGCGCTCCCGCCTCGGCTTCCAGCTGCGGGCCACGGGCCTGAACGCCGACGCCGCCCGCACCGCCGGAATGAGCGTCCCCTGGGTGACGAGCCTGGTCATGATGATCTCCGGCGCCCTGTGCGGGCTGGCCGCCACCGCGCCGGTCCTGGGCACCCAGAAGAGCATGGACGAGTCCGTCGTCGGGACCATCGGCTTCGACGCCATCACGGTGGCGCTGCTGGGACGTTCCCGACCGCTGGGAACCGTGCTGGCCGGGCTGCTCTTCGGGGCCCTGCGCGCCGGCGGCACCGCCATGCAGGCAGCCCCGGGCACCCACATCAAGATCGTCCTGGTCCTGCAGTCCACGATCGTGCTGTTCATCGCCGCACCGCCCCTGGTCCGGGCCGTCTTCCGGCTGCCGGAGCCCCAGGCGCGCCGCGGCGCCGACTCCTCTCCCGCCTCCGTCCCGGCCGCACCCTTGGCCGCTCCCACCGCGAAGGAGGCCTGAGCCATGACCGTCTCAACCGCTTCCGCCGCTGCCGGCGCTCCCACCGCGACGACCGACTCCGTGCCCGCGGCCGTCGAGCCCATGAGCCTCAAGATCCCGCTCACCGGCGTCGTCGTGCTCCTCCTCCAGGGGCTCATGGCACTGGGCGCCCACGGCACCACCACCTTCAGGTTCGCCGTCGCCTCCGACTTCCTCCGGCTCGGGGACGCCACGCTCAGCGCACGGCTGGTCATCATCGTCGCCGCCGGGGCCGTCGCCGCGGCCACCGCCCTCGCCCTCGTGCGGGCCAGAGGCCGCCGCCGGGTCCCGACCTGGGCCACTGCCGTCATCGGCGTCGGATTCGTCATCGCCTTCCTGGCCTGGGTCGGCGCCGGGCGCAGCGGCGTCATCCCCCTGGTGACCATCCTGTCCTCCGCGCTGGGACTGAGCGTGCCCCTCGTCTACGGGTCACTCGCCGGAATCATCGGGGAGCGCTCGGGCACCATCAACATCGCCATCGAGGGCCAGCTCCTGGGCGGGGCCTTCCTGGGCGCCGTCGTCGCCTCGGCCAGCTCCAACCCGTGGATGGGACTCGTGGCCGCGCCCGTGGCCGGGGTCCTCGTGGCACTCCTGCTGGCCCTGTTCGGCCTGCGCTACCGGGTCAACCAGATCGTCGTCGGCGTCGTCCTCAACGTGCTGGTCTCGGGACTGACCGGTTTCCTGTTCTCCACCTTCCTGTCCTCCAGCCCCAGCCTCAACCGGGCCCTGCGCCTTCCCACCCTGGCGGTGCCGGTTCTGTCCCGGATCCCGGTCATCGGGCCGGTCCTCTTCCGGCAGACGATCCTCGTCTACCTCATGTACGCGGTGGTGGCGGTCCTGTCCTACATGCTCTTCCGCTCCCGCTGGGGGCTGCGGCTGCGGGCCTGCGGGGAGCACCCCAAGGCCGCCGACACGGTGGGCATCAAGGTCATGCGCACCCGGGTGGCCAACCTCGCCCTGGCCGGGGCGCTGGCGGGACTGGGCGGAGCCTTCTTCACCGTCGGCTCGGGCCTGTCCTTCGACAACGACATGACCGCCGGCAACGGCTACATCGCCCTGGCCGCCATGATCCTGGGAGCCTGGCGGCCCCTGGGGTCCCTGGGGGCGGCGCTGCTCTTCGGCTTCGCCACCTCCGTGGCCCAGACCCTGCCGGTCATCGGCAGCTCGGTGTCCCCGGACATCATCTCCATGATCCCCTACATCGTCACGATCCTGGCGGTGGCCGGATTCGTGGGCAGGGTGCGCGCGCCCGCCGCCGAGGGGGTCCCCTACCCGTGACCGGCCCCGCCGAAACCCGGAGAGCAGACCAAGTGATGAGGACCGCCGCAGACCTGACCGACACCGACTGGCGGGCGCTGCACACGCTTGCCGTCGAGGCCATGACCCACGCCTACGCCCCCTACTCCCGCTTCAAGGTCGGGGCCGCCGCCCTGGTCGACGACGGCCGCCTCGTCTCGGGCTGCAATGTGGAGAACGCCGGCTACGGCGTCACCCTGTGCGCCGAGTGCGGGCTCGTCTCCGAGCTCATCCGCACCGGCGGCGGGCGCCTCGTCGCCTTCGCCTGCGTGGACGCCGACGGCCGGGCCTGCGCACCGTGCGGGCGCTGCCGCCAGCTCCTGAGCGAGCACGCCGCCGACGGTATGGTGCTGGCCATGCCCTCGGGGATGATGACCATCGACGAGGCGCTGCCCGACCGCTTCAGCGCCGCCGACGTCGAACGCGTCGTCGGCCGGCAGGGCTGACGTACCCCCGACGCGCAGACGATGAGCATCCGAGGAGTCGAGATGAGGAGAACCCCGTGACCGCCCCCGCCGCCCCACAGCTCGTTGAGCCCTTCGACGCCGTCGACGTCATCGCCGCCAAGCGTGACGGTACCGCCCTGAGCGACGCCCAGATCGACTGGGTCGTGGACGCCTACACCCGCGGCGTCGTCGCCGAGGAGCAGATGAGCGCCCTGGCCATGGCCATCTACCTGCGCGGCATGAGCCGACCCGAGATCGCCCGCTGGACCGGCGCCATGATCGCCTCCGGGCAGCGCATGGACTTCTCCGGCCTCGCCCGCCCGACGGCGGACAAGCACTCCACCGGGGGCGTGGGGGACAAGATCACCCTGCCGCTGGCGCCGCTCGTGGCCGTCTTCGGCGTGAGCGTCCCTCAGCTTTCCGGGCGCGGGCTCGGGCACACCGGCGGCACCCTGGACAAGATGGAGTCCATCCCCGGCTGGCGGGCCGATCTCAGCAACGAGGAGATCCTGGCCATGCTCGACGCCGGCGGCCCCGGCGCCGTCATCTGCGCCGCCGGAGCGGGCCTGGCCCCCGCCGACAAGCGCCTCTACGCCCTGCGCGACACCACCGCCACCGTCTCCTGCGTCCCCCTCATCGCCTCCTCGATCATGTCCAAGAAGATCGCCGAGGGCACCGGCGCCCTCGTCCTGGACGTCAAGGTCGGCTCGGGCGCCTTCATGAAGGAGCTCGACCAGGCCCGCGAGCTCGCCTCCACCATGGTGGCCCTGGGCACCGACGCCGGCGTGACCACCCGCGCCCTGCTCACCGACATGTCCACCCCGCTCGGGCTCACCGCCGGCAACGCCCTCGAGGTCGCCGAGTCCCTCGAGGTGCTCGCCGGAGGGGGACCGGCCGACGTCGTCGACCTCACCGTCGCCCTGGCCCTGGAGATGTGCGCCGCCGCAGGCAGACCCGTGGAGGAGGACCAGGCCCGCGCCGCCCTGGCCGACGGACGCGCCATGGACGTCTGGCGAGACATGGTCCGCCGCCAGGGAGGGGACCCGGAGGCGCCCCTGCCCCAGGCTCCCGAGACCGAGACCGTCACCGCCCCGGACGACGGCGTCCTGACCACCCTGGACGCCCTCGCCGTCGGGGTCGCCGCCTGGCGCCTGGGAGCCGGACGCGCCCGCAAGGAGGACCCGGTCCAGGCCGTCGCCGGCGTCACCATGCACGCCAAGCCCGGGGACCCGGTGCGCGCCGGGCAGCCGCTGCTCACCCTGCACACCGCCACCCCCGAGCGCTTCGCCCGCGCCCGGGAGGCGCTCGCGGGCGGCATCGTCATCTCCCAGGCCGGTTCCCCTCAGGCGGCCGACGCCGTCGCCCGCCGTGAGCGCGGCGTCGTCCTGGAGCGGATCGGGTGACCGCGCCTCAGCCGGTGCGGCCGGCCATCGTCGCCAGGGCCGTCAACTCCCGGCTGCGCGTGGGACGTCTGACCCGGGCGGGCCAGGCCGTCACCCTGACCCAGACCGACGCCACCACCTGCGGCGCCACCTGTCTCCTGGCCGCTCGTCTGCTCCTGGCCCCCGGCGATCGCCGGGCCCTGACCGATGAGCTCACCTGGGAGGAGGCCGTGTCCTCGGAGCCCAGCCGGGAGGGCCGGCGCCTGGCCCGTCTCCTGTCCCGTCATCAGCTGCGGATCCAGCGGGTCATGAACCGCAGCGGCCTGGGCCCCGTGCCCTGGCCGAAGGCGCTCGGGTCCACACCCTGGGCCGTGGCCCGGCAGATGACCGAGATCGTGAGCACCTGCGCTCCGGGCCGGGAGCGCCGCGTCTACGCCGTGAGGTGGGTGAGCGACCACGGCCCCGCCTGGGAGTGGGAGGTCGCCTCGATCCGCGAGGTGCTGGCCGGCGGGCTCCCGGTCATCCTGGTCACCGGCGGCCCGCTCGCCCTCGATCACGGCGCCGAGATGGATCGCACTGTGGGGGCGCGGCTGCGCTCCGCCCTGGCCCGGACCCCGGCCGTGCCCCGCCACTACGTCCTGGCCCTGCCCTGGCGGATCATCGAGCAGGACGACCCCGGTGAGGCAAGCGTGCACATCTACGAGCCCTCCAGCGGATCCGTGCGGGCCCTCGACCTGACTGTCCCGCGCAGCCCGCACCGCCCCGGCCCCCGCGAGCTCGGCGGATGGCCCCGCGTCCTGGCCGTCATCGCACCCGAGAACTGATCACCCCGACTTTGCCCCGATGAGGGCGGCCGGGCCATGATGTCGTGACTGCTCCATCAGGAAGGAAGCCCATGACCACGCGCGCCCGGACCGCAGCCCTCATCGACCACACCCTCCTCAAGCCCGAGGCCACCGCCGCCCAGGTCGAGGTGCTCATCGCCGAGGCCGCCGCCCTGGGCACCTACAGCGTCTGCGTCTCCCCGAGCCTGCTCCCGCTGGACCTGCCTGCCGGCCTGCACCTGGCCACCGTCTGCGGCTTCCCCTCCGGCGCCCACGCCACCGCCGTCAAGGCCGCCGAGGCCGCCGACGCCGTCGCCAAGGGAGCCGAGGAGATCGATATGGTCGTCAACCTCCGCCTCGTCAAGGAGGGCGACCTCGACGGCGTCGAGGCCGATATCCGAGGTGTGCGCGAGGCCTGCCCGGGCGCCGTCCTCAAGGTCATCATTGAGTCCGCCGCCCTCACTGATGAGGAGATCGTCGCCACCTGCCGCGCTGCCGAGGCCGCCGGCGCCGACTTCGTCAAGACCTCCACCGGCTTCCACCCCGCCGGCGGCGCCTCCATCCACGCCGTCGCCCTCATGCGCGCCACCGTGGGCGACCGCCTCGGCGTCAAGGCCTCCGGTGGTATCCGCACCGCCGCAGACGCCCTCGCCATGGTCGAGGCCGGCGCCAACCGCCTGGGCCTGTCCGCCTCCGCCGCCGTTCTGGAGGGACTGGACGACTGAGCGGCTCCTGCGCGACTGAGAACCCCTGACGGGCCCGGCATCTGGCGACAGCACTGCCGGGCCCGCACTCGTGCGTGCGAGGAAGGATCGCCTCGACTTGCAAAGTTTCGGGTACCCGAAACTATACTCGGCGCCATGAGAACCATCCCCACTATGAGCCGCCGCAGCGTCGCGGCACTCGCCTGCCTCACCCTGTCCCTCCCGACCCTGGCGGCCTGCGGTCGTAGCTCGACCTCCGCCGACGCGTCGGGAACGGTCAAGGCGGTGGCCTCCACCACCCAGATCTGCGACTACATCACCCAGCTCGCTTCTGGAGACGCCTCCAGTGATCTCTCCTTCGACCGCACCGGTGCGGACGGCAAGACCCAGCACTTCGGCGCCGACGCCGCCAAGGCCAAGTCGCGTCTCAAGCTCACTTGCCTGCTGGCACCCAACGCCTCCGCGCACGAGCACGACATGACCACCGCCCAGTCCAAGGCCCTGTCCGAGGCGGACCTCTTCTTCATCTCCGGGGTCGACCTGGAGCACTTCCTGGACTCCGCCGTCGACTCCACCGGCTTCAAGGGAACCATGGTGGTGACCTCCGGCGTCGCCGGAGCGGCCGACGTCGACGACCTCGCCGCCCAGCAGAAGGAGGAGGAGGGCAAGCCCTACAAGGTCGACCGGGGCAGTGCCAAGGTCGAGGTCGCCAAGTGGCCCTTCCCGGCGGAGGAGGGGGAGAGTGAGCCCGAGTTCCGCTTCGACCCGCACGTGTGGACCTCGCCGAAGAACGCCATCGTCCAGGTCACCAACATCGGTGCCGCCCTGGAGAAGGCCGCCCCCGACCAGGCCAGTGTGTTCCGCAGTCACGTGGACGCCTACGTCGCCAGGCTCAAGAAGCTCGACGAGTGGGCGGCCAGCTCCCTGAGCTCGGTGCCCCAGGACAAGCGCGTCCTGTTCACCAGCCACGACGCCTTCGGCTACTTCAGCAACGAGTTCGGCGTGAAGTTCGAGGGTGCGGCCCTGTCCGACTTCAACGCCCAGCAGGACGCCACCGCCGACAAGATCCAGGAGACCGCGGACAAGGTCAAGGCCTCCGGCGCCGTGGCCATCTTCGCCGAGAACTCCAACAACCCCAAGTCCGTCCAGAAGGTCGCCGAGGTCGCCGGGGTCAAGGCGGTCATCGGCGACGAGGCCCTCTACGGCGACTCCCTGGGCACCCCCGGATCCGACGGAGAGACCTACATCGGCTCCATCCTCCACAACGTCTCCAACCTCACCAAGGCCTGGGGCGGCACGGTCACCGAGATCCCCGCCGACCTCGCCCAGTGGACGCCCAAGGCATCCGACGTCAAGTGAGGCACCGCATGACAGACCCCCGTGATCACGCACCCGTCTCGGCCGAGCCGGTCGTCACCCTGGAGGACGCCTCCTTCTCCTACGGCTCCTCCACCGTGCTCACCGGCGTCGACGGCCGGGTCCCGGCCGGGCAGGCCCTCGCCCTCGTCGGCCCCAACGGCTCGGGCAAGACCACCCTCATGCGGGCCCTGCTCGGCATGGTGAGCGTCACTGCCGGACGGGTGCGGGTCAACGGGGCGGCTCCGGGGCGCGCCCCGCGAGGGTCTGTCGGATACGTCCCCCAGGTCAGCGACCTCGACCCCACCTTCCCCGTCACCGTGCGGGAGGTGGTCCAGATGGGCATGTACTCCCAGCTCGGTATCCTGCGGCGCCCCGGCGCCGAGACCCGTCGTCGGGCCCTGGAGGCTCTTGAGAGCGTCGGCCTGGCCGACCGCGCCGAACGCCGCTTCGGCACCCTGTCCGGCGGCCAGCAGCAGCGCGTCCTCGTGGCGCGCTGCGTGGCCGCCAGGCCCCGCCTCATCCTCCTGGACGAGCCCTTCAACGGCCTGGACCAGCCCAACCGCGAGGCCCTGCTGTCCATCATCACTGATCTCAAGGCTCAGGGCATCTCCCTGATCATCTCCACCCACGACCTGGTCCTGGCCCAGGAGACCTGCGAGCAGGCGGCGCTCCTGGCCGGGCGTCAGGTCGCCTTCGGGCCCCGCGACGAGGTCCTCGTGGCCCGCTACATCGACGAGGCCTACGGCGGCCACGGCACCACCCGACTGCTGGGCCTGCGCTCGGCGGCCGACGCGGGGGAGTCCCAGTGAACGGCTTCATGACGCTCTTCAGTCAGGCCCTCGAGCAGTTGCGCCTGGCGGCCGTGAACGTCCCGGGCCTGACGTCCCTGGCCGATGCCCCCTTCCTCTTCCGGCCCCTGATCATGGTGGTGCTCCTGGGCGTCGTCGCCGGCGTCATCGGCGTCATCATCAACCTGCGCAGCGCCGAGTTCAGCGCCGAGGCCATGGTCCACGCCGTCTTCCCCGGGATCGTCGCCGGCGCCGTCTACTGGGGGATCAACGCGATCATCCCGGCCGCCTCCGTGGTGGCCGTCGCCGCGGCCCTGGTCCTGACGATCGTCTCCCACCGGGCGCGTCGGGGTGAGGCCTCCGAGGCCGGCACCGCCGTCGTGCTGACTAGCTTCTTCTCGATCGGGCTCATCCTCTCCCTGGCCAAAGGCGACATGTCCGGCCAGCTCGAGGCCCTCATGTTCGGTCGCCTCCTGGAGGTCACCGATGAGCGCCTGGCCCAGGCGCTCATCGTGTGCGTCGTCGCGCTCGTGCTCATTGCGGCCACCTGGAAGGAGCAGGTCGCCTACGCCTTCGACCGCACCGGCGCCCGCGCCTCGGGGCTGAGGCTCCTCGCACTCGACCTGGTCCTCAACACCGCCATCGCGGCGGCGGTCGTCTCGGCCTCGACGGCGGTGGGCACCCTCCTCGTCATCGGCTACCTCGTCATCCCCGGAGCGACGGCGCGCATCCTCGCCTCGCGGGTGCGCACCATGGTGCTCGTCGCCATCGCCGTCGGGGTGGGTGGCGGCTATCTCGGAATGCTGCTCATGGCCCTGCCTGAGACCCTCGACAAACCGGTCTCCCCGCAGGCCGCCGTGGCCCTGGTCATGACCGCGATCCTCCTCCTCGCCGTCGGCATCGCCGCCGCACGCGAGCGGCTGCGCGGGGCGCTGCGGCGAGCCCGGTCGGTACAGGCGGCGGTCCCGACGACGGCGTCTCGCGCGGGCGCGGACGACGCCTCGCACGATGCTGCGGCCGTACGGGACGCCGAGGCCTCGCTCGCCGAAGGGAGCCGGGTATGAGCATCGGGCTCGACATCCTCCTGCTGCCCATCATCGAGGTCGTCCTCATGGGGCTGCTGGCCGGCCTGGTGGGGGCGATCGCGCTGGTCCACCGCAGGATCTTCTTCACCGAGTCACTCACCCACGCGACCTTCCCCGGCGCGATCGTCGGCGTCGTCGTGGCCGCATGGATCTCGCAGGCGCTGCTTGGCCAGCGCGCCGACTTCACCCTCCTGTCCAGCCTGGTGCTGGTGGGGGCGGGTCTCATGTGCCTGCCGATGATCTGGCTCATGCGACGGCTCTCGCAGGTACCGGGCATGACGTCCCAGTCGGCGGCCGGCGTCGTCCTCACCTTCGGGTTCGCCCTGGGCTACTTCCTCTCCAAGTGGTTCTCGCCGCTGCCCCTCAAGGTGGACTCCTTCCTGGCCGGATCCGTCCTCAATGTCAGCCGCGTGGACGTCATCGCCGTCGGCGTCGTCCTGGTGCTCACGGTGCTCGTGCTCCTCGTGGCCGGGCGATTCCTCACCTTCTACAGCTTCGACCCGCTGGGCTACCGCGCCAGCGGCCTGCGCCCCGCCTGGGCCGAGGCCACCGTCATGCTCATGATCACGCTGACCATCGTCATGCTGGTCCCGGCCGTCGGCACGATCCTGCCCATCGCACTCATCGCCGCACCTGCGGCCGCGCTGGCGCCGTGGACCTCCACCATGCGCCGGCTGCTCGTGGCGGCCCCGATCCTCGGGGCCGCCACGGCCCTGGCGGGGCTGCTGGTCGCCGTGCGCTTGAGCCTGTCAGCGGGCGGTGTCATCGCCGTGGCCTCGGGGCTGGTGTACGTCATCTCCGCCGCCGCCCACTGGGTTGCGATGAGCAGGATCCGGGCCAGGATCCCGGTCCGGCACTGACATCAAGCCCGGAACGGTTCAGTCACATGTCAGGAGGCGCGGCGCGAGCGCATGGCTCTGAGCTGGGTGAGTGAGGAGTCCTCCGAAAGCTCCTGGTAGCGCGTCGAGCCGAGAGGGACCAGCGCCACCCGGCCCTGGCCATCATGGTGGAAGCCCCAGCCGTAGCGCTTGGCCAGCGGTGAGGAGCGCAGGCAGGCCTGAGGCTTGGCGAAGAAGGCCTCCCGCCGGGCGGCCCGCTCCGGGGGCTCGATGCCCTGACGGATGGCGTGCACCTCGAACAGCAGGTCGTCGGAGGTCAGCTCGTAGGGGCGCTCACTGAGGAGCCGGTACTGGAGGAGGGCGATCGTCGGGGGCCTGCCCGCCGGGCCGGCAGGAGGCTCCTGCGCGCCCTGCGCCGGGCAGTCC
Organism: Actinomyces sp. ZJ308; assembly: GCF_011752065.1. GTDB lineage: Bacteria > Actinomycetota > Actinomycetes > Actinomycetales > Actinomycetaceae > Actinomyces. Next base: position 42,581 of record NZ_JAAIJY010000012.1, read on the forward strand.
TCGGCAACCCGGATGAATGTCTCGGTGTAGTTGGTGCTGCTCATGGCCAGAACGCTAAGGGGACCGGCAGGGGCGGCATAGGAGAAAGGCGACAGGTGGCGGTGGATGGCACGACGGCGGCTGCGAGGCACGGGTGCGTGCCACACTAGAGGCCATGTCAGCCGATCTGGACTGTGGCCCACGGGAGTCCCCGATCCGTCCGCGGGAGCGCACCGGGGTGCTGGCACCGGACAACCTCACCCGTTACCGCGCGCACTGGGTGGCACCCGATCCCGCGGTGGCCGACGTCGTCGACCAGTACTGGCACGTCTCATGGAACCTGGGCGACCAGAGCGTGGACCAGCGGATCATCGACGCCCCGGCCGTGACCCTGACGGTGGAGGAGGGTGATGTGCCCGCGCCCCTGGTCATCACCGGAGTCCAGGCCCGCGCCTGGCACCGCACGATCCACGGCCATGGAAGGGTCTTCGCCATACGGCTGCGACCCGCGGGACTCGCCGTCCTCAGCGCCCTGTCGCCCCAGCGCCTGGCCAACGCCACGCTTCCCCTGACCGAGGAGCTGGACGCTGGACTGCACGCACTCATGCGCAGGATCGCAGCCCACCCCACGCCCCGGGCCCGCGCCCGGGCCGCCGATGAGGCGATCCGGGCACGGCTGGCCGACCACCCGCCCTCGGAGGGCGGCCTCCTGGCCAACCGGGTGGTCGATGAGCTGCGCTCCCGGCTTCACCGGCGCACAGGCGACTCCCTGCCTGCGGCCCTGCACGTCAGCGAGCGCACGATCCAGCGCTGCCTGCGCGCCACCCTGGCACGCGGTCCGAGATGGGTGGGGCACCGCATCAGGCTCCAAGAGGTGGTTCTGGCGCTCACAACGCGCCCTGACGCCGACCTGGCCACGATCGCCGCCGATCTCGGCTTCGCCGACCAGTCCCACCTGGCGGGCGCCTTCAGGGCCGCCTGCGGACTGAGCCCCAGCGCCTACCGACGCAGCCTTGAGGTCCTCATCAACGGATGATCAACGAGATGATGCGCATGCCACCCACACCCTAGGACTCGCACCTCTCATCGACGAGGCCCCACCCTTCTGAGAAAGCCGGTGTCGAAGAGCGACGTGAGAGACCGGGGCCGGCTCAGGCGGCGATCCCCAGGACACCGCGCAGGTCGGCCTTGATGGCCTCCAGACGCTCAGCCGCCGCCTCGCGAACCTCGGCCACCGGTGCGTCACCCACCGGCAGGATCACCTCGCAGTAGCACTTGAGCTTGGGCTCAGTCCCGGAAGGACGCACGACGACCCGGTCGTCCGAGGCCGTCACCCACACCAGCCCGTTCGTGGGAGGCAGTGTGCCGCCATTGCCGTCCGAGACGCCGTCGAGCAGGTCCACCGTCGTGGTGACCGGGGAGCCGGCGAGCTTGGCCGGGGCCCCGCCCGAACGCAGGCGCTCCATGGTCGCGGTGATGATGCCGAGGTCCTCGACCCGCATACTCAACGGACTCGTGGCGTGCAGGCCGTGCTCACGAGCCAGCCGGTCGAGCAGGTCCTGCAGTGTTCGCCCCTGCTGCTTGAGCACGGAGGTCAGTACCGCCAGCCTCACCGAGGCGGAGATGCCGTCCTTGTCCCGCACCGCGGCAGGATCCACGCAGTAACCCAGCGCCTCCTCGTAGCCGAAGACCAGACCCGGCTCCCGGCTGATCCACTTGAATCCCGTCAGCGTGCGGCGGAACCCCAGTCCGTGGGACTGGGCGATCCGGCGCAGCAGCCGCGAGGAGACCACGGAGCAGGCCAGGACCCCGTTGCCGGCGAACGCGGCCAGCTCGGCGGCCTGCTCACCCAGGAGCGCACCGACCTCGTCTCCGGTCAGCTGGCGCCAGCCGCTGGGAGCGTCCTCGTCCGGGACGGCGGCCGAGCAGCGGTCAGCATCAGGGTCGTTGGCGATCACCAGGTCCGCCTCGACCTCTCGCGCCTTGTCCAGCGCCAGGTCCAGGGCCCCGGGCTCCTCCGGGTTGGGGAATGCCACCGTCGGGAAGTCGGGATCGGGATCGAACTGCTCGGCCACCTCGACGACGTCGGTGAACCCGACCCGGGCAAGCACCTCACGGCAGGTGGCTCCGCCCACGCCGTGCATCGCCGTCAGTACGATCCGCACCGGGGCGGGGGCCTTCATCCGGGCCGCCTGCGCGGCCCGCTCGACGTACTCCTCGCGGATGGCCGGATCGGCCGTCTCCCAGCCCGACTGCGGGCGGGGCACGGACGTCACCGGCCCGACGGCGTCGATCGCCGACGCGATCTGAGCATCATAGGGAGGGACGATCTGAGCGCCCTGGCCCCAGTCGGTCACTGCCCGTCCACCCAGGTAGACCTTGTATCCGTTGTCCTGGGGAGGGTTGTGCGAGGCGGTCACCATGACGCCGGCGTCGGCCTCCAGGCGCCGCAGCGCGAAGGCGAGGACCGGAGTGGGACAGTGCGACTCGAAGAGGATGGCCCGCCCACCCGCACCCGTGACCACCGCGGCCGTGTCGCGGGCGAACTGCTCGGAGTTGTGACGGGCGTCGTAACCGATGACGACGCTGAAACCCTCGCCAAGACGGTCCCTGAGATAAGCGGACAGACCCGCGGCGGCCCGAATGACGACGACCCGGTTCATCCGGTTGGGGCCGCCGCCCAGGCGGCCGCGCAAGCCGGCCGTACCGAAGGCCAGCGTGCCGCTGAAGGCGTCACCGAGGGCCGCCCGAGCGACCTCAGCCCGCTCGCCCTGAGAGCGGGCAGCAGCCAGGAGCTCAGTGAGCTCGGCGCGGGTGACAGGATCCGGATCGTCCTGTATCCAGGCGTTCACGGCAGCGTCGTCGTATACGTCTACGGGGCCTCGGGTCATATCCGTGACGGTACCGCGACAAAAGTGCCGAAAGCGTTCATAATGACTCTCCTCACGGGTGTTTCCAGACACAAGGAGAATCGTGTCAACGAAGCCTCAGGTCACACGTAGAATAAGTGTTTCCAAACTAAATTCAGTTTATAATTCGATTCTTTTCTAGACGTCCAGGACATCTGATGACACGGCGGAATTTAACGGTGGAATCGGTTGGACCGCAACGAGACGTCATTGGAGCACCTCGCCTCCAGTAGCCTCGGATCATGACCTCCTCGACGACGTCCTCGGCCTCGCCGGATCCTGCTCCGAGTCGCTCCTCCACCGTCACCCTGCCCCCGCTGACGGGGCCGGGTGCAGCGAGCCCCGCCGAGCTGACCCTGGCCCTGGTGAGCACCCGCAGCGTCTCCGGCACCGAGGCCCCGCTGGCCGACGCCGTCGAGGCGGCTCTGGACGAGCTGGAGCACCTGGAGGTCCTGCGCCACGGCAACACCATCGTCGCCCGCACCCACCTGGGTCGCCCCGAGCGGGTCGTCATCGCCGGTCACCTCGACACGGTCCCCGTCTCCCTGCGCACCGACAACGTTCCCGGGCGCCTCGAGCGCCGCGAGGGCGCCGAGGTCATCTGGGGGCGCGGCAGCGTCGACATGAAGGGCGGGGCGGCCGTCGCCCTCCACCTGGCCGCCACGCTGAGCGCGCCGCGCCGCGACGTCACCTGGGTCTTCTACGACAACGAGGAGGTCACCAGCGACCTCAACGGCCTGGGGCTGACGCTCCAGGCGCACCCCGACTGGCTGGAGGCCGACTTCGCCGTCCTGGGTGAGCCCACCGGCGCCCAGATCGAGGGCGGCTGCAACGGCACCCTGCGCGTCTACCTCACCGTCCACGGCACGGCCGCCCACTCCGGGCGCGCCTGGCGCGGCGTCAACGCCGTCCACGCCGCCGCCCCCATCATCGATCGCGCCGCCAGCGCGCCGGTGCGCGAGGTCGAGGTCGAGGGGCTGACCTACCGGGAGAGCCTCTCGGTGGTGACCATCGAGGCCGGCGTCGCCACCAACACGGTCCCCGACCGCTGCCGCATCGGTGTCAACTACCGCTTCGCCCCCGACCTGAGCGCCGAGCAGGCCCTCGCCCGTGCCCTGCGCATCCTGGCCGGGCTGCCCGCCGACGGCGTCGACCCGGCCGGCGAGACGGGCCGCACGGGTGACACGGGGCTGCCCGTCATCACCGCGGGGACCGGGAGGGTCGACGTCGTCGTCGACGATCTCTCACCTGCGGCCCGTCCCGGCCTGGACTCGCCGCTGGCCGCCGAGCTCGTCGCAGCCGTGCGGGCCCGTGGGGGAGGGGTCGGCCCCAAGTACGGGTGGACCGACGTCGCCCGCTTCTCCGCGGCCGGGGTCCCCGCGGTCAACCTCGGCCCCGGTGACCCGATGCTCTGCCACACCGACGACGAGCACTGCCCGGTCGAGCAGATCGACGCCGTCACCTCCATCCTGCGCGACTGGCTGGCCTGAGCCGGCTCCTGCTCGCACTCACCTCACACTCACCGCCCCGTACTCACCGCCCGCCACTCCCGCGGGCCGGTCTCTTCTCCCTCACGGCCGGTTTAAGGGATCATGGCCGCATGAGTACACGCGAGTCCTACCGCAAGGGACCAGTGGTGCTGCGCGGCACCCAGATCCCCACCCAGACCACCGACGCGCGCCTGCTGAGCAGCGCCGCCGACGCCGACTGGCTCCACGCCGACCCGTGGCGAGTCATGCGCATCCAGGCCGAGTTCGTTGAGGGCTTCGGCGCCCTGGCCGAGCTGGGACCGGCCATCAGCGTCTTCGGCTCGGCCCGTACCCGGCCCGAGGACCCCACCTACCAGGTGGCGCAGGAGGTCGGGGCCGGGCTGGCCCGCGCCGGCTACGCCGTCATCACCGGCGGCGGCCCGGGCATGATGGAGGCCGCCAACCGCGGCTGCCACGAGGCCGGCGGAACCTCGGTGGGGCTCGGCATCGAGCTGCCCCACGAGCAGGGCATGAACGACTACGTCGACCTCGGGGTCAACTTCCGCTACTTCTTCGCCCGCAAGACCATGTTCGTCAAGTACTCCGACGGCTTCGTCGTCATGCCCGGCGGCATGGGCACCCTCGACGAGCTCTTCGAGGCCCTCACCCTGGTCCAGACCCAGAAGATCTCCTCCTTCCCCATCGCGCTGGTGGACGGCGGATACTGGGGCGGGCTGCTCGAGTGGGTGCGCACCACCATGATCGAGCGGGGCATGATCTCGCCAAGGGACCCTGACCTGCTGCACGTCGTCGACGGCGCCGAGGAGGCCGTGAGCTACGTGGTGGGCGCCGCCCGCCGACTGCGTAACGGGCAGGACAGGGCGTGAATCGCGTCATGGCAGACGCATCCTCGAACGTTGCACCTTGAATGTCGTAGAATATGACAGGTCGCGCGGCGATGTGCCCGCGCAGCACTGACGAAAGGTGAGCACATGGCTGCCATGAAGCCCCGGACCGGAGACGGCCCTCTCGAAGTCGTCAAGGAAGGCCGCGCCATCATCATGCGGGTTCCGCTTGAAGGCGGCGGTCGGCTCGTCCTCGAGATCACGGCCGACGAGGTCAAGGAGCTTGGAGAGGCCCTGGCCAACGCCAAGATCTGATCGATCCAGGCGGTCTGGGTACGAATCGGCCCACTCGGTCCTCGGCGTCGAGGAACCAGCGGCCGGGCCATCCAGCCTACGAAGAGAGGGTCGGACCCACGACGGGTCCGACCCTTCTTCTCTGCGCTGCCCTCCCTGTCCGGTCTGATGGTGCGCGACTCAGGTCTGGCGCACGGAGACGAGCAGGCCGTCGCCGACCGGCAGCAGCGTCGTCAGCAGTGCCCGGGAGGCGCGCAGCGCCTTGCCGAGCTCGCGAGCGGCCACCGTGGTGACGTCGCGGCGGGCCGGGTCGGCCACATGGTCGTTCCACAGGGCCCGAGTGACGGCCAGCACCCCGCCGCGACGCAGCATCCGCAACGCGTTGGAGGCCAGGAGGATCGCCTCCTCCGGGGCGACGTCGAGCACCACCATGTCGTAGGAGCGCGCGGCCATCCGGGGCATGACGTCGGAGGCCCGACCCTGGATGATGCGGGTGCGCGACGAGGGGTAGCCGGCGCCGTCGAAGGCGCGGCGGGCCTCGCGCTGGAGCTCGGGCTCGACGTCGATCGTCGTGAGGACCCCGTCGGAACCCATACCGCCGAGCAGCCACAGGCCCGAGACGCCGGTGCCGGTGCCCACCTCGGCCACGGACTTGGCGCCCACCGAGGCGGCCAGCATCCGCAGCGCCGCACCGGTCCCCGAGGACACCGGGGTGATGCCGAGCTCAAGGCCGCGTATACGGGCCTGGGCGGTGGCCTCGTCCTCCGCGGTGAAGTCCTCCGTGTAGGACCAGCTCAGCGTCTTGTCCGCACTCACTGTGAGCCTTTCTTCTGCTGCGGGGCGCCAGGCGCGGCCCCTCGATCCACATTGTTCCAGGTGTTCGGCCAGATGGGGGGAAGGGCGGGCACCCGGGTGAGTCCGCCGGTAGGCGAACTGAGACGCAGCCGGTACGGGGGGACTCCCTATACTGAGCGACGTGTTCGGCATTTCTGGATCTGAGTTCCTCGTCATCGTCCTGGTGGCGGTGATCGTGGTCGGGCCGCAGCGCTTGCCCGAGTACACCCGCAAGCTCACGCAGCTGGTGCGTCAGCTCAGGGTGTTCCTGGACAACGCGCGCAGCCAGATCGCCGAGGAGGTCGGCCCCGAGATGGCCGACCTGGACCTGTCCAGCCTCGACCCGCGCCAGTACGACCCGCGCAAGATCGTGCGCGACGCCCTGGGTGAGGACATCGACGCCATCCGGGACGACCTCGCTCACCCCTTCCGGTCCGTCGGCTCGGCCGCCAAGGAGATCTCCGACGACGCCGCCAAGGCCGTCAACGACGTCGTCAAGCAGGACCGGGCCAACTCACTGAGCAAGCAGATCGAGGCCAAGCGGGCCGAGCAGCTCGCTGAGAGGGACACCGCGAAGGACACGTCCGACGACGCTGAGAGGGATGGCAGGGAGACGGTGCAGGCGGGAACGCCTGAGGACAGCGCCTCTGCCGAGCCTCAGGACGTACCGGAGGGCGGCCACGTCGATGACGTGACCGAGGCCGTTGAGAGCACTGAGACGTCTGGGAGCGAAGACTCCGAAGACTCTGCCCCGCCGCAGGGCGTGCTCGAAAAGACGGACAGCGCCGAGACCGAGGCTGAGCCCGAGCCGGCTGAGCCCGCAGATCAGGCAGGGGCTCAGACTGAGCCGGAGGCCGTCGAGGATGAGCAGCCGGAGCCGGCCGAGCAGTCACACCCCGGTGAGCAACCGGCCGAGCCGGAGACCGCACCCGAGTCCGTGGACGTCCCGGTGAAGGTCCCGGCGAGCCTCGCCGAGCCGAGTACCGATCCCGAGCAGCCGGAGGAGGCCCCCGAGGCGGCCGACGATCACGCCGACCGGGTGCGTCCGCTCTCCCCGCGTGACATCGTGCGCGCCGCCAACGCCGCCGCTCGCACCCGTGCCGAGGCCGCGCGCGTCGCCGTCGACTTCTAACCCACCGAGCCGGTCAGAATTCGCGTAGCCGGACGGAAAAACAGTCCGGCTACGCGAGGAATGTCGGTCTCGACGAGAAATCAGATCACGCCGGGGTGACTCCCAGGCTCTTGCCGGCCAGGCCGCGGGCGCGGTGCGTCAGGCGCTGGGCGACGGCGGACAGCTCCAGGGCCGCGGGGGCGTCGGCGGCGGGCCTGCCGTCATCGGCGACGGTGGCGGGGTGCCCGGTGTCGGAGCCCTCACGCAGGCGGATGTCCAGGGGGAGCTGGGCCAGCAGCGGCACTTCGTAGCCGAGGGTCTCGCTCAGGGAGGCGCTGACGATCGTGCCCCCGCCGGAGCCGAAGATCTCCAGGCGCGAGCCGTCGGGCTGGGTCATGTAGGACATGTTCTCGATGACACCGACCACCCTCTGGTGGGTCTGGGCGGCGATGAGGCCGGTGCGCTCGGCCACCTCGGCGGCGGCCGTCTGCGGGGTGGTGACCACGAGGATCTCCGCATTGGGCAGCAGCTGGGCCACCGAGATGGTCACGTCACCGGTCCCGGGCGGCAGGTCCAGCAGGAGAACGTCCAGATCGCCCCAGAAGACGTCGGAGAGGAACTGCTGGACGGCACGGTGCAGCATGGGGCCGCGCCAGACCACCGGCTGCTTGTCCTCGACGAACATGCCGATCGAGATGACCTTCACCCCGTGGGCCACGGGCGGCACGATCATGCCGTCGAGCTGGGTGGGGACCCGGTCCACGCCCAGCATGCGCGGGATGGAGAAGCCGTAGATGTCGGCGTCGACGACGCCCACGCTCAGGCCCTGGGCGGCCATGGCGGCCGCCAGGTTCGCCGTCACCGAGGACTTGCCGACCCCGCCCTTGCCGGAGGTGACGGCGTAGACCCGAGTGAGGTTGCCCGGCTGGGTGAAGGGGACCACCGGCTCGGCGGCCCCTCCGCGCAGGCGGCGGCGCAGCTCGGCCTTCTGCTCGTCGTTCATGACCCCCAGGCTCACCTCGACCCCGGTGACGCCCTCGACGGAGCCGACCTCCCGCTGGGTGTCGGCGGTGATCGTGTCCTTCAGGGGACACCCGGCCACGGTCAGCAGCACCTCGACGCTGACCACGCCGTCCTCGGCGATGTCAACGGAGGAGACCATTCCCAGGTCGGTGACGGGGCGGCGCAGCTCGGGGTCGATGACCCTGTCCAGCGCCTCCATGACGGCGTCATGAGTCGGTAGCGGCATGGCCCCATCCTAGAGGCGGCGCTTGGCGCCTCAACAGGTGGCACGTCCCACGTGAGGCCGGGCGGGCCGCGCTCAGTGCGAGGCGTGCTGACCGGGCTGGGCACCGGGATCGTCGTCGGCGCCCTCCTGGAACTCCGCGATCTCGGTGATCTCCTCGCGGGTGAGGCGCTCCTCGGCGAGGATCTCGCTGAGCATGTCGCGCAGTTCGCTGCGCACGAAGTCGCGGGTGGCGACGTCGTTCATGGCCAGGCGCAGGGCGGCGATCTCCCGGGTGAGGAACTCGGTGTCCTCCAGGTTGCGCTGGGCGCGCTGGCGGTCTTGCTCGGCGGTGACGCGGTCGCGGTCGTCCTGGCGGTTCTGGGCCAGCATGATGAGGGGGGCCGAGTAGGAGGCCTGGGTGGAGAAGGCCAGGTTGAGCAGGATGAAGGGGTAGGGGTCCCAGGCGGCCTTCTCGCCCTGCGTCTTGGCCAGCAGGAGGTTCGCGACGATCCACACGAAGACGAAGATCGACATGTAGAGCACGAACTGGGGCGATCCCATGAAGCGGGCGGTCGCCTCGGCGAAGCGCCCGAATCCGTCCGAGCGGGAGGCCCGTGCCGGATGGGTTCTGCGCAGCCACCGCAAGCGGTTGTCGGGCAAGGGCTGGTCGAGCTGGTCAGGCATTGGCGCCCCTCTCGATCGTCTCGTCGGTGACGGCCTCGTCGGCCACGCGCCAGTCGTCGGGCATGAGGTGGTCCAGGACGTCGTCGACGCTGACGGCGCCCAGGAGGCGCCCGGCGTCGTCGAGGACCGGCAGGGCGGTCAGGTTGTAGGTGGCCAGCAGGCGGGTGACGGTGCCGATGGAGTCCTCGGCGCGCACGGAGTCGACGTCGGTGTCCACGATCGAGCCGACCAGCCGCTGCGGGCGCTCGCGCAGCGCCCGCTGGAAGTGGACCACGCCCACGAACTTGCCGGTGGGCGACTCCAGGGGCGGGCGGCACACGAAGCCGATGGCGGCCAGGGCCGGGGGGATCTCGGCCTTGCGGGACTGGGCCAGGAAGGTCGCCACCGTCGCCTCGGGGGGCAGGATGATCGGCTCGGTGGTCATGAGGCCGCCGGCGGTGTAGTCGTCGTAGGCCATGAGGCGGCGCACGTCCTCGGCCTCCTCGGGCTCCATGAGGCCCAGGAGCTCGGTGGCCTTGAGCTGGGGGAGGTCGGCGACCAGGTCGGCCGCGTCGTCGGGCTGCATGGCGTCCAGGACGTCGGCGGCGCGTCCGGCCTCCAGGCGGGACAGGAGCGCGACGGCGTCCTCGTTGCCGAGCTCCTCCAGGACATCGGCCAGGCGCTCATCGGTCAGCTCGGCGGCCACACGCATCTGGCTGTCCTGGGGAAGGTCGCGCATGACGTCGGCCAGGTCGGCGGCCTTGAGGTCCTCCAGGGTGGCCAGCAGCGCGGTGGCGCCCTGCTGATCGGCGCTGGCGGCCAGGCCCGTGACCTCGTCGGGGCGCACGGTGAAGGTCTCCCCGCGGCGCAGGCCCAGCGGCCCGGTGGCGGCCCGCTGGACGAACAGGCGGGTCACCTTCCAGTCCATGCCGCGGTCGCGCTCGATGGCCACGTCCCGCACGGTGACGTTGCCGGAGCCGTCGCGCATCGTGACCACGCGGTCCAGCAGCTCGCCGACCACAAGGGTCTCGACGTGCCGCTGGGTGAAGCGGCGGATGTTCATCAGGCCCGTGGTGATGACGGCGCCGGGCTCGATCGCGGTGATCCGGGACAGGGGCAGGAAGACGCGGCGCCGGCTGGAGACCTCGATGACGAAGCCGACCGCCCGCGGCTCGCCTCGCATCTGCAGCAGGACGACGACGTCATGGACCTTGCCCACCGCGTCGCCCAGAGGGTCGAAGACGGAGGTGCCGATGAGGCGGGCCACAAAGACCCTGCTGGTCGTGCGCGTCCTGGTGTTCTCCACAAGCCAAGCCTATGCGCCTGAGGCGTGAATGCCTGCCGATGGGTCTGTACCGCGTGCCCGCGCGTGCGACGATAGCCCCCATGAGTGCCAATCCGAGCCCGCTGTCCTCCCTGTCCTCGTCCAGTGGCGGTGTCATGCCCCAGGGCGAGGAGGTGGCCTCCTTCGCGACCTACCCCGAGGCGCAGAGGGCCGTCGACGCCCTGTCCGACCAGGGCTTCCCGGTCCAGCACCTGGCGATCATCGGCACCGACCTGCGCCAGGTCGAGCGCATCACCGGGCGCATGAGCTGGGGGCGCGCGGCGATGTCGGGCGCCATGAGCGGTCTGTGGATCGGGGTGTTCTTCGGCCTCATCATGTCGGTGGCCGGCAACAGCGGGCCCCGGCTCAGCTTCTGGGCCTGCGTGCTGCTGGGGGTGCTGTGGGGCATCGTCTTCCAGCTCTTCAGCTACGCCCTGACGCGCGGGCGACGCGACTTCACCTCGATCAGCCAGGTCGTGGCCTCTCGCTACTCGATCATCGCCGCCCGTGAGGCCCGTGAGGCGTCCCAGGCGCTGGCCGATGTCCCGGGCAACCTCTCGCGCGGGGGAGAGGCCCTGCGCCGGTCCCAGGAGCGCCGTCGGGCCCGGGAGGCGACCTCCGGGCCGACGGCCTTCGGCTCCCGCCCCGACGAGCAGCCCCGCTTCGGGGTGCGACTGCCGCAGCCCGACAGCACCACTCCCGACCTGACTGCCGGCACGGCTCCCGGTACGACCTCGGAGCAACCGCCCAGCACGCCCGCCGTCCCGGACGACTACGACCCGTTCCGGCGCCCCTCGCGCCGGAAGGACCAGGAGGGGCCCGGCGACTCGACGACGTCGCAGGGCCCCGGTGGCGACGCCGGTTCCAGCCACAACGACTGAGGACTGAGGGACAAGGTAATTCAGCGATGAGTATTCCGGTGGGACTGTCGACCGCCTGCGTGGTTCCCGGCAGCGTTCCCGACACCTTCGCGATCGCCCAGGAGCTGGGCTACGACGGCGTCGAGGTCATGGTCTGGAGTGAGAAGGCCTCCCAGGACGCCACCCGCCTGGCGGGCCTGGTGGAGAAGTTCGACCAGCCGGTGCTGGCGGTCCACGCCCCCACGCTGCTGGTGACCCGCGGGGTCTTCGGGGTGGATCCGTGGGACAAGGTGGACCGCTCCATCGAGCTGGCCCACTACCTCGAGGCGCCCACGGTGGTGCTTCACCCGCCCTTCTTCTGGCAGACCCGCTACGCGCGCTCCTTCATCGCCGGGGTCGCTCAGCGTGAGGCCACCACGGGCATCCACCTGGCGGTGGAGAACATGTTCACCTGGAGACCCCGCCACGCCCACTCCACGCGCGACTTCCAGGCCTACTCGCCCACGTGGGACCCGGTGGGGCAGGGATACAAGTCGGTGACACTGGACATCTCCCACGCGGCGACCTCCGGCTCCGACGCCCTGGCCATGGCCCGCTCCCTGGGGCCCACCCTGCGCCACCTGCACCTGACCGACGGCGTGCCCGGGCCCTTGGACGACCACCTGCTGCCCGGCCAGGGCAACCAGGACTGCGTCGGGGTCCTCAAGCACCTGGTGGCCACCGGCTTCGAGGCCGGTGGGGGACAGGTGGTCGTCGAGGTGACCACCAGGTCCATGACGGCCGCCCAGCGCCTGGAGGGGCTCGCCAGCGCGCTCGCCTTCGCCCGTGAGCACCTGGAGGGCGGGGAGCCGGCGCACATCCCCGAGCCGACCCGCAGGCGCTACCGCCGCGGCTGAGCCGCGCTCTAGCAGTAGGCGGCCTCGTGCTCGAGGTGCGAGACGGGCTCGAGCTGGAGGGTCGCGTGCTGGATCTTGACCGGGAAGTGCTCGGCCACGCAGCCCTGGAGGTGGTCGAGGATCTCCTCGGTGTGACCGTCGCGCAGGCACTCGTCGCGCACGACGACGTGCGCGGTCAGTACCGGCATCCCTGAGGCGACCGTCCAGGCGTGCAGGTCGTGAACCTCCTCGACGTGGTCGACGCCGAGCATGTGGGTGCGCACCTGCGCCAGATCCAGCTCCTTGGGCGTGAAGTCCATGAGGACGACCAGGGCCGAACGCAGCAGCGCCACCGCCCGGGGCAGGATGAGGACGGCGATGAGGAGGGAGGCCACGGCGTCGGCCCGGGTCCACCCGGTGCGGGCCACCACCGCGGCCGCGATGATGACGCCCACCGATCCCAGGGCGTCGTTGAGGACCTCCAGGAAGGCGGCTTTCATATTGAGGTTCTCGCCGTGCCCGTCGCCACCACGCCCGCCGGAGAGGACCAGCAGGGCGATGACGTTGGCGGCCAGTCCGATGACGCCCATGACGAGCATGCCGGAGGCCTCGACCCGTGGGGCCACCAGCAGGTTGTGAACCGCCTTGAAGGCCACGAAGACGCCGACGACGGCGAGCATGCCCGCCTGGAGCGCGGCCCCGATGACCTCGGCCCGGCGCATGCCCCAGGTGGAGCGGTCCGTGGCCGGCCGCGCGGACAGGTGCGCGGCCGTCAGGGCCATGACCAGGCCGGCGACGTCGGTGAGCATGTGCCCGGCATCGGCCAGCAGCGCCAGTGATCCGGTCAGCAGTGCCGTGACGATCTCGGCCACCAGGACGGTGGCCGACAGGCACAGGGCGACCAACAGCCGGCCCCGCGAGGCCCCCGCGCCGTGGTTGTGCGAGTGTCCGTGGGTGTGCTCGTGGGCGTGCTCAGAGGTGGGGGAGTGGTCGTCGTGCTCGTGGCTGTCCGAGGCGCTCACAGCGGCTCCTTGTCCCGGCCGTCCCGGCCGTCCTGGCCCGAGGGGCCTGAGGAGTCGGAGGCGATGATGGCGGACAGTGACTCGGCCGCGGCCAGGACCTGCTCAATGGCCTCGGGATTCTCGATCCGGCTGACGTTGGCCCGCCCGTGGGAGTGGCTGGAGATGAGACCGGCGCTGCGCAGGATCGCCAGGTGCTGGGAGACGGTCGACTGGGCCAGGCCCAGGTGCTCGGTCAGCTCCACCACCCGGTGCTCGCCGCCGTGAAGGTGGCGCAGGATCGCCAGACGGGTGGCGTCCCCCAGGACATCGAGCAGGGAGGCCACGGTGGAGGCCTCGTGCACGGCGCCATGATCCTGGGATCGGTCCTCGGGGAGCAGTCCATGTTTCATCGTCATGCGACGATGCTATTCGCAAATGCCGATGATGTGCAAGGGAGAGCTGATCCACCGACCTGAGGGCCGCCCCATGTGACGGGCCGGGTCGGCTGCCACCGCGGCAGCCGACCCGGCCCGTGCGAGCACGTCCCAGGGGCGGGCAGGCTCAGGCGATGAGGCCGCTCACCCAGGCCTCGACCTCCTCCACGGTGCGGGGCACGTCCTGGGTCAGCCGCTCCACACCGCCGTCCTCGCGCACGACGACGTCGTCCTCGATGCGTACGCCGGTGCCGCGCATCTCGGCGGGCACGAGCAGGTCGTCCTCACGGAAGTACAGGCCCGGCTCGATGGTGAAGCACATGCCGGGCCTGAGCTCGGCGTCCATGTACATCTCGCGGCGCGCCTGGGCGCAGTCGTGGACGTCCAGGCCCAGGTGGTGACTGGTGCCGTGGACCATCCAGCGCCGGTGGAACTGGCCCTCGGGCGCCAGCGAGTCGGCGGCGCTCACCCCCTCGGGCAGCATCCCCCACTCCTCCAGGCGGGCGGCGATCACCTCCATGGCGGCCGCGTGGACGTCCTTGAAGCGGCATCCCGGCGTACCCGCCCGGGCGAAGGCGGCGTCGGCGGCATCGAGCACCGCCTGGTAGATCCTGCGCTGGGCCTCGGTGAAGCGGCCGTCGACCGGAATCGTGCGGGTGACGTCGGCGGTGTAGAGGGAGTCGACCTCCACACCGGCGTCGACCAGGACCAGCTGGCCGGGCTCGACGGCGCCGTCGTTGTTGATCCAGTGCAGGGTGTTGGCGTGGTCGCCGGCCGCGGCGATCGTGTCGTAGCCCAGGCCGTTGCCCTCCTCCCGGGCCTTGGCCCCGAAGGCCCCCTCCAGGACCCGCTCGCCGCGCCAGTGGCCGCGGGCCCGCGGGATGGAGCGGATGAGGTCGTCGAAGCCCTCCTTGGTGGCGGCCACGGCGGCGCGCAGCTGGTCGATCTCCCAGGGGTCCTTGATCAGGCGCAGCTCGCTGGTGGCCTCGGCCAGGCCGGCATCGACCTCGGCGGCGGCCTCGCCGGTCTCCAGCCCGACCTTCTGGCGGGTGCTGGTCACCAGCGCGGTGACCGCCTCATCGGCCTCGGCGACGACGCGCAGCCGGACCGCGCCGGGACCGGCGTCCTTGGCCAGGGCATCGGACAGGGAGTCGATATGGACGCAGCGCATACCGGTGGCCGACTCGACCTCCTCCAAGGACGGGCGCACCCCCACCCACAGCTCACCGTAGCGGGGGTCCCCGTAGAACTCCCGGCTGGAGCGCGAGGCTCGGGGGCGGAAGTAGAGGACCGCCTCATGGGTCGGGGCGGCATCGCCCGGGTCCGCCGAGGAGTCCGGGGCGCCCGTCTCCGGGACGGGTGGGGTGAGGGGCTCCAGGACGAGGACGGCGTCGGGCTCGAAGTCCGTACCGGTCCCCGCCAGGTGGGCGAAGGCGCTGTGCGGCCGGAAGCGGTAGTCGCAGTCGTTGTTGCGCACCTTGAGCGCCCCTGCGGGCAGCACCAGGCGCTCGCCGGGGAAGAGCCGCCCGAGGGCCTCCCGACGGGCCGCCGCCCACGGAGCCGCCTCGCTGCGGGAGGGCAGAGCCTCGGGGCGAGGCCCCCAGCCCGAGCCGATGAAGTCCCTGAAGGCCTGGTTGTCGGGTTGGCGGGACCGGTTGGACCCGCGCGCCGCCAGGGACTGGGGGGCCTCCTGCGCGGGGTCTGACGCGGACGAGGAGGCGTGGTCTGACGGGGCGCCGTCTGCGGGGGAAGTCGATGTCATAGGGGCATCATCTCACCGTCGAGCCGTCGTCGGGGTGCTGCAGCAACGGCTGAGGGACCTCGGCCCGCGGCGGTCCAGGGGCCTCAGCCCCGTTCGTCGGCCGGGAAGCGCACCCCCACCTGGCGGCGGGCCTCCTCCAGGACCCTGACCGCGGCCACCGAGTGCTCCAGGGGGTGCAGCTCGGACTCCCTCGCTCCGGCGCGCACCAGGCGGCACACCTCGGCCAGCTCGTAGGCGAGCTGATGGCCGGGCAGCTGAGCGCCGCGCTCGACCGACAGGTCCTCGCGCGCTCCCTCGTCCGAGCTCCTGCTCGCGGCCGGACCGCGCAGCTCGATGCGCCGGGGCCACTGGCAGTCGTCAATACTCAGCACGTCCTGGTCCGAGGCGAAGGTCGACTCCGTCCCCGGAGAGGTCTTGGAGTGCAGGCAGATGACCTCCAGCCCGGCGTGCTCGCCGGAGTCGTAGGACAGGATGACCGTGCCCCGTACGTCGGCGCCGGAGTCCAGCAGCTCCCCCGTGGCCGTCACCCGGTCCGGCTCCCCGAAGAGGCGGATGGCCAGGCTGACCGGGTAGATGCCCAGGTCCATGAGGGAGCCTCCGCCCAGGGCCGGGTCGAAGGCCGGAGGCAGGGACCCGGCCCGGTAGGCCTCCATCCGGGAGGAGAACTGCTCCTTGGACAGCAGTGCCCGGTGCAGCCGCCCCAGCCTCGGCAGCGTCTCGCGCACCCGTGCCACACCCGGCTCGAAGGCGGACAGCCACCCCTCCATGAGGAAGCGGTCGGCCCTCCCGGCCGCCTCCACCATCGCCTCGGCCTGCGCGAGGGTCAGGGCGAAGGGCTTCTCCACCAGCACGTGGAAACCGGCCTCCAGCGCCGCGATCGCCTGGCTCGCGTGCAAGGAGTTGGGGGAGCCCACGTAGACGACGTCGATCGGCGCCTCGGAGCCGGATCCGTGGGCCGCGAGCATCTCCTCCAAGGAGGCGTAGGCGTGAGGGACCGCGTGCCCCTCGGCGAAGGCGGCGGCGCGCTCGCGGCGTGCGGAGGTGACAGCGACGATCCGTGCGGCCGGCTCCCGGGAGACCGCCTCGGCGAACCATCCGGCGATGAAACCGGCCCCGATCAGCCCGAAGCGGACCGGTGCGTCGTCGGCGTCCTCGGTATGCGGTGCGGTACTCGTGCTGCGGATACTGCGGCTCGGTTCACTCATGCCGTCCAGTCTGTCACGCCTCCCTTCTCGCGCATCCCTACACTGTCCCGGTGCGTATCGACCCCCACACCCACTCGTCCTGCTCCGACGGCACGGACTCACCCGCCGGGCTCATGGCCCAGGCGGCCGGAGCCGGACTCGACGTCGTCGGACTGACCGATCACGACACGACTGCCGGCTGGGACGAGGCGGCCTCGGCCGTACCGGTCACCGGCGTCGCCCTCCTGCGCGGCACCGAGATCTCCTGCGCCGCCGGCGGCATCACCCTCCACCTGCTGTCCTACCTGCACCGTGGCGACGACCCCGCCCTGAACGAGGCCTTCGCCCGTGCCCGCTCCTCCCGGGACACCCGCGCCCAGCGGATGGTCGAACGCCTCAGCGAGGACTACCCGATCACCTGGGAGGACGTCGTCGCCCACTCCTCCGGCTCCCACACGATCGGCAGGCCCCACATCGCCGACGCCCTCGTTGCGGCCGGGTCCTTCCCCGACCGCAACGAGGCCTTCGCCGGACCGCTGGCCACCGACTCCCCCTACTACGTCATTCACTGGGCGCTGGACCCGGTCGAGGCCTGTCTGCTGGTGCGGGAAGCCGGCGGGGTTCCGGTGGCGGCCCACCCGCGCGCCTCCTCGCGCCAGCGCTACCTCGTGCCCGACGAGGTCTTCGCCGAGATGGCCGAGGCCGGGCTGGCCGCCCTGGAGGTCGACCACCGCGACCAGGGCCCCGAGCAGCGCGAGCAGGTCCGCCTCCTGGCTCAGCGCCTGGGCCTGGGGCTGTCGGGGGCCTCGGACTACCACGGCGCCGGCAAGCCCAACCGCCTGGGGGAGAACCTCATGTCACCGGAGCTTCTGGAGCGGATCGTCGACGAGGGCGCCCTCGGCCTCGTCACGCCCTGACTCCTGGCGACTCCGGTGATAGAAAGCCATCATGCTGCAGTCCGTCTTCGAGCCCACGGTCTTCGCCACGACCTTCATGACGCTCCTGGTCATCCAGGACCCTCTGGGGGCCATCCCGATCTTCCTATCGCTGACCTCGCGGCAGAACCGGGCTGAGCGCGCCGCCTCCGCCCGCCAGGCCACGGTCGTCTCCTTCGGCGTCATCCTGCTCTTCGCGGTCTTCGGCCGCTACATCCTGAAGTTCCTGGGCATCTCGGTGCCGGCTCTCCAGGTGGCCGGCGGACTGCTCCTGCTCCTGGTGGCCCTTGAGCTGCTGACCGACAAGGCCGATGAGAGCCCCGACCCCGACGCCGTCACCTCCAACGCCGCCCTCGTCCCCCTGGGCACGCCTCTGCTGGCCGGCCCCGGGGCGATCGTGGCGGCGATGGTCGCCGTGGACGCCACCGGTGGCGGCCTGGCCGGATGGGTCTCCGTGACGGCGGCGATCATCGGCACGCACGTCGTCGTCTGGATCGCGCTGCGCTTCTCCCTGGGCCTCAACCGGGTGCTGGGTACCTCCGGCATCCGGATCCTCACCCGGGTCATGGGGCTGCTCCTGGCGGCGATCGCCGTCCAGATCATGGCCGACGGCGTCTTCGCCTTCCTGGAGACCCGCCTCCAGCCCGAGTGAGACCCGGGTCGGTCAGGTGAGTTCCGGGTGAGTAGAGATCACTCGCCGGCGGCCCCGTCAGTCGGCCCGCCAATGGGACGGCCGCCGCGAGTGCGCTTGCGGGTGCGCTTGCGCCGGGGCTTCGCCTCGCCGTCGGCCGAGCGCCGGGAGCGCGAGCGCTCGCCGCGCTTGGTGTCCCTGCCGCCGTGGCCCCGTCGGCCGCGGTCGTCGCGTCCACCGCGACCGTCCTGCCGGCCGGACTGCTTGCGACCGCGCCTGCCGGTCTCGCCCAGGTCCTCGATCTCCTCGGCGTCCAGGCCCTCCAGGGTGCGCTTGTGGCGGGGAAGGCGGCCGGTGACCTTCTCGGGGATCGACAGGTCGGTGAAGAGGTGCTCGCTGGTGTGGTAGGTCTCCACCGGCTCCTCGATGGGCAGGCCCAGGGCCTTGGCGATGATCCGCCAGCGCTGCACGTCGTCCCAGTCCACGAAGGTGACCGCTGTGCCGGAGTTGCCGGCGCGACCGGTGCGTCCGATGCGGTGGACGTAGATCTTCTCGTCCTCAGGGCACTGGTAGTTGATGACATGGGTGACGTCGTCGACGTCGATTCCGCGGGCGGCCACGTCGGTGGCCACGAGTACGTCCACCTTGCCGTTGCGGAAGGCGCGCAGGGCCTGCTCCCGCGCCCCCTGACCGAGGTCGCCGTGGAGGGCGGCGGTGGCGAAGCCGCGCGCGCGCAGGTCGTCGGCCACCCGGGCCGCCGTGCGCTTGGTGCGCGCGAAGATGATGGTGCGTCCGCGTCCCTCGGCCTGCAGGATCCGGGCGACGACCTCCACCTTGTTCATCGAGTGGGTGCGGTAGACGACCTGCTGAACGGTCTGCACGGTCATGCCCTCATCACCCGGGTCCTGGGCACGGATGTGGGTGGGGCGGGTCATGTAACGGCGTGCCAGGGCGACCACGGCGCCGGGCATCGTGGCGCTGAACAGCATCGTGTGCCGGTCGGCGCGGGTGCGGGACAGGATCTTCTCCACGTCAGGCAGGAAGCCCAGGTCCAGCATCTCGTCGGCCTCGTCCAGGACGACGGTGGTCACGTGGGCCAGGTCCAGCACGCCGCGGTCCATGAGGTCGATGAGACGACCGGGTGTTCCCACCACGACCTCGGCGCCCCGCTCGAGGTCCTCGATCTGGGGCTCGTAGGCGCGCCCGCCGTAGACCTGGACGATGCGCACGGTGCGCTTGGCGGCGGCGGTTGCCAGCTCCTCGGCGACCTGCTTGGCGAGCTCTCGGGTGGGCAGGATGACCAGGCCCTGCGGGCTGCCGGAGGCGGGGTCCTCGTCCCATCCCTCCTCCCCGGGACCCAGGGTGTCCATGAGCAGGGGGATGCCGAAGCCCAGGGTCTTGCCGGTGCCGGTCTTGGCCTGGCCGATGATGTCCTGGCCCTCCAGGGCCACCGGCAGGGTGAGGGCCTGGATGGGGAAGGGGTGGGTGATGCCCTTGGCGGCCAGGGCCTCGCAGATCTCCGGCTCGACGCCGAAGTCGGCGAAGGTTCTGCGGGTCAGGTCGACCTGGTCGCCCTCGTCGGTGATGTCGGGAGTGGCCTCGTCCAGGACGGGGGCGTGGGCGCCGGCCGTCTCGATGATCCCTGAGGTGGAGGCGTCGGTGGAGTCGGTGGCGTTGGTGGTGGTCTGCTCGTCTGTGGAGTTGTTGGCGGGCTCGACGGCGTCGGCCCCGTGCTGCTCGTTGCTCACGAGGTTCCTTGTCTTCTGGTCAGGTTGATCCGGTCCGGCGCGGCTGTCGCTCGCGCGCACGGCTCATGTGCGCTGCGTGGGCGGTGGCGCCGTCGGGTGTGGCAGCCGATCGCGAGTCATATCTGAGTCCATCTGACGACCGGGCAACCGTGGACGCCGTCAGCGTAGCGGGAAAACGTCGCGATGGCGCCCCCCGGTGAGGAAACGTGCCGCGGCGTGTCTGATGTCACTGTGTCGGTCAGTGGCTTGTGCGCGGATGGTTCGTGGTTGGTTCGTGCGTGCAAGGACCCGGCTACGATGGGGCCATGACTCAGGAGCCGACGTCGTCACCGCAGCCCAGCGCCTCCACCCCGATGCGGGTCGGCCCCCATGAGCTGTCGGTCGTCGGTGTCGTCGCCATCTCCAGGACGGCTGCCTGCACTCGCTACGCCAAGGACGCCGACCGGGCTCCTCGGATGGGTGCCCGAGTCGACCTGCTGCGCATGAGTGCCTGGGAGGTCGGGTCCTTCGATCGGGTCGTGGCGCTGGCCTCGGCGCACGGCATCGACGCCGCCGGGGCTGCCGAGCGCTTCACGGACGTCCTGGGGGACTTCGACGAGCGCCTGCGCCCCCTGGACTGGGCCGAGCGACTTCTCAAGACCTATATCGCCTTCGGCCTGCTCATCGACTTCGGTATGGCGCTGAGTGACTCGCTGACCGAGCCTCTGCGCAGCGGGCTCATTGATGAGCTCAGCCAGGACCCGATCGGCTCCTACGCCGTCGCCGAGCTGGAGGCCGTCATCGCCGTCGACCCCCAGCTGGCCGCACGCCTGGGGCTGTGGGGCAGGCGCGTCGTCGGCGAGGAGATCGGAACCTTCCAGAGGCTGCTCGGGCAGTTCCCCGAGCTGCTCGGATCCTTGGCTCCCGAGCAGCTCCACACGGTGCTGTCGCAGGGGGCCGTCTCTCGGATGAGGGGGTTGGGGCTGAGGGTCTGATGATGCACCACCATAATGTGGGGTATCTAACAGTGGAAGTGGTGCCCGTGTCGGCAACGTGACATGACCGGGGTGCTGCTGGGTAAAGTGTCGGCATCCAAGCCCTATGACCAGCCTTGAGAACCGCGATTCTCGGCGCTGAAGGAGTTCCCATGAAGCGAAGTGTGTGGATGGCCGCGTCCGCGGCCGTTGCCCTGTCCGTCGTCCCGGTCGGTGCGGCCGCTGCCGAGTCGGATCCTGCTCCGGCGGCCGAGCAGGCTGCGCCGCAGGCCGACTCTCCTGCTAACCCTGAGCCCAAGACGCCCGCCCCCGCTGTCCCCGATCCCGAGGGCGGTAAGCCTGCGCCTGCTCCGGAGCCCGCCCCGGCCCCGGCCCCTGCCCCCGCGGACGACGCGGGCAAGGCCGACCAGCAGGCGCCCGGCGCCGACAACGCCGCTGCGCAGCAGAACAAGACGGCCGCTCCTGCCGAACAGGGCCAGGGTGAGCAGGGTCAGGGTGGCCCCGCCGGCTCCGAGGGTGCTCCTGAGCAGCAGGCCCCCCAGGGCGAGGCGGCTCCCGAGGAGTCCTCTGAGGCGGCTCCGGCCGCTTCCGGTGAGGGTTCCAACCAGGGCTCCGCCGATGCCCAGGGCTCCGCTGACACTCCGCGCGAGCAGGCCGCGGCCCCTCGCCAGGGCGGTACCGCCAGTGCCGGCCGCCCCGCACTCGCGCAGACCGGTGCGGGGACAACCGCCGCCTGGATGGCCGTGGGAGCCGGTGCCACGGGCGCTGCCATGCTCATGGCGCGCCGCAGGCTGACGTACTGACGCATATCGTTCCTTCACGTTGAGGAGAGGTCTGGCCCATGGATGACCGGATGCTCGACGGGGACAGGGTGCTGTGGTTCATCGGTGGCAGTCCTGAGCGTGCTCGGGAGGCTCTCGTCGCCGGTCATGCCTGGACGCCTGAGCAACGTGCGCAGCTCGAACAGATCGCTTCGTCCGCCGGATACTCCCCCCAGTCCACCGGCTACCCGCCTGCGCAGCAGCAGTCACCCGAGCAGCAGCCCATGCCCCCTTACGGGGCACCAGGAAGCGTCTTCGCCTCCGACGGCGCCTATGGGGGTCCTTATGCTGACGAGTCGACCGTGGACTACGGTGCGTCGCAGTCGGCTGCTGCCGAGCCGCCTCAGCCGCAGGCGGTGACGCCGACGCAGCCGCAGCCGCAGGGCTATCGGCTGCAGCCGCTGCCCGTCGTGACCGAGATGCAGTCGAGTCAGGCCGCGCCCCAGTACTCGGACGGTGTTCCGCGCCGTGGCTGGGTCCTGCCGGTCGTCGCGGTCGGCGTCCTCGTCGTCGGACTGGTGGCGGGGGCCCTGGGTGGGCACTGGCTCTGGCCCGGAACGCAGTCGGCGGCCTCCGGCCCGTCCGCTGCCGCCCCAGCCGCCACGAAACCGGCCTTCCTGCGTGCCGGCAGCGGATCCTTCGTCTGCTCCTCCAACGGCACCGGAGTCTCCTGCTGGGGTGCCGATGCGCAGGCCAACACTCAGGGCGCGCGCGTGTCGCCGACGGCGGTGCCCGGGCTTGAGAAGGTCAAGATCTCCGCACTGAGCGTGGGGAAGGGCTTCGCCGTGGCCGTGGACGAATCGGGCACCGTCTACGCCTGGGGCGCCAACGAGGTCGGTCAGCTCGGCAAGAAGACTGACGAGGCGCTCGTCAACCAGGCCCTCGAGGTCGGCAAGCTCCCGGCTGTCCCCACCGAGCTCGTCTCGGGCTACGAGCACACCTGCGCACTGACCGAAGGCAAGGTGTGGTGCTTCGGCTCCAACCGCTACGGGCAGGTCAACGGCGCTGTCTCGGACTCCCCGTCCGGACTGGTTCAGGTCGACAAGGTCGATGGCGTGAGCCGGATCGGTACCTCCGGCTACGACACGTGGGCCACGGTCGACGAGGGGACCTGGACCTGGGGGAACAACTCCTGGGGGCAGGCCGACCCCTCGCAGAGCGTGGTCAACGTGGCACCGACTCTCATTCCCGCAGACGGCTGAACCCGTATCGACAACCAGACGGCGCCCGACCCCCGCGAAGGGGGTCGGGCGCCGTTCGTTCGAGGCCGTCCTACTTGTCGCCCTTGAGGCGGTTGACCGCGCCCTTGACGGCGTCCTTGGCGTCCTCTGCGACCTCCTTGACCTTGCCCTCAGCGTGCTGGAGCTTGCCCTCGGTCTCGGTCTCCTTGCTGCCAGTGACCTTGCCGGCAGCCTCCTTGGCCTTGCCCGCGATCCTGTCGAAGGTTCCGTTGTCGCCCATATGAGCTCCTTTCTGTGACGGGCCTCCTGAGGCGGAGACCGGGTTTCAGTCTTCGACCCTACACGTCGTCCTCTGAGATGTTGCCCGGTATCCGATGGGAGTTTCTATAGAAACAGGGAGAAACCTCGGTTGTTCTTATTCTCTGAGGTGGAGGGGTGCTCGGAGTACCACTCCGCCGCGACCGTCCGTCTGCTGTGGCCGTACACTTCGTCCTGAACGCCTCACTACGTCCAGTGGCCGTTCTTCCGTGCGGCGTCCGTCCCCGCAGGCGCCCCGATTCCGACACCGAGGTCGATCGTCCATGAGCACTGCACCTGCGGAGCCCCCCTCCGCCTCCCGAGTTGAGAACGCCGGTCTTGACGTCATCGCCGAGACTGATCGAAAGGGTCGCCCCAGCGACCTGTTCATGCCCTGGTTCGCCGCCAACATCTCCGTGCTGGGTCTGTCCTGGGGTGCCTGGGTCCTGGGCTTCGGCCTGTCGTTCTGGCAGGCGGTGGTGGCCGGTAGCGTCGGCGTCGTCCTGTCGTTCCTCCTGTGCGGCGTCATCGCCGTCCTGGGCAAGCGGGGCAGCGCTCCCACCCTGGCCCTGTCCCGGGCCGCCTTCGGCTACAACGGCAACCGCCTGTCCGCCGCCCTGTCCTGGATCCTCACCGTGGGCTGGGAGACCGTTCTGTGCGTCTCGGCCACCCTGGCCTCGGCAACGGTGCTTCAGGCACTGGGATGGCACAACCAGGTCGGCGCCCAGGTCCTGGGATTCCTGCTCACCGTCGGTCTGGCGGCCAGCGCAGGCATCCTCGGCTTCGAGGCCATCATGAAGGTGCAGACCTGGATCACCTGGGCCACCGGCATCCTGACAGTCGTCTACCTGGTGCTCGTCGCACCCCAGATCAGCTTCCGCACGCTCCTGGCGCTGCCCTCCGGTGGCCCCGCCGCCTTCACCGGCGCCCTGGTCATGGTGGCCACCGGCTTCGGCCTGGGGTGGGTCAACGCCGCCGCCGACTACTCCCGCTATCTGCCCCGCAAGGCCTCGACGGCCGGCGTCATCGGCTGGACGACGCTGGGCTCGGCGCTGCCGTGCGTGGTCCTCGTCTTCTTCGGCATCCTCCTGGTGGGTTCCGACGCCGCCCTCGGCGAGGCCATCAACGCCGACCCCATCGGCGCCCTCACCACGATCCTGCCCACCTGGTTCCTCGTCCCCTTCGCGATCGTCGCCATCCTGGGGCTCGCCGGGGGCATCATCATGGATCTGTACTCATCGGGCCTGTCTCTGCTGGCCACCGGCCTACCTGTGCGCCGGCACGTGGCCACCTCGATCGACGCCACCATCATGACCGTGGGCACCATCGCCGTCATCTTCGGCGCCGACGACTTCCTCGGCCCCTTCCAGGGCTTCCTGACCACCCTGGGGGTGGCCATCGCCGCCTGGGCCGGCGTCATGGTCGCCGAGGTCATCCTGCGCCGCCGCGACTACGACGAGGAGGCCCTCTTCACGCCCGACGGCGTCTACGGCTCGGTCAACTGGGAGGCGATCGGCCTGGTGGCGGTGGGCTCCGTCGTCGGATGGGGGCTCGTGGTCAACTCGGCCGCCTCCTGGCTGTCCTGGCAGGGCTACCTGCTCGGGCCGCTGGGCGGCCGCGAGGGGGCCTGGGCCGGCGCCAACCTCGGTGTGCTGGTGGCCCTGCTCATCGGCCTGCTCGGGCACCTCGCCCTGGGACGGGGTCGAGTGGCCCGGCAGGAGGCCCGCTCATGAACGACGACGTGTCCGCCGTTCCCGGTACAGCCATCGGTTCTGAGCGCATGACGGCCCTGTGCGCCTCCGCGGGGCCTGACGGTCCGGGGCCCGCCCTGGAGGGAGCTCATCAGATCGCCCGGCGCACCGGCGCCCCTGGCCACGACCTCCTGGTGGTCCTGGGATCCGGTGTCGCCGGCGCCCTGGCCGCCTGGGGCGAGCCGGCGGAAAGCCTGCCCCTGTCCGACCTGCCGGGAGTCCTCGCCCCGGTCGCACCGGGTCATGAGGACCGTCTCGACTCCTACGTCGTCGACCGCTATGAGCAGGACGGTGGGGGACAGGTGCGCGTGCTCGTGGCCCGGGGGCGCACCCACCTCTACGAGGGACACGGTCCCGGGCCGGTGGTCGCCCTGGCCCGGATCGCGGCCGCCGCCGGGGTGCGCGCGGCGGTCCTAGTCAACGCCGGCGGCTGCCTGCGCAGCTGGAGGATCGGTGAGGTCATGACCATCGCCGACCACCTCAACCTCACCGGCTCCTCGCCCCTGACCGGCCCGGTCTTCGTTGACGTGCGTGGGGTGTGGGACGCCGGGCTCGTCGAGGCGGTAGGCGCCGTGACTGAGCGCTCCGGGGTCTATGCCGCCCTGCGCGGCCCGGAGTACCAGACCATGGCGGAGACCCGGATGCTGGAGGCCCTTGGCGCGGACTGCGTGGGCATGTCCACTGTCATGGAGGCCATCGTCCTGCACCAGGTCGGTGTGCGCGTGGCCGGCATGAGCATCGTCTCCGACCTGTCCTTCGCGCAGGAGCCCACCGACCCCGACGAGGTCGTCCGCCTCGCGGCCGCCGCGCGCACGACGGTCGCCGCCGGCATCGAAGCGGTGCTGGCGGCAATGCCATGACAGGCGTCGGTGCCCGGCGTCGTTGGCCCGTAGCGATCTGAGACGCGTCTGGGACACCCGTCCTCGCACCTCAGCGACCGTGAGCACCTAACCTTGCACCTATGACAACTGATGCAAAGACGCCCGACCAGGCTGTCACGACCCGTACCGAATCCGACTCCATGGGCACCATCGAGGTGGACGCCAACCGCTACTGGGGGGCCCAGACCGAGCGGAGCCTGCACAACTTCGACATCGGTCGCGAGACCTTCGTGTGGGGCCGCCCCATGATCAAGGCCCTCGGCATCCTCAAGAAGTCCGCCGCCCTGGCCAATGCCGAACTCGGAGAGCTCCCCGCAGACGTCGCCGACCTCATCGCCAAGGCCGGCGACGAGGTCATCGCCGGCGACCTCGACGCGGAGTTCCCGCTCGTGGTCTTCCAGACCGGCTCGGGCACCCAGTCCAACATGAACTCCAACGAGGTCATCTCCAACCGGGCCATCGAGCTGGCCGGCGGCGAGCGGGGCTCCAAGACCCCGGTCCACCCCAACGACCACGTCAACCGCGGCCAGTCCTCCAACGACACCTTCCCCACGGCCATGCATATCGCCGTCGTCAACGAGCTGGCCGCCATGTACCCGCGCGTCCAGCAGCTGCGCGACACCCTGGACGCCAAGGCCAAGGCCTACGCCGACGTCGTCATGGTGGGGCGCACCCACCTGCAGGACGCCACCCCCATCACCCTGGGACAGGTCATCAGCGGCTGGGTCGCCCAGATCGACTTCGCCCTCGACGGCATCCGCTACGCCGACTCCCGCGCCCGCGAGCTGGCCATCGGCGGGACCGCCGTGGGCACCGGTCTCAACGCCCACCCGAGGTTCGGCGCACTGTGCGCGGCCAAGATCAGCGAGGAGACCGGCATCGAGTTCACCCAGGCGGACAACCTCTTCGCCGCCCTGGGCGCCCACGACGCCCTGGTCCAGGTCTCCGGCTCCCTGCGCGTCCTGGGCGACGCCCTGATGAAGATCGCCAACGACGTGCGTTGGTACGCATCCGGCCCACGCAACGGCATCGGCGAGCTCATCATCCCGGAGAACGAGCCCGGCAGCTCCATCATGCCCGGCAAGGTCAACCCCACCCAGTGCGAGGCCATGACCATGGTGGCCACGAAGGTCTTCGGCAACGACGCCACCGTCGGCTTCGCGGGCTCCCAGGGCAACTTCCAGCTCAATGTCTTCAAGCCGGTCATGGCCTGGTGCGTCCTGGAGTCCATCCAGCTCCTGGGCGACGCCTGCGTCTCCTTCGACACCAACTGCGCCTACGGCATCGAGCCCAACACCGAGCGGATCGAGGCCAACCTGGAGACCAACCTCATGCAGGTCACCGCCCTCAACCGCCACATCGGCTACGACAAGGCCTCCAAGATCGCCAAGAACGCGCACCACAAGGGCCTGTCCCTGCGCGAGTCCGCCCTCGAGCTCGGCTTCGTCACCGCCGAGGAGTTCGACAAGTGGGTCGTGCCCATGGACATGACGCACCCCAGCGCCGCTGAGGACTGATCTCAGCCAGGCCATCGCAGGTCTCCATCTGGACGACGGCGCCGCTGCCGTGCGAGAAGCAGGCAGTGGCGCCGTCGCGTTCTACTCGCATTGCTCGAGTCGCGGGACCGCGCGGCCGTAGATGGCACACTGGCGACCATGACCCGTTCGAGCACCATGGGGCTCCTCATTGAGGCGCTCCTCGTCATCCTGGGCCTGGCGTCCATCGTCGGAGGAGAGACCCGGATCGCTTTCTCCTCGATGCTGGCCTGGACCCTTCTGACGCTCATCTATGTGCTCGTCACGCTGTGGTCCGCCTGGCGTGGACGCCTGGTCCCTGACGAGGACGTCACCCGGGAGCCCGCCTTGAACCTGCACTACTGGATGGTCTTCCTCCTGGGGTGGACTCCGGTGGCCGCCGCCTTCATGGGGCTGATCGGAGGAGTCATCGAGCTGAGCGTGCCTCAGGGGATCGTGGATCGTCTTCCCGAGATTCTTGAGACCGACAGGGCCACGATCCTGATGCTCGTCCGGTCCGTGTTCAACGTGGTGACGGTGCTGATGGCCATCCTGGGATGGCTCCTCCTCCACCTGAGCTATGCCCGCCACTACGAGCGTCTTGATCAGCTCTACGGTCCGACCCTCTCCTTCCCCGGTGCGAAGGACCCGGAGCTCACCGACTACGTCTACTTCGCCATGACCATCGGGACCACCTTCGCCACCTCGGACGTCACCATCACCTCGAGGCGCATGCGGTGGACAGTGACGGTGCACTCCATTCTTGCCTTCTTCTACAACGCCATCGTCATGGCGGTCGCCTTCAAGATCATCACCAGCAACGGCTAGGCTCCTGCAGTCCCTGACGCCACACCAGCGTCGATGACGCTCTCGACTCACAGAGGCGGCACAGACGCGCCATGGGGCACTCCTCGCCTTAGAGTGATGTGCTAGCCGCGTACGACGACACCCGACCCAGGCGCGCCAGGAGGTGCGCCGGAGGGAGATGCCATGAACCTGCCACGACGCACCATCCTGACCACCCTGCCCGCCACGGCGGGGCTCCTGGGACTGGGCGCCTGCTCCGCCGGGGGAGCCGCCTCGCAGGCCTCCGTCGCGTCCTCGTCGCAGGCCCCCACCGACCCGAAGCTGGCCCTGGATAACGCCGCCTGGCGCTACGACGCCACGGGCGACGTCTACTACCAGCTGGGCCTGAGCTATGTGGCCACGCCCCAGGCCTCCGACTACGAGACCCTGGGCATCTACGTGCCCGGCGCCTACCTCTCGGCGACCGACAACGGCAACGGCACCTACACCGCCACCATCAACGCCTCCGGCGCCGTCGGCGGTTTCACGGCCGCCACCGCACCGACCGTCTTCCCGGTCAACACCCCGGGCTACTCCGCCCAGAAGCCGCCCACCGAGTACTCCTACGACACCGTCAAGGCCTACATGGAGGCCGGCTTCATCTACGTCCACGCGGGCCTGCGCGGCAAGGACTCCAACTCCCAGACCTACTCCGGCAACGCGCCCTGGGGCGTCACCGACCTCAAGGCCGCCGTGCGCTACCGGCGCTACAACGCGGCCTCGGTCCCCGGCGACGCCGCCAAGGTCTACGTCTTCGGGCACAGCGGGGGAGGGGCCCAGAGCGCCGTCGCCGGGGCCTCGGGCGACAGCGGGCTGTTCGCCCCCTACCTGGCCGCCCTGGGCGCCGCCACCACCGACTCGGACGGCAAGGCCCTGTCCGACGCCGTCGCCGGGGCCATGTGCTGGTGCCCCATCACCACCCTGGACAGCGCCAACGCCGCCTACGAGTGGAACATGGGACAGTTCGCCTCCTCCGGCACCCGGGCCGAGGGCACCTGGACGAAGGCCTACTCCCAGGACCTCGCGGCCGCCTTCCCGACCTACCTCAACGCGCTGAAGCTCACCGACTCCAGCGGCAAGCCCCTGAGCCTGGAGTCCTCCTCCCAGGGCACCTACCTCGCCGGCTCCTACTACGACCACCTCGTGGCGCTCATCCAGAAGTCCCTCAACGACTTCCTAGCGGCCACCACCTTCCCCTACACGCCCTCGTCCACCGAGATGGCGGGGATGGGACCCGGCGGCGGTGGCGCACCCTCCGGCGGCGCACCCGGTGACGCGGGCGACGGCGGGACACCCCCCTCCGGCAGCGCACCCGCTGGTGGCGCAGCGGATGGTCAGTCCAGCAGTGAGTCCACCACCTACAACACGGTGGAGGAGTACATCGCCTCCCTCAACTCCTCCGCGCAGTGGGTCACCTACGACGCCTCCACGAACACCGCGACGATCACCGGGCTCGAGGGCTTCGTCACCTCCCAGAAGAACGCCTCCAAGGACGTGGGGGCATTCGACGGCGTCGACCGTGCCCAGACCGAGAACCTCGTCATGGGCTCGGGCGAGAACAAGCTGCACTTCTCCTCCTCCAGTCGCGAGGTCATCTCCAAGGGGCAGTCGAGGTACTCGTCCCTGAGCGGTTGGAGTGAGGACTACGGCATCTCCGCCTACGAGACGGACCTGGCGACGAAGGACTCGGTCGGTACGGACATGGTGACGCGAGTATCGATGTACGACCCCCTCTATTACCTCACCCAGGACTCCAA
This sequence comes from Actinomyces sp. ZJ308, assembly GCF_011752065.1. Taxonomy (GTDB): domain Bacteria; phylum Actinomycetota; class Actinomycetes; order Actinomycetales; family Actinomycetaceae; genus Actinomyces. Next base: position 72,689 of record NZ_JAAIJY010000012.1, read on the forward strand.
GGGACACGGCACCTCCACCATCGCCCCGTCCTGGCGCATCCGCACCGGCATCACTCAGGGCGACACCGCCTCCACCGTGGAGCTCAACCTCGCCCTGGCGCTCCAGCAGGCCGGAGCCGACAACGTCGACTTCGCGACCATCTGGGGCCAGGGGCACACGATGGCCGAGCTGACCGGCACCGGGGAGGAGAACTTCATCGCCTGGGTCACCCAGCAGGCCGGAGCCTGAGCGGGGCAGGGCCCGGGAACGATCCCGGGGAATAACGGCGGCGCCAGATCGGTTGAGGGGCCGGTTTCCATCCGTCCTCACGAATCGAGCACCCATGCTGACTGTCGCCATGGTCTTCACCGTCCTGGCCGCCGCCCTCCACGTCCTCATCTTCTACATGGAGTCCATCGCCTGGGAGGGGGAGCTTGCCCGCAAGACCTTCGGCGGCACTGCCGAGGAGGCCCGGCCCCACGCCTTCTACGCCTTCAACCAGGGCTTCTACAACCTCTTCCTCGCGCTCCAGGCGCTCATCGGGGTGGTCCTGGTCGCCATGGGGTACGTGGCGGTCGGTGCCGCCCTCGTGCTGGCCGGCACCGGTGCGATGCTGGCGGCGGCAGTGGTTCTGGCCCTGGCGTCAGCGCCGCACCGCGCTGCCGCCGCCAAGCAGGGGGTCTTCCCGCTGCTGGCCGTCGTCCTCACCGTTGCAGCGCTTCTCGCCTGAGCCGATCTCAGCGCGGCTGGCCGAGCCTAGTCGCACAGCACGACGTCGACCCCGGCCCCTCGCAGCTCGTCGAGGGTGTCGGGGTCGATCCGGCTCGTCGTCAGCAGCGTGTCGAGGTCCTCGAGGCGGCCGAAACGGTGGGTATTGGTCTGGGTGATCTTGCTGGGGGCGGTGGGAAGGATCCGCCGGGTCGAGGAGGCCATGATGGCGCGCTTGACCATGGCGTCGTCGGACTCCATGACCGTCAGGCCGTCACGGGCCGAGACGGCGCAGGTCGACAGCACGGCGACGTCGGCCCGAAAGGCCCGTACGGCATCGACCGCCTCGGCGGAGAACAGGGAGAGCGACTCGGGATCGATCGGGCCACCTGCGATCGTGACGGTCGCACCGCGCACCAAGGCGAGTGCGGCTCCTGCGCCCAGGGACAGGCACAGGACGCGGATGTCGCGTCCGGCCAGCTGCTCGGCCACCATCTCGCAGGTCGTGCCGGAGTCGATGATGACCGCCTCCCCGTCCTCGATGAGCTCGGCGGTGGCCTGCGCCAGGCGGCGCTTGATCTCCACGTCCTGCCTGCGGCGCATCGCGACCGGGCGGGCCGCGCCGCGTCGAGGGGCGCGCAGGGCCCCGCCGTGGACCCGGGTGACCAGCCCCTCGTGGGCGAGCTCGGTCAGGTCCCGTCGGATGGTCACCACCGAGACTCCGGTCAGGCGGGAGAGCGCTTGGACGCTGTGGGGCGTGGTGGGGCTCAGGACCCGCAGGATGGCGCGACGTCTCTCGCTTGGTGTGCCAGTCATTCTTCCTCGCAATACGAGCACCGAGATGATCGTTTTACGTCATAACGATCGATGACAATGATCGTATGCTCTTCTACTGTTGAGGTCAACGGCAGGACGATGTCTTAACCGTTGAAACAATAGAGGAAAGTCGCCTTTCGTTTGTGATCGTTCGATCATCGACGGCGCCTCTGACTCATCAGAAAGGGAAAGATCATGCCGCACCTCGACCACGTCGCCATCTGGGTCGCCGATCTCGACGCCGCCCGCGACTTCTACTCCCACTGGTTCAACGGCCACGCCAACGGCCTCTATGAGAACCCCAGGACCGGGCTGCGCACCCACATCCTCCACTTCACCGACACCCCGTCCGAGGGGCGGCGCACCAGGCTGGAGGTCATGACCCGACCGGGGCTCGAAGGACGTCGCGAGGCCGAGGGGCTGGGATGGGCGCACGTCTCCTTCAGTCTGCCGGGGCGCGACGACGTCGATCGGCTGGCGGCCGACATGCGTGAGGCCGGGGTGCCCGTCGTCGACGGACCGCGTCGGACCGGCGACGGCTACTACGAGGCTGCCGTGCTCGACCCCGAGGGCAACCGCATCGAGCTCGTCGCCGCCGACTACTCCGACGACGTCGCCCTGCGCCCGACCTTCTGAAGGCGGAGGCTCCGGAAATGAGGCGTACGGCGGGGTTCTAGGCCCAGGGCAGGCCCACGAGCTTGCCCTGGTGGCGCCCCGAGGCCATGTCCTCATGCGCCCGGGCGATCTCGGACAGGGGGTAGGAGTGGACGGGAAAGAGATCAAGGTCTCCCGACTCGATCCGCTCCAGGACGCGCTGAAGCACCTCGGCGGGCAGGTCATCGGCCTCGCCCGCGTAGGTCGTCAGCCGCACTCCGTTCGGAATCCAGTCCATGGGGTAGAAGTCCCTGATCGTCCACGAGTCCGACAGCATCCCCGAGAAGCACACCGTCCCGTGCACCGCCGTGGCCGCCAGCGAGTCCCGCAGCGTCGGTACTCCCACCAGCTCGAGGACGGCGTCGACCCCGTCCGGCTGCTCCTGGCGCAGTCGCGAGGCGACGTCGCCGTCGTCCAGGATCGGGGCGACGCCTCGGGCTCGTAGAAGCTCCAGCCCGGCCTCACGCCGAGAGGTCGCGTAGACCCGACAGCCCGCGTCCAGCGCGAGTGCGGCGGCGGCCAGTCCCAGTGCCGAGGTTCCTCCACGGACCAGCAGGCTCTGCCCGGGTTGCAGGTCCAGGCCGGTCCTCAGGGCTCCGTGGGCCGTCTGCAGCGTCTCCGGCACGGAGCCGAGGACCTCCCACGGGAGGTCGGAGTGGAAGGTGATGACCTGTGAGCGCGGTACGACGACGTACTGCGCGTAGCCGCCGTCGAAGAGCCGCCCCATCCCGCCCATCATGGTGACCGCCTGGGTGCCGGGCGCCAGAGATCCCTGGGGGTCGAGGTCAATGACCCCGGTCGCCTCGATCCCCAGGACGCGAGGGAAGGTCATCCCCTCGGCCATGCCGTGCACGGAGTGGTACTCGCTGCGGTTGAGGCCGAAGGCCATGACCCTCAGACGCACCCAGTCCTTCGGAGGAACCGGTACCGGGAGCCTGACGATGCGAAGGTTGTCAATGCTGCCCGGCTCGTCGAGCCGGGCAGCCAGCATGGTCGATGGACTCGAGGCGGCGGCCGTGGTTGGGGGAGTGGCAGTGGGAGTAGCGTTATCGAGATCGCTTGGCATTTCCGTACCTCCAGGGGGAACAGTTGGTGACTACCTGGGTGTTTGCTCTCAATCCTGCACCAATCGTCTTGGTAAAGCCTGCCTGTTGGAATATCGGCAGAGGACGGCTGATACGGTTGCCGGACGCCATGCGGTCGTGTCGTCCACGGCCAGGAGAGGACATCCGGCACCTTCTATGAGCAGCACCATCACCTTCGATGCCGTCACCAAGCTGTACCCGGCAGGGAGGGGCGCCGGATCCGGGGCGCCCGCCGTCGACTCCTTCTCAGCCTGTATCGAGGCCGGTACCACCACCGTGCTGCTGGGCTCCTCCGGCTGCGGCAAGACCACCCTGCTGCGCATGGTCAACCGCATGGTGGAGCCCACCAGTGGTGCGGTACTCATCGACGACGAGGATGTCGCCACCCGTGACGCCGTGGCCCTGCGTCGCTCCATCGGCTACGTCATGCAGAACGCCGGTCTGCTGCCGCACCGTCGCGTCATCGACAACATCACCCTCGTGCCCCGCTTGCAGGGCGTGGGGCGCGGCGAGTCCCGGCAGCGGGCCCTCGAGCTCATGGAACTGCTCGACCTCGATCACGACCTGGCCGGGCGCTACCCCCACCAGCTCTCCGGCGGTCAGGCCCAGCGGGTCGGCGTGGCCCGGGCGCTGGCCGCGGACCCCGAGGTGCTGCTCATGGATGAGCCCTTCGGCGCCGTCGACCCCCTGGTGCGTCGCGAGCTCCAACGGGAGATGGTCCGGATCCAGGCCGAGCTGGGCAAGACGATCATCTTCGTGACCCACGACGTCGACGAGGCCCTGGCCCTGGGGGACGAGATCATCCTTCTGCGCGAGGGCGCCCAGGTCGCCCAGCGCGGCAGTGGCCCGGAGCTGCTCGCCGAACCCGCCGACGACTTCGTGGCCCGTTTCCTCGGGCTCGACGACGCCGCGCGCCAGCTGCGACTGGAGGACGTCGCCGACGCCCGGATCGTCCTGGACCGGGCCGGCCGCGCCGTCGGGCGCCTGGCAGCCGGCCCGGACCCGGAGGCGGACAAGGCCCCGGGCGTCAGGACCGTGAGGATTCAGACGCCTCAGGCTGGGGAGACGCCGGCATGAGCTGGGTCCTGGCCAACCTGTCCACCATCGCCGGGCACCTGCTGGCCCATCTGCTCCAGGCGGTTCCGGCGATCATCGCCGCCTTCGTCCTGGCGATCCCCATCGCCAGGCTGGCCCGTGCATCCCGCCCGCTGCGCGCCGTACTGGTGACCGGCTCCTCCCTGCTCTACGCCGTGCCGTCCCTGGCGCTGTTCGTCATCCTGCCGATCATCCTGGCCACCGGTATCCGGGACCCGCTCAACGTCATCGTGGCCCTGACCCTCTACGGCCTGGCGCTCCTGGTGCCGGCCACCGCTGACGCCCTCGACGCCGTCGACGCCCGCGTCCTGGACGCCGCCACCGCCATGGGCATGGGACGCATCCGGTGCTTCCTCACCGTCGAGCTGCCCCTGGCGGGCCCAGCGATCCTCACCGGACTGCGCGTGGTGACGGTCTCAACGATCTCACTGACCACCGTCGGAGCCGTGCTGGGCGTGCGCAGCCTGGGCTGGCTGTTCACCGATGGATTCCAGCGCGGCATCACCGCGGAGATCGTCACCGGCCTGGTGGCCACCGCGGCCCTGGCCCTCGTGCTGGACGGGCTCGTCCTGGCCCTGGGCCGCCTGTGCCTTCCCTGGACCTGGAAACGCGCCGGCGCTGCCGGGCAGGTGCCCGGGGCCGCCGAGGCTCCCGCAGCCGGCGGTCACGAGGGTAACGGCCGCAAGGACCAGGAGGACGACGCATGAGATTCGTCCTGGCCGCACTGGCCTACATCGCCGACCCCGCCCACTGGGGCGGTGCCATGGGGATCGGCCCACTGCTGGCCCAGCACGTCCTGTACTCCCTGGCCGGGGTCCTCATCGCGGCCCTCATCGGAGTGCCTGCCGGTTGGTGGGTGGGCCACACCGGGCGTGGGCGCACCTGGGTGCAGCCACTCAGCGGCGCGGCCCGCTCCCTGCCCACCCTCGGACTCATCACCCTGTTCGGACTGGCGCTCGGGGTCGGCCTGAGCGCCCCCATGATCGCCTTCGTCATCCTGGCCCTGCCCAGTGTCCTGGCCGGATCCATGAGCGGCGTACGGGCGGCCTCGGTCATGGCAGTGGACGGGGCCCGGGCCAGTGGCATGAGCGAGCTCCAGGTCCTCCGGCGGGTGGAGATCCCCCTGGGCGCCCCACTGCTCATCGGAGGGCTGCGCTCGGCCAGCCTCCAGGTCATCTCCACCGCCACACTGGCCGCCTACACCGGCGCCGGCGGTCTGGGCCGACTCATGTTCCTGGGGCTCAAGACCCAGGACTACGTCATGATGCTCGCCTCGGCGCTCCTGGTCATCGCCCTCGCTCTGGCCTCCGAGGCCCTCTTCGCTCTCGCCCAACGGGCCGTCACGCCCCCGGGCGCCCGGCAGCACCGGAAGGAACCAGCATGACCGCACATTCCAGCCCGCGCTCCGCAAGGCCGTTGACACGACGCGGCCTGCTGGCCGGCGTCGGTGCACTGAGCGGCCTCACCGTGCTCAGCGCCTGCTCCAACACCGATCCCTTCGCCATCGACCGGGCCGGGGCGGGCTACACCGGCGGCCCCATCATCATCGGCAGCCAGCAGTACTACTCCAACGAGATCATCGCCGAGCTCTACGCCCAGATGTTGGAGAAGGCCGACCTGACCGTCACCCGCGAGTACCAGATCGGCCAGCGCGAGGTCTACCTGCCCGAGCTCGAGTCCGGCAGGATCCACGTCATCCCCGAGTACGGTGGCAACCTGCTGGAGTACTACAGCAGGACCAGCGGCACGGCGGGCCCCACTGGCGCTTCCAGCTCCAGCGGCTCAGCCACCCCCTCCCGCAGCGCCAGCGACACCGCCTCGATTCAGGACACCCTGCTGACGATCCTGCCGCGCTCCCTGACCGTCCTGACCCCGGCCGAGGCCACGGATCAGGACTCCCTGGCCGTCACCCGGGCCACCGCCCAGGCCCACTCACTGACCTCCATCGCCGACCTGACCTCCCTGGGACGGCCCATCACGATCGCCGCGAACTCGGAGTTCACCACCCGTCCCTACGGGCCTGAGGGGCTCAAGGCCGTGTACGGCATCGAGGCCTCCGTCACGCCGGTGGAGGACTCAGGCGGTCCCCTGACCGTCAAGGCACTCACCGACGGAACCGTCGACGTCGCCGACATCTACTCCTCGGACCCCGCCATCCAGACGCAGGACCTCGTCGTCCTGTCCGATCCTCGGATGCTCATCCTCCCGCAGAACGTCACCCCGTTGGTGTCGGCCACGTTGCCGGCCATCGCGGTGACCGCCATCAACCGGGTCTCGGCGCTGCTGACCCCCGACGAGCTTCGTTCCCTCAATCAGCGCTCCACCGGCGAGGGACTGAGCTCCAAGGTCATCGCCACCGACTGGCTCACGGCCAAGAAGCTGCTCTAAGGGGACTCCGCCTACAGGTGCCGCCAGGTCTCCACCCGCCAGCGAGCGTCCCCGGAGGCCGGCCGCCACCGACCCCGCGAATCGGACCGGGCCGGGTCGATGACCCACTCCTGGCTGCTGATCCCCGGTGCGTGCACCAGCGCCGAGTCGGGCAGACCGCGCTCGCGGGCTCGCGACGTCGCATCAAGATCCAGGACGCTGACGACGAGCACGTCGGGCAGGCCCTGGGCCAGCGCCTGCTCGTAGACGCTTCCGCCGCCGATGACCCACAGGCGGGGCAGACCCGCCGCGGTGCCCTGCCGGGAGTCGGGCCCCAGGTCCGCGGCCAGGCCCCGTGCCGCCACCGAGAGCCCCTCACGCAGCGAGCCGGCACGGATCGCGCCCTCGGCCTGCCAGAAGCGGTCGCGAGTGAGAACCACGTTGCGCCGGCCGGGCAGGGCACCGCCCAGGGACTCCCAGGTGGTGCGCCCCATGACCAGGCCGCAGCCCATGGTCGTGGCCTTGAAGTGGGCGAAGTCGGCCGGCACGCGCCACAGCATGTCGCCGTCGGCTCCCAGGAGTCCGGTGACGTCCTGGGCCCAGATCATCCCCAGACCGCTCATACCGCGACCGGGGCCTTGATCGTGGGGTGGTGCTCGTAGCCCTGGGAGGCGTCGATGTCATCCATGCCGTAGGCGTCGATGGACTCGGCCCGCTCCAGGCGCAGCGTCGGGAAGGGGTGGGCGCTCGGCACCCGGGAGAGCTGGGTGCGGACCTGGTCGACGTGGTTGTCGTAGATGTGGCAGTCCCCGCCGGTCCAGATGAGCTCACCGGGCTCCAGGTGAGCCTGCTGGGCGAGCATGTGCGTCAGCAGCGCGTAGGAGGCGATGTTGAAGGGCACCCCCAGGAACAGGTCCGCGCTGCGCTGGTAGATCTGCAGGCTCAGGCGGCCACCGGCCACGTAGCACTGGAAGAAGGCGTGGCAGGGCGCCAGCGCCATCGTGCCCAGGTCGGAGACGTTCCAGGCGGACACCAGCATGCGTCGCGAGTCCGGCTCGGTGCGCAGAGTGTCGATGAGCCCGGCGATCTGGTCGATGGCGTCCCCGTCGCGCGTGGGCCAGGAACGCCACTGGGAGCCGTAGACCGGCCCCAGGTCGCCGGCCTCGTCGGCCCACTCGTCCCAGATCGTGATGCCCCGCTCCTGGAGCCAGCGCACGTTCGTGCCGCCCCGCAGGAACCACAGCAGTTCGCCCTTGACCGCCTTCATGGCCACGAACTTCGTGGTGATACGGGGGAAGCCCCGGGCCAGGTCGTAGCGCAGCTGGCGGGCGAAGAGCGAGCGCGTGCCGGTGCCGGTGCGGTCGGACTTCGGGGTGCCGCTGGTCAGGACCTCAGCCAGCAGGTTCTCGTAGGCGACGTCGACTCCCGGTGGGGGGACGAGGCCCATCCGGGTCAGCGCCGGGTACCGGACGGCCTCATCGGCGGGCACCGGCGTCTGCTCGGCGGCACCGACGCCGCTCATACGTCGATCACCTCGACGTGAGGGTCGTTCAGGTGGCCGGCGTGACCGCTCAGGACGAGCTGGGGCCCGAGCGCCGCCTGCGCCCCCTCGATCACCTGGTTGGCCAGGGCCCGGCCACCGGACCAGCCGATGGCGGCCCCGATCCCGAAGGGGATGAGGCGCCCCAGCGCCAGCGCCCCGCCCTTGGCGGCCGAACGCCTGGCCACCCGCTTGATGAGGCGCGCGTTGATCGACTTCACCGTCGGCAGCGGCATCTGCATCAGCACCTGCGCGGCCCAGAACATCGAGGACAGGCCCAGCTGCCCCTGAACCGCCTCGGAACCCTCCTTGCCCAGGAGGGCGGAGAGGACCAGGGCCCGGCGGCGCTCGGCATCAACCACGTGGACTCCCTGAATCTCCGCGACGGTGAGGACGTAGGCGACGGCCGAGGCGATGAAGGCGGCGCTCTGCCCCACGGTCAGGGCGGCCGCCGCACCGGTGCTGATCGCAGGCAGCGCGGCGGAGGCCCCGACCGCGCCCGAGGAGAGTCCCGCATCCCGCCGGAATCGGGAGGCGGCCATCTCGACGAGCTCGGCGGCATCAGCCCCGGGACGGTCCCGGCGCATCCGTGCCACCCGCTCCTCGATACGGGCCGCGGGGATGGCGATGGCCTTGTCCAGGGCGCGTTCCAATGCGGTCGGGCGCCCAGAGCGGGAGGTGTTCACGGTTGTCTCCTCACATGAGTGTCACAGGGGACGGCGGGGAAGGCGTGCGGTCCGGTGACCGGAACCGGGGCGCTCAGTCCTCATTCAGTCCTCGTCGGGGTCGACGATCGTCGTCGTGTAGGGGGCGCCGTGCTCGATGGTGTGACCCACGGTGCAGTGACGGTCGACGGCGGCGGCGACCCGCTGGCTCAGCAGCTCTCGCTGGTCGGCGTCGAGCGAGGACAGGTCGGTGACGATCTCGACCTGAAAGGACTCGTAGCGCTCCTCGGCATCGTTCTTGACCGACGAGCAGCCCACCGTGGCCTCGAAGTCCTCACCCAGGGCCTTGGCCAGACGGTGGTCCGCCGAGAGGGTGTTGCAGGTCGCCAGCGCGATCTTCATCAGCTCGCCGGGGGAGAACTCGCCCGGTCCCATGCCGATGCGCACCTCGGCGCCGGCGGAGTTGCGACCAATGTACTGGCGGGTGCCCGTGCGCTCGGCCCACACGGCGCTGGGGGCGGGGGTGCTTGATGTGCTCATGGCCTGATCGTGCCATGAATCGGGACGGGAGCCGGCGTCGGCCCCGCTCACGGGCCCGCGCTGCGCGCCTGGCGGACAGGGCGCAGCGCGGGAATAGGAGCGCGTCATGGTCGGCGTCTCAGTGCTCGTCCCCGTGCTCGGCGAGCCAGGCGGCGGCGCGGCGCTCCTCGTCGGCCACGACCCGCCCCACCATGCTCATCGCCTTCTCCTCAATGGTCTTGCCCACCAGGGGCACCGTGACCTTGAGGTCGATGTCGACGGTGACCGTGGTGGCCTGGGGCGGGACGGAGGCGTCGGTGCCCTCAACGCTGACTGCGCTGTCTGCGTCGTCAGCGTTGCTCGAGGCCGGAGCCATCGTCGAGGTGGCGCTGACCCTGACCGGGGCGCCCTTGATCGTCACGTCGTAGCCGCCGGAGCGTGAGCCGTCCTCCTTCGGCTCGCCCCAGGACTCGGCTATGGAGAAGGACACCGCGGAGCGCACGAACCGTGAGGCGACCGAGGGCAGCTGAGAGGGCTGGACGCTCCCGGAGATGGTGGAGACGAATCCCTGACCGCGCTGAGCGACGTCGACCGAGGCGTCGTCGAGCCCGGCTCGCGCCACCCGCTCCTCCTGGTAGGCGGTGCTGGCCAGCATCTGAGCGGTGCGCGCCGGGTCGGCGGGATAGGTGATGGTGATGGTCTTCCTCATGGCGCGATCCTGCCATGCTCTGGCCAAGCTCTAGTCATGTTCGTCCACGTTCCGTCCGCGTTTCGCTCAAGTTCCGCCCACGCGCTGCCCACGCTCTGCCGGGTCGGGGCGCATGGGGGTCCAGGGGGTCCGACGGGCCGAGGATCGATGACGGCGACGTGAACGGTGCCCGCCGATGTGTCCTGCTTGGCAATTAGCCGGCTCAACGAGCCGGGTTCGCCCACTGCCGATAACCTTGAGAGGTGCCTAATCTTCTGCCTAGCGCCCTCAGAGACGCAGTCGACCTCGCCGAGGCCGACCTCGACTGGATCCACCAGCTGGTGGCCGACTGGCAGCTGATCGCGGACCTGTCCACCTCGGACCTGGTCCTGTGGGTGCGCACCCGTGCAGGGCGCTTCATCGCGGCCGGACATACCCGCCCCTCGGGTGGAACCACCGTCCACCTCGAGGACGTCATCGGGCGGCGCATGCCGGCCTCGCGTGAGGCCATGGCCATGGAGTCGCTGTCCACCGCTCAGATCCAGGACGCCGCCGAGCCCTACTGGACCGGGACCGCCGCGGTCCAGGAGGAGTACATCCCGGTCGTCCACGCCGGCACGCCGATCGCCGTCGTCACCCGGGAGACCTCGGTGGGCGTCATCCGGGGCGGGCGCATCATCGAGCGGGAGATGGAGGAGATCGCCGAGGTCCTGTGCCACATGACCGCAACGGGCGACTTCCCCATCCAGGGCGCCGGCACCACGATCCGCCACGGCACCCCGCGCGTGGCCGACGGCGTCCTGCGCCTGGACGAGGAGGGGCGGATCGTCTACGTCAGCCCCAACGGGCGCTCCTGCTTCCACCGTCTGGGCATCGAGGGTGAGCTCGAGGGCATCCAGCTGGCCGAGGCCGTCACCTCGATCATTCCCGCCCGCACCCCCGTGGACGAGACCCTGGCCGTTGTCCTCATGGGACGGCAGGCCTGGCTCACCGAGGTCGAGGTCGGGGGAGTGTTCCTCTCATTGCGCTCCATCCCCCTGACGGTCAACGGACACCGTTCCGGAGCCGCGCTCCTGGTCCGTGACGTCACCGAGGTGCGCCGGCGTGAGCAGGTCCTGCTCAACAAGGACGCCACCATCCGCGAGGTCCACCATCGGGTCAAGAACAACCTGCAGACCGTCTCGGCGCTGCTGCGCATGCAGGCCCGCCGCGCCTCGAACGAGGAGACCAGACAGGCCCTGTCGGAGGCCGAGCGGAGGGTGACCACGATCGCCACCGTTCACGACGCCCTGAGTCACAACGTCAATGAGCGCGTGGACTTCGACGACGTCTTCTCCTCCATCCTGCGCATGGCAGCGGTCGTGGCCACGCCCACCGGTCAGGTCAGTACCGCGCTGGAGGGCTCCTTCGGCGTTGTCGACGCGGACACGGCCCAGGCGCTGGCCACCGTGCTGGCCGAGCTGGTCACCAATGCCGTCGAGCACGGGCTCGACGGACGGGACGGTCGCGTGACGGTGACGGCCTGCCGCGATGAGGACCGGCTCGAGGTCCACGTCACGGACAATGGTTCCGGCCTGGCTCCGGACACCCTGATGACTGGTCTGGGGACACGGATCGTCACCACGCTCGTGCGCGGAGAGCTGCGGGGGAGCATTGATTGGCAGCCTCTGAGCGGCGGAGGTACCGACGTCGTCATTCACGCTCGTCTTAACCAGCGGGCCGCCAGGAGTGAAACCTGACCGTCCAGATACCCGGCTATCGAAAGCATCGGTATCAACAAACAAAACGGCGTTCGCACGAATAATCGTGCGAACGCCATGGCGTGAAGAGCTCGATCGGCTTTCAGGACGAGCGCCGAGCGCGAGCTGCGCGACGCTTGAGGGAACGGCGCTCGTCCTCGCTCATGCCTCCCCAGACGCCGGCGTCCTGACCGTTCTCCAGCGCCCACTTCAGGCAGGTGTCCACCACCTCGCAGCGGCCGCACACCTCTTTGGCCTTGGCGATCTGGGCAATGGCGGGGCCGGTGTTTCCCACGGGGAAGAAGAGCTCTGGGTCGACGGTGAGACATGCGGCTTGGCTGCGCCAGTCCATAAGGGCCCCCTTCAAGGTCATCGGTCATGCGGCTATCGCCAGTCCGGCTTGACAGGGGATGGCGGCCACGTCTGAGAACAACTTTCACATGATGGGGGGCGGTGGGCAAGACCTCGATCGTGAGACCTGCGCCGATACTCTGTCGTGATCCTCACAGGGTGCTGAGATACTGAGATAACGCCACTTTCCGCCATTGAGAATGCTTGTTAAACAGCGTGTTCAATAGGAATGTCATCGTCTTCAGCTCGAGGCAGCACGATCTGAATCGGTAGGCACGTTCCGCGATAGACGAGCGCGCCGCGTCCAGGAAGCGTCATCGCCCTCGGGTCGGTGACGGCTCTCAAGGAGATTCCCGCGGCCTGATCGGCATGCCGCAGACCCGGCCACAGCACGACGAGCGCCTCGCGCTCGCGCAACATCGCGATCGCGCCCCGGAAGGTGGCGGCGACCTTCTCCGTCGAGGCTGCGGCCAGGACCGTCTCCGAGCGTGCCAGCGCGGACTCCACCCGACCGGTGGTGGCCGGGTCCGCCAGGTCCAGGTCGTCGACGACGAGACACCCTGGGCCGAGTGCCTGAGCCAGTGCTCGCAGTGCCGTGGAGCGCCCCGACCCGGGCGGCCCGATGACCAGGACGCTGGTGCGCGCCGGTAGCGCGACAGGGGCAGCCGCATCCCCTCCCACCGCCCAGGTGCCGTCCGGGACCTGGGCCCAGGTGACTCGCGTCGGCAGCTGCTCGAGCCGTAGCACGGCGCCGCGCCCACGGTGTCCACGGTCGGGCCCGACTGCTGGAGGTCCCTCGCGCAGCACGATCTGGCAGGCGGTCGTCTCCGCCCCGTCCAGGATGACGCCCCGCCCCGGGAGTCCACCGGTGACCACCCCTCGTGGAAGACCGGCCAGCGCGGCCTGGGTGCTCGTGGCTGCGCCCAGGACCAGCCTCAGACCCACGGCCGCCGCCCACCGGGAGGTGGATGCGGCCAGTGGAGCGGTCACCAGCACAGGCATGCCCGTTGCCGACGCGGTACGAATGATGGCTTCCAGCAGAGCATGGCCCTGTCCGGGGCCCAGCACCTCGTCAACGGCAGGGATGAGCTCGTCGGCGTTATCGAGGCACAGCAGGTCCCCACCCAGGCGTCCACCGGCAGCGAGTCCCCACAACCGGGCCAGACGCCGCGGGTCCTGCGCGTCGACAACGGTGCCCGTCCCGGGATGCGTGAGAATCCTTCGCAGGCCCGCGGCAGTGCCCGCCACCTCACCGGAGCCGCCTGGGGGCGGGGGAGTGACTCCGCACAGGTGCACTCCTCGTCCTGAGGCCAGCGCCGCCGTCGCGGCCGAGATGACCAGGGTGGAGCGTCCCGACCCGGGTGCCCCGAGCGCCAGCAGCGGTCGGGTGACCGGCCAGCGCCACAGTCCCAGTCTCTGCTTGCGAGGAAGGTCGGTCAGGGCCAGAAGAACCTGTTCTCCCGCCTCCCCTCGACCGGGCCCCATCTGCTCCCCGCGGTCGATCGCTCCGTCCGCCTCGTGATCTCCGGGTGCCTGCGGAGCCCGGGGCCTGCCCAGCTCGAGCGCCGTGGCCTCATCGACGACATCGGGCAGGGCGGGTGCCCACGGACGCCATGGAGAGACGTGCCCCCGGGCGGCGGCCGAGACGAGGTCGACGATCTCCCGGACGTCGTGCGCCGAACCGCACCAGGGCGCCTGAAGCACCTGGTCGCCGAGCTCGCCACCACGGTCCTGAGAGCCGGGATCGTCCCCGCCGGCGCCGCTGACCAGAACTCGTCCGGGATGACGGCTGAGCCGGGCGGCGCCGTCGTGTCCCAGGACGTCTCTGGAGTCGGCGGCGTCGAGCACGCGTAGACACACCCGCAGGGAGGTATTGGCTCGGATCGCGGGGGAGACGGCTCCCTGAGGGCGCTGAGTGGCCAGAATGAGGTGAATCCCCAGGCTGCGTCCCTGCGCGGCGATGCGCACCAGTGTCTCCAGGACCTCGGCGTGCTCGCCGACCAGGGTGGCGAACTCGTCGACCGCCACCACCAGATGGGGGACGATGACCCGCGGCGGTAGGGAGGAGACGTCCTTGGCTCCGTGCTCGGCCAGGATCCGCTCCCGCCGGTGCACCTCGTTCTCCATGGAGGACAGCGCCCGCCGGGTGCCGGCCGGGTCCAGGTCGGTGAGGACCCCGGCCGTGTGCGGCAGGCCGGCAAGAGGACTGAAGGCGGCCCCGCCCTTGTAGTCGACGAGGACCATCGTGAGGCGGTCCGGTGGGTGGCTCAGCGCCAGCTGCACCAGCCAGGAGATGAGGAGCTCGGACTTTCCCGATCCCGTCGTCCCGGCCAGCAGGGCGTGCGGGCCGTCGGCCACCAGATCGGCGCTCACCCGCCCCCGTGGGCCGACTCCCAGGACCGCGGACAGCGATGGCGCGCCGCAGGCCGGTGCGTGCACCCGCTGCTCCCACCGTGCTCGCAGCTCGTCCGCGTCGAGGTCCTCGGTGACCTCACTGAGGACAACCAGGTCGGGAACGCCATCGAGCCGTGACGACGGTTCGGCCTGTCGGGTGATCCTGGACCGGCACAGGTGGCGAATCGCGTCCCACCAGGTCGGTGAGCACGACGGCGCTCCGCCCGCATCCGGGCGCGTGCTCAGCGCCTGCGGTGGGACCCGATCACCGGAGCAGGTCAGTACCTAAGCGGTATGGGGGCGTGTCTGAGACCCCCAGGTGAGGCGGACTCCGTGCAGTCCCCTGTCACACTCGCGGTCTGCGTCACCCGCTCGTTCCGACGGCTGGTCGCTCGGTGGAGCCTCCAGCTCGGTCAAGCGGATCTCATTACGGGCCATGAGCTGGGCGCACCACCACCTCAGGGTGCTCCCGGCGTCCTCACCCGTCAGGGCCAGACTGTCTCCATCGGTCAGCGAGAGGACGCGCCGTCGTCGCCGCTCGGCGCTCCAGGCGGCCAGGGTCTCTGGGGAGGACGACGTCGAACCGTCGGCCTCGGCGCTCTGAGTGGACTGGAACACGCTGGAGCGCGCTGCCAGGGCCAGCAGCATCGTCGCGGGATCCGGCCGGCCGTGCCTCCATCCCGGATGGCATCCTCGGCGACGCCGGAGACCGCACCATCGAGGTCCGACGGCGTGCCTGGTACGGCCCTGCCGGCGTCGTTGCAGGAACGGCACCAGGCGCATGATCGTCATGGCGAGCATCGGCGCCACCATGACCATGCCCATCGCACCGCGGCTCCCCGTCGTGATCGCAATCGCCGCCGAGCCGGCCATGACCAGGACGCAGACCACAGAGCCCACCATCGACCACGCCATCGACGAGGCCGAGGGAGGAGCCGGAACCACAAGGTTGGCCGGGCGCCGGCGCAGCTCGAGCACGCTGTCTCCCAGACGCACCAGCGCTCCCTCACTCAGCCTGGTCGCCCCGCGCAGGCGCAGCCACAGACCCAGGTGCCAGTAGCGGTAGCTGCCATTGGCTGAACCGCAGTCCTGGACCAGGACGCGGCCGGCGTGGAGCCGCAGGCGCAGATGTCGGCGTGAGACCAGTGGATCGCTCAGCACCTCGCCCCGCCCCAGGACGGCACCGTCCCTGACGGCCATCACCAGGCCACGATCGGGTCCGGACAGGATCGCAAGGTGCCACGGGCCGGCCAGGGCGGCGACCGCCGCCCCCGCCGCCGCCTCCCCTGCAGAGCGCGAGCAGAGCGAGGAGGCGTCGCGCTCCGAGCGGAGCCGACAAGGGACCAGGACATCAGCGGTAGTACTCACCGCTCCAGAATCACCGCTGGAGTCTCCGACGTCGCAGACGGACAACCCCGGTTGTGGACAACTCCGCTGTTCTCGGTTGCCTGTGATCGCTGTGGCTCCCGAAGAACCGCGATTGCGCTGTGATGCCTTGGCGGCATCTCAACGATGCTCTCACGACGCCCTGACGACGCCTCGCCGATATCCCGGCGACGCCCGGGTGATGGTCCAGTGCGACTGTCCAGCGTCTCCGACCTCCGGATCCGGGACGCCTGAAACCGTGACGCGCCCGGGTGAGGAAGGATGGCCCCATGACTGACTCCGATGCCCCCCGCCGTTCCGCTTCTACGCCGGTCTCGTCCTCTGCGCCGTCCAGCCGGCAGAGCGCTGCGGATCTGAGCACCGTCCCCGCCGGCGCCCGGGAACGCTGGGGCGAGCTGGTACGTGACATCGAGGCTGCCCGTGACGCCTACTACAATGCGATCGACGCCGAGAGCCCCCTGTCCGATGCCGACTACGACGTCCTCTACCGGGAGCTGGAGGACCTGGAGTCGGCCCACCCCCTTCTGGCTCGGGCCGGATCACCCACCCGCAGCGTGGGCGGCCGTGCCGTCACCGACTTCGCCCCTGCTCCTCACCACGAGCGCATGTACTCCCTGCAGGACGTCTTCTCCCTTGACGAGGTCCAGGAGTGGGCCGAGCGCATGGGCGCTGAGACCGGGGTCGCCGACGGCGAGCTCACCATGACCGCCGAGGTCAAGATCGATGGCCTGGCCGTGGCCCTCACCTATGAGAACGGGGTCCTCACCCGGGCCGCGACCCGCGGTGACGGCACCACCGGCGAGGACGTCACCGGCAACGTGCGCACCATCGCCTCCGTCCCGCTGGTCCTGGCCGGCGACGCCCACCCCTCCCTGCTCGAGGTGCGTGGCGAGGTCTACTTCCCCACCCAGGAGTTCGAGGCCTTCAACGAGGACCGCCGCACCCGTAACGTGCAGAGGCAGGCCGACGGCGCGCCGCTCCTGCAGGTCTTCGCCAACCCCCGCAACGCTGCCGCAGGCTCCCTGCGTCAGAAGAACCCCGCCGTCACCGCCTCCCGGCCCCTGGCGATGATCGCCCACGGGGTCGGCGCGATCACCCCGGCGCCGGGGGAGGAGCTCCCCACCCGCCAGCACGAGTGGTATGAGCTCCTGGCCGGCTGGGGCCTGCCGGTATCCCCCTACAACACCGTGGTACGGGGACGGGCCGAGCGTGAGGCCTACATCGAGCGCTACGCCACTCACCGCCACGACCTCCTCCACGAGATCGACGGCATCGTCTTCAAGCTCGACGACCACTCCCTCCAGCGTCGGCTCGGCCACACCTCCCGGGTGCCTCGCTGGGCGGCGGCCTACAAGTACCCGCCCGAGGAGGTCCGCACCCGGCTGCTGGACATCGCCGTCCAGGTGGGGCGCACCGGACGCGTCACCCCCTTCGGCATGATGGAGCCGGTTCTCGTCGCCGGTTCGACGGTGTCGCGAGCCACTCTTCACAACGCCACCGAGGTGGCGCGCAAGGGCGTACGCATCGGGGACATGGTCATCGTGCGCAAGGCCGGTGACGTCATCCCCGAGATCCTGGGACCGGTCGCCGAGCTGCGCGACGGCACCGAGCGGGAATTCGTCATGCCGACGCACTGCCCCTCCTGCGGCACGGAGCTGGCACCGGCCAAGGACGGAGACGTCGACCTGCGCTGCCCCAACACCCGGTCCTGCCCCGCCCAGCTGACCGAGCGGATCGCCCACATCGGTTCCCGGGGTGCACTGGATGTCGAGGGTCTGGGTGACGAGGCCGCCGGCGCCCTCACCCGGCCCGACGCCGGACGCCGCGAGGCCCTGACCGCGCTCGCCGCGGGCCAGAGCCTGGAGACGGAACGCGGACGGCTCAGCCTGCCTGCCGATGAGCTCGACGCCCTGCACGCCTCCCAGCGGGTGGAGGCCGTTGAAAAGATGCTGAAGCAGGCGGGAGTCACCGAGCAGACGCCGGTGCTCACCGGCGAGGCCACTCTGTTCGATCTGACCGAGGACGACCTGCGCGAGGTCTTCGTGTGGCGTCCCGTCTCCCGCCGAGGGGTTCCCACAGGTGACTGGCGCCTGAGCCGCTTCTTCTGGACCAAGCAGACCTACGACGCCGACGGTCGGGTCAAGAAGGCCACGGCGCCCGGCAAGAACGCGACCGCCATGCTCGCCCAGCTCCGGGACGCTCGCACCCGGCCCCTGTGGCGCATCCTGGTGGCCCTGTCCGTGCGACACGTCGGCCCGACCGCCGCCCGGGCCCTGGCCACACGATTCAGGTCCCTGGAGGTCCTGTGCCAGGCCGACGTCACCGATCTGGCCGAGGTCGACGGCGTAGGACCCGCCATCGCCGAGTCCTGGGCGCGGTGGCGCGACGTCGAGTGGCACCGCGAGATCCTCAGCCGATGGGAGGCCGCCGGGGTGCGCACCCGCGAGGAGAGCGCGGACCACCAGGAGGAACCGGCGCTGACGCTGGAGGGGCTGACCGTCGTCGTCACCGGCTCCCTGGAGGGATTCACCCGGGACAGCGCCAAGGAGGCCATCGTCTCTCGAGGGGGTAGGGCCTCGGGCAGCGTCTCGAAGAAGACGAGCTTCGTCGTCGTCGGGGACAAGGCCGGATCCAAGGAGGTCAGGGCCCGCGAGCTGGGACTGCCGATCCTCGATGAGGACGGCTTCGTGGCGCTCCTCGAAGGAGGACCGCAGGCGGTGTCGTGAGGGCCAGCGACCGGGCGGGGCACCTCCTTCTTCAGGAGGTGCCCCGCCCTCATGCGGTTCGGCCGATCTCGGCGCTGGTTCCGATTCAGTAGTGGCTCTGGACCACGGTGCTGGTGTCGACCCAGTTGTAGATCCACTGGGCCTCGGAGACCGGCATGTTGACGCAGCCGTGGGAGCCGGAGTAGCCGAAGCTCGAGCGCCATGCCGCGCCGTGGAAGGCGTAGCCGCTGTAGAAGTAGCTCACCCACGGGACGTCCTCGGCGACGTAGGGCGAGCCGTCGGCGTTCTCACCCCGCATCGTCTGGGACTCGTACTGCAGGTACACCTTGTAGGTGCCGGTCACCGTCGGGGTCTCGGCGGCGCCGTCGACGATGGAGACCGGACCGTGCACGACGGTGGCACCCTCATAGGCGGTCACCGTCTTGCTCGACAGGTTGAGGTCAACCCACTTCTCGCCCGGGGCGGCCTGGTAGGGCAGGTTCTCCGCACCGTCGGCGATGGTGCGCTCCTTCCACTCCGCCTTGACCGTCGTCGTCTCGAAGGACCCGGTATAGGCCTTGTCGCTGCCGAGTGACTGGGTGATCGACGTGGCGACCGCATCAGCGTTGTTGACGGTCTTGCCGTCCTTGGCCTCCGTCGGGGTGGAGACGACCTGCCCGCTGGCGTTGACGTTGCGCTGACCGGTGACGGGATCGACGTTGGCCTCCTCGGCCTGCGCCTGGACCCACTGCGAGACTTTGGCGGAGTCCACGGCGATGGTGGGGGCGGAGTCGGCCGAGTTGGTCACCGTGATCCACGAGGCCTTGTCCGTGTCCTCCGCCGTGTAGGACTCGTCGTCCAGGGTGATGGTCACGTCCTGCGAGACCCAGTTGTTGGCCTTGTCGGCAACCTCCTGGGCGTCGTCGTCGGAGACCTTCGGGTCGGCGTTCGTCATCGTCAGGGAGACCGATGACGAGCCCAGGGAGGTCGCGGCCTTCTGCGCGGCCTGCGCCAGGGCGTCCGCGTCCAGTGCGGCGCCCTTGGAGGCGCTGGTGGTGGAGAAGGTGGTGCCGTCCTCACTGAGTACCACGGTGGCGTTGCGCGCCTTGGCACGGTCCTCGGGGATGAGGGAGGTGGCGTAGCTGTCCACGGTGGTCTTGTCGGTGGTGGCGGCCACCGGGACCTCGCCCTTGGAGACCAGGGCCTGGAGCTTCTCGCCGAACGTGTCACCGCGTGCCATGACGGCGTCGGCGGTGGCCTGGGCGTCCACGGTGGTTCCCAGGTCCGCCAGGGAGGCGCTGGCGGTGACGTCCCCGGAGATGTCGACCTTGGCGTTCTTCGCAAGGTCCTCGACGGTGGCCACCACCTCCTCACGGCTCTTGCCGGAGACGTCGGTGCCGGCCACTGTCGTCCCCGGTACGGCCCGGCCGTCGTAGTGGGCGGCGTAGGCATAGCCCCCCGCACCGACGACGCTCAGCAGGAGGAGCGCGGCGGCTGCCACACCCAGCGGCCAGCGGCGCCGGCGCTTAGGCTCGTCCAGGTAGGAGTCCTCGTCCGGGTGCGTGGCTGCTGCGAAGGCGGGGGCGGCCGGGGAGACCGGGGCGGGACCCGCCGGTGCGGCCGCGGCGGAGTCCTCGATGCCGTCAGCGCTGCCGGTGCTGCCGGTGATTCCAGTCTCTTCGGCGCCGGCGGTGCCCGGCTGGTCGTGCAGCTCGTTGTCGGTGCCAGGTGCAGCGACCGCGGCCGGGGCGACCACCTCGATCTCCTCGGTGCTGCCCAGGCCCTCGTTATCGCTTGAGGTGGTGCTGGCAGAGCGTGCATGCGGTGCCGTGCCGTTCGCAGCCGCCTGGAAGACAGACTGACGACGCACACCTGCGGACTCTCCGTAGGGTGTGCTGAGCACAGTGGCCTTGCTCGATGAGGCTTCTCCCTGGTGCTGAGCACCAGTGGGGGAAGTGTTGCTGCTCATGCGTCCTCGTCCCTCGACCGGCTGCCCCGCACAGTGCGGAGCGCGGTCGAATCCAGTTGTCCGTCCGACCCCCTGTGGCCCAACGTCCTGGAGGTCCGGTCCAAGGGCTGCTCACGATCCATCAGGGGAGCGCCGCTCCCGCAAGGCCGTCAACAACCCAGTGCCCACCATGACATCCGTGAAACGAGGGGATGTCAATCATCCTCGGGGATGAAGTGCTGTGAGATCGCACGAATCGGGTCTCAGTTTCGTTTCCCCTGGAATCCCGGGGTTTGGAGTCCAGCGTGTGCCTCACGGACCGGATCGTCCATGGGGACCGGTCCCCGTTGCCGATCCTGTATCGACTCCTGCGCCGGCGTCATGTGACGTCGGCCCGGTCGGCCCGGCTAGACTCCACACCATGTCTGCTATCTCCACTGATGAGGTCGCACGGGTTGCGGCGCTGGCTCGGGTGGCTCTGAGCGAGGAGGAGGTGACGCGGCTGGCCGGGGAGCTGGACGCGGTCGCCTCCTCCTTCGCCCGGGTCACCAGCGTGGTCACGCCGGACCTTCCGGCCACCTCCCACCCCGTGCCCCTGACCAACGTACTGCGCGAGGACGTTCCTGCTCCCACGCTCGACGTCGACGAGCTCCTGGCCGGTGCGCCGGCCTCCGAGGACTCCATGTTCCTCGTGCCGCAGATCCTGGGGGAGGACTCCGCCTCATGAGCAGTACCGACAAGACTGGACCGGCCGGCCTCATCAGGAGCAGCGCCGCCGAGCAGGCCGCGGCCCTGGCGGCCCGGGAGGTGTCCTCCCGCGAGCTCACCCAGGCCCACTTGGACCGCATCGCCGCCGTCGACAGCGCCGTGGGAGCCTTCCTCAGTGTCGACGCCGAGCGCGCCCTGAGCCAGGCCGACGCCGCCGACACCGCTCGCAAGGAGGGACAGGCGACCAGTGAGCTGACCGGCGTGCCGGTGGCCGTCAAGGACCTCATTGCCACCCGCGGTCAGGTCACCACCGCCGCCTCACGGATCCTCGAGGGCTGGGTGCCGCCCTACGACGCCACCCTCGTGCGCAACCTGCGCGCCGCCCGCACCCCGATCCTGGGCAAGACCAACCTCGATGAGTTCGCCATGGGCGGCTCCACCGAGCACTCGGCCTTCGGACGCACCGCCAACCCCTGGGACCTCGGACGCATCCCCGGAGGGTCCTCGGGCGGCTCCGCGGCCGCCGTCGGCGCCTACGAGGCACCCGTCGCCGTCGGCACCGACACGGGGGGCTCGATCCGTCAGCCCGCGGCGGTCACCGGTACGGTCGGTGTCAAGCCCACCTATGGGACAGTCTCGCGCTTCGGCGTCATCGCCATGGCCTCCTCCCTCGACACTCCCGGCCCCATGGCCCGTACGGTGCTGGACACCGCTCTCCTGCACGACGTCATCGCCTCCCACGACCCGCTGGACTCGACCTCGCTGCCGGATGCGCCGCGCGGCATGGCGGCGGTCGTGCGGGCCGCTCAGGAGGGGCGGGACCTGACCGGTCTGCGGGTCGGTGTCATCTCCGAGCTCGACGGCGGCGAGGGCTACCACGACGGAGTCGTCGCCTCCTTCCACGCCGCTTTGGAGCTGCTGGAGGCGGCGGGCGCACAGGTGGAGACCGTCTCCCTGCCGCACCTGGAGTACGCGCTGGACGCCTACTACCTCATCATGCCCGCCGAGGCCTCCTCCAACCTGGCCCGCTACGACGGGATGCGCTACGGCCTGCGGGTCGAGCCGGCCTCGGGCCCGGTCACCGCCGAGACCGTCATGGCGGCCACCCGCGGGGCGGGCTTCGGTGACGAGGTCAAGCGCCGCATCATCCTGGGCACGCACGTGCTGTCCGCCGGTTACTACGACGCCTACTACGGCTCGGCCCAGAAGGTGCGCACCCTCGTGCAGCGCGACTTCGCCGCCGCCTGGGACAAGGCGGACGTCCTCGTCTCGCCCACGGCCCCGGTGACGGCCTACCGCTTCGGGGAGAAGGACGACCCGCTGGCGATGTACAAGCTGGACGTGACCACGATCCCGGCCAACCTCGCCGGGGTGCCCGGCATGAGCCTGCCCTCGGGGCTGAGCGACGACGGACTGCCGGTGGGCTTCCAGATCCTGGCGCCGCAGCGGGCCGATGACCGGCTCTACCGCGCCGGAGCCGTCCTGGAGGCCGCGCTGGAGGAGACATGGGGGGCGCCGCTGCTCTCGCGCGCACCCGAGCTGGAGGAGACACGATGAGTGACACGCTGATGGACTTCGACGAGGCCGTTCGCCGCTACGACCCGGTCCTGGGCCTGGAGGTCCACGTCGAGCTGGGAACCGCCACCAAGATGTTCGACGCCGCCCCCAACGTGTTCGGCGCCCAGCCCAACACGATGGTGACCCCCACCTCGGTGGGACTGCCCGGTGCGCTGCCGGTGGTCAATGCCCGCGGGGTGGAGTACGCCATCCGCATCGGTCTGGCCCTGGGCTGCCAGATCGCCGAGTCCTGCCGCTTCGCCCGGAAGAACTACTTCTACCCGGACCTGGCCAAGGACTTCCAGACCTCCCAGTCCGACGAGCCCATCGCCTACGACGGCGCCCTGGAGATCGAGCTGGAGGACGGTTCCTTCTTCACCATCCCGATCGAGCGGGCCCACATGGAGGAGGACGCCGGGAAGAACACCCACATCGGCGGTGCCGACGGCCGCATCGAGGGGGCCAGCTACTCCCTGGTGGACTACAACCGGGCCGGCGTGCCGCTGGTGGAGATCGTGACCCGCCCCATTGAGGGAGCCGGTGCCAGGGCGCCCCAGGTGGCCGCCACGTACGTGCGCACCCTGCGTGACATCTTCCGGGCCCTGGGCGTCTCCGAGGCGCGTATGGAGCGCGGCAACGTGCGCGCCGACGTCAACGTCTCCCTGCGCGAGTCATCCGACGCGCCGCTGGGCACCCGCACCGAGACCAAGAACGTCAACACCTTCCGAGGCATCGAGCAGGTCATCCGCTACGAGATCCAGCGCCAGGCCGCCATCCTGGCCGCCGGGGGAGAGGTTCTCCAGGAGACTCGCCACGGCCAGGCCGACGGCACCACCCGTGCCGGTCGCGTCAAGTCCGACGCCGACGACTACCGCTACTTCCCCGAGCCGGATCTCGTGCCGGTGGCCCCCAGCCGTGAGTGGGTGGAGCAGATTCGCGAGGGCCTGCCGGAGATGCCGGCGGCCAAGCGCCGTCGGCTCAAGGCCGAGTGGGACCTGAGCGACACCGAGATGCGCGATGTCGTCAACGCCGGGGCCCTTGAGCTCATCGAGGCCACCGCGGCGGCGGGAACCACCGGCCAGGCCGCCCGCAAGTGGTGGATGGGCGAGCTCTCCCGCACCGCCAAGGAGCAGGAGGTCGCCCTGGAGGACATGGCCGTCACCCCGGCCCAGATCGCCGAGCTGCAGGGGCTGGTGGACTCCGGCCGTCTCACCGACAAGCTGGCCCGACAGGTCCTTGAGGGGGTCCTGGCCGGAGAGGGTGACCCCGAGGCCGTGGCCGCCGCGCGCGGTCTGGAGGTCGTCTCCGACGACTCGGCCCTGTTGGCGGCCGTGGACGAGGCCCTGGCGGCGAACCCTGACGTCGCGGACAAGATCCGTGGTGGGAAGGTCCAGGCTGCCGGCGCCATCGTCGGTGCCGTCATGAAGGCGACCCGGGGCCAGGCCGACGCCAAGCGCGTGCGTGAGCTGGTCATGGAACGCGTCCAGGGCTGATCCGGGTTGCCCTGATCAACCGTGACCACACTGCCACTCGTACCGAGGGCAGCCGAATAAGTCCGGTTCGTCCCCATGTGCAGCAAGCGGATGGGGACGAACCGGACCGTCTGTTGCCGAGACGCCTGAAGGACATGTGAAAGGCATGGGGTGCTGGTGTCTCGTAGGTGTGATACCCCTCCCAGCAAGTGCTCTCAATGCTTGTCATGGCTTGCCAGCGTCTCAGTATCCGGTCGACGTGGGACCGTCATCCGGCTAGGAGAGGGCTCGTGGGGGATAGGCTCAGAGCACTTATCACGAGACCCCGCCAGTCCCACAAGGAGTGCCCATGGTTCTGCCCAGTCCCAGCTACACCGTCGCCCTGTACCTCGAGGTGCCCGCCTCCCAGAAGGCGGTGGCCCGCCTGGTCGACACCGCCACTGCGACTGGCGCCATCGTCACCGGCGTCGACGTGGCCGACGCCGATGGCGACAAGCTCACCGTCAACCTCACCGCGGACACCCGCGACTCCAAGCACCGCAGCGAGCTCGTCGCCAAGCTCGAGGAGATCGACGGCGTCGTCGTCCGCAACGTCGGAGACTCCACCTTCCTGACCCACGTCGGCGGCAAGATCGAGGTGGCCGGCAAGTACCCGATCCACAACCGTCGCGACCTGGCGCGCGTCTACACCCCCGGGGTCGCCCGCGTCTGCAAGGCCATCTACGACCACCCCGAGCGCGCCCGGATGCTCACGATCAAGAAGAACACCGTCGCGGTCGTCACTGACGGTACCGCGGTCCTGGGCCTGGGGGACATCGGTCCCTCGGCCGCCATGCCGGTCATGGAGGGCAAGGCCGTCCTGTTCAAGCAGTTCGGCAACGTCGACGCCTGGCCCGTGGCCCTGGACACCAAGGACCCTGAGGAGATCATCTCCATCGTCAAGGCCATCGCCCCGGCCTACGGCGGCATCAACCTGGAGGACATCGCCGCGCCCAAGTGCTTCGACATCGAGGCGCGTCTGCGCGAGGAGCTCGACATCCCCGTCTTCCACGACGACCAGCACGGCACCGCCATCGTGACCCTGGCCGCTCTCATCAATGCCCTCAAGATCGTGGGCAAGAAGATCGAGGACGTGCGTATCGTCCTGTCCGGTGTCGGCGCGGCCGGCAACGCCATCGCCAAGCTGCTCATGGCTCACGGCGCCACCGACATCGTCGGCTACGGGCGTACCGGTGCCCTGTCCGCGGCGGACACCGAGGGCATGAACGAGCACCGCAAGTGGCTCGCGGAGAACACCAACCCGCGTCAGGTGACCGGATCCCTCAAGGAGGGCCTCAAGGGCGCCGACGTCTTCATCGGCGTCTCGTCGGGCAACCTGCTCGAGCCCGAGGACCTGGCGGCCATGAACGACGGCGCCATCGTCTTCGCCATGGCGAACCCGGTTCCCGAGGTCGACCCGATCCGCGCCGCCGACTACGCCGCCGTCGTGGCGACCGGACGCTCGGACTTCCCCAACCAGATCAACAACGTGTTGGCCTTCCCCGGACTCTTCCGCGGTCTGCTGGACACCGGCATCACGGACATCTCCACCGAGCTGCTGCGGGCGGCCTCAACCGGCATCGCCTCGGTGATCGCCGACGACGAGATCAGCCCCGTGTACATCATCCCCGGCGCCTTCGACACCCGTGTCGCCGATGCCGTGGCCAAGGCCGTGCGCAAGTTCGCCGAAACAGAATGAGTAAACGGCCGGAACGCTGCGTCTGACGCCTGACGTCGGAGGGGTGGGTGGTACCACCGGACCGGTGGTACCACCCACCCCTCTGTCACCGGCGGTCGATCGCTCCTCGATGCCGATCGTCACCGGGACGTCGGTGGGATCAGCGCAGCCAGGAGTCCCCGACCAGGCGAGACCACCATGTGCCCAGTCCGAGGGTGTCACCGGCCCGGGTCAGCGCGAACAGGACCGTGGACAGTGCCAGGACCCAGTGGAGGTCGACCAGCGGGTTGGTGACGGCGTTCTCGGTGCCCCCGGTTCCGATGGGCCACAGGGCGAGGTACATGGACACCATGAGTACTGAGGCGGCGATGGCGCTGACCTTGAGCCCGATGCCGAGAACAAGGGCGACGCCGACGCCGAGCATGCCGGCCATGAACAGCCAGTCGCCGACCGGGTTGGCGAAGAGCGTGAAGGCACCCCCGAAGGGGCTGTTGGCCGCAACGCCGTTGATGAATCCCTGGGCGGGCTTGCCCCCGTTGATCCAGGCCATCTGGGGAGAGGTGGAGAACCCGAGGCCGAAGGTCTTGTCCAGGAAGGCCCACAGGAAGAAGAAACCGACGACGATCCTCAAGATGGCCAGCACGATGCGCGCCGAGGGACTGGTCACGATGTCGGATCCGGAACGAAGACGCTTGGCGTCACGAGTGGAGGCAGGCACGGGGTGTGCTCCTTAGGGTCACGTGGTGAGCGGAGTCGATCACCAGAAGGTTGAACATTGAACTGAACGGTTGACGATAGTGCACGGATCCTCCGTTCAAAACTGATGGTTGGCAGGGTGATTGTCACAATGTGCTTACGTCGGCTAGAAATCGCTGCAATGGCGCCGATAACTCGATGTGTCCTGGATCATGGGGGCTCGGTTTGACGGGCGGGGGGTGGACCTGCCTAAGGTACGGTCCGCTGCCGAACGGGTTGAGCTTCCTGCGAGGCCTACCGGCGGCCGATCCGTTGCGATAAGAGAGTTGCGAGATGTGATCGAGAGCAATGTTCTCGAGGTTGACATCGAAGCGCGAGGTCTCCTAAAGTAGCGGAGTTGCTCGCCAGAGCGAGGTCGAGCCTTCGGGTTTGAGTGAGAGTTGGCTGGGTGTGTTGTTTGATAACTCGATAGTGTGTCATGTTTTTTATGCCATGGGTCCTGGGGGCTGTGCGCATGTTTGCTGGGTTGTCTGCTTTTGTTTGGTGGGTGGTTTGGTTTGGTGTGTGTGGTTTCTGGGGCTTGTTTTGT
>NZ_JAAIJY010000013.1 GCF_011752065.1 Actinomyces sp. ZJ308
GGGGACATTCGACGCCGTCGGGGACAGAAATCCTGCACCCGTAGGTGTGAGATGTCCCCGTCCGTGTGGTGGACGCACCCGTAGGCGTCGAATGTCCCCGTCGGTGCTGGGCGGGAGGCTGTTGAGGCGGAGTTCGGCGATCTGCCGCACGCATGTCCCCGCCCGTGTGGTGGCGGGAATCTATATGGCGGGCCGACAGGCGGCTGGGCATGATGGCCCCATGCGCGACCTGAATGACCTCACCCGTCCCACCGTCCCCTCCAGCGCCATCCAGGAGCGCATGGCCGCCGAGACCGAGGAGCGCCGCGGCGTCGTCGGCCCACCGGCGGCCCTGCCCGACGACGCCGGAGCCCCCGCCGGCCTGCGCACCGCCCTGGCCGAGGCCGTCGCCGAGCTGGCCCCGCAGATCGTCGAGCTCTCCCACGACATCCACGACCACCCCGAGACCGGCTTCGAGGAGCACCATGCCGTGGCCACGGTCGCCGCGCTCCTGCGCCGCCACGGCATCGAGCCCGAGGTCGGCGTCTACGGCATGGACACCGCCCTGCGCGCCGAGATCTCCGCAACCCCCGCGCAGATCGACGGCGCCGGAGAGCCGGCCGGCACCATCGCGATCCTCGCCGAATACGACGCCCTGCCCGGCATCGGCCACGGCTGCGGCCACAACGTCATGTGCGCCAACTCCGTGGGCGCCTTCCTCGCCCTGTCCGCCCTGGCCCACACCCGCCCCGGCGCCCTGCCCGGTCGCGTCGTCCTGCAGACCACGCCCGCCGAGGAGAACTCGACGGCCAAGGAGATCCTGTCCGTGCGCGGCATGCTCGACGGCGTCGACGCCGCCATCCAGACCCACTCCTACGCCCACGACGTCACCCACCAGACCTGGCTCGGCGTGCGCCGTCTGGACGTCGTCTTCCACGGCGTGCCCGCCCATGCCGCCTCCCAGCCATTCATGGGCCGCAACGCGCTGGACGCGGCCACGCTGGCGCTGACCGGCATCGGCCTGCTGCGCCAGCAGATGCTCCCCATGGACCGCCTTCACGCCATCATCACCGACGGCGGCCAGGTCCCCAACATCATCCCCGAGCGCACCGAGCTGTCCATCATGGTGCGCTCCAAGTACCTCGAGACCCTCAAGGAGATCGCCGAGCGGGTCGAGGAGGTCGTCCACGGCGCCGCCCTCATGACCGGCACCGGCGTCGAGATCCTCACCTCGGAGTACTGCAACGAGGTCCCCGTGCGCGACAACGGCCCCCTGCTCACCTCCTGGGTGCGCTCCCAGCGCGAGCGCGGCCGCGACCCCCTGGCCGCCGGGGTCCTGCCCGAGACGATCGCCGCCGGCACCGACTTCGGCAATGTCTCCCAGCGCGTGCCCGGCATCCATCCGCTCATCAAGGTCACCGACCGGCCCGACGTCGCCCTTCACACCCGCGCCATGACCGAGGCCGCCGGGGCCGCCACCGGGGACGCGGCCGCGCTCGACGGCGCCTACGGGCTGGCCGCCGTCGCCCTGGACTGGCTGCACGACGCCGGTCTGCGCCGGGCCGTGCGCGCCGACTTCGAGGCCACGGGCGGGGTGATCGACGTCGCCGGCTTCTGGGAGGAGTGAGGCGGGCGCCGGTCGGAGCGCGACGGCCTACCGGGCGTCGCGGACGCACCTGAGAGCCCGCGGGCTGACCCACGAAGGCGAGTCGCCGGGTCCCATGGTGCGTCCGCGGCGAACTGCGCGCCTTGACGCACGTCCGAAGCCCCCGCCGACCGGGCCCGCCCTAAGACCGCCGGACGGCGGATGACCAGCGCCCCGGGGTCGATGCGCACCCGCATGCCCCGCGTGGGCGCCAGCAGGTCCCCGTCGACCTCGACCAGGGCCGGCACGGAGAGCTGGACGGCCACCTCCCCGCCGCGGCGCAGCACCACCCGCCCCAGGGAGCGACTCGACTCGGAGTAGCGCGCCGCGTAGGGCGGCAGCACCTGGCGCGCCAGTGAGCTCCAGCCGGCCAGGCCGGCGACCGTGTCGATGGCGGCGACGTCGAGCAGGCCGTCATCGGTGCGGGCCTCGGGCAGCAGAGTGATCCCGGCCGGCAGGCGACCGCCGTTGGCCACCAGCAGGTTGCGGGCGGTCAGGCGCTCCACGCGCCGTCGGCCGGTGTCGTCGAGCAGGCTGAGGACCAGGTCCATGCGCGGCGAGCCCAGGTTCTCCATGGCCGCCAGGGCGTAGGCGCCCCATCCGACCCGCGCCTTGAGGGCCGGGCGCGTGGAGGCGACCAGCCCGGCGTCGAAGCCGATCCCGGCCACCACCATGCAGGCGTGCTCGTCGCCGAGCGTGGGGCGGGCCCACTGACGGGGCCTGCGGGTCGCCCTCTGGATGGTGCGCACCGCCCTGGCCGCCTCGGCCGACAGGTGCGGGGAGCCGGTCGCCTCGGCCGTACCGGCCGGTTCGCCCGGGTCGGCCGAGGGTGCTGCTGAGCGATTTGGGGTGGGTCGGGCCGACTCGGTGGCGTCCTCCGGGGGGCCTGCGGGCCCGGTGGATCCGGTGGCCCCAGGCCGCGCCGGTCCGACGTCGGGCTCGGTCCAGGTCTCGGTCCTCACCCAGGCCAGGTCCGCGGGTAGGTCGACGCCGCTGGCCGCCACCCGGGCCGCCGCCCTCGGATCACCGACCGGCACCCCGAGGTTGCGGGCCGCCAGGTTCGCCGTGCCCAGGGGGATGATGCCCATCTGCGCCTCCGTGCCGGCCACGCCGGCCGCCACCGAGCGCACGGTCCCGTCACCGCCGGCGGCCACCACCAGCCGGGCCCCGGCCGCCAGGGCCAGGCGGGCCTGCATCGTGCCCGGCTCGGAGGTGCTCGTCTCCAGCCAGACGGGGCCGGCGTAGCCCGCCTCGCGCAGCTCGCGCTCCAGCAGGCCCCGCACCGCGGCGGTCGCGCGCGGCTTGGAGGGGTTGACGACGACACAGGCCAGCGGCTGCCCGGAGCGCGTCCTCGTCGCCCGGGTCCCGCCGTCGGTCAAGCCGGTCATAGGGGCAGGTTAGCCGCCCGTGCGGCCTCGGTCACGGCCCTGGAGGACCGCAGGGGGCACGGGAGGGGGATCGGCCCGGTGCGGACTCGTCCCCGGTCCGGCTCAGGCCGCAGCCAGGGTCTTGATGGGGGCCACGGGCAGGTCGGCCTCGCTGACCAGGCGCGAGATGAGGCCGGCCAGCTGGGCGAAGTCGGCGCCACGGGAGGAGGAGACCCGGTGAACCAGGCCCATGTGGCGCACCGGCGCCTCGCCGGCGAAACGGGCGACGCCGTACTCCGAGGAGGGGATCAGCAGCTGGAGCGCCCCCTCGGGGACGATCGTCACGCCGGAGCCGTGGGCGACCATGCGGGTCACCGTCGACAGCGTGGTGGCCACCGCGACCGGGGGCTGGGTGCCGTAGCGCTGGCACAGGGACAGGGTCTGGTCGCGCAGGCAGTTGCCCTCGTCGAGCAGGAGGAGGGGCTGGTTGTCGAGCTCGGTGGGGCTCACATCCGTGCGGCCCGCCCAGGGGTGGCCCGCGGCGGTGAGGATGACGAGCTCCTCGTCGAACATTGGGATCGCGGTGGTGCGCTGAAGGTCGTCCTCCAGCGAGATGATCGCCGCGTCGAGACGCCCCTGGGCGAGCTGGTCGAGGTTGTCCCCGGTGACCATCTCGCGCAGGTCCAGCTCCATCTGGGGCAGGGCCTCGCGAAGGCCGTCGATGAGGACGGGGGCCAGGTAGGGCGCAATGGTGGGGATGATGCCCAGGCGCATCGTGCCGCTCAGGGCGGCGCCCTGGCTGGAGGCGGCCTCGTTGAAGGCCTCGGCGGCCAGGACGGCGTCGCGGGCGAAGGGAAGGAGCGCCTCGCCCAGGGAGGTCACCAGGACGCGGCGGGTGGTGCGCTCCACCAGCTCGCCGCCGACCCGCTTCTCCAGGGCGGTGATCGCCTGGGACAGGCTGGGCTGGCTGACACCGAGCGCGGTGGCGGCCTCGCCGAAGTGCTGGTGGTCGCACAGGGCCACGAAGGCCCGTAACTGGGAGAAGGACGGAGATGATGAGATCGGCATGAGTTGTGGTCCTGTGGTCGGGGCCCGCACCACTGCGATCGGCGAGCCTGATGATGACGAAGTGACAGAAAATCGGAGACAGACGACTGGCCGGGAGGGGTGGGGAGGGTGGTGTGGGATCCGGTGCGGGCGGGCCGCCTACATGGCGACCCGGGAGCGCCGTCGGGAACTATAGGGTACACCGATTGAAATGGATTGTATTCACAGGTGGATTACGTTGGTAGAGGGATGTGGATCACGTTCGCCATCGAGGGCTGGTGTGCGCGTGGAGAAGCGTGTATAGATGACACGCCTGTCATTCACCCCCGATCTCCCGGTTGATTCCTGGCCTTCACGGCCCCGGGGTGGCCTCGACGACGGGGCGGATTCGGGCGGGTTCCGACGTCGGTCCGGGGCTGGTCGGCCCCGAGTGTCGGGTCCGCCACTGGCCTGTGACCTTCTCCGACTTCTGCCGGCCCTCTCGGCTCTCCCCGCACTTTCTGCGTCGTCACCCGTCTCGCCGGGCCCGCTTGCGTCCGGGAGGCGGCCCGAGTGCGGTCTCGGGCGCGGTCCTGACTACACTCAGGGTCATGATCGACCTGCGTGCGCTTCGTGAGAACCCCGAGCCCTTCCGCGCCAGCCAGCGAGCCCGCGGTGCCGACGTCGATCTCGTTGACCGCGTCATCGCCGCCGACGAGACCCGCCGTCAGGCGCTGGCCGCCTTCGAGAACCTGCGCGCCGAGCAGAAGGCCGTCTCCCGGTCGGTGGGGAAGGCCTCGCCCGAGGAGCGCCCGTCGATCCTCGCCAGCGCCAAGGAGCTGGCCGAGCAGGTCAAGGCGGCAGAGGCCGCCTCCTCGGCCGCCGCCGCTGAGCTCGATGCCCTGGCCCGCCAGTTCGCCAACCTCATCGAGGGGGCGCCCTCGGGCGGCGAGGAGGACTACGTCGTCCTGCGCCACGAGGGCGGCGAGCCCCGCGACTTCGCCGCCGAGGGCTTCGAGCCCGCCGACCACCTCGCGATCGGCGAGGGCCTGGACATCATCGACACCCGCCGCGGCGCCAAGGTCTCCGGAGCCCGCTTCTACTACCTCAAGGGCTGGGGCATGCGCCTGGAGCTGGCCCTCATGACAGCGGCCCTGGACGCCGCCGTCGCCCACGGCTTCACCCCGATGACCACCCCCACCCTCGTCACCCCGCAGGTCATGGGCGGCACCGGGTTCCTCGGCGCCCACAGCGACGAGATCTACTACCTGCCCGCCGACGACCTCTACCTCACCGGCACCTCCGAGGTGGCCCTGGCCGGCTACCACGCCGACGAGATCCTCGACCTGTCCGCCGGCCCCAGGCGCTACATGGGCTGGTCCACCTGCTACCGGCGCGAGGCCGGCGCCGCCGGCAAGGACACCCGCGGCATCATCCGCGTCCACCAGTTCAACAAGGCCGAGATGTTCTCCTACTGCCGCCCCGAGGACGCCGAGGCCGAGCACGCCCGGCTGCTGGCCATGGAGGAGGAGATGCTGGCCCTGGTCGAGCTGCCCTACCGGGTCATCGACACCGCCGCCGGGGACCTGGGGTCCTCGGCCGCCCGCAAGTTCGACTGCGAGGCCTGGCTGCCCACCCAGCAGCGCTGGATGGAGGTCACCTCCACCTCCAACTGCACCACCTACCAGGCCCGCCGCCTGGCCGTGCGCGAGCGCCGCGAGGGCGGCACGAGCCCCGTGGCCACCCTCAACGGGACCCTGGCCACCACCCGCTGGATGGTCGCCATCCTGGAGAACCACCAGCAGGCCGACGGCTCGGTGCGCGTGCCCACGGGCCTGCGCCCCTACCTGGGGGGCCTGGAGGTCATCGAGCCCGTCGGCGCCAGCGCCTGAGGACGGCCCGCATGAGCCCCACGCCAGCCGCCTCCTCGCCGGGCGCCGACCGTGACGCCGCCTGTGACACGAACCGTGACGTCGACGCCGTCGGAGGCCCCGGCAGCCCCACGCCCACCGGCGCCCCCACCGGCAACGGCCCGGCCGTCAACCCCGACACCGGGATCACCCCGGCCGGCCAGCCCCTGACCCACCTGGGAGGATCCGCCGAGTACATCGGGCACCTCGAGGACGGCGCCGGGCGCACCGACGGCGCGGGTCACGACGGGGGAGGCGGCGCCGCGGCCGGAGGGCATGCCCTGCGCCGTCGGGCCCTGGACCACGAGGAGTACCACGCCCTCGTCCAGGACCGGATGCGGGACCTCGACGCCCTGGAGGCGGCCGGCGGGACCCGGCTCGCGCCCGGTGCGGGGCTCGTCGTCGCCCTCGACGTCGACGGCACCATCCTCGACATGGACGGGCGCGTCTCGGAACGGGTCATGGCCTCCATCGCCCGCCTGCGGGCCCACGAGGTCCCCGTGGTCATCTCCACCGGGCGCGGGATCGCCGCCGCCATGCCGGTGGTGCGCCACCTGGGGCTGAGCTCGGGCTGGATGGTGTGCGCGAACGGCGCCCTGACCCTGCGGCTCGACCCGGACGCCCCCGGCGGCTACGAGGTGGTGGACTCGCGCACCTTCGACCCGCGCACCGCCATCGAGACCCTGCACGCCGCCGTGCCCGACGGGATCATCGCCGTGGAGGACCCCGGCGTCGGGTTCAAGGTCTCCCGGCTCTTCCCCGACGGCGAGCTCATCGAGGACCAGCAGGTCGTCACCATGGCCGAGCTCGTCTCCCAGCCGGTCACCCGCGTGGTCCTGCGGGCCCCGGGCATGTCGGTGGAGCGCTTCTCCGAGATCGTGGCCGACTGCGGGCTGCACTCGGTGGAGTACGCCATCGGCTGGACGGCCTGGCTCGACGTCGCCCCCGAGGGCGTTACCAAGGCCTCGGCCCTCGAGGCGCTCGCCGCTCGCCTGGGTGCCGACTCCGCCCACACCCTGGCGGTGGGGGACGGCTCCAACGACGTCGAGATGATCGAGTGGGCCGGGGCCGGCGTCGTCATGGGCAGCGCGCCCCAGTGGGTGCGCGACCGCGGCGATATCCTGACCGAGCCCGTGTGGCGGGACGGCTGCGCCGCCGTCCTGGACGCTCTCATAGAACGAGTAAGGCACCCCTGATGCGACAGTCCCCTCTCCCTGTCTCCCACCACAGCTTCATCCGCGAGAACCCCGCCGAGGACGCCGGTCGCGCCGCCGGTTCCGGACCGGTCGGCGGGGCCGCCCCGGGCCGACGACGCCGCACCGGCCGGCTGCGGCGGACCGGCCGGCTCCTGGCGGCGGCCAGTGCCCTGACCCTGGCGGCGGCAGGCACCGCCGCCTGCTCGGCCGGCGGGGCCGGCTCGGCGGCGGCCACCGGCTGCGCCGCCTACCAGGACTACCAGGGCCACGAGGGCACCACCGTCACCGTCTCCAGCAGCCTGACCGGCACCGAGGCCGAGCGCTTCGAGGCCTCCGTGGCCGAGTTCGAGAAGTGCACGGGCATCGACGTCGAGCACACCGGCACCACCGAGCTGCGCTCCCAGCTGCTCAACGGCTCGGGCGCCGACCTGTCCACCAGCAAGGGGGCCTCGCCGTCGAGCCAGGACGACCCCGAGAACCTGCCCGACCTGGCGATCGTGCCCCAGCCCGGCATGGTGGCCGAGCTCGTCGACACCGGCGTGGTCCACCCGCTGCCGAACACGGTCAACAGCAACGTGGAGGCCGGCTGGGACCGGCACTGGATCCAGGTGGGCATCCACGCCTCCGTGCCCTACGCCGCCCCGCTCATGGCCTCGGTGAAGTCGCTCGTGTGGTACTCGCCGGACGCCTTCGCCAAGGCCGGCTACAAGGTGCCCGCCACCTGGGCCGAGTTGGAGACCCTCACCCGCAAGGTGCGCGCCGACCACCCCGACGGCTCGGTGACCCCCTGGTGCGTGGGCGCCTCCGACGGGGAGTCCACCGGCTGGGTGATGACCGACTGGCTCGAGGACGCCATGCTCTCCACGCAGGGGCCCGGCGCCTACGAGACCTGGGCCTCGCACCGGGTGCCCGTCGACTCCTCGGGCGCCGTGGAGGCCCTCGACGCCGTCGACTCCCTGGTCCTGGCCGACGGGAACGTGGCCGGCGGGCGCGGATCGGTCATCTCGCGGACCCCCGAGCAGGCCGGGGCCGACCTGGTCAAGGGCAGCTGCCTCATGCTGCACGCCTCCTCCTCCTTCGAGTCCCGCTTCCCGGAGGGCACCGCCATCACCGACGCCGACGGCGCCAACCCGGTGACGGTGACGGCGCCCAGTCCCAGCGGGGACGCCGCGGGGGACGCCGCGAGCTCGGCCGGCGCCGGTGAGGCCGCGGGGGAGACGGCCGGGGCGACGGCGTCGTTGACGTCGAACGGCACCAAGGTCTCGGCCTTCGTCACCCCGGCTGCGGACCGCGGATCGGATGCCGTGCTCGTGGGCACCGACTACCTCGTGGCCTTCACCCGCTCGGAGGCGGCCAACGCGGTCATGGCGTACCTGACCTCCCAGGACTGGGCCCGCACGCGGATGGCGATGGGCGGGGTGGCGACCGCCTACCAGGGCGTCGATCCGGACCTGGCGCCCAGCGACGTCGGCAGGCGCGCCACCAGGCTGCTCCAGTCGCGCCAGACGACCATCGAGATGGACGCCTCGGACTCGATGCCGGTGGCCGTGGGCAGCAGCGCCATGTGGCTCGGGCTGAGCCGCTGGTCGACCGGTGCGATGACCTCCCAGGAGGCGCTATCGCAGGCCGAGTCCGCCTGGCCGAAGCAGAAGTAGCCGGGTAGTCGGGTCCGGGCGCCGTCGGGCCGGGGAGTGCTGGGCGGGCGCGGGAGAGAGCCGCCGCGAGCGGCCCGGAGCATTGATCCGTGTGAGGCGGGTCGATAGCCTTGGACCCCCAGCGGATCAAGGAGGACTCATGGGACTGGGATGGTTTGGCGCACCCGAGCACAAGCGGTGGCTCGCCTACGAGACTCACGCACTGCTGCACTACGCGCGCGCCGCGCAGGTGCCCACCGGATTCGGGTGGATCGGCCAGGACGGCGAGGTGGACCCCTCTCATCCCGTCGAGCTGTGGATCACCGGCCGCATGACCTTCGCCTTCGCGCTGGGGGCGCTCATGGGCATCCCCGGCTGCCGCCGCTACGCCGACCACGGCGTACGCGCCCTGGGCGGCCCGCTGCGCGACCCGGTCAATGGCGGCTGGTACTCGGCGATCCGCCCCGAGCCCGACGCCGAGGGGCGCGGCGTCCCGATCGACCCCGAGGCCCGCAAGGAGTGCTACCAGCACGCCTTCGTGCTGCTGGCCGCGGCCACGGCAACCGCCGCCGACCGGCCCGGCGCCCACGAGCTGCTGCGCGACGCCATGGCGATCCAGGACCGCTACTGGTGGGACGACGCCCAGCAGATGCCGATCGAGTCCTACGCCTTCGACTTCACCGACCCCGAGGACTACCGCGGCATCAACGCCGCCATGCACACGGTCGAGGCCTACCTGGCCACCGCCGACGTCACCGGCGAGGTGCGCTGGCTGGAGCGGGCGCTGAAGATCGTCGACTTCGCCGTCAACGTCCAGGCCCGCCGGCACGGCTGGCGCCTGCCCGAGCACTACTCCACCTCCTGGGAGCCGCGGCTGGACTACAACCGCGACGAGCCCGCTCACCCGTTCAGGCCCTACGGCGTCACGCCGGGCCACGGCCTGGAGTGGGCGCGCCTGACCGTGCAGCTGCGCGGCGCGCTCATCAACCGCTCCATGAGCGCGCCGGACTGGATGCTGGATGCCGCCGAGCACATCTTCGAGCAGGCCCGCACCGACGGCTGGCGCATCGACGGCGGCCCCGGCTTCGTCTACACCACCGACTTCGACGGCAAGCCGGTGGTCCACGAGCGCATGCACTGGGTGGTCTGCGAGGGCATCTCGGCCTCGGCCGCCATCCGTCAGGCGCTGCTCGACGACGGACGCGGGGAGATCGACGTCGAGCACTACGAGCACTGCTACCGGGCCTGGATCGACTACGCCGAGGAGTTCCTCATCGAGGCGCCCGGAGTGTGGACCCACGAGCTCGACCGCGACAACCGGCCCTCGACCCGCACCTGGGCCGGGCACCCGGACATCTACCACGCCCTGCAGGCCATGCTCATGGCGCGCCTGCCGGTGTGGCCGGCGATCGGGCAGGCGCTGGCCGAGGGGCGGCTCGATGAGCCGAACTCGCTGCTGCCGGCGCGCGCCAGCAAGTCGCACCGGCGGGGGTTCTTCAGCAGGTCCTAGGAGCAGCTGCCGCGAAAGCAGGGTGAGGCGTCCGCGTGTTCGTAGGGTAGGTCGCGCGGTCGTACCCTCCACCCCTCGAACGCGCGACCTACCCCTCGACCGTGCGACACAAGGTACGACCGTGACGTCGACCGCCGGTGGGCCTGCGGTGACCGCGGGCCCACCGGGATGGTAAGGTCTGTGCCTGTCGCGCCCTGAGGCGCGGCCTGGAGAGGTGACAGAGCGGCCGAATGTGGCGGTCTTGAAAACCGCTGTGCGCCTAGCGCACCGGGGGTTCGAATCCCTCCCTCTCCGCCATTTCATGCTTACTCGAACCCTCGGCAGTAGGTGCGCTGCCGAGGGTTCGAGCATTGCGGGAGTGGAGAGATGGGAACGGTTATGGCGCAATCGTCCGGAGAACGCTTCAGGATGTGCTTGGGTCAGCTGTAAAAGTGGACTGGATTGTACTTTCCTCCATTCAGAGGGTTGTGTGCCTGATAGAAGTAGCGAGTGTCCTCGAAGGCTCGTGCTAGGCTGACGCATTTTGTTGCCCCTGGGCCGACTGAAATATGATAGCTCGGCCCTCGTCGCCCGTTCGATGGTGCTACGGTGACTCCCGCATAATCCGTGGCAGTACTTGTGACGCAGAATCGGTCGTTGGTGTCGTCGTAACTGACCTTGGTGTATCCTCCTGTGCCGTAGTCGGTTGGTCCGAAGGAGTTGGCGGACGCTGGTGCGGCTACGGCAGCTGCTCCTAGAAGTGCTGAGCTGATTGCTACGGTCTTGATGAGGTTTCGCTTCGTGAATCGCATGGGGATCCTTCTGTGTGGCGTTGAGGTCGAGGATGACGCCGCGTTCTTTCTTGCGCCACCATGAAACCGCAGAACTCGCCCTGAAGGTAGGGGGATCAATCCCCTGTGGTTCGCGTACGAGGGGCGGGTGTGGGGGTGCGCTCGAGCCCTCGGCGGCCGATGTGCTGCCGAGGGCTCGAACCTTGTAGGGGGAGGGATGTGCTGTGATCTTCGGGGGGTGCTTCGGGTTGCTCTCGGATCAGCTGTAGAAGTTGACCGGGCTGGCGCCACCTATTTTGAAATAGTAGTAGCTATTCTCGTATGCGCGTTCCAGGCTGATGCATTTTGTTTGACCTCTAAGGACGTAGAAATTAAACTCTGGACCGCGAGCTCTTGTTGCGGGGTAAATGCGGACGTTTGTTGGGAAGAATGGGTGACCGGCTCCGGTGACGCAAAACTGATCAGCTCCATCGTTGTAGCTCACCATTGCCTGTCCGCCGGTGCCGTAGTCTGTCGGTCCGAATGAGTTCGCTGACGCGGGTGCTGCAACCGCTAGTGCTCCAACAAAAGCCGAGCCGATGGCTGCGGTCTTGATGAGGTTTCGTTTTGTGAGTCGCATGGTGACGTCCTCCTTTGGGTGGGGATTGAAGTTGAGGCGACTTCATGTTTGTCGTCTCAATGACTATGAGACCTCGAAAATAGTGAGAATGGTAGGGGGATCAATCCCTTGTGGCCTACCTACAACAAACTCTGGTGTGCAGCGCGGGTGTGGCGCACCGGGGTTGTGTGCTGGCTACATGTGGCTGGGTAACCTGCCGCGCCGGCTGCCTGGAGGGCGGCGCTGGGGCGGACTCGGCTTCGTCGTCGTTGACCGACGGAGCTCGCCCGAGCCTCCTGCTCCGGTTGACCTGGCTCTGCGGTTTGCCCACGGGGGCGTCCTCCCGGTAGGCTGCCCGTGCGTCCCACGGCACGGGCTGTGGGAAGGCGATGGAGATGTCGCATAGTGGCCTAGTGCGCCTCCCTGCTAAGGAGGTTGGGGTGGAAGCCCCTCGGGAGTTCGAATCTCCCCATCTCCGCAAGAACGGAAGCCCCGGCACGCAACGGCGTGGCCGGGGTCTCGTCGTCGGAGTCGCCTGCTGGAGGCACTGGAAGCCTCAGAGCGGCTCGCGTCCCCGTGACGCCCACGAATCGGCTGGGGCGGCCGCGCCCCGCTGAACCCCACTGACCGAACCCTGGAGTCAGCCCCGCTCGGGGCGTTCGCCTCTGGCCGATCGGGGCGCCTGTGTGTCCTCCCGCGCTGATCCGGGATAGCGTGATGCTGTACCCGACTGAGAGGGAACTCATGTCTGACCACGACGCAACCCAGCCTCCGGCCTCCGGATCGCCTCGCCCCGGCGAGGGGGACGAGTTCAACGCCCGGACCGTCCTCATCAACCAGGACATGCTCGACGCCGCACGCGCCGAGTCGCAGCAGGCCGCCGGGCAGGTGCCCGGTGCAGTACCCGGCGCTCAGGCCCAGGCCGGATCGTGGCGCCCCGTGCAGCCCGACCTTCCCGCCGGGCCTCCCCCCGAGGAACAGACGCGCGCCTACCCCGTAGGCGCCGGAGCGGCAGCAGCGCAGCCGGCAGCCGCGCCGGCCGACCCCTACCGCCAGCCCAACCCCTACGCCCAGCAGGGCGGGACTGATCCGTTCGGGCCGCCGAGCCCGCAGCCCCAGCCCGGCCAGCCGGCTCAGTTCGGCCAGCCGGACCCGGCCGCAGGCGCCGGGGTCGGTGGAACCGGGGCCTCGCCGTTCCAGTCCGGCCAGCACGTCGCCCAGCCGGGAACCCAGCCGGCGCCGTACAACCAGCCGGCCCAGCCCGTTTGGGGCGCCCCGCAGGCCGACGGCGCCGCCGCAGCCGCGTCGTCGCCCTTCGCCCAGTCGGCACCCGGCATCCCCTCGGCGCCAGGCACCGCCTCTGACCCCGGTGCTGGTACGGCCCCGGGCGCCGCCGCGAGCCAGGAGACCCTGTACTGGCAGGACCAGCAGCCCCCCGTTCAGCCCGCTGCCCCCCAGGACCAGCAGGCCTTCGCCCAGCAGCCGGCCCCGCACTCCCACCCCTTCAGCGGGGGTCACCACGACGGAGACGTCGGCATGTCCTCGGTCTTCCCCACGGCGACGGCCCGTGCTGAGGCCGAGCAGGCCGCGGAGGCCTTCGTTCCCGCAGCGGCGCAGCCGGTCGCCCAGTCCGCGCCGTCGTCGGCCCCCTCCGTCCAGTCGCAGGGCTCAGCCCCCCAGTGGGGCTCGGCCCCCTCCTCCGACGCCGCGGCCGGGCAGGCCCCGGCCTTCTCCGACCTGGTTCCCCCCGCATCGGGGGCGTCGTTCGGGCAGGCAGCAGGCGGCGCGCTGGCGGAGGCTCGTGCCGAGGCCGCCGGCAGCGTCGACTCCGTCGGCAGCTGGCTGCTGACGATGCTCCTGATGACCATTCCCGGCGTCAACCTCGTCTACCTGCTGGTGCTCGCCTTCGGCAGTGGTCGCTCCGTCTCGAAGAGGAACTGGGCCAGGGCCACCCTCATCTGGGCGGTCATCGCCGCTGTGCTGAGCGTCCTGCTCATCGTCGTGCTCGGTGTGCTCGGTTGGACATTCAACGCTTCTTCTCAGAGCGGGTGAGCGGTCGGCCGCTCACAGCGTGAGCGCGGCCGCCACAGCGGCTTCACAGGGCCGAAACCCCCGCCGACGACGGGGGTTCCGGCCCTGTGCCCATCCTCACGGGGCGTGGATTTGTCCCCTGGATGGACGCTGAGTAGTGTTCTACCCGTCGGCAACGACAAGCGCCTGTAGCTCAACGGATAGAGCATCTGACTACGGATCAGAAGGTTGGGGGTTCGAATCCCTTCGGGCGCACCAACACCCCGTCATCGGCTGAAGAGTCGGAGCCGGGGTGTTTTCCAATTCTGCAGGTCCTTCGCGAGAGCTGCCCAGTAGCCCAGCGGAGAAATGATCGCCCGGTCACGGCGGGGGCCGCTCACGTGACACAATGCCGGTGTGCGAGACATCACGAAGGACACCCGGCTGTGCATCTCCCTGTCGGCGCGGCCCACCAACATCGGCACCCGATTCCACAACCACCTCTACGAGCTCCTCGACCTGGACTTCGTCTACAAGGCCTTCACCACCACGGACATCACCGCGGCTATCGCCGGTGTGCGCGGCCTGGGCATCCGCGGCTGCTCGGTGTCCATGCCCTGGAAGGAGGACGTCATCGCCCTGGTCGATGAGATGACGCCCTCGGCCTCAGCCATCGCCTCGGTCAACACGATCGTCAACACCGACGGGCACCTGACCGCCTACAACACGGACTTCATCGCCATCCGCTCCCTGCTCGACACCCACGAGGTGCCCCGCTCCTCCTGCGCGGTCCTCGGCGCCGGCGGCATGGCCAAGGCCTGCGTGGCCGCACTGACCGACGCCGGTTTCGGTCCCGGCACCGTCGTCGCCCGCAACGCCACCACCGGCCCCGCCCTGGCCGAGCAGTACGGCTGGACCTGGACGGCCTCGCCGGAGGACCTGGCGGGCGACGGCGTCGGGCTCCTGCTCAACGCCACCCCCGTGGGCATGGCCGGTGGCCCCGCTGAGGACGACCTGCCCGTGAGCGAGGAGCTCGTCGCGGCCACCGATACCGTGTTCGACGTCGTCGCCTTCCCCGCCGAGACACCCCTCGTGCGCACCGCGCGAGCCGCCGGCAAGAAGGTCATCACCGGGGCCGAGGTCATCTCCCTGCAGGCAGCCGAGCAGTTCGCCCTCTACACCGGCGTGCGCCCCACGCCCGAGCAGGTCGCCGAGGCCTCCCGCGTCTCACGGGCCTGAGCGGCACGCGCCGGCCCGCCGAGAGAGCTTCCCCGGTGGGCCGGAGCCCGCCCGCTCAGGGGCTCGGCGAAGGTGAACACCCGCACCGAAGCCAGGAAGCGGGCCATATCCACCGACTCAGCCCGCCTCACCTCCGGCCTGGGGCTCCGGGTCCGCCACGCAGACCTCACCGTCCGAGGGAAGCGTGCCGCTGACGAGGTAGTCGCTGATTCTCGCCGTGGTGCAGCTGTTCGCGCCCGTGGCGCCGTGCCCGTACATGTCCACGCTCAGCAGGTGGCTGTTGCGGATCCTCGACACCAGTGCCTGGGACCACGGGTAGGGGGTGGCCGGGTCGTGCAGAATGCCGACGACGAGCACCGGGTTCGTCGCCGCGACGTCGACGTCGACGGCCTCGGTCTTTCCGGTGCGCCCCCAGCCGTGGCAGAAGGCGTCCGTCTGGGCCAGCGCACTGTGGAAGACCGGGTAATCGCGACGGTAGGAGCTCAGCGCCGCGTCCCAGCTCGCCTCGTTTCCGGAGTCGGGGAAGTCCAGGCACCGGTTGGCCGCGAAGACCTTGAGGCCTTGGAGGCGTTCGACGACCTCCTTCTCGGTCGTGGGAGACGCGTTTCTGGCTGAGACGGAGACGGCGTTGTTCGCCAGAGCGGTGCCGTCGTGCGTGCTCAGAGCCTGGGCCAGTCCCTCGTTCAGCATCGGCCACTTGTCGGGTGAGGCCACGGCGAGTGCGTGGATCGCCTCAACGGTCTTGAGTCGGTCCAGGGGCCTTCCGGATCCGGAGACCGTCAGCGGGTCGGCGTCCAGGCCATCGAGGAAGGTCGCGAGCTGGGCGACCGCCTCATCCGTCGTACCACTCAGGGGGAAGCCCTCCTGGCCCCGCTGGGAGTCGATATAGGTGCGCAGCGCCTGCTCCGCGACTGCGGCATCACCTTCCATCGGCTCCTGGCGAGCCATGGTGGGGTCCATGGCGCTGTCCAGGACGACGCGCCCGATGTTGTCCGGGAAGAGCTCGGTGTAGACCGCGCCCAGGTAGGTCCCGTAGGAGTAGCCGAGGTAGCTGAGGTCCTTGTCTCCCACCAGCGCCCGCATGACGTCCATGTCGCGGGCCACCGAACGGGTGTCCGCATGGTCGAGGATCTCGGGGACCTCCGTGTGCGCCTCGCAGGCCGCGGCCTCGCGCGATCCCTGGGCGACGATGTCAGCGGCGCTGCCCGGTGTGGACAAGGAGGACGGCGCCTCAGCCTGCCCGGCCAGAACCGCCTGAACGTCCTCGGGGGTCCAGCAGGTGATGGGGGTGGACTGGCCGACGCCGCGGGGATCGAAGCCGATGACGTCGTAGTTCGCCAGGACCTCAGACATCTCCCCGGTCTTGTAGAGCTCGGCCTGGGACTCGATGAGGGAGATGCCGCTTCCTCCGGGGCCGCCGGGGTTGAGGAAGACCGAGCCCCGCGGGGAGGAGCTCGTCGAGGGCAGCTTCTTGAGGGCCACGGTGATGGTCCGCCCCTGCGGGTTGTCATAGTCCAGGGGCACGGTCACGGTGG
Source organism: Actinomyces sp. ZJ308 (assembly GCF_011752065.1). Lineage (GTDB taxonomy): Bacteria > Actinomycetota > Actinomycetes > Actinomycetales > Actinomycetaceae > Actinomyces. The sequence continues at coordinate 16,420 of NZ_JAAIJY010000013.1, forward strand.
CGCACTGGAAGGCGGTGCCGGTGGCCTCGTCGGTGCAGTCGGTCCAGGTGAGGTCCTGGTTGTAGAAGGACTCCAGGCCCTTGGGGACGCCGGCCCCCGTGGACCCGGTGGATCCCGTGGATCCCCCGGAACCGTTTGAGCTGTTACCGCCGGTGGTCTGAGACGTGCCGGCGGCGCTGTTCGAGGCCGCGCCGCTGTCCAGGACGACGCCGGCCTGACGGGAGTCGTGCGCGGGTGGGCTCGCGGCGGCTGCGATACTCGCACCGAGCATGCTGCCGGCGGTGAGAGTGCCGAGCAGGGTGAGGACGGCGAGGGTTGAGGTGGCGTGCGATGGCGAGGTGGTTCGTAGGCGTCTCATGGCAGTAAGCCTTGTGCGCCCAACGGATATGAACCATCCGGCAGCCTGGTCGGCTGATGTCGGGGTAACCCGACCCGAGGGCCTTCCCACCGGGGGCCGGTGCGGCCCGGGCTCAGGCGCCGGCGGCCTCGAAGGCCCGGGTCAGGTCCGCGATGAGGTCGTCGACGTGCTCGATGCCCACGCTCAGGCGCATGAGCCGGTCGGTCAGCCCGTAGGAGGCGCGCACCTCCACGGGCACGTCCGCGTGCGTCTGCACCGACGGGCACGTCACCAGCGACTCCACCCCGCCCAGGGACTCGGCGAAGGTGAACACCCGCACCGATTCCAGGAAACGGGCCACGTCCACCGACTCGGCCAGGTCGAAGCTCACCATGCCCGAGCGCCCCGGGTAGAGCACCCGCGTCACGTACGGGCTGGAGTCCAGGAACTCGGCGATCGCGGCGGCGTTGGCCTCATGGCGCTCCATGCGCAGCGCCAGGGTCTTGAGACCGCGCAGCAGCAGGAAGCAGTCGAAGGGGCCCAGCGTCGCCCCGGTCGTGTTGAGGCGGTAGTTCAGCTGCTCGGCCAGGACGTCGTCGGCCACCACCGCCACACCCGCCATGACATCGTTGTGGCCGCCCAGGTACTTCGTGCCGGAGTGGACGACGACGTCGGCCCCCAGCTCCAGGGGCCGCTGCACCACTGGGGTGTAGAAGGTGTTGTCCACCACCAGTCGGGCCCCGGCGGCGCGGGCCAGCTCAGCCGCCTGAGGGATCGAGATCTCCTCCATCATCGGGTTCGTCGGCGTCTCGATGACCACCAGGTCCGCCGGGCTGGACAGGGCCTCGCGCAGGCCCGCGATCCCCAGGACGAAGTCGACGTCGGCCGCGCCCTCCTCGGCGAGGACCTCCAGGAAGCGGAAGGTGCCGCCGTACAGGTCGCGCAGCGCCACGATCCGGCTGCCGTGCGGCGCCAGTGTGCGGGTCACCAGCTCCAGGGCCGCCATCCCCGAGGACAGGGCGAAGGCCGCCGTCCCGCCCTCCAGGCGGGCCAGGGCGTCCTGGAGGACGTCGCGGGTGGGACTGGCCGTGCGCGTGTAGTCGTAGCCCGTCGACTCGCCCAGGCCCGGGTGGCCGTATGCCGTTGACAGATGGATCGGCGTCGTGATCGCGCCCGTGGCCGGGTCTGTCCCCGTGCCCGAGCGCACCAGCAGCGTCTCGAGGTGGACCTGCGGGGCCGGGGCCGACGACGTCGGGTGGTGGTGGACGGGGAAGGTGCGGGCGGCCGGCGGCTCGGGACAGGCGGGACGGTCGGAGGGGCGGGGCTCGGACTGGCTGGCGGACGGGCTGGTCATGGGCGGTGTCTCCTCGGAGGCGGGGGAGTGGCAGGAAGGAATGATGTCTGACGGCCGATGGCGGCGCGGGCACTGACCGCTGGCTGGACCCGGCGGGCCGGGTGGTCCGGCCGGCCGGCGGGGCCTCAGGCGGACAGGGCGACGCGGCCGCGGCGAGCGGCCTCGGCGGCGCGGGCGGTCACGGCGGTGACGGCGGCCTCGAGGCGGTCCAGGGCGGCGTCGAGCGTGGCGCGGGGGCAGGCGACGTTGATACGGGTGAAGCCCTCGCCGCCGGCGCCGAAGATCCGGCCGTCGTCGAGCCAGAGCCCGGCCTCGTGCAGCATGACGTCGTCGAGCTCGGCGGGTTCGAGCCCGGCGGCCTCAAGGAAGCCCGAGCAGTCCAGCCACAGCAGGTAGGTGCCCTCGCAAGGAGTCGCCTCGATCCCCTCGATCCGCTCCAGGCGCGCCTCGACGTGGGCCCGGGCGGCGGCGATGTGCTCGCGCAGCGCGTCCAGCCAGGCCTCGCCGCCCTCGTAGGCGGCCCGGCAGGCCGTCAGGCCCAGGACGTTGGGCTGGGAGTAGCCGGTGGCGGCGAGCTCGCGGCGGAAGGCCCCGCGCAGGCGCTCGTCGGCGATGAGGATGTTGGCGACCTGCAGGCCCGCCAGGTTGAAGGACTTCGACGGCGAGGTGCAGGTGATCGTGCGGGCCGCGGTCTGCTCGCTCAGGGAGGCGAAGGGTGTCGTCGCGAAGCCCGGCAGGGCCAGGTCGGCGTGGATCTCGTCGGCCACGACGACGACGCCGTGGCGGGCCGCCACCTCGTCCAGGGCGGCGAGCTCGTCGCGGCTCCACACCCGGCCGACCGGGTTGTGCGGGTTGCACAGGAGCAGCAGGCGCGAGCCGGTCGCCTCGATCGTGGCCTCCAGGGCGGCCAGGTCGCGGCGGTAGACGCCGTCGGCGTCACGGACCAGCGGAACCGCGGCCACGGTGCGACCATTGTCCTCGACGACCTCGCGGAAGGGGTAGTAGACGGGCTCCTCGATGAGGACCGCCTCGCCCGGCGCGGTCAGGGCGCGCACGGCCAGGGCCAGGGCCGGGACGACGCCGGGGGTCACGGTGTTCCAGGCCGCCTCCACCCGCCAGCCGTAACGGCGGGAGAACCAGCCGGTCAGGGCCGCGTTGTAGGCGTCGTCGGGCTCGGAGTAGCCGAAGATGCCGTGGCGGGTGCGCCACAGCAGGGCGCTGGTGACGGCCGGGGCCGTGGCGTGGTCCATGTCCGCCACCCATAAGGGCAGAACATCCTCGGGGCGGCCGCGCTCGGCGGCGAAGTCCCACTTGAGGCTGGCCGTGCCGCGGCGGTCGGGGACGGTGTCGAAGGCGGAGGCGTCCACGGCGGGCGCGGTGGAGAAGGCGGAGCGCCCCGCCGAGGCGAATGCTGCCGCGGGGGAGGAGACGGCCGGTGCGGCGGGGGAGCCGCCACCGACGACGGTCGTCCGGGGCGATGCCGGTGTCAGCGTGGGGCGGGCGGGACAGGCGTCGTCGTCGAGATCGGTTGATCGACTGGGGGTGCCGGACGTACCGGCGCTGCCGACGGGGGTGAGGTGGGCGTGCATGGCTGGGGTCCTCTCGGGTCCCCGGGCGCGGCGGGGTGCGTGGACGTGGTACGTCGGCACGGCGCTCCGGGGGCGGCCGGCGTGCTGTGCCGGCCGAGATGGCTGGGTGCTTCTGGGATGAACACGGGGCCGGGGCCTCCGCGGAGTGCGACGAGCCGGTGTGATGCGGCTCGGACTCTCACCGTTACATGTCAGACAGCGACGGCTGGCGCTGTCAGCGCATGCACATTCGACCCTCGCCAAGGGTGCGCACCATCATCGTGCGGGCCTGGGGCAGAGGAGTCGTCATGGCAGCGAGCATAGCGGGAGCGCTGCCGCCGGCGCCACCTCGCTGATGAGCGTCGTGATCTCGTCCGGGTTGGGGGCGGTCTCGATCGGGAGCCCTCCCTGTTTTCTCTATATCTACTGGTTAATAACGATAGTGTGGGCGGTGGTCGTGCCGTCTTGGCAGGTTCACGGCCACCGCCGCAGCCATCACCCAGTGGAGGCGGTCCCGGGGGAGGGGCTCCCCTCCTTCGCCACCACCGACGCAGCAAGGAGCTGTACATCCCATGACTCAGAAACCTGACCACCCGATGACCCTGGACCCGCCCCGTCCTCCGGCCCGCCGGGCGATCAATCGACGCAGCATGCTCAAGGGGATGGGCGGGGCCGCCGCCCTCGCCGCCGTGGGCGGGGGTGTCTCCGTGGCCGGTGCCGCCCCAGCCCAGGCCGCTGGCCTGAGCGTCGTCGAGCACCAGGACGGCGGCCGCATGCAGTACTACCGGTTCTCCACGCCGTCCATCGGCTGGAACCCGGCCGTCAACGTGCTGCTGCCCGATGGCTACAACGCCGCACGCCGCTACCCGGTGCTCTACCTGCTCCATGGAGGGGGTAGTGACAATGACTTCAGGATCTTCGACAAGCTGGGCATCCGGGACGTGACCGTGGGCCGCGAGCTCATTGTCGTCATGCCCGATGGAGGACTCGCCGGCTGGTACTGCAACCCGGTGAGCTCCAATGTGGGGCCGCGCAACTGGGAGACCTTCCACATCGATGAGCTGATCCCCTGGGTGGACTCCACCTTCAGCACCATCGCGGAGTTCTCCGGGCGTGCCGTCTCCGGCTTCTCCATGGGCGGCTTCGGGGCCCTGAAGTACACCGCCAAGTACTACGGACACTTCGCCTCCGTCTCCAGCCACTCGGGACCCGCGGACCTGCGTGGGGCGGAAGGCTCCGCGGTCACTCACTGGGCGAACGTGAGCTCCGCCGCGGTCGAGCTCGGGGGCGGCATGGTCTATGGAGCCCCGTGGGACGAGGCCCGCGTGAGTGCCGACAACCCCATGGAGCACATCGAGAGCTACCGGGGCAAGCGCATCTTCCTCGTCTGCGGAACGGAAACCCTCGACCCGAATGAGCTCGTTGTCCTGCCGACCCAGAGGACCTTCGGCGGGGCGCTGGAGGCGGCCGGCATTCCTCACGAGCGCTTCGAGGACCCGGGCGCCCATATCGTGCGCCGTGATCGGCTCCAGCAGGACATTGACGGCATCGTCGCTCACCTGACCAAGGCGGGCTGAGCGCCTTCCCGTGGTTCTGCGGGCCCTCCGAGGATCACGGCACGCAGTCACCGGTGCCGGTTCAAGGGCTCGGCGTCGAGAACCGCGGCATCAGTGGTTCTCGACGCCGAGCACCGGGCGATGACAGGGGCGGGCTACGGCGTCGGCGACTGCGTTTCGTGTCGAGGACGTACCTTTCTCGCAAAGTACTGGGGCCTGCCCTCAGTAGCCTGCGAGAAAACGCAGTCCTCGCCACAGAAGTACGTCCTCGACGCTCGACGGCGAAGGGCCCGGCCAGAGACCGATAGGTTCTTGGCTGCTCCGCCCTACCGGCCCGGCCCAGATCAGCCGGCTCGGCGCAGGCGCAGGGAGTTGGTGACGACGATGACGCTGGATGCGGCCATGGCGGCCCCGGCGATCATCGGATTGAGCAGCCCGGCGGCCGCCAGCGGGATCGCGGCCACGTTGTAGGCGAAGGCCCAGAACAGGTTCTGCCGGATGATCCGCAGCGTCGCCCGCGACACCCGCACCGCCGCCACCGCGGCGTCCAGGTCGGTGCGCACCAGGGTGATGTCGGCGGCCTCGATGGCCACGTCCGCACCCGAGCCCATGGCCAGGCCCAGCCCCCGCGTCCCGGCCTGGGCCAGGGCGGCGGCGTCATTGACCCCGTCACCCACCATGCCGACCACCGCGCCCTCGGCCTGCAGCGCGGCGACGACGTCGCGCTTGTCGGCGGGCAGCACCTCGGCACGCACGTCGGCGGCGTCGATCCCCACCTGAGCCGCCACGTGCTCGGCGGCCCGGGCATTGTCCCCGGTCAGCAGCACCGGGCGGATCCCCAGCTCGCGCAGTGCGGCCACCGCCGCCCGTGAGGAGGGACGCACCGTGTCGCGCACGACGAGGACCGCCACAGCCCGCAGCGATGCGCCGCTCGCGCCCGCGCCGGAACCATCGGGGGAGGCGGGACGGTCAGCGCCCTCGCCGGCGGCACCGGTGGCATCGGCGGCGTCGGCCACTGCGCCATCGGCCGCCCCGACCGCTACGACGACGGCGGTGGCCCCGGAGTCCTGAGCCTTCTCCACGGCGGCACTGAGAGCTTCAGGAACCTCGACCCCCATCTCGTGGGCCAGCCAGTCCGGCCGGCCCACGGCGACTCGACGCCCTTCGACGGTTCCCGACACGCCCCGGCCCTCGTGGTTGGAGAAGCCGGCAGGCGCCGGCAGGGCGCCCAGGCGCTCGCGGGCGGACGCCGTGATCGCCGCGGCCACCGGGTGCTCCGAGGCCGACTCGACGGCGCCCGCCAGGCGCAGCGCCTCGTCCCCGAGCGGGGACAGGCCCGCGGCGTTCTGCGCCCCGGCACCGGCCGTATCCCGGGCCTGCGACGACGTCGGGTCCGCGGCGCCGGCAGCCGCGTCATCCGGCAGCGCGCCCGCCGTCCCCGAGACCGCAGAGCCCTCGTCCGGGGACGGGCCGTGAGCCCCGGGGACCTCGCGGCAGGCCTCGACATCCAGGCTCATGCGCCCCTGGGTCACCGTGCCGGTCTTGTCCATGACCATCGTGTCCAGCGCCCGCGTCGACTCCAGCACCTCCGGGCCCTTGATGACCACGCCCAGCTGGGCGGCCCGGCCCGAGCCGACGAGCAGCGCCGTCGGCGTGGCCAGCCCCAGCGCGCAGGGGCAGGCGATGACGAGCACCGCCACCGCCGCGGTGAAGGCCGCCTGCGGGCTGTTCCCGGTGAGCAGCCAGCCCGCCAGCGTCGCGGCCGACAGCACCAGGACGATCGGCACGAACACCCCCGAGACCCGGTCCGCCAGGCGCTGGATGGGGGCCTTGCCCGCCTGCGCGGCCGTCACCATCTGCCCGATACGGGCCAGCGTCGTCCCCTCGCCCACGGCCGTGGCCCGCACGAGCAGCACGCCGGAGGTGTTGACGGTCGCTCCGGTGACGGCCTGACCGGCCTCGACCTCGGTGGGCACGGACTCGCCGGTGAGCAGTGAGGCGTCCACGGCCGAACGGCCCTCGATGACGACGCCGTCGGTGGCCACCTTCTCGCCCGGCCGCACGAGGAACAGGTCGCCGGCCGCCAGGTCGTCGATGCCGATGCGCTCCTCGGTACGGACCGCGTCGGCCCGCGGCGAGCCGTCCTCGTCCAGGACGTCGACGACGTCGCGGCTGCCCGACGGCGAGGTGAGGACCACCCGGGTCACCTCCTTGGCGCCCAGCTCGAGCAGGGCCCGCAGGGCGTCGCCGGAGCGGTACTTGGCGCGCGCCTCCGCGTAGCGGCCCGCCAGGAGGAAGGTGGTCACCCACGCGGCCGACTCGAAGTACATGTGGGCGGCGTGCCCCTGCGAGCGGGGCAGCAGCTCCATGCTCATCCGCATGCCGATGTGCCCGGCGCCGCCCAGGGTGAGCGCCCACAGGCTCCAGCCGGTCGCCGCGATGACCCCCAGGGAGACGAGCGTGTCCATGGTGAAGGCGCCGTGGCGCAGCGCCTGGAAGGCCGCCCTGTGGAAGGGCCACGCCCCCCAGGTCGCCACCGGCAGCGCCATGATCGCCACCGTCCACTGCCAGCCGGGCAGCTGGAGCGCCGGCACCATGGAGATCGCCATGATCGGCACCGACAGGATGAGGCTGTAGACGAGCCGCCGGCGCAGGTCCGCGGCCCGCTCCACGTGCGAGGCGCCCAGGCTCGACGTCGTCGTCGCCCGAGCCGCGCGGTCGACTGCGCCCGCCGCACCGGCCGCGCCCGCCGACACCGCCGCTGCGGCGGTGTCGGATCCCTCCCCGGAACCGGCGGGGACCGGCACCTTTCCCGCGGCGGGTTCCGCCGGCTCCGTGGACTGAGCGGTGCCCGCGGTGCCCCGACCGGAAGCCCGGTCACGGGCGCCGTCGGCTGCGCTCCTCGCGCTCCCAGCGTCTTCCGTGCTGCCGGCCTGGTCCACCTCGCCGGTGCCCCCGGAATCGGAGCCCAGCAGGGCGCCGGAGTACCCGGCGCGGGCGACAGCGGCGAGGAGGTCGTCGACGCTCACCGTGCCCGGGGCGGTGACGCGGGCCGACTCGGTGGCGAGGTTGACCGAGGCGGTCACGCCGTCGAGCCTGCCCAACTTCTTCTCCACCCGGGCCACGCAGCTGGCGCAGGTCATGCCCCCGATGGAGAGGTTGACGGTCCGCAGCTGCGCGTCCTGCTTCTGGCTGGTCGATGCGCTCATGACTGGGGCTCCTTCCCTGGTGCCGCCCTCCGACGGCGTCGTGTCGGCAACCGCGGGAGGCCGGTGTCGGCCGGCTCAGCCCTCTCGGACGTCGCGCTCGACGGCGTCGAGCGTGTAGTCCCCGGCCTCGTCAATGGCCTCGGCCAGGGCCGCGTCCTCGAGGCGGACGTCGGAGAGCACGGTGACGATGGACTGCCCGCCCTTGTTGAGCAGGACGGAGACGTTCTTGACGCCGTCGAGGGCCTCGAGCTCCTCGGTGACGTGGGCGACGCAGTGGCCGCAGGTGAGTCCGGAGACCTTGAGGGTGGTGGTGCGGTCGACGCCGTCGGCGGTGAACTCGGTCATCTCTATAACTCCTTGGGAGGCGTGCGAGGAAAGCGGATGGAATGGAACGGGAAGGAGGTGGTTCGGCCGGGCGGCCGGACCGGGGCGGTCAGGACCGGACGAGCCGGGCGATGGCGTCGGAGGCCTCACGGATCTTGGCCATGCCCTCCTCGTCGCCGGCCTGGGCGGCGTGCAGGACGCAGTGGCTCATGTGGTCCTCCAGCAGGCCGAGGCTGACGGCCTGAAGAGCCTTGGTGGCGGCGGAGATCTGTGTGAGGACATCGATGCAGTAGGTGTCCTCCTCGACCATGCGGGAGATGCCCCGCACCTGCCCCTCGATGCGGCGCAGGCGCTTGAGGTAGTCCTCCTTGGTCCCGGTGTATCCGGCCATCTCTCCTCCGTCTCTTCCTCGTTCGACGTCGAACATACCCCTAGGGGGTAGGCGGGTCAAGTACCCCCTAGGGGTATGCGGCCTCTCGGCGCTGCTGGCTCTCGCTGGTACTGCACGTACCGCTCTGCACGAGGTCCGGGTCCTACTGGGCAAGGTGCGGGGGTACTCCACGTGGGTCGGACTCCCGTGCAGTGCGGTTACCCCCTGGCCAGTAGGGCCCCGGCCTCGTGGAGTGGCCCCGTCAGCAGGAACGTGGGCGAGAACGCGGAGCCGGGTCCCGAGGTGCAGGCCTCAGATATGGACATCACCGGGCCGCGCCCTGAAGACCGGTCCCCTCGCATCGCTCTGTGCGGCACGACCCCGTACACCCCTCGGATGGGCGCGGTCGAATAGGCGCGGAGCCGGGACACGGGGGAGGGGGCCGTGGGATGCTCGTGTCATGACCACCGTTGCGAATGCCGCCCCCGGCTCGACCGACCACGGGACGTCGGCCGGCACGAGCCGGGCGTCAGAGGACCCCGATCTTCAGCTCGCCCGGGACCCGAAGGCGGGCGCCGGTCGGCTCATGGTGCTGGCCGGCAACCGCCCCGACCTGCGCGGCGTCATCGTCGACAACCCGGGCTGCTCCCCGGAGCTGCGCGCCTGGGTCGGCCGCATGGGGGCGACCGCCTCCCGTCCGGACAGCGGCGATGGGCGCTCCCAGGCCGATACCGACTCGGCCTGGATGGGCGATGACGCCGATGATGCCGATGACTCCCTGTCGCTGGCGCCCATGGGCTGGGAGCCCTCGGACATCGGCCTGGGCGACGACCCCTTCGGCTCCGTCCTGGGCGACCCGCTCATGGGCTCGCCACTCTTCGACGGCGGCGGCCACGGAGAGGATCTCGACGACGCCGATTCCGCCGGCGGCGCCGACAACGACGGCGAGGCCGGCCGGGCCGGACGAGGCCAGCGGCGGCAGCCGTCGAACCGGCGCACGGCCAGGCCGCACACTGCCGCCGCTCATACCGCCGCGGCCCGCACCGCCTCCCGGACGGCCGCGCCCCGGACCTCGCCGTCGCGCACCTCGTCACCACGGACGACCGCGCAGCCTCCGCGGCCCGCGCAGGCTGCGCCGACCACCGCGCCGGCTCCGCAGGCGTCGGCACCGCCTCCGCCCGGCCGTCCCGCGCAGCCCAGCTACCGGGGGACGGGCCCCGGAGCCACCGCCGGGCCGGCCGCACCGGGCTATGGCGCACCTCGGCGCGACCCCTACGCCGTCGATCCGCAGGACGCCCCCTGGGCGCCGAGCGGGTTCCCGCGCTACGGCGGCCCGCAGCCGACCGTGCCACCCGGACCTCCCGCCTCCTACGGGACCGGGCGATACGGTGCCCCGCCCCGGCCGGGTCGCTCGACGCCGCCCTCGGGCACCGACACGAGCTCGCTCAAGGTGGTCGGCGCGGTGATCGCCTTCATCATCTTCGCCCTTCTTCGGATACTGGCCGGCTGAGGCGAGGAGGAGGCGGGCGTCAGCGGTCGAGCCCCGTCCCCCGCGCCTCCGAGGGGCTGGGGGACGAGCTCGGGGTCGGATTGCTCGGGGCGCTGGGTGCACTGGCGGCCGGGATCGTGAAGGGGCTGTTGGAGGCGTACCCGTGCTTGAACGCCCACACCACGATCTCCAGGCGCGACGTCGTCCCCGTCTTGTGGAACAGGCCGGTGATGTGCGACTTGACCGTCGCCTCGGCAATGGCCAGCAGCGAGGAGATCTTGCGGTTCGAGGCGCCCTCGCACAGGAGGTGGAGCACATCGCGCTCCCGCTCCGAGAGGTGGACGCTGCCGTCCGCACCGCGCACGGAGGCCAGGGCGTAGTCGATGAGCCGCGTCGTCGGCGTCGGGGCCACGACCTTCGCCCCGGAGTGGACCGTGCGCACCGCCGCGATGATCTCCTCGGCCGGGGCGCTCTTGAGCAGGAAGCCGCTGGCGCCGGCCCCCAGCCCCTGGAGAAGGTCCTCGTCGGTATCGACGGTCGTCAGCAGGATGACCCGGGTCGACGGCGAGACGCGAAGCACCTCCCTGGTCATTTCCACGCCGTCCATGTTCTCCATGTGGACATCGGTAATGAGGACGTCGACCTGATGAGACTGAAGAAACCGCAGAACTGCGCGGGGTGAGCGTGCTGCGGTGAGGACAACGAGGTCCTCGACGTCGAAGAAATAGGACTCCAGATGGGCCAGGGCCATCGCGTCGTCGTCGACCAGGGCGAGGCCGACACGATCGGGAGAAATCTGGGAAGACATGTGTCTCCTTGGGCAGATCTGTGCAGGCCGCGGTAGTGGGGGTCGCGGTCTGCTGGGAACAGTGAACAAACTACCTGAAGAAAGGCGTTCACCGTGTAAACGCCCCCGAGACGCGCCCCGACGAAAGGACGGGTAGGACTATCCAAACAGCGGACCGATCGGTAGATGAAAGGGCGATGTGAAGGCCTCGCGGCTTCGGGCAGGCTCTTCGCCAACGGCACTTCCCCCAAGTGTGCCTCCTCTGTCGTTCCCAGGAAGGAGGGTCCGTGTACCGCTCTGCGCTCATTGAGGGTGTGGCGCCATCACTGGCTCGCGCCGCGTCCCTCGAGTCGCCCTTCGGCCTGGTTTCCCGTTCCACCGAGCTGCCCCAGGCGGCCGGAGAGCCGGTCTTCGCGATCTGGACCGGTCTTCTGGGTGATCCATCTGAGGCGCTGAGGTCACAGCGCAGCTGGAATCACCGTGCCGAGGCGGGCAACTTCGACGGGGCCGGCGGGGCCATCGACGCCGATCGCGCCAGACACATCGCGATCGTGGAGACGATGGAACGCTACTCCAGCTGCTCATGGACGGAGGAGGAGCTGGTGTGGGACACCCCCGCCGGTCTCGGCGAGGCCGCGATCGGACCGGAGCACTGGCCGGCATGCTCGGCCACCGAGCTGGCGGACCCCGACTGCGGGCTCATCGCATCGGACCCCCGCGTCCCGATGCGATGGGTGCGCGGCTGGTCCCTGACCCGGGGCCGGGAGGTCTTCGTCCCGGCCGTCCTGGTCTATCTCAACTTCCCGGTACGCACCCCCTCCGAGCAGTTCGTCAACCCCATCTCCACCGGCACGGCCGCGCACTCCGACCTGCGCGAGGCGGTCCTGGGCGGACTGCTCGAGGTCATCGAGCGCGACTCCATCGCCCTGACCTGGCTGCAGCGCCTGCGCCTGCCCGCGGTCGCCGTCGACCCCGACGCCCTGGGAGAGGCGGCCGCCGAGTACCACCGGGTCGGCACCTCCACCGAGCTGGCGACCCACCTGTTCGACGCCACCACCGACTACGGCGTCCCCACCCTCTACGCCGTCCAGACCTCCCAGGTCGATCCCGAGCTGGCCCAGGTCGTGGCCGCCACCTGCGACATCGACCCGCAGCGGGCGCTGGCCAAGATCTACCGCGAGCTCGCCTCCCTGCGCATCGCCCTGCGCAGCCACGCCCGCGGCCCGCGCGCCCAGGAGATCAAGGGTCAGGACCTCACCGTGGTCGGCGGCGCCCTGGCCGACGCCGACCTGTCCATGCGCCACATCTTCGATTTCCTCCTGGAGGGTGAGCGGCCCGTCCACGCCCTGGGCGGCATCGGCACCCTGGGGGCGTCGTCGACCGGGACTGACGCCGGCGACCCGCTTGAGCAGGTCGTCGCCAACCTGGAGCGGGCCGGCGCCGAGGCGATCGTCGTCGACATCACCACCGACGAGGCCCGCCAGGTCGGCATGCACGTCATCAAGGCCCTCATTCCGCAGGCCATGCCCCTGTCCTTCAGCCACCACGCCCGCTACCTGGCCACCCCCCGCCTCTACGAGGCGCCCCGGGCCATGGGCCTGACCGTCCACGACGAGGCCGGGATCAACCCCGTACGCCAGCCCTTCGCCTGAGCCATGTCACTGTCCACCACGCCGCCGACCGTCTCCCAGGAGCCCAGAACCACCATGAGCACGACGCCGCCCGCACCCGCTGCGCAGCCGGTACAGCAGCCGGCACAGCAGGCCCCCTCGGGGCCGGTGACGGCCTACCTGCCCCAGGGCGGGTTCGCGCGCGCCGTCGCCGCGCGGCTCGCCGGGCCCGACGACGTCGTCGTACCGGTCGACCAGGGGCTGGTCAGCGCCTACGTCCCCTACGCCGACCGTGCCGTGCTCATCGCGGATCCCGACCAGACCGGTCTGCGCGAGGACCTCGACACCCTGTCCTTCACCCGGGGCATGCCCTCGCTCGGGCTGGAGCTCCTCCCCACCGAGCTGCGCTGCGGACCGCTCGTGGTCCCCGGCCGCAGCGCCTGCTACCGCTGCTACGACCGGCGCCGCCGCCAGCACGGCTACCGCCCGCTGCCCCCGGAGGTGGCCGCCGAGCACGGCCCGCTGGAGCAGGGCTACGCCCACCACCACGTGGTCCTGGGAGCCGGACTCATCTCGCTGGCCCTCCAGACCCTCGACCGCCAGGAGCCGGCCACAGCGGGAGCCACCGGGACCGGCGCGGCCGACGCCGAGAGCGCCATCAACGACGCCGGGGCCGCCCCAGTCACCGCGGCCACCACAGCCACCACGGCCGCTGCGGAGCCTCCGGAGATCGGCGGCCGGGTGTGGACCATCGACCTCGTCTCCGGGATCACCACCTGCTCACCGACCGTGGCCGTGGACCGCTGCGAGACCTGCTCGGGCCGCTATGAGGGGCGCCGTGACGGCCTGCCCGCGCTCGCGGCCCTCCTGCCCGAGCGCCGAGAGGAGGTGGCCTGAGATGGCCGGGGACTCCCTCATGCGCGCCGGCGACGTCGGCCGGGCCGCCCGCCGCGACCTGCAGTTCCGCATCCCCCGCAAGCCGGTGGTCCGCCTGGGTCTGCGCGCCCGGCCCGACGAGGGCGGCTGGATCGTCGACGGCGCCCGCAAGAGTCAGGTCCTGGGCGGGGCCTTCGCCCGCGAGCACATGGGCCCCCTGCTCGAGGCCTGCGACGGCACCCGCACCCTCGACGAGATCGGCGAGATCACAGGCATCGGCTCCCAGGCCGTCTTCGAGGCCGTCTCCCTGCTGTGGACCGGCGGCATCGTCGAGGAGGGCGACACCGAGCCCGCCCCCGGCGAGCCGGCCCCCGAGCTGGCGCGCCTCCTGTCGCGCCTGGGCGACTCCACCGGGGTCAACGACTCCTGGCAGGACGCCGCCCGCCGCCTGGCCGCCGCCCGGGTCGCCGTCGTCGGGGACAACGAGCTGGCCGGCGAGATGGTCGCGGCCCTGGAGCCCACGCTGCCCGATGTCCGGCTCGACGGCGCGCCCCGCCGGGGGGACACGCTCGTCGTCCTGGTCGAGACGATCGACTCCGCCGACCGCTCCGAGGAGGTGGCGCGCCGGTGCCGCGAGGCCGGGATCCCGCTGCTGCGGGTGCGCGCCGAGCAGGAGGCGGTCACGGTCGGCCCCTACGTCGACGAGAGCTTCTCGCCCTGTCTGGCCTGCGCGAGCGCCGACGAGCCCGAGCTCGGCCCCCGCCCCGACGCCGCCCGCCGCGACATCGTCATCGGCCTGGCCGCCCGGGCCGTGGCCGCCCTCATCGCCCGCGCCACCGTCACCCACCTGCCCGGGGACGCCCGGCGCACGGACCTGGCCACCTTCACCTACTCCGACCATCCGGTCGTCTCCCGCCCCGGCTGCCCCGTCTGCTCGGTCGCAGGGCAGGGCGAGAACCCGGTGCCGGTGGCGCCGTCGGCCCCCGTGGGAGCCCGCTACGAGCAGTCCGTGGCCATCCCGCCGGCGGCCTTCGTGGACTCCAAGGGCCACCAGCAGCACTACAAGCCCTCCAACCTGCGCCTCCAGCGCGAGTTCCGCGACTGGCCGGTCTGCCCGCGCACGCCGCTGCCGCCCGCCGACCTGGGCCGCCTCGACCAGCCCTGGCCGGTCGTCCACCCGATCAGCGAGGACAGCAGCGAGCCCGACGTCGCCCATCCCACCCTGAGTGAGCTCGCCACGATCCTGGCGCTGTCGGTGGGCGTGCGCGAGCCGCTGGGCCCTGAGCCCGCCGGGCCCGCCGGCCAGGAGACAGCCGACGCCGCCCGGACCCCGCTGAGCGCCAAGCTGCGCCGCTGGACGGCCGCCGGCGGCAACATCGGCTCGGTGACCGCCTACGTCCTGGTCCCCGAGACGGGGGCGCAGGAGGGAGCCGCTGAGGGGCGGCCGGCCCCGGGCACCTACGTCTACATCGAGCGCGACCACGCCCTGGCGCTCATCGGCCCCGCCCCCGGCGAGAGGGCCGAATCGGAGGGCACGGTGCCGGGCGGCGTCGGCGCCCGGATCGTCCTGACCGGCAACGTCGACAAGGTGGCCCGCAAGTACTTCTCCTTCGCCCTGCGGATCGCGGTCCAGGACTGCGGCTGCTCCTTCGAGGTCATCCGCCTCGTCGCCGACGCCCTGGGGGTGCCGCTGCGTGCCCGGGCCCGCTGGGACGAGCAGCGGATCGCCCGGGCGCTGGGCACCGACCCGGCCCGCGAACCGGCCTGCATCGTCGTCGACCTGGGAGGCAGCCGTGCGCACTGACTTCGAGACGCTGCGCGAGCTCATCAGCGGCTTCTCCGACGGATCCTCCGCCCGAGCGGGTGAGCCGACCTCCGACGGCCTGGCCGCGCGCCGTCCGCGGCCGCCGCTGGCCTGCCAGGTGCCGGATGCGCTTGGACCCGGCCCCCAGGCGGCCTACCCCCATGACCTGCACCAGACCTTCGAGCGCCGCTCGTCATCCACCAGCTACGGCACCGAGCCGCTGGAGGCCGAGTCCCTGATGGCCATGGTCCGCGACGCCCTGGCCGACGACGCGCGCACCTGGGGCCAGGACGCGGCGGCCTGCCCCCTGGAGCCCTTCGTCCTCCTTCTGCGCCCGCGCGGCGCCGACCCCGGCATCTACCGGGTGAGGCTCGACGGCGTCGACCTCGTTCGTCCCCTGCCGGATGCGGAGGTCATCGAGGGCATGACGGTGCAGAAGGAGTTCGCCCGCGCCGGCGCCATCGTCTCGGTGGCCGCCAACCTCGATCAGGCCGACGCCTGGGGCGGGGCGGCCGGCTACCGCTTCACCATGAGCCGTAGCGCGGCCCTCATCTACTCCGTCCATCTGCGCGCCGTCGCCCGCTCCCTGGTGGGGACGGTCTTCGCCGGCTTCGCCACCTCCGCGGTGCGCCACCTGCTGGACTCCGACGGCGTGAGCCGCCACCAGATGTTCGCCGTCACCGTGGCCGGCCCTGTGGCCGGCCCGGTCGCCGGTGCGGCGGACGGTTAGCCCCGGTTCACCCGCGCGCCGCCGGCTCATCGGCAGCGAGAGCGGTCCGGAAACGACCCAGAACTGCATACCGCATCAGAGAGTTCCACAGACCACCCCGTTCGCGGGGTTTGGGGTCCGGTCCCGGCAGACCGGACCCCCAGGGCCCGATCGGGCCCTGCTCCTGCCCGACAACATGTGTAAGAGAAGGAGGTGAACAGCATATGACGAACAGCGCGATTGATCTCACCCTCGCCGACAGTGACTTCGGCGTCGAGGAGCTCCCCGAGGGCAACGCCCTGGGTTGCGCCTTCAGCAGCGCGAGCGCGTCCTGTCCGGCCAGCGCGGCCTCGGCCTCGTGCCCGTCCAGCGCCGCGTCGGCCTCGTGCCCGTCCTGTGCGGCCAGCGCGTCGACGACGTCCTGCTGACGACC
The DNA here is from genome assembly GCF_011752065.1 of Actinomyces sp. ZJ308. Classification (GTDB taxonomy): domain Bacteria; phylum Actinomycetota; class Actinomycetes; order Actinomycetales; family Actinomycetaceae; genus Actinomyces. Next base: position 32,846 of record NZ_JAAIJY010000013.1, read on the forward strand.
CCACGGTGGCGGGCAGGAGACCGGGGTCTCCTGCCCGCCATCAACGGCGTCCGGATCCCCGCGAACCCACTTGAGGGAGCCATGACCCCACGATGAGCACGGTGATGAGTACGGCGATGAGCAGCACCAGCGCCCCGACGAGCCCGGTCCCGCGCCTGCGCCGCGGCGTGAGTCTGATCGTCGGGATGGACAACCAGCCGATGCTGTTCGACTCCGACTCGGGCAAGTACCACCGGCTCGGGGCGGCCGCGGCCTTCATCGTGGGTCAGTTCGACGGGGTGCGCTCCCTGCCGACCATCATCGAGGAGCTGCCCCAGGACATCGACGAGGCCGGCGCCAGGCGCATCACGAGCCTGGTCGACAACCTGCGCGACAAGAGCCTCCTGGCGGGCGGCGAGCCCGCCGCCACCGCGCCCACGGCGCCCGCGGCCCCGGCACGCACCAGACGCACCCACGGGCGCCACACCGCCCAGCCCCGTCAGGCCCGCCACCTCAAGGTCGAGCAGCCGCGCCGCAGCGGAGGGTGGTGGTTGCCCCGCATCATTATCGCCCGCAAGTACCACCGGATCGTCGCCCCCGTCGTCACCCTGCTCCAGCGCCTCCCGGCCCGCGCGCTCAGCTGGCTCTTCCTGGCGCTGGCGGCCTGCGGGTACGCGGCCGGCGCCATGGCGCTGAGCTCCCTGGCCGGGGGCCCCCGCCCGGGCGCCCTCGTCGTGGTGACGGCGGTGGCGATCCAGCTGGTGAGCATCCTGCTGCACGAGTCCTGGCACGCCATCGTCGCCGGCTACCTGGGCACCCCCATCCGCGGGCTGGGGGTGGCGCTCATGTTCTGGGTGATCCCCATCGCCTACGTCGACCGCACCGACTCCTACCGGGTGCGCTCCCGAAGCGGGCTGACCATGCTGGCCCTGGCCGGCATCTTCTCCGACGGCGTCGTGTGCGGCCTGGAGGCGGCCGTCGCCTGGGCCTCCTCGGGAACGGTGCGCCAGGTGGCCCTGACCCTGTGCGCCTTCCAGCTCACGATGCTCGTCACCAACCTCAACCCCCTCACCCAGTCCGACGGCGTCGCCGCGGCCGAGGCGGCCACCGGCTCGGTCAACCTGCGCGGGCGCTCCATGTTCGTTCTGCGCTGCGTCCTGTCCCGCCGGCCCCTGCCGCCGGGACTGGCCGTCCTGCGGCCCGCGGTGCGCTGGGGCTACTTCGTCTACGGGCTTCTGTGCAGTCTCCTCGGCCTCCTGGCCTTCGTGATGAGCATTGTATGGATAGGCTACTGGCTGTACGTCCTCGTGAAAGGTTTCCTCCTATGACGCAGCCGGTTCTGTCCCGTGCCGGTGCCTCCCCATCCCGACAGCCACAGCCGCAGCCCACATCCGCCGTGACCCCCGGGGAGCCCGTCCCATCCGCTCCGTCCCCCGCCGCACCGCAGACGGTGACGGATCCCGCCCCGGAGCCCCCGGCCCTGGCCCAGCCCGCCGTGGCCCTTCCGACCCTCGTGCGCCTGGGAGGACTGCCCGTGCGGGCCGTTCCCGAGACCAGCGCCGCGGTGACCGGCACCCTGGAGTACCTGCGCCGGCTCGACGAGGTGCTCGACGGCGCCGCGAACCAGCTGCTCGACCCGCTCTACGAGCTCATCCCCACCCTGGCCAAGACCGAGCGCCGCCTGGTCCTGCGCGCCAAGCGCCGGGTCTTCCAGGGGCGCGCCACCGGCCTGACCGCAGAGGTGCTGAAGGCCCTGCCGGGCGAGGTCGGTGCCCTGCTGGAGCGCTGGGACGCCCTGGTGGCCCGCAAGGAGGAGACCCGCGGGCGCCTGGCCGTTCTCGTCGACGTCGACCTGGACCGCAGCCGCGAGCTGCTGGCGGCCGGCCTCGACGAGCCCGGCTACCAGGAGGCCCTGGCGATCGCCGCCCCGGCCCTCGTGTCCACCCTGGCCTCCCGCGGCCGCAGGCTGGATGACCCCCGCGTGCTGCGCACCCTCTACACCCTGGCCACCCGGGCGGCCCTCAAGACCAGCCCCTTCTCGGGGCTGACCACCGTGAACGAGGCCGGACAGCCCTCCGCCGGGCGCAGTCACCGGATGGTGGCGACCCACCTGGCCTACCGCATCCTGAGCGCCACCGCTCAGGACCTGGCCCCCGACGGCGCCCTCTACCTCGAGCCCGCCCCCGTGCGCCGGGCCGTCAGCGCCCCCGGCCGGGGCCCGGCCGGCGCCTACGGGCAGTTCCCGCCCGGCGAGGACGAGGCGGAGATGCTGACCGTCGTCGGCGAGCACGAGTACGGCAACGGGATGGTCTTCCGCCAGGAGGCCGTCCAGCCCGCCCGCTGGCTCCAGGAGACCCACGACGCCCTGACCGGCGGCGGCATGCACGCCGTGCTCAGCGTGCGCGACGCCTGCGAGCGCGTGGGCGGCGCCGACCCGCGCCTGCGCCTGGAGCGGCTGCTGGCCTCGGGCGCCGTCGTGCCGCGCGTGCCCTGGTACCGCGGGGAGAACCCCTTCCCGCTGCTGGCCGCCACGCTCTCACCGGACCAGCAGCGCCAGTGGGGCAAGGACCTGGCCTGGCTGGCCCGGCTCGACGAGGTCATCGCCGCGGCCGACGGGCCCACGCGCGCCGAGCTCCTCAACCGCACGGTGCGCCTGGCCGAGCGCGTCTTCCCCGCCGGCGAGCTCGGTGAGCGGCCCAGCGGCTTCCTCTACGAGGACCGCGAGTCCGCCCGCAGCTGGCCCGATCCGCTCGAGGACGCCCCCTTCTCCCAGGACGTGCAGACCCTGGCCGAGCTCGCCGACCCCTGGGTGGCCCGCTCCCACATCTATGACCTCATGGTGGCCCGGTTCGTCTCACTGTTCGGAAACGGTGGGGTGTGCAAGGACCCGCTCGCCTTCTTCATGACTCTGGGCCACGCCCCCGACGGCGACGAGGAGATGCTGCGCGCCGCCGGGCTCGACTACGCCGCCGGGCCCGATACGGAGCGCGCCGCCCTGCCCGGCGGGCTGTCCGGATCTCCGCGGCACCTGGGCGCCTTCCTCCAGCCGGTGGCCCCCAGCGCCCGGACCTACGCCGCCGGCGGGGGACTCACGGTCGTCAACGCCTTCACCAACGCCAACGGTTCCCTTCAGGCCCGCTTCCACCGGCTCCTGGGTGCCGGCTTCCGGGAGCGCCTGGCCTCGCGGATCCGCACCGCCTGGGGCACCGAGCGGGTGCTGGAGATCCAGGCCAGCACCGAGTGCAACACCGGCCAGGCCGTCTCCTGCGGGCTCCTGCCGCCGCTGGGCCTGCCCGGCGAGCCGGGGGCGCCGGACACGGTCCCCCTCAGCTCCCTGCGGCTCGTCCACGATCCGGCCACGAGCACCCTGTTCCTGGCCGACGACGCCGGGCCCGTGGGCCTGGCCTACCTGGGCCTGACGCCCCAGTACCTCCTGGGCGGCTACCTGTCCTGGCTGGTGCTGCTGAGCGACCCGTGGTCCCGGCTGCCCCCGTTCGCCGACCACTGGACCAGCCGGCGTCGGGACCTGAAGGGCCCCCTGCCCGACGAGGTCCTGCACTCCGAGCGGGCCGTGGCCGGCCGTCTGGTGACCCGCCGCGAGTCCTGGACCTTCCCGGCCGCCCAGATCGCCCCGCTCATGGACCGCGACCTGACGACGACCCTGCTGCACATGGATGACCTGCGCAAGCAGTGGGGCATACCGGTGGAGGTGTTCGTCCACCAGCACATGCCCTCCCAGGGGGCCACCTTCGACCAGCACAAGCCCCGCTACGTGGACCTGTCCTCACCGGTCTCGCTGCTGGCGCTGCGGGGCTGGATCGATCCCGACGCCGCGCACATCAGCTTCGTCGAGGCCCTTCCGGCCCGCGGCGAGGCCCTGGGGCTCACGCAGGACGGCGAGCCGACGGTGGCCGAGTACCTGGTGGGACTCCAGTGGCCCAAGAACCTGGGAGGCATGGCATGAGTACGCCCGACGAACCCCAGTCCAGCCGGCGCGAGCAGCGCAACCAGCCCAGCCGGCTCACCCGCTCCCGGCGCCTGCGCTGGCTCGGCGGGCGCTCCCGGGCGGGCGAGCAGGCTGAACAGTCCGGGCCGGGCGGGCAGACCGGCCCGGACAGTCGGGGAGGGGGCGCCACCCCGCAGGTGGGGGGCTCGATCCCGGGGATCCAGCCCCTGGAGATGGCGGCCGCCGACTTCGGCAGCCTGCGCGCCCAGCACAGCTCGGTGCGTCAACGCGGATCGGCGCTGGTCAACCAGGCCGAGGACGTCGGCTGGCTGTACGCGCGGATCTACTGTGCCGGCGGGGACGACACCGACGAGCTGCTGCCCGAGATCGCCCAGTGGCTGGCCCGGGCCCGCGGGCAGTGGGACATCCGCTCGGCGCACTTCCTGCGCTTCGTCGACCTGCGCGGGCATCACATCCGTCTGCGGCTCAAGGCCGTCCAGGGCGTCCTGGACGAGGCCTACGCGAGCATGCGCGAGCTCGACGCCGTCGCCCGGCGGGCCGAGGTGCGTACGGTCGAGCGGCTCGTCTCCGACCCCATGACCGGGGGGATCGGTGCCAGCCGGCCCGGGATCGCCTTCGGCGTCTACGGCCCCGAGTACGACAAGTACGGGGGCGTGGCCGGCGTGGAGGAGGCCGAGCGCCACTTCTACGTCTCCAGCCGGTGGTGTCTGGACCACCAGATCTGGCAGATCCCGCGCTCGGTGCCACGGGCGGCCCTGGCGGCTCGGTTCCTGGCCCTGGCGGCGCGTAGCGCGCCGCTGCCCGAGGCCGAGCTGCTCTCCGCTCACCTGCGGATGTGGGGCTCGCGCCTGCCCGCGCACCTGCGCGACGGCAGCGCCCTGGGGCCGATCGTCCAGCAGCTGCTGGAGGTCATCGAGTTCCAGTTCGACGAGATCCCGTCCTGGAGCCAGGCGGCCGGGGCCGTCGGCGAGCTGGCCGACGACGCCGGGCGCGCCATCGGCGTCATGGGCGCGGGTACCGGTGGGCGCCGGGCCCTGGACCTGCTGCACATCGACGTCAACCGGCTCGGGCTCAACCCGGCCGAGGAGTGCATCGCCGGGCTGTGCGCCCGCCAGCTCCTGGCCGGAGGCGCCGTACCCCCGGCCCAGGCCTCGGCCGCCGCCGGGTAGGGCCGGGGCGAGAACCCGCCAGGCAACCTGTCTGGCGCCGCGGACGCACCATCGGTCTCGCAGACGGCCCCGCAGGGGGCAGTCGCCGGGCCTGATGGTGCGTCCGCGACGAGCCCGGGCCTGCGCCGGGATCTGCTGGGGGTACTCCACGACGCTCGGTTGCCACTGGCCGGGGGTTAGCCGTACTGCACGACACCCAGACCGTCGTGGAGTACAGCCAAGTGTCCTCCAATACGTGCTGAGGTTCGTGCAGTACGGCCGGGGCGGACGGCTCTGGCCGCCGGGCCGAGGCTCCAGTCAGGAATGTCCGTCAGGCTCGGCGGTAGGTGGTGGTGATGTCGCCCTGACGGCCATCTGTCAGGACCGCTCCGGCCTCCCTGAGGCGTCTGAGTGCGTACATCACCTGGCGCGCGGACAGCCGTGTGGCTTTGACGATCTGCTGACGCGTGCGGGGCCCGTTCTCCAGACAGGCCCAGACGGCAGCCGCATTGGTGGACAGGGTGGAGATCTCGCTGGGAATGGTGTCCTCGACGTCGGGGGTCGAGCGGGCCTCGTCGGAGACCAAGGCATAGGACGTGGCACCGCGCTGTCCTCGGGCCTCGGCATAGCCCCGGCTCACCAGCTCCTGGAGGTGACGGCGGGCTTGCTGTGAGTCACCGCCGAAGCGACGGCGGTAGGAGGAGTTCGTCCACGATCTTCCATGCCGCATCTCGACGAGTGCATGGCGCTGCTCGACGCTGAGACCGTGTGTCTCAAGGTCGGACAGCCAGCTGAGGTCTTCAGGTGAGAGAAGCGCGCTGCGGGGGAGCAGGGCCGTGAAGCGTACTCCGGTGTCCTGAAAGCGGACGGACTCCATGTCCGCATCGCGCAAGGCGCGCCGGACCTCCCGGATCCCGGAGCCGAGGCCTTCGATCACCCGCCGTCCCTCATAGTCCGTGGCGAAGGTGCAGATGGTGTAGAGGTGCTCGTTCACCGCGGACTTCCCATCGCGTGTACCGAGCTGGTCCACGCTCAACCCCCACAGACCTCCTGGACTGGAGATGATGAGACGGTCGCGCAGCAGGCGGATCTCAACCCCTTTCGAGAGGGCGGGCTCGGAGAGGTCTCGGTGGACGAGCGCGTTGGCGATGAGCTCGCGAACCGCGATGAGTGGGAACTCGTGGACGTCTCGGCCATGCCCGTCATCTCCGAACCGGATGCGGGTCTGCGCGGTGCGTGCGACCCAGTCGACGGCGTCAGTGAGCATCTGAGGCAGAGGGCCCGCGATCGTGAGTCGATCTGTTGCTCTGACTCCGTCGTTCGTGTCGGTGACGGCGGCTGTGATGGACAGGCCGGGAAAGTGTCTCTGCGGGTAACGCCCCAGCGCATACAGTCCTGCCAGGGTCGTCTCTCCGTCGTCGGTGAGAACGTTTAGGTTGAGAAGAACCTCGGCGTCGGACTGGCCTGTGAGCGCGGTGGTGCCGGTACGTACCGACCGAAGGAAGCGCTGGACCAGGTTGTTGTCGAGGCTCTTCGCGGTGGTGCCGGGGACGGCGACTGAGTCCTCGCGAGGACGCCGGTGCCGGAGAAGCAGCTGTTGCTCCTCCTGCTGAGACATGCGGTAGTCGCCGTCGTACTGGCGCAGGTAGGCCGATCCCGTCTCCTTCCACCGGCATGGCTTGCTGTTGACCGGGACTTCCTGCACGTTGGCGGCGACGACGGTCTTCCCGTCAATGGCGATGGCACGTGGATCCACAGCGATCTCGCTCGAAAAACCTTGCCGGGCCTGCGAAACGAGGGCCTGCATGAGGTCGTGCGGATGCTGAGCTCCGACGACGGATACCGGGTTCTCACTGACGCCGAGGAGGATGGTGCCGCCTCCGGGAAGGTTCGCGAAGGCGGAGAGCGTCGGACCGAGGGCGGTAGGGGAGTACTCGGAGAAGGTCTTCGCCTCGATCTCCAGGCAGTCGCCGCCCTCCAGCTCCAGGCGGGCGAGCGCCTCCGTGAGGTCATCCAGATCAACAATCACGCGCTCATTGTATATAAAGTGTGCATGAAGGGTCTCTGAGTGTCTATGAAGTGTGCATCAAGCAGGTCAAGATGTATATGAAGGGCTCCGGCTTGTCTATGGAGTGTCGATGAGGGAGCCTGCACCGGTTGGCATTGGCGTCGTCGGGCTGAGCCCGGGCCTGTGCCGGGGCCTGCTGGGCGTACTCCACGACGTTCGGTTGCCACTGGCCGGGGGTTAGCCGTACTGCACGACACCCAGACCGTCGTGGAGTACAGCCAAGTGTCCTCCAATACGTGCTGAGGTTCGTGCAGTACGGCCGGTGAGGGCGAGTCTCAGTCGTCCAGGTGGGCGACGAGCTCGGCGGCCAGGCCCGTGTAGGTGGCGGGCGTGAGCGCCAGCAGGCGCGCCTCGACGTCGTCGGGCATGCCCAGCCCGGAGATGAACTCGCGCATGCCCTCACCCGTGACCTTCTTGCCGCGGGTGAGCTCCTTGAGCCGCTCGTAGGGGTCGGCCATGCCGGTGGCCCCGGCGACGGCGGCCGCCCGCATGGCCTGCTGGACCGGCTCGCCGAGCACCTCCCAGGTCGCCTCCAGGTCCTCCTCCAGGCGAGCGCGGTCGACGTCGAGCCCGGCCAGGCCGCGGCGGATGTTGTCGATGGCCAGCAGTGAGTGCCCCAGGGCCACGCCCGCGTTGCGCTGCGTGGTGGAGTCGGTGAGGTCCCGCTGGAGGCGGGAGGTGACGAGGGTGGCCGCCAGCGTGTCCAGCAGCGAGCAGGAGATCTCCAGGTTGGCCTCGCCGTTCTCGAAGCGGATCGGGTTGACCTTGTGCGGCATGGTCGACGAGCCGGTGGAGCCCTGCGCGCTCAGGCGCTGGTGGAAGTAGCCCAGCGAGATGTAGGTCCACACGTCGGTGGCCAGGTTGTGGGCGATCCGGTTGAAGCGGGCGACGTCGGAGTAGAGCTCGGCCTGCCAGTCGTGGGACTCGATCTGGGTGGTCAGCGGGTTCCAGGTCAGGCCCAGGTGCTCCACGAAGCCGCGGCCCACGGCCTGCCAGTCGGCGCCCGGCACCGAGACGACGTGCGCGCCGAAGGTGCCGGTGGCGCCGTTGATCTTGCCCAGGTACTCGGTGGCCTCGACGCGGCGCACCTGGCGGCGCAGCCGGTGGGCCAGGACCGCCAGCTCCTTGCCGAGCGTGGTGGGCGTGGCCGGCTGGCCGTGCGTGCGGGCCAGCATGGCGGCGTCGGCGTACTCGTGGGCCATGGCGGCCAGGTCCTCGACCAGGCCGCGGGCGGCCGGCAGCCAGACCTGTTCGACGGCGGCGCGGATGGTCAGGGCGTAGGAGAGGTTGTTGATGTCCTCGCTGGTGCAGAAGATGTGGACGATCTCGCCGACCTCGGGCAGCACGGTGGGGCCGCCGTCGGCGCCGACGACGCCGGGGGCCTGGGCGGCCGCTGCCAGGCGCCGCTTGAGCAGGTACTCGACGGCCTTGACGTCGTGGCGGGTCTCGGCCTCGATGGCGCCGAGCTCGGCGATCGCCTCGGCCCCGAAGTCCTCGACGACGCCGCGCAGGTAGGCCTGCTCCGACTCGCTCAGGCGGGGGGCGCCGGGCAGGACGCCGCCGTCGGTGAGGTGGATGAGCCACTCGACCTCGACCTGCAGGCGGGCCCGGTTGAGGGCGGCCTCGGAGAGGTGGTTGACCAGTGGTGCGGCGACGGCGCGGTAGCGGCCGTCCAGGGGGCCCAGGGCGATGGCGGGGGAGACGGTGGAGAGATCGACCATGCCGCTCATTGTGGCAGGTTGCCGCCGATCTCTGCGAGGGGAGTCTCCGGGGTGGTGACGAAGACGGGCTGCGTGGCGGGCTTGCGCCGGCGGAGTGCGTTCACGACGACGTAGAGCAGGATGCCGGTCGACGGCAGGTTGATGGCGGCAGCGGCGTCGTGGTCGTAGAGGCCGTAGCCGAGCAGGGCGATCGCCAGGCCGAGGCCGATGACACTCAGCGCGAGCACCGAGGGGCCCGGGATGCGCTGGGACGGTTCGGCGCGCTGAACGTGCTGCGCCTGGAGGAGGATGAGGCTGACCGTCAGCAGGCTCAGGGGGGTCAGGAGGGAGGTTTCCCAGCCGAACAGGCCTCCGCCGACGGTCAGGACCAGAACGGTGGTGGCGAGCGTGAAGACGACTGGAGGGAGGAGTCGCATGGTAATGACCTCATAGGGGTGGACATGATGGGGAGTGGTACGACCAGGCAAAATCCTGCCGGATTCTTATGGTGCTTTCAACAAGTCGCCCGTCATCCTTGATGGGGAGCGCTGCCCGGGCTCGCCAACCCTACTCAGCCACTCGGCCTCCACCTGACGAAACCCGGATCTACCAGGGGGAATGCAACATCACTGTGACGCCATAGGACGCGGGTGACCCGTAGATAACGAGGTTGCGGAGGCGGACGTGCGGCCCCGATCGACGTCGTCGGGGAACCGGGATCTGCTGAAGCGCGCGGGGGAGGGGACCTACCGGGACCGGGGCGGGTCGCCGGCGGTGGCGCCCCTTCTGCGGTCCCTCAGGCTACTCACCAGGACGTAACCCAGCAGTGCCAGGGCGGGCAGGTTGATCAGTGCGACGGCGTCGGACAAGTAGAGGCCGCGCGCAAGGGCGAGTCCCGACAGAACGATCCCGAGGAGCCCCAGTGCCCGTATCGCCGAGGGCGGCATCGTCCGTTCTCCGGGGTCGGCGGTCTGGGCGCGCAGCAGGATGAGGCCGAGCAGCAGCATGCACAGCGACGTGTTGAGGCTGCCGGTCCGCCAGTCGAGCAGCAGCCCTCCGATCCCGAGCACCAGGACGATCAGGGCGACAACCAGGATGGCGAGCCTGATGAGTCGCATGGCGGGCACCTCACTGAGCAGTTCACGACGGCGGACGTAGCCAGATTAAACCGGTGACCTGGCCGGAGACTGAATACGGGTACGCCCGTCCAGCTGGCCGATGCCGTGCGAGAGGCGGTGCCGTTGTGAACGAGGAGCGCGATCGGCCTTCGTCGTGGTCGTGCAATATGCTGACCTCATGGGTCGTTTCCGCACTGATGATGCTCCGGCACTCATTCGTGCTGCGCGTCTGGACGCTGGGCTGACACAGACCCAGTTGGCTCATCGTGCCGGGCTGCGCCCGCCGAGCCTGATGCAGATGGAGGCCGGGACTCAAACGGTGTCCGGCGAAATGCTCGAGAGGGTGCTGCGGGCAGCTGACTACCGGCCGTCGGTTCCGCTTGCCATGCAGGCCGATGAGATCGCCGCCTGCGCTGAGTCTCATGGCCTGAGCAATCCTCGCGTTTTCGGCTCATCCGTCCGAGGGGAGGACGACTTCGACTCCGACATCGATCTGCTGGTTACACCATCAGCCGACACTGATCTGTTCGATCTGGCCCTGTTCGTCGATGACGTTGAGAAGCTCACTGGGTTCCCGACCGACGTGGTCTCCGATGCCAATCTGCCCGTCCAGCTGGCCGATGCCGTGCGAGAGGCGGTGCCGTTGTGAACGAGGAGCGCGATCGGCCTCGCTTCACACCACGTGCTCGGAAGGGTGACTCGAGGCTCCATGATCGTGAGAACCTGACCGCTGAGATCTCGCTCATTCGCGACCGGATCAACGCCGGCGAGTAGCTCTTCATTCTCATGGGAGCGGGGCCTGTCGTCGAGTTCGTAGGGTAGGTCGCGCGTTCGTACCCTCTACCCCCCCCGAACGCGCGGTACAAGGTACGACCGCGCGGACGTGGGCCCGGCTCGGGTCAGGCCTCGGAGGCCACGCCCATGGCACGGCCGCGAATCCAGTAGGCCTGGTGCTGGATGCTGCGCCGGCTCATCCCGGAGGCGACCAGGTGGCGCCGCACCGCCTTGGTGGCGCTGCTCTCCAGGGCGATCCAGGCCCAGTCGAGCGCCAGGTCCCCGGTGTCCGCCCACAGGGTGTGGTCGACGGCGGCCAGCAACCCGTCCTGGGACACCTCGGGGTCCAGGCGGATGAGCTTGTGGTCGCGCTCGGCCCGGGGCAGGTAGCCGTCCTCGGGCGCCAGCATGATGACGGTGGCCGGGCTGCCCGCGGGGGCCGCGTTCACGGCGTCGGCGAGCGCGGGCGCCGAGGCGAGGTCGCCCACCAGCAGCATCCGGTCGCCGTGGGACGGTGGGCGGTAGCTGGTGCCGCCCATGACCTGGACGGCCACCGTGGCCCCGGGCCTGACCCGGTTCGACCACCGCGACGCCGGCCCGGCGGGCTCGTGGTGCAGGAACAGGATGGTGGCGCTGGAGTGGGCCCGGTCGATGCGGGTGAGGGTGTAGGCGCGCTGGTACTCGCGGTCGCCCTCCGGGATCCACATCCGCACCCAGGTGGTGGGCGGCAGCGCGGCGGCTCCGGTCCCTAGAAGGCTCGGGCACTGGACGGTCAGCTCCGTGTAGGGCGGGAGGTCGCGCACCCCGGTGACCGTGAGCCTGTGCTCCGGCACGCGCAGCGCCTTGAGCACCGTGCCCTGGAACCCGCGTCCTCCACGTGCCATCTGCCGGCTCGCCTTCCTACGGTCTCGTCTCTTCCCAAGGCGAACCTTAGCCGGAGCAGGGGTGGTCTTGCCTGGGACCGCCTGCCCAGAACCGCCTGCCCAGAACGGCCGGGACGCCGTCGACCAGGTCCACCCCGGTCAGGCACATGGCGTGGGTGAGCGCCGACTCGCGCGCCACCAGCCGCTCGGCCTTCGTCATCGACAGGTCCACCCCGTACAGGCCCTCGTAGTCGTGCAGGCCGGCGTCCCAGATCCCCGCGCTCTTGTCGCGCTGCTTGGCGACGTCGCAGGCGAACCACACCAGCTCGCCGTCCTGGATCGCGACGATTGCGGACGCCTCATTGTGCGTTCGCAACAGGGCCTGGGCGATCTGCCGCGCGGGCCGTGGGGCGAGCCGGCGCCGGTAGGCTCACGCCATGACCCAGCCCCACCAGCAGCACTCCGACTCCCACTGCGCCGTCGGCGACCACGCCTCCCGCTGGGAGGAGCGCTACGCCTCGGTCGAGCGGCTCTGGTCGGGCCGCCCCAACGACTGGCTGCCCGAGCTCGCCGCCGGCTGGAGCCCCGGGACCGCCCTGGAGATCGGCTGTGGCGAGGGCGCCGACGTCCTGTGGCTGGCCGAGCACGGCTGGCGGGTGACCGGGCTGGACCTGTCCGCCACCGCCATCGGACGCCTGCGCCTCCAGGCCGAGCGCCTCGGCCTTGCTTCGCGCGTGACCGGCCGGGTGCACGACGTCGGATCCGGGCTGCCGGAGGGCCCCTTCGACCTGGTGACGAGCTTCTACGTCCACGGCGGACCCGAGGAGGGCTCCCTCGACCTCGTGGCCCTCCTGTCCGACGCCGCCGCCCGCGTCGCACCCGGCGGGCGCCTGCTCACGGCCGTGCACGCCGTCAACCCGCCCTGGCACACCCATCACGCCCGGACCTACACGGCCGGCGAGCTGGTCGCGGGGCTCGCCGGGGCGACGGCCGGCTGGGAGGTCGTCGTCGCCGAGGAGCGCCGGCGGCACGCGACGGGGCCTGATGGCCAGGAGGGTAGCCGGGCCGACGCCGTCGTGTGCCTGCGCCGGCCGCCGGCCGCGTCTTGATGAAGAAGCGTTGGGAACGGCCCTGAAAAACCGCCGGAATATTCTGGGTGACGGCCGGAATGTGGTGCAAGCAACGTGGAAATGGCGGGATGGCGCCCGTTTCTCAGCATGTTCATAGGAGTTTCCGGGGGGTCCGCCCAGGATCGGTGGGTTACATAGTTACTGCCGCCGGACGGAACCGGTCACGAGGGTTGGGGAGCCCGATGACTGGCAGGTCTCCGAGTTCGGAACGGGTCTTAGGGAGCCCGGACTGGACGTTCTGGCGAAGGAGGTTCCGCCTCCCCGGCCTTATGGGAAGCCGGGTAGCAGGAGGACCTCGCGAGGCTTGGGCCCGCGGTCCGGGAAACCGGATCGCGGGCCGAGTCCTTTCCTGAGCACCCAGCAGCCCGGCTCGGACGGTTCCAGTCGCGGCACGGATCGCGGCGCAGTGGCCTGAGGCTCACGCGGATACAGGCTCACGCGGCTACTGCACATGGCCCGGGTGCTACTGGGGAAGGCGAGGGTGTACTCCACGAGGGTCCGGACCTCGTGCAGCACGCCGCCGTCGGCGCCGCTGTCACCCCAGCGGGGCACTCTCCGCGTGCCGCATGGCCCCCGGGGGCCACAGGCGGCGGGCTGCAGGGCTGATCCACAGGGCCGCGTGCGGGCGCTGCGGTCGCCGGCGAGGGCGTCCTACCGTCGAGACATGTCTTTCTCACTGTCCCTGTCCAAGATGGACTACGACACCGCAGTCACCCGGTTCCCCGCCTCGGTCCCCGCCAGCTGGGTGGGCGCGGACTCCATCGCCTGCCAGAGCGCGCTCGACAACGCCTCCGGTCTCCTGACCTCGCTGGCGACGCTCTACGAGACGGCGTTCACCGACGTCGGCGTCATCGAGGCCCGCAGCTCATCGAGCGGAACGAGCCCGTCATGACTCCGGTCGCCACGCAAGGCTCCGACGGCTCCTACCCGGCGTGGGCTCAGGACCCCCATGCGACGAAGCCCCCTTATTCCGAGCAGTCGCCGGCTGCGCCCACGGCCCCTGCTGCCCCGTACAAGGGTCCGGCGCCGGAGGATGCGGGCCACCCGTGGCGCATATGGGCGGACGGGGTCTCGGTGGTGGTGTCGGGCGGCAGCGTCTCGGTCGATACGGCGGACCTGGACGCCCTGTCCTCCAGCCTCACCTCCGCCGCCGGCTCGCTCGACGACGCCCGGACGCTCATCGCCACAGTGGTCACTGAGGTGAATGCGGCGCCGCCCCCGCCGCTGCCCCCGATGTCCCCTCTTGAGCCCCGAGGCCTTCTCAACCCGCAGGGAACCTGGGATGACGTCGGCGGTCAGTGCGTTCCCGCTCCGGACCCCGCCATCCGTCCCTCCCTCTCCTCGCAGGGAGACGGATCGTCCACCGGCGCGTACCCCTTCGGTCTTGACCTGGAGAAGGACAAGGCTCTTCACTCCCTGGACGTCCTGAGCTCGGGACCCGGGTCGCTTCTCGACGTCGCGGACACCCTGCGCGGCATCGCCTCCGACGTCACCGCCTGCTCCCAGGCCCACACGCTCGCCGAGGGCGGCGCCGCCCCCGGCCCAGACCTCGTGGGTCCCGTGGACATCCGGGCCTTCGACTCCGGTCTCATCCAGCTGGCACTGGGGTCCTCCGTCGTCGGCTCGTTCCCCGTGATATCAGCCCTGCTGGCGTCGTCGGCGTTACCCACCTGGCTGCCCTACAAGCTGCTGGAGGGTCATGAGGGCGGCCAGGCCGTCGCTGAGGCACTCCACCTCCTCCTGGAGGACCCGGCCACCGAGCAGTGGGTCAAGGAGGACGCCGTGCGGATCGCTCTGCTGACGCTGTGGCTCACCAAGGCCAGGACCGGCCGGGAGTCGGCCACCATCGAGGCCTACCTCAAGCAGGTCTCCGAGCGCCTCGACCCCTGGGTGACGCAGCGCCTCCCCGCCCAGGTGGCCGCGGGCACGCAGACTGTGGACACCACGAGCCTGACCCCCATGCAGCGCGTCACCATGTACCTGGGGATGAACGCGACGTCGCTGGGCGCCGGGGTCTACGGAAGCCAGACCGGTATCACGGTCACCCCGGTGGGCGGCAGCGGCTCCACCGTGCTCCCGCCCGCCACCAAGGACCCCCTGGGGCTCGGCAGCCCGGTCCAGGCCGGCATGACCGGCAGGGGCAAGGAGTCCAAGGCTCCGCAGAGCATCTCCGAGACCATCGCCCACTGCCAGGAGGTGCAGTCCTCCAAGGGCTCGTTGGAACAGGCCGACGACGAGGACGGCGTCATCTCCATCCAGCGGGTCGAGCACGCCGACGGTCGCGTCTCCTGGGTCGTCTACGTCCCCGGCACCACCGACTGGACCGTCGGCGACGGGGAGCCTCAGGACCTGCTCACCAACCTCGAGGGCGTGGGCGGCACTCCCACGGTCATGGAGAGCGCCGTCGTCACCGCCATGCGTCAGGCCGGCATCCAGTCCGGCGAGGAGGTCGCCCTCTACGGCCACTCCCAGGGCGGGATCACCGTCTCCAACATCGCCGCGGACCCGGCGATTCAGGACCGCTACAACATCACCACGGTCCTCACCGCCGGAGCGCCCACCGCGGGCGCGGACATCCCCGACGACGTCCACGCCCTGCACGTGGAGAACACCGGCGACGCCGTCCCCGGGCTCGACGCCGCGCCCACGCCCACCGGCCCCCACCGGCAGGTCGCCACGGTCGACACCCACCAGATGAGCACGGGCGGCTACCCCCACGCCGCCGACGTCTACGCGCAGGCCACCGAGGGCATCGAGGACCGGGCCCCCGAGCTGACCGACTGGAGCACCTCCTTCTCCCGCGCCTCAGGCGCCGGCGAGCAGGGGACGGCCACCACCGAGTACACCTTCACGGTCCAGCGCAACACCGACTCGTCCGGCGTGTACAAGGACGGCGACGGCTACCAGGGCGAGGTGCCGTCGTCGGCGCCCTCCTACGAGCTGCCGACCCCGGCCCCGCAACCCTCGGGCGAGCATTAGATGGTGTTGCGAAGGCCTGTCAGTCCTCGCGGCGCACCAGCAGCGCGGCGATGATCGAGGAGATCACCGAGATGATGATCGATCCGACCACGGCAGTGCCGAAGGAGGAGACCTCCAGCCCCAGCGGCACGGAGCCGCCGGCGCCCAGTGCCCCGATGTGGTCGGTCAGCCAGCCGGTCAGCGAGAGCATCGCGCCGTTGACCACCAGGGCGAACAGCCCGAAGGTGATGATGTAGAGCGGAAAGGCCAGGAACTTCGCCACGGGCTTGACCAGCGAGTTCACCAGCGCCAGCACCAGTCCCAGAATCAGGAGGTTCAGCCACATCTGGGCGGTGCCCACCCCCTCGGGCACACTCAGCCCGGACAGGAGGCGCGTGGCCAGCCACAGGCCGGCCGCGTTTCCGATGGTTCGTGCCACGATCTCCATGGGTCCATTGTGTCTGAGCAACCTGTGCCGGTGCCAAGATGGGGCTATGAGTTCCGCAGCGACCCCAGCCACCGGCGAACCGGACCCGCCCGCCCCCGTTCTCGCCCAGGACGAGAGGCCCTCGACGACGGTCCGTATCCGCCCCGACGTCGCCGCCCTGCCCGCCTATGTCCCCGGGGCCCGGCCCGACGCCGCCGGCCCGGTGGAGATCGCCAAGCTCTCCTCCAACGAGCTGCCCTTCGGGCCCCAGGACGCGGTCGTCGAGGCCATCACCCGCGCCGCGACCGGCGTCAACCGCTACCCGGAGATGACGGGTGAGACCCTGACGCAGGCGCTGGCGCGCCGGTGGGGTGTGGGGGCTGAGCAGGTCGTCGTCGGCAACGGCTCGGTCGCCCTCATCCAGCACCTGCTCGACGCCGTGTGCCGGCCCGGCGACGAGGTCGTCATCCCCTGGCGATCCTTCGAGGCCTACCCGATCTGCGTGGCCGTCGCAGGCGCCACGGCCGTGCGCGTCCCCCTGACCCCCGACGCGCGTCACGACGTGCCCGCCATGCTGGCGGCCATCACCCCCCGAACCCGCGTGGTCATGGCCTGCACCCCCAACAATCCCACCGGCACGATCCTCACCGCGGGCGAGCTGGCCGCGCTCGTGGCCGGGGTGCCGCGCGACGTCGTCGTCCTTATCGACGAGGCCTACCTCGACTTCGTCACCGACCCCGAGGCCGGTGACGCGCTCACCCTGCTGGCCGGGGCCCCCAACCTCGTGGTCTCGCGGACCTTCTCCAAGGCCCATGCCCTGGCCGGGATGCGCGTGGGCTACCTCGTGTGCGAGTCGGGCCTGGCCGCCGCCATCCGCTCCGTGGCCACGCCCTTCGGGGTGAGCCTGCCCGCGCAGGCCGCTGCCGCCGCCGCGCTGGGAGAGGCCGAGCTGGCCTGCACCGCCGAGCGCTCGGCCGCCGTCGCCGCCGAGCGTGACCGGGTGGTGGCCGCCCTGCGCGCCCAGGGCTGGGAGGTGCCCGACGCCCAGGGCAACTTCTTCTGGCTCGGCGTGGGACCGGAGACGACGGCGCTGGCCGAGCACTTCCGTGCCGCCGGCATCCTCGTGCGCCCCTTCGCCGGCGAGGGAGTACGGGTCTCGATCGGGACGACGTCGGACAACGACCGGGTACTGGCCGCCGCGGCCGCCTGGCGCGTCCCACGTTGAGGCCAGCAGGACCGGCGGTGAGGGGAGGAGGGACGTGCCGAGCCGCCCCTGAAACCGGGCGGTCCCGCGCAACGGGCGGCCGCGGCAGCCTGGTGCGACCGCTGAGGCGCAGCGGACGGTGGTGCCTGGGACCGGGTGGCGGCGGGGCCGGGTGAGCGCCGCCGCCACACCCAGCTGTCAGGCCGAGTCGTCTCAGCGAGTTGTCACACCGAGATGGTCACCAGGAAGGCGATGCACATGACGACCTCGACAATGCCCATCGTGCCCGGCCGCAGCGGGCGGTGACGCCTGCGCACCAGGCTCCACTGCCACAGCGGCATGACCAGCGAGCGCACGGCCAGCACCACCCACAGGACGGCGTGCCCCCACGGCAGCAGTCCCCGCGACGCCAGCCAGAAGGTCACCGCTGCGACCGCCGCGTGTGCCACCACCGTCCCGGCCAGCAGCACGTAGTTGAAGCGCTCGCGGATCATCGACTTGATGTAGGGGACCGTCCCGCAGAAGTAGGCGGCGGTCAGCGCCGTCACCAGCCACATCCAGGACCAGCCCGTCAGCGCGCCGTTGGGGGAGGCCCCCGGCAGGGGGGCGCTCGGCGTTCCCAGTCCCAGGAACCCGCCGTCGCCGTGCACCGCCAGGCTGTAGGTGACGGCGGCCATGAGGGAGGCGGCCGCCGTCGTCGACAGCCCCGAGATCAGCGAGCGCTCGTGCCCGCGCCACACCTGGTGCAGCGCGATGACGAACAGCGGCAGCAGCGGCACGACCCACTGGATGAGGTAGGGCGCCACGAGCAGGGTGATGAGGGCCAGGGAGGCCGTCCAGCCGGTGTAGACCAGGAGCGGCAGCATGATGAGGGCGCGCTTGCGGGCCGAGCGGGTGCGCAGCCACTGCGACCAGGACCAGTAGGTGAGGTAGCCGCCCCACCACGCCGGCAGGAACAGGAGGTTCACCCAGCTGAAGCCGCCCACGACCCAGCCGACGATCGGCGGCAGCACCAGCATCGACCAGGCCCCGTGCTGGTTGGGGACCCAGGCCTTGCGGCCGGGCTGGCGCCGGATCTGCTCCTGGGTGGGGGGCTTGGGGCGCTCGGTCTGCCGGGGCCTGCCGGTGGCCAGCATGATGTCGTCCTGAGGACCCGGTCGGGACTGCTGGGAGGGGGCCCGGCGTGACCGGACGGTGCCGTTCGGCGCCTCGGCGACGTCGTCGGGCGAAACGGACTCAAGGACCTCGGGGGACTCGTAGGACGCGGGGGACGCGGATGACTCAGCCGACTCGGGGGACTCCGCGTGGCCGGCGGAGCCGGCGGACGCGGGGGAGTGCTCGACGTGGTGACTGGACGGCCTCGACGGGCGGGACTGGCTCACACCCGTCACCCTAGTCGCTCGCCCTGGCACCTGGCCGGGAAGTTCCTGCGTCGACAGGAACATTCCGCACGGCCGGGGACATTTCCCCGCGGCCGGGGGCATTCGACGCCGTCGGGGACGGAAATCCCGCACCCGTACGCGTGAGACGTCCCCGTCCGCGACTCGCATGCACCCGTACGCGTGAGACGTCCCCGTCCGCGACTCGCACGCACCCGTACGGGCGACATGTCCCCGGCCGCGAGCCAGGTTGGACCGGTGGTAGGGGCGGGTCAGGTCAGGGTGAGCCGCATCTGGTGCCAGGGCACCCCGCCGTGGTTGGAGGGGGACAGGCCCTCGTCGACGAAACCGAGGCGCGCGTAGAAGGCCACGAGGTCGTCGAGGCAGGTGAGCACCAGGCCCTGACGGCCGTGGGCGCGCGTCGTCTCGATGACGGTGCGCAGCAGGCGGGTGGCCAGCCCCTGCCCCTGGGCGGCGGGTGCCGTGGCGACGCCGAAGATCATCTGCCAGGCGCCGTCGGGGTCATGCATCGTGGGCGACTCGTACATCTCGTCGCTCAGGTCGCGCTCGTTGGTGCACAGGCCGTTGACCAGCGCCAGCAGCGTGCCGGACTCGTCCTCGATGAGCCAGAAGTGGTCGGCGTAGTAGGCCATCCGCTCGGCGATCGTTGTTGGACTGGCCGCCTGCTCGGGTGGGAAGCAGATGGCCTCCAGGGCGGCCGCCATGGCCGCGTCCTGCGCCTGCTGGGCCGGGACCGTCCGGGCCGTGCGGATGTGCAGGATCGTGGAGTCGGTGGTGTCCATGCCAGCATTCTGGCCAGTCGGCGGCTCGACGTCGACCGCTCGCCCGCCTCCACCCTCCACAGCCGGGGACATTCCACGCCTGCGGGGGTTCCTCCACGGACGGGGACATTCTGCGCGTACGGGTACAGAATTCCTGTACCCGTACGCGCAGAATGTCCCCGGCTGGAGCGCAGCGGCCCGCCCGATGGTGGCCTTGAGCCTCAGCCGCCCAGGGCCGCGGAGACCACCTGCTTGGCCTCCTCCTGGACCTGCGCCAGGTGGTCGGCGCCCTTGAAGGACTCGGCGTAGATCTTGTAGACGTCCTCCGTGCCCGAGGGCCGCGCGGCGAACCAGGCGTCCTCGGTGGTGACCTTGAGCCCGCCGATGGCGGCGCCGTTGCCGGGCGCCTCGACCAGTCGCGCGGTGATCTCCTGGCCGGCCAGCTCGGTGGCGGCCACGTCCTCTGCGGCCAGGGCGGCGAGCTTGGCCTTCTCCTCCTTGGTGGCGGCGGCGTCGATACGGGCGTAGGCGCTGGCGCCGAAGCGCTCCACCTGCTCCTCGTGCAGCTGGGAGGGGGACTTGCCGGTCACGGCGATGATCTCACTGGCCAGCAGGGCCAGGATGATGCCGTCCTTGTCCGTGGTCCACACGGTGCCGTCCTTGCGCAGGAAGGAGGCTCCCGCGCTCTCCTCGCCCCCGAAGCCGATCGAGCCGTCGAGCAGCCCGGGCACGAAGTGCTTGAAGCCCACCGGCACCTCGATGAGGGTGCGGCCGATGTAGGCGGCCACCCGGTCGATGAGGCTGGAGGAGACCAGCGTCTTGCCCACGGCGGCGTCGGCGGGCCAGCCGGGCCGGTGGGTGAAGAGGTACTCGATGGCCACGGCCAGGAAGTGGTTGGGGTTCATGAGCCCCCCGTCGGGGGTGACGATGCCGTGACGGTCGGAGTCGGCGTCGTTCCCGGTGGCGACGTCGTAGGGGGTCCTGCCCTCGGCGTCGGGGGTCATCTTCTCGCGCAGCGAGGCCATGGCGTTGGGGGAGGAGCAGTCCATGCGGATCTTGCCGTCCCAGTCCAGGGTCATGAAGTGCCAGGCCGGGTCCACCTCGGGGTTGACCACCGTGAGCTCCAGGCCGTAGCGCTCGCCGATCGCGCCCCAGTAGTCGACCGAGGCGCCGCCCAGCGGGTCGGCCCCGATGCGCACACCGGCCTCGCGGATCGCGTCGAGGTCGATGACGTTCTCCAGGTCGGCGACGTAGGTCTCCAGGTAGTCGTGCTTGATGACGTAGGGGCCGTCGAGCGCCTCGGCGATGGGGACGCGGGGGACCTCCTGCCAGCCGGAGGCCAGCAGCTCGTTGGCGCGGTTGGCGATCCAGCCGGTGGCGTCCGAGCCGGCCGGGCCGCCGGTGGGCGGGTTGTACTTGAAGCCGCCGTCGCGCGGCGGGTTGTGGGAGGGCGTCACCACGATGCCGTCGGCCAGGCCCGCCCCGGTGGTGCGCACGCCGGCCTCGGTGCCGGCGCCGTTGGCCAGGAGGATCGAGTGCGAGACGGCCGGGGTGGGCGTGTAGGAGCCGCGCGAGTCGACGGCGGTCATGACGCCGGCGCCCGAGAGCACCTCGATGGCGGTGCGCCAGGCCGGCTCGGACAGGGCGTGGGTGTCGCGTCCCAGGTAGAGGGTGCCGTCGGTGCCTTGGGAGCGGCGGTACTCCACGATGGCGGCGGTCGTGGCCACGATGTGGGCCTCGTTGAAGGCGGTGTCCAGGGCGGATCCGCGGTGCCCGGAGGTACCGAAGACGACCTTCTGGGCCGGGACGGTGGGGTCGGGGACGAGGTCGTAGTAGGCGGAGACGACCTCGTCGACGTCGATGAGGTCTTCGGGCTGTGCTGGCTGTCCTGCGCGTGCATGCATGGGGCACAGTGTGTCACGTACCACTGGTTGAATCAGCCCGTTTCGCTGTGCGAAACAACGGGCGCTGCGGGGTCGGGAGCTGTTCATCCGCGGGGGCGAGATGCCCGACGACGACGGTGTTCCGGGAGAGTTCGCAGCGAAGGCCCGGCGGGAAGTGCCGTAGGTCCCGGGTGGGGCTGCGGTGCGAGAGGCCGGTTCCCGGATCCTGGCTCGCCGGATCGGCGACTGCACTTCGTGTCGGGAACGTACTTTCCCGGCAGGCCACTGAGGTCCTCCCCAAGTCGTCCGCGACAACACGCAGTCCTCGACGCGAAGGTACGTCCTCGATGATCGCCACCAGGCCGGCCGGCAGAGCCTCCCGGAACCGGCCTGTTCTCGGGACATGGGTAGTCTGGCCCGGGCGTCGGCGCCGCCGCTGTACCGCCGCGCCCGCCCGAAACGACAGGACAACGCGCCCCAGCGCCCAGGAGGAACGAGGAACCATGACCGTCAGCCGTATCGCCACCACCAGCGCCCCCGCCGCCGTCGGCCCCTACTCCCAGGGCGTCTCGACCGGCCAGGAGGCGGGCTCGCTCGTCTTCGTCTCCGGGCAGGTGCCGCTCGACCCGGCCACCGGCGCGCTCGTCGACGGCGACATCCAGGCCCAGGCCGAGCAGGTCCTCAAGAACGTGGGGGCCATCCTGGCCGAGGCCGGGCTCGGGTACGACGACGTCGTCAAGACCACGGTCCTGCTCGCCGACATCGCCGACTTCGCCGCCGTCAACGAGGTCTACGCCCGCTACTTCACCGGCCAGACCCTCCCCGCCCGGGCCGCCTTCGGCGTCGCCGCCCTGCCGCTGGGGGCCGGCGTCGAGATCGAGGCCATCGCCGCCCGGTCCTGAGCCGGATTCCGCACTCCACCTCCCCGACGGGGCGCCGTCCCCCGCCGGCCTAGGTCGTGTTGCGAAACGGGGTCTGTGGGGATCTCTCAGAGCCGCAGCAAGGCACGTGCTCTGTCGCGGTCGTACCTTAGGTCGCGCGTTCGAGGGGTAAAGGGTACGAACGCGCGACCTACCCTACGAACGCGCGGATGTCTCAACGTGCTTTCACAACAGGACCTGGGGCGTTGGGCCCTGCCGCCGGGCCGGAGCGCTCACTAGGCTTCCTCGCGGTTCCGCCTCCACGGGGCGCCCTCTATCGGGGGCGCCCCGTGTTGATCTCCCCATGGTCGGCGGCCCGGCTGCGCGGAAGGATGAGGCACGCCGGACGGCCACTGAGCCGCAGACCGGTCAGGACCCGGGTTGAGACGCCATGAGAGGAGGACGATGCCGCCCACGCACCCGCCCCTCATCGTCCGCCTCGGTGGGATCCGCTCGCTGCTGGCCTTCTCGACCATCATGACTGGCGGCCTGGCGGCCGTTCTCTCACCGGTGGCCGCGGCGGTCCGGGCGCCCAGGCTCCTGCCCCCCTCGTTACTGCTGACCCTCCTGGGCGCCGGATGCATCGCCTACTACCTGTGGCGCGGCCTGACGGCGCGCCGCGTGGCCGGGCAGGCGCTGCGCCACTACTCGCAGGTCACCCACGACTACGAGGCCACCGAGCTCCAGGCCCGCCTCATCCCGGAAGGCGAGCCCCGTGGCGCCCGGGTCATGGCCCGCTACCGCTGGTTCCGCGACGAGTACGAGAACCTGACCCGCTCCTGGCAGGACCTCGGCAGCCCTCGGGGCGCCCAGTGGTTCGATCCGGGGATGCTCGGGCGCGTCACCGAGCTCGGGCGGCGCTCGGCCGCACTGGACTCGACCGACGACGTTATCGCCGGCGATGCGGCCCTCCTGACCCTGTCCTCCAGCTGGGAGCGGCGCTGGTACGACGAGCAGCGGCCGGTCCTTCAGGACCTCGACCTGCTCCTGGGCCTGTGCCAGCAGATCGACTCCCACGCCTTCGCCCCCGGCGGCACGGTGGAGGCCCGGGAGCAGGTTCGCGCCCACCACCAGCGCCTCACCGAGATGACCGCCGAGCTCTCCGCCGGCCGCCTGCAGCCCTCGGCGGCTCTCGACGAGCTCACCTGGATCGCGGCCGACGTCCGCCGGTCGGCGAGCGGCCTGGCACTTCGCGCCGCCGCCACCGGTCCACCCCTCAACCCACTTAACGCCGGGGCGCACCGCCGGCTGGACGCCCGCGGCTCTCCGGGCGTCGTCGGGCCCGGGAGACCCGGGCGACACCGCGGCTACTGGTATCCGACCGGCGGCCACGTCGGCGTCGGCCCCACCGGGCACGGCGGTTCCCAGCAGTTCCTGGCCGCCCGAGCACGCTTCTTCGGGGACGGCACCTTCCCGGGGCTCTGATCGACGTCACCCCGTCCACGGCCCGGAGGGGCTGAGGGTGCCGGGCC
This sequence comes from Actinomyces sp. ZJ308, assembly GCF_011752065.1. GTDB lineage: Bacteria > Actinomycetota > Actinomycetes > Actinomycetales > Actinomycetaceae > Actinomyces. The sequence goes on from NZ_JAAIJY010000013.1 coordinate 56,618, forward strand.
CTTCGCCGCCCACAACCATCACACCGCCACGTCACAAGGAAGAAAGGGATGTTCGGATGCAACAGTCTCGCATTGCCGGCCTGGGGGGAATCCGGTCGGTGGTGGCCTTCACCATCAATATCGTGGTGAGCCTGGCCCTTATCGCCGTGCTGCCGATCATGGTCATCTGGCCCTTCAGCGGGAGCCACCGCCCCACGGTGGAGGTCCACGACGAGGCCGGGATACTCCAGACTGAGCCGCTGGCCAAGGAGATCCAGTCGATGCGGTTCCGCCAGGACGTCCACGTCGCCGTGCTCACCGTCCCGGGCTGGGACGTCGACAACCTCAACGACGCCGTGCTCGCCTACGCGCGCTCCCACGAGCGTGACACCGACGTCCCGTGGATCTCGACGTCGAACCCCAACTACTGGAGCGACGGCCTGGTGATCCTGGCCGTCGCCCCCGACGCGCGCAAGGTCGGCTGCTACTTCGGTGAGGACGTCGCGGTGCCCCTGGCTCAGCAGGCCGCCATCCAGGACGCCGCCAAGGACCAGTACCGCCGCGCCGACTGGTACGGGGGCACCGTCTCCATGGCGACCAGGACCGCCGACGTCGTCGGCCGACCCGGAGGCGGCGACGTGGGGACCACCTACGTTCTACCGGGGATCGCGGCGCTCGCGGGCACCGTCTGGCTCTCGTACTACCTGTGGCGCGGCTTCACGGCGCGGCGTCGGGCGCGCGAGGCGCTGCGCCACTACTCGCAGGTCACCCACGACTACGAGACCACCGAGCTCCTGGCAGGCACGATCCCCGAGGACGAGCCTCACGGGGAGCAGGTCATGGCCCGCTACCGCTGGTTCCGCGGCGAGTACGAGAAGCTGACCCGCTCCTGGCAGGACTTCGGCAGTCCCCGAGCCACCCAGTGGTTCGGCATGTCGGTGCTGAGGCGTGCCACCAGTCTGGAGAAGCGCTCCGCGCTCCTGGACTCCCTCGACGACGTCATCGCCAACACCGCTACCTTCCTCAACCAGGACAACGGCTGGGAGCGGACCTGGTACAACGAGCAGGGCCCGGTCCTGGAGGACCTGCAGTCGCTGCGGCGCCTGTGCCATGAGATCGACAGCTCCGGCGTCGCCAACACGGGCACCATGCCGGAGCGCTCCAGGGAGGAGCGGGAGTGGGTCCGCTCCCGCAAGCAGCGCCTGGACGCCATGACCTCCGAGCTGGAGGACGGTTCGCTCCAGCCCTCGGCCGCGCTCGACGAGCTCGATGAGATCGCCAGTGAGACGAAGACGAAGGCGGCCCGGCTCGCGCGCGAGGCCATCGACGCCGATACCTCCAGGTACGCCGACGAGCGCCGTCGGCGCTACGACTCGCGCTCGTCCAGGAACGCCGCCTACGCCGGCTACTGGTACCTGGGCGGGGGACACGGCTCCTACAACCCCCACTCGACGATCCGCCTCAACCCCTCCTCACCCGCGATGTCTGCGCTCGGCTCGTCCGCCTCGGGCTCCGGTGCCGGAGGCTCCTACAGCTCCTTCACCCCGATCTCCGACCTGGTGACGGGCTACAGCTCGGCCTCCTCCTACACGCCGTCGAGCTCCAGCGGGTCGGGCTCCAGCTTCTCGGGGAGCAGCTTCTCCGGCGGCTACAGCGGCGGAGGCTTCTCCGGATCCGGCTCCTCCTCCAGCTTCTGAGCCGGGGCTCGCTGCGGGCTGTCGGTCGGCGGCGGGGCGCCCGGGGGCGTCCGGCCACCGGCCGGACCGGCCGTGAGCCGCGTCATGGGGCGTCGACGGGCCGGCGTCGGCCTGGGAGGGGCACGGGCCGGCCGGTAGGCTGACGGCCATGTCGAAGAAGAAGCGCCACGGGCGCCGTCCGGCCCCCAAGACCGCCAAGCCCCGCAAGCAGAGTATCGAGTTCGTCGCCCGCCCCTTCGCCGGCATCCCGGCCGAGGAGGACCTCGTGGCGATGGCCCAGATCATCCCGGCCGCCACGGCCGCGGTGCGCCTGACCGAGGAGTACGGCGGCGGGCAGGTCCAGCTCGTCACGCTCCTGCCCGAGTTCGTCCAGGGGCTCAAGCGCTCCGACGGCGAGGTCCTCGTGGCCATGCAGACCTCCATGCACTCCGGGGACGCCTCCCGCGACGTCGCCGCCGCGGTGCTCGCCACCCTCGAGCTGCCCGAGGGCCAGGCGCTGCGCTCCGAGGGCCTGCCCGAGCCCGGTCCGCGCCTCCAGGACATCCTCGACACCAGTGAGCCGCCGGTCGTCTCCGTGCGAGAGACCTTCGACTTCTGGATCGACCCCCAGGCCGGGGCCGGTGACGCGCAGGCCAGGCAGGTCATCGAGGACGCCATCGAGCGCGCCAAGGAGGAGATCGCCCCGACCCGGCCCGTGCCCGGCGTCGAGCACGCCTACTGGTGCCGCCTGGGCGCCAAGGAGTTTGTGCGCTGGGTGCGCGGGGAGGACGAGGACGAGTTCTTCAACGCCTTCGCCCGCATCCACGCCGCGCGCGAGTCGGACCTGGAGGAGGGCGCGCGCTTCGTGGGCGCCTTCCGGGCCAACGGGGTGGCCATCCCCGTGTGGGAGCTCGTGCCCGGAACCGAGGCCGAGGAGCTGACCGAGCCGCTGCAGGCCATGGGCAGGCGTCTCGACGCCGCACTGGCGGATGAGAGCCCCCTGAGCCCCGAGGTCCGCCGTGCCAAGGCCGGCATCATCTCCCGCCAGGTCAACCTCTAGCCCCTCTCCTTTTCTTTCGTTGAGCCGGGCATTTCTCGCGCAGCCGGACAGAAATTCTGCCCGGCTACGCGAGAAACGCCCGGCTCGGTGGTGGCGGGGTCAGGTGGTGGCGGCGGGGACATTCGACGCCGTCGGGGACCCTTCTGCGCGGCCGGGGACATTTCACTCGTGCGGGTGCAGGATTTCTGTCCCCGTACGTGCAACATGTCCCCGTTTGATCGAGGGATGCACCCGGCTGCGCAGAATGTCCCCGGCTGTGGTGGGGTTGGGCGGGTTCTGGGGCGGTCCGTCTCCGACGGCGTCGAACCCTTCCTCTCCGCGGTGCTGCCGGGCGCGGGTTCGGGGCGTGAGGGGTGCGCGGCTCAGGTCTCGGCGATACGCAGGCGTTGGCGCGTCACTCGTGGCAGGCCGCGCCCGTAGAGGGTGCCCTCCTTGGCCTTGACGGCCGCGACGAGCACGAAGCTGAGCGTGATGAGCAGTGCCCAGCTGCCGAACTTACCGGCATGTACCAGGTGCCAGCCGTCGGCCTGGTTGGGATAGCGCCAGGCACTCAGGGCCGTGGCCAGGTTCTCCGCCAACCAGAGGAAGGCGCCGATGAGGATGAAGGCCACCGTCGTCGGCATCCGGTAACGGTCCCCGCCGACGGTGAAGTGAGTGGTGCTTCCCCACAGGGCGATGAGGAAACCGGCCGCGATGCCCCAGCGCAGGTCGACGATGACGTGGTGGGTGAAGAAGTTGAGGTAGGCGGCCACGGCCAGCAGGCTCACCGGCCACCACCGGAAACCGCCCGTGTGCAGGTCGAAGCGCCGGAAGGCCTGGCAGATGTAGGAGCCGACAGAGGCGTACATGAAGCCGGAGAAGACCGGCACCCCGCCGATGCGCACCGCCCCGGCATCCGGGTAGGCCCAGGAGCCGGTGTGAACCTTGAACGCCTCCAGTGCCAGCCCGATGAGGTGGAAGGCGCAAATGACGCCGAGCTCGCGCCAGGTCTCCAGCCTCAGGGCGACGAAGGCGATCTGCACCACGACGACGTAGATCAGCAGGGCGTCGTAGCGGGCGATCGGCGGATCGGCGTAGCTCCAGATCAGAGTGCTCACCGCGAGTCCCACGAAGATGGCGATGGCGAAGCCGCAGCACGCCAGCTCCAGGAGAGTGAACTGGATGAGGCGGCGGGGGAGCAGGCGCCAGCGACTCAGCGGGAGGCGGGCGGTGTCGGGCACGAGGCGAGTATGCCGCACCTCGACGTCGCACCGGCTTCCCTCGCGGCCAGGGACATCTCGCGCGTACGGGTGCAGGAATTCTGTCCCCGACGGCGTCGAACGTCCCCGGCCGTGGCGGACGGGATTCGGCGGGGGAGTGGGCTGGGAGGGTCAGCCGGGCAGCCGGCCCTGCGCGGCCGCTCACCCGGCCTACTTCACCGCGAGGCGGGCGACGTGCTTGAGGTGCTTCTTGTGCTGGCGCCGGCCGGCCTTGCCCACCTTGCCGAAGTTGACCCAGGCCCGCCTGCGCATGCCCAGCTGCTTGAGGGCGGCGCCCAGGAACACCGAGCTGACGTAGTTGCCGCAGAACCGGCGCAGGAACCACGTGGGGGAGGTCGAGGTGGTGAGCACCAGCACCTGCTGGATGTGGCCCAGGTGGCCCTTCACCCCGGAGGCCGTCGCGTGGTAGGCCCACCCCTGCTTCATGACCTTGTCGACGAAGCCCTTGACGATGGCGGGCACGTCACTCCACCAGATCGGGCAGATGACGATGATGCGCGAGGCCTCCTCGATGAGCCTCTGGTAGTGGCTCACCAGCGGGTCCAGCGTGCCGCCCTCGCGGAACAGGGCCAGCTCCTCGGCCGTGTAGCGCGGGTCGAAGCCGTCGGCGTAGAGGTCGACGACGTCGTAGGGCCGGCCCGCCTTGTCCAGGGCGGAGGTGGCGGACTCGAGCACGGCGTGATTGAAGGAGCCGTCGTAGGGGTGGGCGTAGACGATGAGGGTCCGCTCGCCCGTCTTCCTGAGAGTCTTCCTGGCTGTCATCAGCTGTCTCCTATCGTGACGATGGCGCGCAGGGCTGCGCGGATGAAGGTGGTGTCGGCGGTGGCGGCGCCGGCGGCGATGAGCTGGGTGTAGCCCTGTAGACAGGACCACACCAGGAGGTGAAGCGGTTCCGGGTCGGTTCCCCGCTGCGCGGCCAGGCGCTCCACCTCGCCGCGGGTCAGCGCCAGCAGCGGGTGCTCGTCCAGGCGGTCCAGTGCGGCGATGGCCGCGGGGCTGACCTGGTTGAACTCGAAGAGCCGAGGGTGCTCGGCGGCCAGCTCCACCAGAAGGGACCCGATGCCGACGAGCGACTCGATCGGGTCGTCCCGGACGAGGGCGCCGGCGCGCTCGCCCAGCGAGGAGGACAGCTGGCGCGCCGCGGCCTCGAAGAGGCTGGTCTTGGACGGGAAGTGCTTGTAGCAGGCGGGCGTGGTCACCCCGCAGGCGCGGGCCACGCCGCCCAGCGTCACCTCGCTCCACCCGTGGACGTCGATGAGATCCAGGGTGGTGTCGATGAGCCGCTGACGGGTGTCCGTGCTGCGCCGGTCAATCCTCACATCAAGTAGGTTAACTTAGTTTACCTAACTGTCAAGGGCGGTCGCGGATGTCGCGTCGAGGTGCCGCCGGTGCTCACGCATGGCTGCCCGATGTCAACCACGAGTGACCACTATGTGGTCGGCGCGAGGTCCGTGAGCTCGTCCCCCGAAGGTCTTGGCCCTCGTCCTGTTAACGTTGCCAACCGCGGCTGCGCAACGACGTCGGACGGCCGCCGAGAACGCCTCCGACCGGAGCGGACGCGCGCGGATATCGGTACGGGTGAACCGCGGGGCCAGGACCTTGACACTCCTGTCTCGGCGGCCTTGAATCATCTCAAGTCCATCACAGCACGACGAACGCCTAGCACCGGGACGTCCCGGCCCGTCCGGCATGAAAGGAGCACTGATGACGCGTACCGCCTGCGGCTCCGAACTGCGGTCGACGCCGATGCGCGTCACCCTGCCGTGCTCGCGCCGGCCGGACTGTCGGCGCCATCGATGCCGGTCGACCGCCACCCATTAACGATCTGTTGACGATCCGCTGACGCCCCGGACGTCAGTGTCGGCCGGAAGGATGCGGAGAGCCTCGGTTCTTCGAGTCCACCGCCGAGGAGTCTCGCTCAGGCTCGTCGTTGAGTCTCATCAGTCAAGGCTCTGATTCAGTACCAGTTCCCGCCAGCGCCCATCGTTCGCCCGTCGTCTCGAGGCGGCTGAGGGCCGCCACCCAACTCATCCAGTTCTGTTTGCCGTCAGATCCATGATGCCTATGGACCTTTACCCGGGTTCCTGGCACCCTGGTGGGACGGCAGCGTCGCCGCCGGGCCCGCCCGCCATGCGGCGAGTGAAGCGAAAGGCCTGTTGTCATGACCACTGACCCCGCGAACCGCCATCAATCAGGAGCCGCTGCGCCTCCGACCGACTCCCACGAGCAGGACGCTCGGAGCGGTACAGCGGACGTCACGCCTGCGCCCGTCAGCCGCCCGGTCAGTACCGGGCCGCCCGAGCGGCCGCCGGTCCACCCCCAGCACCCGAGCTCGGGAACCTGGCGCGCCGTCAGCACGGCCGGCGCTCCCTTGAGCGTGCGCGAGGTGGAGGCGGCCGCCTCCACCGCCCCGGCCGCTCACACCTCCGCCCAGGCCGCTACTCGCTCCTCCGTCCGCTCCCCCTCGGAGACCGCCGCCGCCGGCGTCGTCCTGCGAGACCTCGCCGATGAGTACGCCCTGCTCCTGTGCGCCCATGACCCCGAGGCGGCCGCCCGTACCGGCCTGCCCGGCGGAGCCATCCTGCCCGACTACTCGCCCGCGGGCCTGGCCGAGCGACTCAGCGCCGAGCGCTCCCTGCGTCACCGCGTGGCCGCCGTCGACCGCTCCACCGGGGCCGATGAGCTCCTGCGCCGCCACCTCCTGGAGCGCCTGGAGACCTCCATCCAGTTCATCTCCGCCGGTGAGGAGGGCGGCAACCTCGGTTTCCTCTCCTCGCCCTTCCAGCGGATCGCCCACCAGCTGCACCGGCCTCCCGAGGCCCCCGACCGCGCCGGTACCGAGGAGGCCGATCTCGCCGAGGCCGAGGCCAAGTGGGAGGACGCCTGGAACCTGCACCGCACCCGTCTGGAGGCGCTGCCCGCCGCCCTGGAGGGGCTGGCCGCCTCCCTGGCCGTCTCCGCCGAGGCCGGCGCGATCGCCCCGCTCAGCCAGGTCGACGTCGTTGCCGGTCAGGCGCGCGACCTCGCTCGGCGTCGCACCCGGGGCCTGCCCGAGGACCTGCCGGCCACCCTGCACGTCCAGCTCCAGGAGGCCGACGTCGCCGCCCGCCGCGCCGCCCTGGACTTCGCCTCGCACCTGCGCACCACCTTCTCGCCGCGCGCGCCGCAGGCCGAGGGTGTCGGTCCGCAGCGCCACGCCCTGTGGATGCGCCGCATCCTGGGCACGCGGATCAATCCCGAGGAGGCCTACGCCTGGGCCACCGAGGAGCTCACCCGAGTCATCGCCGAGCAGGACGCCATCGCCGCCGACATCCTGGGCCCCGGCGCCGACGCCTACAGCCTCAATCGGCACCTGCGCGCCGACCCGACCCAGGCCCTGCGCCCGGGGGACTACACCACCTGGGCGCAGGAGGTCGCCGACGAGGCGTGGGACGCCGTCGTCGGCCGGGTCCTCGACCCGCCCGACGGCCTGGGGCGCCCGTGGGTGCGCCTGGGCGAGCCCGGGGCCGGAGCGGTCCACTACGAGGAGCCTCGCGGAACCGGCGGGGAGCGCCGGCCCGGCATGATCCTGCGGTCCCTGGCCGACGGCGAGCAGCTGGTGTGGCCGTGGATGGAGCGGACCACGGTCCTGCACGAGTCGGTTCCCGGGCACCACGTCCACGTCGGTGCGCACGCCACCAGCACCCGGCTGACCGCCTGGCAGCGCTACCTCGGCTCCGTGCCCGGCTGCGACGAGGGCTGGGGCCTGTACGCCGAGTCCCTCGCCGACGAGCTCGGGCTCATGCCCAGGCCCGAGGACCGCTTCGGCCGCCTGGCGGCGCGCCGCTGGCGACTGGCCCGGGTGCTCGTCGACCTGGGCGTCCACTCCCGGCTCCCCGTGCCCGACGACGTCGCCGCCCTGCCCGGCGCGAGCCGCGAGTGGAACCGGGCGACCGTGACCGCCGTACTGCGCCACCACACCGTCATCTCCGAGGGGCGCCTGCGCTTCGAGGTCTCCCGCCACCTGGGTTGGCCGGCCCAGCCGCTGGCCTACGCCGTGGGTGAGCGGGTCTGGCAGGCCGGCCGGCGCAGCGCCCAGGCGCAGGCCCGCGCCGAGGGCGGCGAGCTGGACCTGCGGGCCTTCCACAACCGGGGCATCGACCTGGGCAGCGTGGGGCTCGATCTTCTCGCAAACGCCTTGCACTGACCTGTACGGAAGATGCAGAAGATGAAAGAGGGGTCCGGTCGCTCGTCGGCCGGGCCCCGGGCGCCCCGGGGCGGGATCCGAGCGGGGACGTGCTCGCCCTCAGGGCCTGGAGACTCGAGCCGCCGTGGAGTGAGAGCCTTCACTGCCTGCGCAAACGCGACTGATCAAGACACGGTGCGAGGTGGGTGGACCGTGGCGGGGCAAGGGCGTGCCGGGGCGGCAGGGGTGTCGCCCCGGCACACGAAAGGACGCGTGATGCGTCGGCGGAACCCGGCGCCGTTGACGGGCTCCATGTCTTCACTGTGCCACGGGAATGGGGCGTGACGTGCCGAAACAGGTAACTTTAGCGGTTCACCGAGGAAACATGACGTTTTGCAGCAAGAATTGTCGGTTTCTCCGGGGACCGTTGTCCCATGATGAAGGTTTGACACAAAATCACTGAAGAAGCTCTGGGTGCGGGGTGTCGCCCTCCCGGCCGTCCGTGTGCTCCCGGCGTGTCGCGAGGGGAGGGCGGGGGTGCCCCCGGGGTGTTGCCGGCGCGGGGATGGCCCGTGACGATCCCCAGGATGTCGCAATAAATCGTAGAAAATCGGTGAACTTGACGGGCCTCACAAAAAAGGTGTGCGACAACGGGGTGCTCAGGAGTCGGCCGGAGGCCGTGACTCTGGATACCCTGGTGGTGTGAGTCCCACCAAGCGCCCCGACCAGCGCGTTGCCGTGGTCATCCCCGCCAAGGACGAGGCCGAGCGCATCGCCACCACTGTTCGGGCCTGCCGCTCCATTCCACGGGTGGACCTCGTCATCGTCGTCGACGACGGCTCGACCGACGGAACCCAGGACCACGCCCGCGCCGCCGGCGCCGTGACGGTCCGTCACTCCGTCTCACGCGGAAAGGCCTCCGCCATGGAGACCGGGGCCTCCGTCGTCGCGATGCGCGACTACGTGGACGGACCCGCCCGGCTGCTGCTGTTCGTCGACGCCGACCTGGGCGACTCGGCCGCCTCCTGCGCCGAGCTGGTGCCCCCGGTGGTCGACGGCGTCGCCGACATGTCCATCGCGGTCCCCCCCAAGCAGGCCGGGGCCGGCGGGCGCGGCCGGGTGGTACGCGCCGCCAGGCGGGCGATCTCGCTGGCCACCGGGTGGTCGCCCGTGGCGCCGCTGTCCGGCCAACGATGTCTGAGCCGCGAGGCCTATGAGAAGGCCGTGCCCCTGGCCGACGGCTGGGGAGTCGAGGTCGGCCTGACGATCGACGTCCTCGTGGCCGGGCTCGCGGTCATCGAGGTTCCCTGCGACATCACCCACCGCGTCACCGGCAACGACCGAGCCGGCACGATGCACCGGGCCGCACAGTACAAGGATGTTCTGCGTGCTGTGGCCCAGCGCAAGCTGCGCCGCCACCGGGTGCAGCGCCACCTCTTCGAGAAGGCGGCCGCCGAGCAGGACCACTTCTTCGCCTACCGCGCCGTGCCACGACCGTCCACGTCCGACGACGACGTCGAACCCGACGGGAGGCGTCGTGATGCCGACGGCCCGCAGACCGCCGAGTCGGAGGCCGTCGACAGCTGACGCATGACGCGCCGAGCGCGCGTCCGGGCACCTGCTCCACGAGGTCCGGGTGGTACTGGCCAGGGGATGGCCGCACTGCACGAGCCCCCGCTCCACGTGGAGTACACCCATGTCCCGGCCAGTAGCACCCCGGGCTCGTGCAGTACCGGCAGGGCCCCACGAGCGCGACCATATCCACCTGACCGACGCAACCTCTCAGTCGGGGTGGTGGGGCAGGTGCCGGCGGGCCGTGACGGATTGTTCCCGATCCATGCCGGTGCCGGCAGATGCCAGCAGGAGTGCCAGCAGGGCGGGGGCGGCAGCTGCGAGGATGAAGGCCGCCATGGTGACGCCGGAGTCGTTGACCAGGACGGACACGACCGTCAGCACCCCCAGCGACCGCAGCGCCGTCGTCCCCCAGTGCGCGGACGGGGACACTCCACGCGGCGGGGGACCAGAATCCCGTCCCCCGCCGCGCGACATGTCCCCGTCAGTGGTGGAGGCGAGCCAGGCGTAGGGGCTGGTGCCGGCGCGCCAGGCCCGCCCCTGCCGGCGCAGCCACCACAGCACCGCGGCGATGAGCGCCAGCGCGCAGGCCAGGCCCGCCGCGGCCTCAGGCCTCGTCACGAAGGGGCCGACCAGTGCGTACGCCTTGCGTTCCAGCACACCCGCGGCTGAACCGTCCGCCACCTGACGGGCGAAGCGCCCCAGGTGCGTGGGCCCGCCCGGCCGGAGCAGATCGACGACGGCGAAACCGCCCACGACCAGGACCGTCGCCGCCCCGATGGCCAGCCAGCGCCACCGGCTCAGACGCAGGCCCGCCAGGCCGGCGCCGAGGAAGGCCAGCGTCGGCACCAGGGTCAGGGCGCCGCCCACGTCCGCACCCAGCTGGGGGGCGCCGTCGACGACCAGCGCCGCACCACCCAGCAGACCGGTAAGGACCAAGGCGGCCCGGCGGCCGCGGCCCAGCGCCTCCCAGGCCCCGGCGATGACGACGACGAGGGCGCCCGCCACCAGCGCGAAGGCCGTGTTGGAGACCCCGTAGAAGCGACCCGAGACCACCGCGTTCATGCCCAGCGGATTGTTGAAGGCCAGGTGAGCACCGGCGGCGGCATCCACCAGCCAGGCCAGCGGGATCGTCGCCGCCACCAGCAGCGCCACCAGGGCGGCCCGGGCGGGCGGCGGAGACGGCGAGGCGGGCTCGGGGCTGGTGGCTTCGGCCTGTCGGGGCGCCGTGTCGGGGAGCTCCGGGGAGGTCTGGGATGGCACGGGGTCGGCGGATCCGGCCGGCCCTGGGACGGTCGCGGCGTCGAGCCCCGAGGAGGAGGGCGCGGGCGAGGCGAGCGGGCGGCTGCGCCACCGGTGCGCCGGCGCCACGATCCCGGCGGCCAGGCCCACGACGCAGGCAGCGATGACCACGGCCGCGGTCAGGGCGGCGGCCGGCGCCCACGCCGAGGGAGATCCCTCCCGGGATCCCGCTCGCCACCACGGGACGGCGTTGACCAGCAGCAGCGCCGTCGGCAGCGCGCTCAGGACGATGGCCGCCCGGGCGACTCGGCGACGTACCGCCGGGCGTCGGTCCGGCTGGGGCCCGCGCAGCGCGAGGGCCGCCCAGACCAGCAGCGCCGCGGCCGACACCACGAGCAGGACACCGGTGGGCAGCACCGTCAGCTGTGAGGCGCGGGCGTGCAGGGCGTCGTCGGCCAGCCGGGTGATGCGGGCGTCGTCGGGAGCGGCGGTGGTGTCGGCAGCCGTGGCGCTGGCCTTGCCGGTGGCGGGCAGGCTCAGCGCCTGGCCGTCGAAGGCCGGGTCCTTGCGGCCGGTCAGGGCGGTGGTGAGGGTCGGGGTCAGGTCGGTCAGCTGGGCCAGGCCTGCGCGGTGCGTCGATGTGCCGACGACCAGTCCGCCGGAGCTGCCGCGCGCGCTCGTCGTCCCCGCCGGCAGCACCGCCATCTGGGGGCCGGGGGCCTCGTCGTCGGCCAGGGAGGCGATGAGGATGCGGGTGCCGGGGCGCGCCTGCTCCTGAACCGTGCGCAGAGCCTCGTCGAGGGCGGTGATCCGCTCGGCGTCGGTGGAGGCGCCCTCGGCGGTGTCGACGATGGTGAGGTCGGCGCCGGCGGACAGGGCCTCGGGCAGGGAGGGGGACGAGGATGCTGGAGAGGCGGTGGTGCCCGGCGAGCCCTCGGGGGCGCCGGTGGCGAGCTGTGCCCCGGGGCCGACGGCCACGATCGAGACGTCCTGTCCGAGCGTGCGGACCAGGGGGGAGACGTCGTCGGAGGCGGAGGGGGCGACGGGGCCGGTGCAGGAGGCGGTCGGTCCGACGGCGCTCGCGCGGGCGCCCCGGCCCAGGGTGAGCCAGCCGTCGGCCGGGCAGGTGCGGTCCGCCGGGGTGCGCACGGCCAGGTTGATCGGCTCGGCCTGGGAGGCGAAGGACAGCAGGTGCGCCGCCGCTGAGCCGGCCCCACTCGTGCCGGCCTCACTCGTGCTGGGATCGTCGCCGGTGGAGGCGTGAGAGGCCTTCGCCTGCAGCGTCGCCCAGGTGAGGTTGCCGGTGCCCAGGACGACGACCGGCGCCGGCTGCGAGAGCTGATCGGAGTGCAGGGCGCCGGAGGCGGCCGGGGAGCCGGGGCTCGTCACGGGGGAGCCGGGGGAGGCCGCAGCGGCCGGGGCGAAGGGCGCCGGTTCTGCTGATCCGGCCGGGCCCGCCGGGTTCGCGGCGGCGAGGGCCGATCCCACCATCGTCAGGATCATGCCGATGACCACCAGCAGGACCAGGACGTACACGACCGCGCGTACGAGGCGTTGTTGGCGTCGTGGAGGTCTCACTCGACCAGCCTACGGGCCGGCGCCGCTCACAGGTACTGGCGGGCCACGGCGACCGCCTCACCGCCATAGCCGCCGCCGAAGAGGAAGGCGTGAATCATGATGATGTGCCACGAGTGAAGGCCGACCCGCTCGCGCCAGCCCGCCGCCAGCGGCGAGACCTCGTGGTAGGCCGCGTAGATCCGGTCCAGGTAGCGCTGCCCGAACACCCCCAGAGCCGCCAGGTCGGTCTCGGCGTGCGCGCCCTGCGCCATGGGGTCGATGAGTACCCCCACCACGGTGGGCCGCCCGGCTGAACCGCCGGCGAGAGCCCGTTCGGAGGGCTCCTCCCGCGGCCCCAGCCCGGCCCGCGGCGGCGCCCACTGCGCGGCCTCGTCGGCCGGGGTCCACAGGACGTTGCCGCACCACAGGTCCCCGTGCGTGCGGGCCACCGCGACCCGCGCCCCGCGCTCGCGGGCGCCGGTGCGCACCAGGGCCGGCTGGTCGGTGTCGAAGTCGCCGTCGCGCAGGCGCTCGCACAGCCGCTCGATGACGCGGGCCCCGCCGACGCTGATCGATCCGTTGTCCCGACTGGGCTGCAGGTAGGGCAGGATCCGGTCCTCGGCGTAGAACTCGCCCCAGCGGCGCGGCTCGCCATCCTCGGCGGCGTGCGGTCGCAGACGGATGTCCGAGCGGCCCATCTGCGCGCGGCCGTCCCACCCGGGAGGCGCCGCCCCGAAGGCCGGGGCACCCGCCGCGTGGGTCACGGCCAGTGCCCGCCCGAAGGCCTCCGCCCCGGCCGGTGTCACGCTCGTCGTCGTCAGTCGCGGCTCCTCCAGCCAGCCCGGGCCGCTGGTCACCGGGACCACGTGCGCGCCACCGTTGGGCATCGCCTCGGCGAGCCAGGTCAGGCCCTGGGCCTCCAGGGCGGTGGAGACCGGGCCGTCGTCGTGCTTGCGGAAGACGCTCATGGCCCCAGCCTGCCAGGCCCGCCGCGGCTGCGGGAGGTGGGGCGCCCGCCAGCGCGGGGTCGCTCCTGCCGACGCCGGGCTCAGTGCGGCTGCGGAAGCGCTGGAGGCGGGCCGCAGAGAAACCAGTCGGGACCGGGCGTTGCTGTGCTTGCCACATGCCCGTCGCATGCTCACCGCATGCCCGCCACATGTCACGGAGCAGCCGGTTCCGGCCGACCGGCCCGGACCTGGCTACCCTGTGCCCATGACTGCTCCCGCTCCGCTCTGGTCCTTCCTCGGGCCGGCCGGCACCTTCACCGAGATGGCGCTGCGCCAGGTCGCCCCCGTCAACGTCGAGCTCGACCCCTGCCCGGACGTGCCCACGGCCCTGGACCACCTGCGCGAGCGCACGGTGGAGGCCGCCGTCGTGCCCATCGAGAACTCCGTCGAGGGCGGCGTCAACGCCACGCTGGACAACCTCGTGGCCTCCACGCCCCTGGTCATCGCCGCCGAGATGGCCGTCCCGATCACCTTCGTGCTGGCCGGCCGACCCGGCACCCGCCTGGAGGACGTGCGCGCCATCTCCACCCACCCGCACGCCTGGGCGCAGTGCCGCGGCTGGGTCCACCTCAACCTGCCCGAGGCGGTCTACGTGGCCGGGACCTCCACCTCGGCGCCCGCCCGCGCGCTGGCCGCCTCGACCGAGGACACCGGCTTTCAGGCCGTCCTGTGCAACCCGCTGGCCGCCAAGGAGTACGGGCTGGAGGTCATCGCCGGAGGAGTGGCGGACAACCCCGACGCCGTCACCCGCTTCGTCAAGGTCACCCGGCCCGGCCGCGTGGGCGAGCCCACCGGCGCCGACAAGACCACCCTCCTCGTTCAGCTCCCGCACGACCGCTCCGGCGCGCTGCTGGACATGCTCGAGCAGTTCAGCGCCCGCGGCGTCAACCTCTCGCGCATCGAGTCCCGACCCGTGGGCGACTCCCTGGGGCGCTACCGCTTCTCCATCGACGTCGAGGGGCACGTGCGCGAGGAGCGGGTCCAGGCCGCCCTCATCGGGCTGCACCGCACCTGCCCGGTGGTGCGGTTCCTGGGCTCCTACCCACGGCTGGACGCCCGTCCGACGGCGGTGCTGGCCGGCACCAGCGACAAGGACTTCGTCGTGGCCCGCTCCTGGGTCGCCGACGTCCTCGACGGCCGCGCGCTGTAGTCCTGCCCGCCCCCGCTCGCGTCGCCGGCGGGGACCTTTTGCGCGGCCGGGGACATTCGACGCCGTCGGGGACAGGAATTCTGCACCCGACGGCGTGACACGTCCCCGTTTGCGCACCGCACGCACCCGGCCGGGCAGAATGTCCCCGGCTGTGTGGCGGTGGCGGGTTCTGGGGGTGGATGCACCACTTGTGGGAGGAGTGGTTGTGTCTGGGGCTCGGTTTGATGCGAGTGTGCATCGTGATGCGGTGGCTCGGGATGTGGGGTGCCGGCGCGTCAGGGCCAGGCCGGTGGACAGGCGCCCGGGGCGTGCGCAAGGCTCGGGGCGTGACCACCCCCGACGCCAGCACCGAGACAACCACGACACCCTCGCCCGCCTCCGCCGCCCCGGCCTCCTTGCCTCGACGTCGCGGCTCCGGGCCCTACCGCGTGATCATGGTGTGCACCGGCAACATCTGCCGATCCGCCATGGCCGAGATCGTCCTGCGCGACCGCCTCGCCGCCGCGGGCGCCCCGGCCTCCGGGCCGGGCGGCGTGGTCGTCACCTCCGCCGGCGTCTCCGACGAGGAGCGCGGCAACCCCATCGACTCCCGGGCCCGCCGCGTCCTGCACGAGGCCGGCTACGGCACCGGCGCCGACGACGTCTCGCGCGCCACCGGCATCGCGATCACCTCCCACACCGCCCACCGCATCACCGACGCCGAGATCGCCAAGGCCGACCTCCTGCTGGCCATGACCGACTCGCACTGGAACGTGCTCCAGCGTCGCGCCGCCGGCCTGGGGGCGGAGCCCTCCCGGATCCGCATGTACCGCGAGCTCGACCCCGCCGCCGCCCGACAGGCCGAGGACGTCGCCGCGGATCGGGCCTCCCGCAGCGTCCTCAACGTCCCCGACCCCTGGTACGGCACCATGGCCGACTTCGTCGACACCCTCGAGGTCGTCGAGCGAGTCAGTGACGAGCTCGTTGACGATCTGACCGCCCGCCTCGGTGTGGCCGGTGGCGATGACCGCTGACTGACTCGCGAAAGTGTCACAACTGGCGACTTTTCGACTCGATCTCGACGGGTGCTCGCACAGCAGAAGCGCTTTGACGTGGGCATATGCGTCAGATTCGGCTGTATGCGGCTGACCGGAGCGCGTTGGTGCAGCGGAAAAGTCGCCGACAGTGACAGATTCACACTCGCGGATGCCGAGCGGGGGCCCCGGGAGCCCCCGCGGTCCGCCTGCAGGCGCGATCCGCTGAGGCGGAGCGCAGGCTCAGTGCAGGCGGTTGTCCAGCCAGCGCGTGACGGCCTGGAGGTACTCGGCGCGCGCCAGCGGCCCGGACAGGGCCAGGTCGTGGACGCCCTCGGGGATCTGGCGGACGGTGACGTCATCGCCCAAGTACTGAGCTCGGTCGATGATCTGATCCACGTCGAGGACCACGTCGGAGCGCTGGGCCTCCTCGAGGCTCGCCCTCACGCCGCCGCTGACCGTCGAGCAGCACACGAGGATCGGCACCCGGATCCCCAACCCGTGGTGGACCTCGCGCTGCAGGCGGCGGATCCCTGCCAGGAACCCGGCCCGCACGGGGAAGGACGGCGCAGGCTTGAGCGCCAGGTCCCAGTCCCACTCCCCGCGCCAGCGCCGGTGCAGGGCCGCCACGTAGTTGTCCTCCTCACCGCTGCCGGGCTCGCCGATGACCCGCTCGGGATCCCGCCGCGAGATGAGGTCCACGAAGGCCGACCCGTAGGAGCGCACGAGCGCCGAGCCGCGCAGGTCCAGCCACGGCGAGTTGAGCACGACCGCGTCCACGGTCCCGGGATGGTCCGCCGTCCAGATGACCGCCTGCAGCCCACCGGTCGAGTGCCCGTTGAGGACGACGACGTCGTGCCCGTGCTCGGAGCGGATGATGCGCAGCGCCTCGGAGATCTCCTCGTCGTGGACGCGCAGGTCGCGCACGTCGTGCGGGGAGGCGTGCCCGACGCCGGCGCGCCCGCAGGCCCGCAGGTCCAGCGCGTAGAACTCGTAGCCGGCGTCGAGGTAGGCCTGGGCCAGGTGGGTCTGGAAGAAGTAGTCGCTGCGCCCGTGGAGGTAGAGGACCGCGCGCGAGTGGCGCGGCGCGCTGGCCCGGCCGGCGGCCTCGCGCTGGAAGACGAGCACGGCGTGGTCGGCGCCGGGCGCCTTCGTGGGCGACTCGGTCACCGGGATACGGCGCGCCACCCACGGCTCGCCCAGGATGTCGGGCGTGAGCGCGCTGCCGGAGGCGCTGGACGCCGCGGCCGCTGCGGGAGAGGCGCTCGCGGCACTCGTCGAGGCGGCGAGCGGGCTCACCGGTCCTGCTGCCTCCTTCCCCGTGTCGGCTGCGTCGGCCGGGCCGACGGCGTCCGGCACCTGAGCCGGGGCCGGGGGAGGAGGGACGGGTCCCAGACCGGGGGGAACCGTGCCGGGCGTTGTGGGCGCGGGTGAGGGCGGCCTCGACGAATCCCCCGCGGCGGGTCCGGTCTGGGGCTGATTGAGGGTCGGCTCCGGCGTCGGCTCGGGGGAGGTCTGATCTGAGGTCGCACTCATGAGCCGATCCAAGCACGCCGCCCTGGGCGGTGCGAGTAGCGTCGCCGATACGATACCTGGGAATAACCAGAACGTTGCTGAAACGTGGGTGAGGCGCAGGCTGAAGGGCGCGCGGCGCGGTTCGGCCCGGCTTGCGGTGCGGAGTGCGGAGAGGCGAAGAGACGGTGCCGGCAGAGGCGCGGCGGGGTGCAGTGCCCAGGCGGCACGAGGTCGGCTCCGGAAGGGCTGGAGGAGCCAGACGTGACCTAGGTCCCTTGGCCGCGTCCTCGCTTGCGCCGCCGAGGAGACGCTGCGTATTTTACTCGTGACCATCTAGAGCAACCGAGAGACCTGGCTCGACGACATTGCAGCAACCCCCTTCATGGTGCGGGTGCTTCCGCCAGGAACGATGGAGGAGTACGTGAGCACACCTGACCAGTCGACCGCCGGCTCTGACCGGCGCGAGGGCGACGACCCCGCCGGCCCGCAGCGCGTCGAGCATGAGGAGGGCGTGAGCGCCGACCTTCGGGACTCCGATCCCCAGGACTCCGGGACGGACACCTCCGGCTCACCCGCCAAGCCCATGATCTCCCTGCGCGACGTCCACAAGGTCTACCGTCTGCGCAGCGGCAAGGAGGTGCGGGCCCTGGACGGGCTCAGCCTTGAGGTGGCCCCCGGCTCCATCCACGGCATCGTCGGGACCTCCGGGGCCGGCAAGTCCACGCTCGTGCGCTGCCTGACCTCCCTGGAGCGCCCCACCAGCGGGCACGTGAGCGTCGACGGCCAGGACATGACCGCCCTGTCGGCCGCTCAGCTGCGCGAGGCCCGACGCCGCATCGGCATGGTCTTCCAGCACGCCAACCTTCTGGACCAGCGCACCACCGCCCAGAACATCGCCTACCCGCTGGCGCTCGCGGGCGTGGCGGGCGGGCAGCGGCGCCCGATCGTGGAGCGCATGCTCGACCTCGTCGGCCTGGCCGACCGCGGCGGGTCCTACCCCTCCCAGCTCTCCGGCGGCCAGAAGCAGCGCGTCGGCATCGCCCGCGCCCTCGCCGACGACCCGGCCGTCCTCCTGTGCGACGAGCCCACCTCCGCCCTGGACCCGGAGACCACCCGCTCCATCCTCGAGCTCATCAAGAGCGTCCGTGACACCCTGGGCCTGACCGTCATCATCATCACCCACGAGATGAGCGTGGTCCGCCAGGTCTGCGACTCCGTCAGCCTGCTCGAGGCCGGCAGGATCGTCGAGAGCGGCCGGCTGGAGGACATCGTGCTCGACGTCGACTCCCGCCTCTCGCGCGAGATCGTGCCCTTCCCGAAGGTGCCCGAGGCCGCCGTCGCCCACGGGGAGAGCGTCATCGACGTCTCCATCACCGCGCACCCGGGCCAGCCGGCCGCGGTCGCCCTCATGTCCATGGTGGCCGAGCTCGGCGGCGACATCGCCGCCGGCGTCTTCGAGACGATCGGTGAGGCCCAGATCGGGCGCCTGGCCGTCACCGTCCCCGGCCCCGACACCGCCCAGGCCGTGAGCACCCTGCGCCAGGCCGGTATCGCTGCGGAGGTCCGCTCATGAACTCGATCCTCCTCCCACTGGCCCAGGCGGCCCTGCCGAGCAGCCGCACCTGGTTCGACAATCCCGTCATCCAGCGCAAGCTCGGTGACGCCCTGATCGAGACCCTGTCGATGACCTTCGCGTCCGGGGCCCTGACGATCCTCTTCGGCCTGCTGCTGGGGCTGGCCCTGGTCTCCACCGGTCAGCGCGGCCAGTTCCGCAACCCGCCCATGTACTGGGTGCTCTCGCAGATCGTCAACATCGGTCGCTCCATGCCCTTCATCATCCTCATGGTGGCCCTCATCCCGATCACCCGGATGCTCGTGGGCACCTCCCTGGGGTGGCAGGCCGCCTGCGTGCCGCTGACGATCGGTGCGATCCCCTTCTACGCGCGCCTGGTGGAGACGGCCATCAACGACGTCGACCACGGCAAGGTCGAGGCCGCCCTCATGATGGGCGCCTCCGGGACGCAGATCACCTGGGGCGTCCTCGTGCGCGAGGCCCTGCCGATCCTCATCCAGTCGGCGACCGTCACCATCATCACGCTCCTGGGCTACTCCGCCATGGCCGGCGCCGTCGGCGGCGGCGGCGTGGGCGACCTCGCCATCCAGTACGGCTACCAGCGCAACCAGGTGGACGTCATGGTCATCACCGTGGTCGTCATCGTGGTCATCGTCGGCATCATCCAGCTCGTCGGCGACATGCTCAGCCGGCTGGTGAACCACCGCTGAGGCGATCACCAGCCGGGTAGGCGCACCGGGACCGGCACGGGCCGGTCCGGATCGGTCCCGATCAGTCCAGCTGCGTCGTCGGCCCCAGCACCGTCAGACTCTCTTCTCCCCCGTCATCGGGCCCACCCGGCCCCGCGAAAGGAACCACCATGTCCTCCTCGTCCTCCTCCATCTCCCGCCGCACCGTCGTCGCCGGCGGCCTGGTCACCGCCGCCGCCCTCACCCTGGCCGCCTGCGGCTCCAGGTCCGGCAAGAACGGCGACGTCCAGGGCATCAAGGTCGACGGCGACACCGCCACGATCACGATCGGTGCCACCCCCAAGCCCCACGTCGAGATCCTCCAGTGGGTCCAGGACAACCTCACCGAGGGCTCCGGCATCAAGCTGGACATCAAGGAGATCAACGACTACCAGACCCCCAACTCCTCGCTGGACGACGGCTCGCTGGCTGCCAACTTCTACCAGACCCCCAACTTCCTGGAGCAGCAGAACAAGGAGAAGGGCTACGACTTCGTCTCCATCGCCGACGTCCACATCGAGCCCATGGGCATCTACACCTCCAAGGGCTACAAGGACGTCAACGAGATCCAGGACGGCGGCACGATCGTCCTCAACAACGACCCGGCCAACACGGCCCGCGGCCTCAAGCTCCTGGCCGCGGCCGGGCTCATCGAGCTGGACAAGTCCGCCGAGCTGCCCAGCGACACCGACGTGACCTCCAACCCGAAGAACCTGAAGTTCACCACGGTCGACGGCGCCCAGGTCTACAAGTCGATGCCCGACGCCGAGGCCGCGGTCATCAACGGCAACTACGCCATCGAGGCCGGGCTCAACCCCAAGGAGGACTCCCTCTTCCTGGAGAAGGGCGGCAAGGACTCCGAGTACCCCAACCAGCTCGTCGTGCGCAAGGACGACAAGGACAACGAGCACCTCAAGAAGCTCGCCTCGCTCCTCAACGACGCCAAGCTGCGCGAGTACATCACCACGACCTGGCCGAACGAGGCCGTCATCCCGGCATTCTGAGGCCGGGACCGGTTGCGGTCGGCCGGCTGACGGCTGGGCCTGCCGCGGCCGGTACCGTGCGCCTCTTTCGCCTCGTGCCTCCTTACGGCCGGGGACATTCGACGCCGTCGGGGACTTTTTCTCCTGGCCGGGGACATTCGACGCCGTCGGGGACAGAAATTCTGTCCCCGCACGCGCGGAATGTCCCCGGCTGGAGCGGACTGCGCCCGGCCGCGCCGGTTCAGGCGGCGATGGCGGCGCCCAGGAGGATGAGGCGCAGCGCCCGCTCGGCGGCGTCGGTGACGAGCTCCTCAGCCCGGGAGACGGCCTCGGGCAGCTCCATGGGGACGGGGATGATGCCCATGACGGCGTCGATCCCGGCGGCGTGGACCGCCTCGGAGCCGCGACCGATCGAACCGGCCAGCGCGATGACCGGCTTGCCCGCCAGCTTGGCGCGCCGCCCCACCTCGGCGGGGATCTTGCCGCGCGGCGTCTGGAAGTCGACGGCGCCCTCGGCGGTGATGACCAGGTCCGCCTGAGCGATCTGGGCGTCGAGGTCGACCCCGCACAGGTCGGCGTCCATGAGCACGTCGAAGCGCGAGCACAGCCGGGCTCCCAGCCCGGCGGCGAGCCCGGCGCCCAGGCCGCCCGAGGCCCCGGTGCCCGGGCCGGTGAGCAGGTTGCGGTGGGCCGCCTGCGCGGGGAAGGCCTCCGCCAGGAGGCCGGCCCAGTGGACCAGGCCCGCCTCGAGGGCCTCCACCTGCTCGGGGCTCGCCCCCTTCTGCGGCCCGAAGACGCGGGCCACGCCGCGCTCGCCGGTGAGGAGGTTGTGCATGTTGCCGGCCACGAGGACCTCGACGTCGCGCAGGCGGGGATCCATGCCGGAGGTCTCGATGCGCCGGACCCGGGCCAGGTTGGAGCCGATCGGGTCGACCTCGTGGCCCTGGGCGTCCAGGAGCCGGGCGCCCAGGGCCACGAGCGCCCCCGCCCCGCCGTCGCAGGTCCCCGAGTCCCCGCAGCCGATGATGATGCGCCGGGCCCCGCCGTCGAGCGCCACCGAGATGAGCTCGCCGACGCCGGTCGTCGTCGTGGCGCCCGGGTCGCGCATCCCGGTGGGCACCAGGCGCAGGCCCGCGGCCGCGGCCATCTCCACCAGCCAGGTCCCCTGGGCCGAGCCGCCCAGGCGGGCCAGGTAGGAGTCGACCGGCTCTCCCACGGGGCCGGTGACGCGCGTGGTGACGAGGTCGCCGCCGGTGGCCCGGGCCATCGTGGCTGCCGAGCCCTCCCCGCCGTCGACCAGGGGCAGCTCGACGACGACGGCGCCGGGCAGGAGCCGGCGCACCCCGGCGGCCACCGCCCGGCACACCCCTTCGGGTGAGAGGCTCTCCTTGAAGCCGGAAGGGGCGACGAGGATACGGGTGGGTACGGATGTAGGCATGACTTTCCTCCAGGATCGCAGTACTTCTGGTGAGGGGGATGAGATGATCGGGAGCCCGGGACGGCTCACCAGCTCAGGCCCAGCAGCGGCCACAGCCAGGCGCTGCAGGCCATGACCAGGACCACCATGAGGGGCCCGAGGATGAGGGACAGGCGCCGCAGGTCGTCGGGGGAGAAGGTCTCCACGCCGTCGACGTCGGCGAACATGGCCACGGGCTTGGCCGAGGACGGCAGCGTGTGGCAGAAGCCGGCGGCGGCCGTCGAGGCGAAGGCCGCCGCGGCCGGGTTGACGCCCACCGCCGGCGCCAGGGCCACGACGATCGGGATGAGCACGGCCGAGCGGGCCGAGCGGGACTGGATGACCAGGTGGGAGGCGGTCGACAGCGCCACCACCACGAGCATGAAGGGCCAGGGCGAGTCGATCCGCAGGGCGTTGAAGGCCGAGGTCGCCACCCACTCGGCGGCGCCGGTGGACACCAGCGCGTCCCCCATGGCGAGGGT
The DNA here is from genome assembly GCF_011752065.1 of Actinomyces sp. ZJ308. Classification (GTDB taxonomy): domain Bacteria; phylum Actinomycetota; class Actinomycetes; order Actinomycetales; family Actinomycetaceae; genus Actinomyces. Next base: position 79,035 of record NZ_JAAIJY010000013.1, read on the forward strand.
CGCCGCCATGAAGACCAGCAGCGACCAGGGCGCCCTGGCCAGCGCCTTGCGCAGCGCCACCGAGCCGTAGCCGGGCAGTGAGGTCACCAGCACGCCCAGGAGGGCCACGATGGCCGGGTCGACGCCGTGCAGCGACTCGGTGCACCACAGCACCACGACCGTCCCGATGAGCAGGGCGGCCCGGTTCTCGGCCTGGGTCAGGGGGCCGGTCACCGGCGTGGGGGAGGCGGCCGCGAGATCGGCGATGTCGACGCGCACCCGACGGCGCATGTCCTCCTTGCGCGTGAACAGCCGCACGATGAGCTCGGTGGACAGGTGGCTGGACAGGGCCGCCAGAGGCAGGCCCAGCAGCAGCCAGCCGGCGAAGGAGAACTCCTGTCCGCCCGCGGAGGCCACGATGTGCGAGGTCACCAGGTGGGCGCCGGCCCCCAGGAAGGAGCCGACCGCCGACAGCAGGATGACGGTGGGGAAGATGAGCGACAGGGCGTGGATGAGCCGCTTTCGGGAGGCCCGGAGGTCGGCGTCCTCGTCCGCCCCGGTGCCGAGGGCCCCGGCCAGGGCCGTGTAGACCGGCAGGAGCAGCGCGGCCCGGCCCGAGGTGGAGGGGGCGGCGAAGACGGTGGCGACGATCGCGGCCGTCACCAGGTGGACCAGGACGCGCGGATGGTCGGTGCCGGTCACCAGCCAGGCCGCCAGGCGGCCGGTCAGGCCCGAGGCGCTCACCCCGACGGCGATGACGAAGGCGGCCACCAGCAGCCAGATCGTGTCGTCCCCGAGGCTGGCGAACATCTCGTCCGGGGTCAGGGCACCGGTGAGGACCAGGGCGGTGGCGGCGCCCAGGGAGATGTAGGTGTCGTCGACGTCGGTGAAGGCCCAGGCCCACACCGAGGCGATGAAGATGGCCAGGGTGAGTGCGCCGGTGACCGACAGGCTTCCCTCGGCGCCGTCGGCGCGCCAGGCGGCCACGCCGACCGCCGTGCACAGGCCCGCGGCCAGGACGGCGGACAGGATGCGGCGCCACGGCGGGCGCCGGGTCGGGGCGGGCTCGCCGCGCCGGGCCAGGGACAGCGGCAGGGTCTCGCGCACGGTGGGCGTGTCGGTCTCGAAGGAGCCGGGGGCGTCGGTCGCGGTGGTCATGAGCCGGCCTCCTCTCCCGAGGTGAGGTGCCAGGAGCCGTCGGCCGGGATGCGCAGGCCCACGGTGGCGCCCCGGCCGGAGGCGGAGACGGCGAAGACGGTGCCGTCGTGGGCGTCGGCGATGGCCCGCACAATGGCCAGTCCCAGCCCGGCGCCGCGCGGCCCGCCGCCGGCCTCGCCGTGCGTGAAGCGTTCGAAGAGCCAGTCGACGTCGTCGTCGGCCAGGCCCGGGCCCTCGTCGGTCACGGAGATCTCCAGTCCGCTGCGGCCGTAGCCGTCGGTGGTGGGGGCGATGGTGAGGGTCAGGGGGCCGTCGCCGTGTTGCAGCCCGTTGCGGGTCAGGTGGGCGGTGGCCTGGCGGAGGCGCTCGACGTCGAGCGTGGCCGTGCCCCGGGCCCTCAGGTCGAGGCTCCAGCGGCCGGGTGCCATGGCCTCGACGTCGTCGAGCAGGGTGCGGGCCAGCTCGGTGACCGCGACGTCGGGGCTGGGGCGGGTGAAGTCGCGCCGCTCGGCCCGGGCGAGGGACTGCAGGTCGTCGACGACCCGCTGCAGCTCGCCGATCTGGTGGCGCTGCTGGAGGATGGTGCGGGTGGACGGCTGGGCGGCCAGGCGCTCGTCCATGGCGGCCAGGGGGCCGGAGATCTCCTGGTGGGCGCGCAGGACGAACTGGGTCTGGCCGTCGAAGGCCTCCTGGAGGCGGTCCAGCATGCCGTTGAACTCCTCGGTCAGGCCGGCGATGTCGTCGCGGCCCTTGACGGGCAGGCGCCGACTGAGATCCTGGGTGGAGACGGAGGCGGCCGCGGTGCGCAGGTCGTGCAGGGGCCGGAGGATCTGACGGGCCACGAGCAGCCCGACGACTCCGGTGAGGACCAGGACGGCCGCGCTGATGCCGACCATGAGCCAGATCGTGGCGTTGAGCTGGTCCACGCGCGCGGCCGTGAAGCTCATGGTGATGACGGACAGGTGCTGGGAGGGGTCGTCGGGCTCGAGCTCGACCCGGGCCCAGCGGACCTCCCCGCTGCCGTAGCCGGTGGCGCCCGACGGCGACTGCAGCATCTTGACGAACAGGGGGTCGGTGCTGGTCGGGTCCAGGGTCGGGGCGGAGGCGCCGGAGGCCTGGGTGGCCTGGCCGGTGGCGTGGTTGTAGACGATGACGGCCTCCCGGTCGGTGAGCTGCTGGCCGTCGCGGTAGACCTCCATGAGGCGGGTGGTGGAGGTGAAGGGCTGGGAGGTCCGCGGGTCGACGCCGGTGGCGGCGAAGTTCTGGAGCTCCTTGACCTCGTGGGCGACGTCGGTGTTGGCGGAGCGGGAGATGTCCGCCATGAGGGTGGAGCGGACGGAGACGATCATGCTGGCCAGGCCCAGGGCCACGACGAACAGCATCCAGGCGACGATGCGCAGCCGGGCGGGAACGGGGGAGCCGGAGGCCGGGTCGGCGGAGAGCGGGGGAGGGGACGAGGGGACGGACGTCATCGGCATCAGCTCCCCTCGCCGGAGGAGGTCAGGTAGACCGGGCTGGGCTGCGCGGGCGGGCCGGGGACGACGGCCATGAACTCGGCGGCCAGCGCCAGCGCCACCGGGACGAGCATGAGCAGGGCCAGGGCGAGGATGCGGCGTGAGGTGTTCATGCCTTCAACTGTCACGAGCCAGTCCTAGAGGGACCACAAGTGGGTATGAGAGTTCTCTTATGTTGAATAGGTTAATGAAACAGTATTATTTATAAGTCTTTGGTGGGGTGTTGAGGTGGTGGGGCGGGCGGGGCGGGGCGCTCTCCTCGCGGCCGGGGACATCTCACGCGTACGGGGACAGAAATTCTGTACCCGCACGCGCGGAATGTCCTCGGCTGGAGCGGCATGCACCCGGCCGCGCAGGATGTCCCCGGCCGCGCTGCGACTGGGTCGGGCGTTGTCATCTCCCGTAGACAGTTCGAGGCCTCCGGGGTCCTGCGGCGGACCGGCCGCCTAGGTTGAGCCGCGGGCGTCCGACGGCGCCCCAGGACTCACGGGTGAGGGGACGGTGCAGGAACATGGCGGCTCAAGGCGAAGATGGCAGGTCGAGCCGGTCGGGGCGCTCGGCTCAAGCCGGGCGGGAGCACGCGGCCGCAGACCTCAGTGGCCCGGCCGCCGTCGAGGCATGCGAGCTGCGCAAGTCCTTCCCGGTCCCCGGCGGCGAGCCCATTGAGATCCTGCACGGCGTCTCCTGCTCGATGATGCCGGGACGGATGACGGCCCTGGTCGGCCCCAGCGGCTCGGGCAAGTCGACGGCGCTGCTGTGCCTGGCCGGGCTGGAGGCGGCGACGTCGGGCCGGGTGAGGCTCCTGGGCCGGGACCTCGGCGGGCTCCCGGCGGCGCGGGTCGCCGAGCTCTACCGCGACCGGGTGGGCTTCGTCTTCCAGGCCTACAACCTCGTGCCCTACCTGACGGTGCGCGAGAACATCACGATCAGCGACACCCTGGCCGGCCGGCGCCCCGACCCGGCTCGCGTGCGAACGGTCCTGGCCGGGCTGGGGCTCGAGGCGCGCGCCGACGCGAGCGCGACGACGCTCTCGGGCGGCGAGCAGCAGCGCGTCGCCCTGGGTCGGGTCCTCTACCGCCGCCCGCCGGTGGTCTTCGCCGACGAGCCCACCGGGGCGCTGGACACGCGTTCGGCCGCCTTCGTCCTGGCCGAGCTGCGACGCCTGGCCGACGACGGGGCCGCCGTCGTCCTCGTGACGCACGACCTGGGGGCCGCGGCCCTGGCGGATACCGCGCTCATCATGCGTGACGGCCGCATCGTCGACCACCGCCGGGGCGCCAGTGCCGACGAGCTGCTGGCGGCCGTCAACCAGACGGGGGCGGCCGCATGACCCGCTACACGCTGCGCGCCCTGACCGACCAGTGGCGGGCCTGGTCAGGGGCGGTGGTGGTGCTGGCCCTCGCGGCGGCCCTCGTCAACGTCTGCCTGGTGCACCGTGTGGCTGTCACTCGCCCCGACGTCGTCGCCGCCGCACGGGCGGCGGGCGTCAACCCGGCCGAACTGACGGTTCCGGGCGTCTCGGTGGCCTTCTACACGGCGATGGTGGCGGTCCCGGTGGTGAGCGTCGTCGGGCAGTCCTGCGTGCAGGCGCTGCGCACGAGCTGGGCCCTGTGGCGGCTCGCCGGAGCCCTGCCCCGGCAGGTCCTCACTGCTGTCGTCGCCACCGTGGCGGCGCTGGGGGCGGTGGCCTGCGCGCCCGGGATCCTGCTGGGGCTGGTCGCGGCCGGGCCCTTCGCCTCCGTGCTCAGCCGTCTGGCCGCCGCGCGCATGGGACGGATCGAGGTGGGCCAGACACCGACGACGCTGCTGCTCACCGTGGTGGTCGTGGTCGCCGTGGCGGTCCTGGGCGCGATCGGCCCGGCGCGCAGTGCGGTGCGTACACCCGCCGCGGAGGCTGTGCGCGAGGCGGTCCCGGCCGGGCGACGCCGCATGGGTGCGGTCCGCTGGATCTCGGCCGGACTGTGGGGGATGGCGTGCGCCGTGCAGCTGGCGGCGGCCTTCCTGGTCCGGCCCGGCCCGATGGTGGAGGGGTGGCCGACCGGCGGGGGCCAGGCGACCCTGGCGGCCTTCCTGCTCGCGGTCCTCGTGGTGCTGCTGGCGCCGGTGCTCATCCCAGGGGTGCTGCGCCTGTGGTCGGCGCCGCTGGCGCGGTGGGGCGGGCCGTGGCTGCTCGCGCGCCGCTCGGCGCTGTGGCGTGCCGGCTCCGCGGCGAGCGCCATCGGCCTGCTGGCCCTGTCTCTCTCCTTCACCGCCGCCCTGATGACCAGTCTCGCCACGAGTGAAGCGGTGGTGGAGGCCGCGCACCTGAGCGTGGCGCTCAACCAGGTGGACTCACTGGTTCTGGCGGCGATTCTCGGGGCGATGGCGCTGCTGGGGGCCATGGCCGTCGTCGGCATGACCTCCCGGTCCCGGCAACGCGAGGTCGCGGTGCTGCGCTGCGCAGGGGGGCACGGTGCACGGCGCGCGCCGGCAGGTGGTCATCGAGGCGGGGCTGTACGTGGGGACGGCGCTGCTGGTCGCGGTCGTGCCACTGATGGTGACGGCGGTCGGCGAGGCCGTCTTCTACGCCAGGGCGGGGCTGCCGCTGGTGGTGCGCCCCGCCGTCGGGCCGGTGGTGCTCGTGGCGTTCCTGCCCTTCCTGGCCCTGGCCGCAGTGCTGCTCGCCCCGATCCGGAGCGCCACCCGAACCCCGATCGGCACCGTCCTGGCGGCCGAGTGAGGAAGGAGCCGAGGTGGGAGGGACCGCGGGGCCGGCAGGAGTGCCAGCGCTTCGGCTTGCGCTCATCCCTGCCGGGACTTACACTTAATTCGCTCAAAACGATCAATTCGAAAAAGACGAGCGAGCAGTAGCGTGGGAGTGTGACATGACGATAATGACTGAGAGCAAGACCTACCTGCCTGAGGAGGAGGTTGCTGGACGGTTTGCTGAGCTTGTGACGGCGCTTGAGGCGTCCTCGGGTACGACACCGCAACTGGTGATCGACGGTCAGTCGATCGAGCTGACGCCCAGGATGGCTGAGGTGCTCCTGCAGGTCGCGGATGCGATGGGGCGAGGGCGGGCCGTCACGGTCGCGCCGCAGGACCAGCGTCTGACAACACAGGAAGCGGCCGACATGCTCGGTATCTCTCGGCCGACGTTGGTCAGGATGCTGGAGGCCGGTGAGATTCCGTTTGAGAAGGTCAGGCGGCATCGCCGGTTGTTCCTCACCGATGTACTGGAGTTCCGCGAGCGTCAGCGCCGGGCGGCGAACGAGGCCCTGTCGGACATGGTGGCCGATGCTCAAGCGATGGGGGACTATGACCAGGATCCGGCCGAGGTGCGTCAAGTTCTCCAGGAACTGCGTACTCAGGAGTGAGCGATGGCGTTCTCCGCAGTGCTCGATGCATGTGTGCTGATTCCCAGCGTGCTGCGAGATGTTCTTCTTGAGATCGCTGTTCGGCAGATCTATAGGCCTCTGTGGAGCGAGAAGATCGAGGAGGAGGTTGAGAGAAATATTCTTCGGTTACATGCACTGCGCGATAAGGATGCGGAAGAGTCCCGCGGCTACGTCAGGCGGCTTCGGAGGAAGATGAATGAGCATCTGCCAGATGCCCGGGTGCAGGACTGGGAGACCCTTTTGCCTTCAGTTCCAACGATGCGGGATCCCGATGACAGGCACGTTGTCGCGGCGGCTCTCATGGGAAGGGCGGACGTCATCGTCACGTTCAACCTCAAGGACTTCGATGAAGCGGCACTTCCTGGTGCGCTATTTGCTCAGTCCCCAGACGAGTTTCTTCTCGATGTGCTGGGACTGTATCCCGAGGCGGTTCGGAAGGTGCTTCAGGCAGTGGTATCCCGAACTGGCCGCAAAGGACCACGATGGACTATCGACGATCTACTCACTCGCCTTGAGAAAGAGGGGCTGAACTCCTTCGTTGCCGCCTGTCGTCGGGAGTTAACGCCCTGAGGCTTCGGAAGTTATCTCTGTATGCCGCTCGGAGTCCGTGACCGTGCCTGACGGCTCGGGGACTGCTCCGGGGGCTCGGAATCCGGGGCGTAGGGTACGTTCGCGACGGAGAGGAGGGACGCCGGTGTCCGGTGCGGAGCGCGGCTCGTCGTCGGCGATGAGGATGCGGACCGACTGGCGGGCGCTGGGGGAGTGGGTGCGTCAGCCGGCACCCGCGCAGGCCGGCCCCGGCCTGCTCTCCACGGTGCTCCTCATCCTGTGCGCCACCTACCAGGGAGGCATGATCGGCGTCGCGGTCCTGACCGGTCGCGTCGGCGACGGCGGCCTGCTTCCGGGGATCGCGGCGACCAGGCTCAGCATCTCGCTCCTCATGGCGGTGGCCATCGGGTCGACGGCCCTGCTCGCGGCGCGACGCAGGTACCCGTTGGCGGTCTTCCTGGCCGAGTGCGTCGTGTACGTGGTGGCCTCGGCGCTGGGGCTCAACAACTTCTTCCTCCTCCCGGTGCTGGTGGCGCTGGGAGGCGCGGTGGGTCGCCTTCCGCTGTGGCAGCACCTCGCGGTGATCGGCGCGGCCTGCCTCATGGTGACGGCCAGCGCCGTCCTGGTGTCCCCGCCCGGGGTCCTGCTGGAGGAGTGGCTCAGCCAGGTGGTCGCCGTTCTGCTGACGGTCGTGGTGGCGATGCTCTCGCGCAGCGTCACGGGCTGGCGGGCCGCGCAGGCCCAGGCGAGGGCCGAGCGGGAGCGTTTCCTGGCGCTTCGCTCCGAGCGGGACCGCGCGGTGACCCGGGCCGGGATCGCCGCCGAGCTGCACGACTCCGTGGGCCACGGCCTGACCACCATCATCGCCCTGTCCGAGGGGCTGGCCGGCAACGCCGACCCGGAGGTCGACGAGGCGGTGGGCGGCATCAACGAGGTGGCCCGGGAGTGCTTGGAGCAGACGCGCCGGGCGGTCAGGGCCTTGGCCGACGGCGGCCGGGAGCCGAGTCGGGATGCCTCCGTGAGCCGGTCCTGGGATGAGATCAGGAGCGTCGTCGGGCGGGTGCGGTCGCTGGGCGTGACGGTGGTCCTCACCGAGACCGGGCAGCGGGCCGACGACGGCGGTCAGGCCGGCCTGTGCTTCGCGCTCACTCGGGAGGCGCTCACCAACGCGGTGCGGCACGCGCCGGCGCTGTCGCGGGTGCAGGTGTCCTGGGACCACGCGGAGTCCGCGGTGACGGTGGCGGTGAGGAACGATGGCGCCGCGGGCGCCATGCGTGTCGGGGCGGTGGAGACGACGACGCCCGTGGCGGGGAGCCCGCGGCGGGAACCGGCCTGTTGCGGCTGCGGGGTCGGGTCGAGGAGGCCGGGGGCTCCCTGGCGTGGGGACCCGAGGTCGACGGCGGCTGGCTCGTTGAGGCGGTCATCCCGAGAAGCCGTGGTGAGGGCTGAGGCGTGGGCGCGGAGTCGGAGGGGCTGAGGCTGATGTCGGTCATGCTCGTGGACGATCAGCGCTTCGCGCGCCTGGGGCTGGCGCTCATGGTCCGCAAGGCGCCGGACCTGCGCGTGGTGGCGGAGGCCGGCGACGGGCGGGAGGCGCTGGAGGTCCTGGAGGAGCTGAACCGGTCGTCGGGGCTGCCCGACGTCGTGCTCATGGACGTGCGCATGCCCGGCATGGACGGGATCAGTGCGACCCGAGCAGTGGCGCAACGGTTCCCGACGGTGAAGGTCCTGGTGCTGACGACCTACGACGAGGACGACTACGCCTTCGGGGCGCTGGAGATGGGGGCCTCGGGGTTCCTGCTCAAGGACGTGCGTGCGGCGCAGCTGGCTCAGGCGGTGCGGGCGGTGGCGCAGGGCGACGCCGTGCTCACGCCGCGCGTCACCAAGGAGCTCATCGCGCGCGGGGCGCCGCGGGCGCTGTCCGGTGCGCAGCGGAAGGAGATTCGGGAGCGGTTCGGGGCGCTGACGCCACGGGAGCTCGACATCGTCCGGCTCATCGCGGAGGGGATGTCGAACGAGGAGATCGCCGAGAGGCTGGTGCTCCAGCCCGCCTCCGTGCGCCGCAACGTCAGCCGTATCCTGGCCAAGCTCCACCTGCGCGACCGCGTCCAGATCGTCGCCGCCTGGTACAAGAGTGGTGGTTGAGAGGTATGGCCTGCCTCGGCCCGTGTACCGGCGCTCCACCCGCCCTTACTCGGGCGGGGACATTCGACGCCGTCGGGGACATTTTCTTGTGGCCGGGGACATCTCACGCGTACGGGGACAGAAAACCTGCACCCGTACGTGCAGAATGTCCCCGGCTGGAGCGGGTAGCACCCAGCACCCGGCGAGGGGGCGCGGCTAATCCTCGGGCATATCAGCGTCACGGCGCAGGTTGACACGATGGGCCGCGAGCCCGGTGAGGTTGAGCAAGGCGACCTGACTCGTGACAGTTTGGTGGGGTCTGGGTTTTGAGGTGGGTTTTTCGTTGATATCGCGTGGTGGTTGGGGGTGTGCTGGCACACTAAGGGGCCGGTAGAGTCGGAGTGGTGAGCCCGTTTGTGCGTAAGGTCAAGACAGCCTCAGGGGCCACGGCAGTCCAGATCGCGGTCAAGGAAGGGCGCCGGGACAAGGTGATCGAGCACCTGGGATCGGCCCACACCCAGGCCGAGCTGGCCGCCCTGATGGAGATCGGCCGCCACCGCATCTCCCCGGACCAGCTGACCCTGGAGCTGACCCCCACGCCACCAGCGGTCCCGGGAACAGGACTCCCGGAGGTCTCAGAGCCGGTCAGCACCGGGGCGGTGGTGGAGTCCAAGCACTCGAGGTTGTTGTGGGAGGTCCTGCACGGCGCCTACCGGCGTCTGGGGCTGGGGGAGGCGGTCGGGGGTGATCGGGCCTTTGAGCAGATGGTTCTGGCGCGTCTGATCGAGCCGACCTCCAAGGCCCAGGTCCCCCGGGTGCTGGGTGACCTGGGCCTGGAGCCGGTCACCGTGCGGACCTTGTTCCGCTCCCTGGCCCGGGCTCAGGAGCGCGGCTACCGCGAGAGCCTGTCTGGGGCCTTGTTCGAGCACGTCACCAACACCGGCGGGGGCCTGGCGCTGTGCCTGTACGACGTGACCACCCTGTACTTCGAGGCCGAGAAGGAGGACGACCTACGCAAGGTCGGTTACTCCAAGGAGAGGAGAGTCGACCCCCAGGTCATCGTCGGTCTGCTGGTCGACCGAGGCGGCTTCCCCCTGAGAATCGGGTGCTGGGAAGGGAACAAGGCCGAGACCACCACGATCATCCCCATCGTCGAGGCCTTCCAGGCCGCCCACAACATTGAGGAGCTCGTGGTGGTCGCGGATGCCGGCATGCTCTCAGCCGCCAACCTCAAGTCTCTGGATGACGCCCGGTTGCGGTTCATTGTCGGGGCCCGCCAGGTCCGCGCCCCAGGTGACCTTGAGGCGCACTTCCACTGGGCCGGTGACGCGTTCACCGATGGGCAGCTCATCGACACCATCACCCCCAAGAGGGGCTCGAACACCGAGCGGGATAGGAGCCTCCGGGCTGAGCCCATCTGGGACCCAGTCAAGTATCCGGGGTCGTGGCGGGCGGTGTGGGTCTACTCCAAGAAGCGCGCCGCCAGGGACACTCAGACCCTGACCGCTCAGGAGAACCGCGCCCGGGCCGTCATCGCCGGCGAGAAGCAGCCCAGACGCACCAGGTTCGTCACCACCCACGCCGGTGACGCCACCCTGGATGAGGCGTCCATCGCGAGAGCCAGGTCGCTGGTGGGCCTCAAGGGCT
>NZ_JAAIJY010000014.1 GCF_011752065.1 Actinomyces sp. ZJ308
TCCATGAGCAAGCCGTCCTTCCCAGCAGGAGCGGTGAGATCTGGTGTAACACCACCGATCCTGCGAGGCCCTCACCCCATTGCCCAGCACCCACGCCGACCCACACCCCTTGGACTTACTCATCTAGCCCCAGATCCCGGAGCTGCCTCGGCGATGGGAGCCGACCAGGTGGGTATCGATGATCCCGATCGCCTCCATGAGGGCGTGCATCGTCGTCGGGCCGACGAAGCGGAAACCGCGGCGCTTGAAGTCGCGGGACAGGGCCGCCGACTGCGGTGACTGCGTGGGGATGTCCGCGAGCCGATGGGGCCGGGGCGTCTCCTCGGGCCGGTAGGACCACACCAGCCCCGCCAGGCCGCCGTCGACGTCGCCGGCCTCCCTGAGGCGCAGCGTCGCGCGGGCGTTGGTGATGGTCGCCAGGATCTTGGCCCGGTTGCGCACGATCCCCGTATCCGCCAGCAGGCGGTCCACGTCCGTCTCCTCGAAGCCGGCCACGACCTCGGGGTCGAATCCGGCGAAGGCCTCGCGGAAGGCCGGCCGCTTGCGCAGGATCGTCGCCCAGGACAGTCCCGACTGAAAGGCCTCCAGGCTCAACCGCTCGAAGACGCCCCGCTCATCGCGCACCGGCATGCCCCACTCGGTGTCGTAGTACTCGCGCAGCAACGGGGCGGTGGCGGCCCAGACCGGCCTGGCCAGACCGTCGTCGCCCACCACCAGGTCCGGGTTACCGGGCTCAGTCACGGGTGCCTCCTCGTTCGTCGTGACGTCGTCGTGCCGTCGTTCGTGCGTGTCCGTCGCGCCCGCGAGCCCCGTCTCCACGCGGCCTCTCGATCGGTCGGTCGTCACGGCTGCTGCGACGATAGCCGACACCGCCGGCCCCCGGTAGGAGCAGTGTCGGAAGGCGCCCGGCGTCGGGCTGCATCGGCAGGCGATAGGCTGTGGGCTTGTGAGCGACCCCCTCATCCTCGGCATCGAGTCCACCTGCGACGAGACCGGCGTGGCCCTCGTGCGAGGCCGCGAGCTCCTCGCCGACGTCACCGCCACCTCCATGGACCAGTACGCGCGCTTCGGCGGGATCATCCCCGAGATCGCCTCGCGCGCCCACCTGGAGTCCTTCCTGCCCACCCTCGACGCCGCGCTGGAGAAGGCCGACGTCGATCTGGGCGAGGTCGACGCCGTCGCCGTGTGCGCCGGCCCCGGCCTCATCGGCTCCCTGACCGTCGGCATCTCCGCCGCCAAGGCCCTGGCCGCGAGCCTGGGCAGGCCGATCTACGGCGTCAACCACGTCATCGGGCACCTGGCGGTCGACGAGCTGGTCGACGGTCCCCTGCCCGATCGGTTCATCGGGCTCATCGTCTCCGGCGGCCACTCCAACCTCCTGAGCATCCGCGACATCGCCACCGACGTCATCGAGCTCGGTGGCACCCTCGACGACGCCGCAGGCGAGGCCTTCGACAAGGTCGGCCGGCTCCTGGGGCTGCCCTACCCGGGCGGCCCGCACGTGGACCGGCTCTCTCAGGAGGGTGACCGCGACGCCATCCGCTTCCCCCGCGGCCTGGCCGCGGGCAAGGACCGGGAGCGCCACCGCTACGACTTCTCCTTCTCCGGGCTCAAGACCGCCGTGGCCCGCTACGTCGAGTCCCTGGAGGATGCAGGCCAGGAGGTGCCCGGCGCCGACGTGTGCACCGCCTTCTCCGAAGCCGTCAACGACTCCCTGACGGCCAAGGCGGTTCAGGCCTGCCTGGACACCGGCTGCGACACGCTCGTCGTCGGAGGCGGGTACTCCGCCAACTCCCGCCTGCGGTCCCTGGCCGCCGAGCGCTGCGAGGCCGCCGGCATCACCCTGCGCCTGCCGCCGCTGCGCTTCTGCACCGACAACGGCGCCCAGATCGCAGCCCTGGGCTCGGCGGCCGTGCGCGCAGGCGTGGCCCCCAGCCCCATGGACTTCGCCCCGGACTCAGGGATGCCGCTGGACGTCAGCGTCGTTCAGTGATGGTCGCTCACTGACGCCTGCTGCGTCGTGCCGGCAGCGAGGCCGGCGGCCACGCCCCGGATGATGATCTCGATCTTGCGGTCCAGCCCGCCGCGGTCCAGCCAGCTCTCGTTCGGGGTCAGCGCCTCGGGCAGGGACGGCACCCGGCTGGTGGCCGCCAGGCGGCTCGCCTCCTCCAGCCCCGTGGAACCCCCGCGCCCGGAGGCGAGGGCGTTCTCCGGCGGCTCCTGCCCAGTCGGCGCAGGCAGGCCGGAGCGACCGACGGGGGAGCGCATGACCTCGATCTGTGCGTGCGTGGAGATGACGGTGTCGCCCACGAAGTCCAGAACCACCCCGGCCTCCTCGGCCTGGAGGCCTCCGTCAACCAGCACCTGACACGCCTGGGACACGGGGCCGGCGAAGAGCTGGTGCGCCCACGGCACCCCCATGATGACGCCGGCCAGACCCGGGTACTGCTCCAGCATCCCCCAGACGGCCTCAACGTGTGCCCGGACCGTCTCGGGCCAGCTCCTCCCGGGGCGCGGGACCTCGAGTCGGGAGGCGATCCGCTCCAGGCAGGCGGCCAGCAGGTCCTCACGCGAGGCGATCGTGCGGTACAGCCCGGAGACCGCCACGCCCAGCCGCTTGGCCACCGCGGTCAGCGTGAAGTCCGCGATGCCGAGCTCAAGTGCCGCGTCGACGACGTCGTCGCGCGAGAAACCGGGTCTCGGTCCGGTCGGTCGGCCCAGTCGCGCCAGTGATGCCATGGCAGCACCGTAGTGCGTCGCGACGACGGTTGCTCCCGGTTCAGCGGCGAGAGTAAGGTGTGCCTTATCGAGTTCTGAAATATATTCAGAATTAGAGTCGACGGAAGGATGAGGTTCCTGATGAGCACGCAGACTCAGTCGTCATCGAGGACGTCGCCGCAGCCCTCGGCAGGCGCTCAGGCCGCTGAGGCATCAGGTGAGCAAACCCGGCAGAGCAACGCCCAGCGCTCGCGCGAGGGGCAGGCCGCCATCGCCCGCCTCGGCGCCCCCGTGCGCACCCGCCTGCGGATCGGCCAGGTCCTCGTCCTGCTCTCCGCGGTTCTGGCAGTGGCGCCGTACGTTGCGCTGGTCCAGCTCGGCGACATCCTTCTGCGCGCCTACCGGGCCGGGGTGGGGCCCGACCCGCAGCAGGTGCGCTCCGCCGTCATGATGCTCGTGAGCACCTACTCCGCCCGCCTGCTCCTGTACTTCCTGGCCCTGCTCATCACCCACCTGGCCGACCTGTCCCTGCGCGACCGGCTGCGGCGCGACATCGTTGACCGCATCTCCCACGCCCCGCTGGCCTGGTTCACCGCCTCCACCTCCGGACGGATCCGCAAGGCCGTCCAGGACGACACGACCCTGGTTCACACCGTCATCGCCCACGGCCCCGTCGAGCGTCTCAACGCCGTCGTCACTCCGCTGGCGCTGCTGGCGTGCGCCTTCTGGATCGACTGGCGACTGGCCCTGCTGGCGGTCTCCACGCTCGTCCTCTACGTGCTCACCTACTCGGTGTCCATGCGCGGCATGAACGAGAAGACCGTTGAGATGGACCGCAAGCTCGCGGCCATCTCCTCCACCATGGTCGAGTTCGTCTCCGGCATCGGTGTGGTCAAGGCCTTCGGGCGGGTGGGGCGCGCCCACTCGGCCTACCTCACCGCGGCCGACGAGTTCTCCGCCTTCTACCGGGCCTGGGCGATGCCCCTGGTGACCATCACCTGCCTGTCCTTCACCTGGGTCTCGATCCCGGTGCTCCTCCTGGTCAACCTCGGCGGCGGGGCGCTGCTCATCCAGGCCGGCGCCGTCACCCTGCCCCAGGTCCTGGCCACGACCCTGGTCGCCCTGGTCCTGCCCGCCGCGCTCATCACCATCGCCTCGATCTCCTGGTCCTACCAGATGGCCGGAGCGGCGGCCCTGCGCCTGTGCGAGGTCCTCGACACCCCCGTTCTGCCAGCCGCCGGCCGCCCTGAGCGGCCCCGCGCAGCACTCGTCGAGATCAATCGCGTCTCCTTCTCCTACGGGGAAACCCTCGCCGTCGACGACGCCTCTCTCGTCCTGGAGCCGGGCACCGTCACGGCCCTGCTGGGTCCCTCCGGATCGGGCAAGTCGACACTGGCCACCCTCATCGCCCGCTTCGCCGACCCCGACGCCGGAGCCGTGCGCATCGGCGGGGTGGACCTGCGGGACATGGATGAGACGACTCTGTACTCCACCGTCTCCTTCGTCCTCCAGGACGCCCAGCTGCTCGGGACCACCGTGCGGGAGAACATCGCGCTGGGACGCCCCGACGCCGACCTGGACCAGGTACGAGCCGCCGCCCGTGTCGCCCGCGTCGATGAGGAGATCATGGCGCTGCCGGACGGCTACGACACCGTCCTGGGGCAGGACACCGCCCTGTCCGGAGGCCAGGAGCAGCGCATCGCCATCGCCCGTGCCGTCCTGCTGGACACTCCCGTCATCCTGCTCGACGAGGCCACTGCCATGGCCGATCCCGAGTCCGAGGCCGAGATCCAGGAGGCGCTCAGCGCCCTGGTCGAGGAGCGAACCGTTCTGGTGATCGCCCACCGCCCGGCCGCCGTGCGCGGCGCCGACCGCATCGCCGTCATGGAGCGTGGACGCATCGTTGCTGCCGGCACCCATGACGACCTCGTCGACGAGCCCCACTACCGGGCCCTCCTGCGGCAGACCGGCGAGCTCGACGGCGCCTCCGGCCCGGCTGGCGAGAGCCCCATGACCGGGACGGACGGGCTCGCCCCGGCTGGCGAGAGCCCCGTGACCGGGACGGACGGGCTCGCCCCGGCCGACGACGAACCGGCCAGTCAGGTCTCTGCCGATCGGTCCCCGGACGCCGCCGACCAGCTGGACCACGCCGGTTCCGTCACTCCGGTCCCGACGCCGGTCACCGGTGCCTCCGGGGCCGTGCGCTCCCTGCTGGCCCGCTTCCGCAGGCTCATGCTCGACTCCTCCTGGAGCCAGACGCGCACGAGCCTCATCCTGGCGGTCGCCAACGGCCTCGCCTCCGGGACCGCCCTGGTCTCGCTCCTGCCCGCCTCGGTCGCTCTGGGCAGCGGTGCGCCCCGATGGGGACTGTCCTTCGGCGGATGGCTCGTCGTCCTCATCGTCTGCGGCGTCGTCGCCGCCGTGACCGAGTTCCAGGGACAGCGCCGAGGAATGTCCGGGGCGCTCGGCTTCATGCACGACGTCCACCACGCGGTCGGCGACCGGATCGCCCGCCTGCCTCTGCGATGGTTCAACGCCGACTCCGCGGGGACCCTGTCGCGGGCCGTCAGCCAGGAGATGGTGGCCCTGGGGGAGTCCGCCGCCCACTTCATGTACATGCTCACCTCCACGACTGCCGCCTGCGTCGTCGTCTGGGCAGGCTCGTGGGCCTGGGACTGGCGCCTGGGCCTCCTGCTGACGGTGGCCGCCCCCCTGTTCGCCGGACTCGTGCGCACCGCGCGCCGTCTGATGGACCACGGAAAGTCGATCTCCGAGCCCGCCGAGCGCGAGCTGGCAACCCGCGTCGTCGAGATCGCCCGCTGTCAGGGGGCCCTGCGCTCGTGCCGGGCCGCCACCGGTTACAGCCGCCTGAGGGCCGCCTTCGACGACGGAGTCCGTGCCTCAAGGCGCGCCCTGTGGTGGGAGACCGCCGGCAACGTCGTCAACGGCGCACTGAGCCAGGTCGTCGTCGTGGCCATGATCGGCCTGACCGCCTCCTTCGCCGTCTCCGGAACCATGGAGCCGCTCGTGGCCGTCGCCATCATCGGCATGTGCCTGCGATTCACCACCATGCTCGACGACATCAGCGGGGCCGTCATGGGCATGGAGGAGCGTCGCCAGATGATGAACCACCTCGACGCCGTCATGGACGCCGAGCTCATGGCCGAGCCGCAGACCCGTGCCACGCTGCCCGATCCAGGTGCCGTCGAGCTCGACGACGTCGTCTTCGGCTACCGCGCCGGCGATCCCGTCCTGGCCGGGGTGTCGGTGAGCGTGCCCGCACGCACCATGTGCGCGATCGTGGGCCCCTCGGGCAGCGGCAAGACGACCATCGCCCGCCTGGTCGCCCGCTTCTGGGACACCGACGCCGGGACTGTGCGCGTAGGCGGTACCGACGTGCGTGATATGCCGACCGCCCAGCTCATGGAGCAGCTCTCCATGGTCTTCCAGGACGTCTACCTCTTCGACGACACCCTGGACGCCAACATCCGTATCGGCAACCCGGCGGCCGACGACGATCAGGTGCGCTGGGCAGCGGACCTCGCCGGCGTCACCGAGATCGTCGACCGTCTGCCCCACGGCTGGGACACCCGTGTGGGCGAGGGCGGGCGGGCCCTGTCCGGCGGCGAGCGCCAGCGCGTCTCCATCGCCCGGGCCCTGCTCAAGCGCGCACCGGTCGTCCTGCTCGACGAGGCCACCAGCGCCCTGGACGCGGAGAACGAGGCCAATATCGTGGCCGCGATGCAGGAGCTGCGACGCACCTCGACGCTCATCGTCATCGCCCACAAGCTCGAGACGATCGCTGCGGCCGACCAGGTCATCGTCCTCGACGACGCCGGACACGTCGCCCAGCACGGACGGCACGAGGACCTTGTGACGGCCGACGGCCCCTACCGCAGCTTCTGGGAGCAGCGCACCCGGGCCCGCGGTTGGCAGCTCGTGTCAAAGAGCTGAGAACCGTTGGCCGGGAAGTAAGAGTCCGGCCCGTGCCCGGTCCGAACCGGACCGGGCACGGGCCGGGTCGTGTGAGGCGCTGCCGAGATGCTGCCGGCGTACGGGGGCGTTATCCGTTCATGGGGTCCATGGCGTTGATCCGTTCAACGATTCGCTCCGCCCGGGCCTCGGTGCGTTTGCGGAAGATTCCCTGGGCGTAGGCGCCGGGCAGGACGACCTCCTTCTCGTCGAGGGCGACAACGACCTTGCACACGGTCATTGACCAGCTGCCGTACATGTGAGCGGTGCTGATCCAGATGCGATTATGGGCCTGCTGCCAGCTCAGCTTCTTCACACGTCCAGTGGGCGAGTGAAGCTCAAGTCCCTCGGAGCTGACGACGGTGCGGATGCGCGTCACGCCGATCGGTACCGCGAGCAGAAGTAGCCCGAAAACGGCGATGGCGGCGCTGACGGCAGCAATTTCTCCGAGGGTTCCTCGTGTGATCCCTACTGTCACCATGAAGGCGGCAAGACCGATCAGGGCGACGCCTACCAGGCCAGTGAGAACCCCGCACAGGAGGGTGAGCCATCCCGGGCGGACGGTCAGCGGCGGCCGTCCGCCCGCGGGCGGCTGAGACGGGGTGCTCGCCCGGTTGGTGGGGAGAGTGTCAAGAGAGGAGTGGGAGGGGAGTGAAGTCATGGGCGCGAATGTAGACTGAGTAATATTGAAACGCAATCTTTCGACGCATTAAGACGACCTAAATTAGGCTGCGTGGAAAATATGTGATGCGGGTGGGTGTGGTATGGCGCTCTCCGTGTCGTGGGCGGGTTCTGCGAAGTGGTACCTTGGTCCTGTGTTGGCGCGGAATCTGATGGTTGTATCAGTTGTTTTCGAGCTGGATTTGAAAATGATCCATATCATTCCAGGCCTATTATTGGTGCTTGTTTTGCGGCATGGTTGACGCGTATCGTTCCCTCCTGCGTTCCCCGCTGTTTTTCCTGGATGAAGAAAAGGAGAATTCGTGTCCGCTCCTTCTGCCGCTGTGCACGCCGATCCCTCAGCCCGTGTTCTCACCGCCAGCTCTGCGGTGCTTCGCGGAAAGATCGGAGCGTTCGCTGTCTTCGTGCTCGTCGGGCTGGTGAGTGTGTGCCTGTGGACGGGATTCCCGGTGGACCTGATGTCGCAGTCCCGCAGGCTGCCCATGTTCGCGATCATGGGCATGGTGGCGTGCGTCATCGGGCTGCCGCTGAGCCTGGTGGATCTGTGGCGCTATCTCTCCGGTCCCAAGCCGACCCTGGTCATCGACTCCGTGGGAGTGCACGACCACCTCAGTCGCGACTCGGTGGGTCTCATCCGGTGGGAGGAGATCGAGGGATTCAATGCGCGCACGCTCAACGGCTGGCTCAAGATCGGCAACAACGACTGCGTCCTGGTCTACCTGCGCGCGCCACAGGCAACCCTGGAGCGCCTGCGTCCCACGCTGCCGCCCCGAGTGGTGCGCCGGATGGAGAGGAGCTTCTCCCATGGTCACACGACGATCCCGATCCCCGCTCTTCTGGGGATCCCCGTCACCAGCATGACCAGCCTCCTGCGTGACGAGATGGGGAAGCGGACCGGTCGCTCCTGACCCGGTTGCCTGCACCGCCGAGACGTCCGGCGGTCCAGGGCGGACTTATCAGGACCTGGCCGCCATTGAGAGCACCTCGGTGGGACGCAGGGGCCTGCCGGCGCGGGCCTCGGCCAGCAGCAGCCTGACAGCCGCCTCCCTCTGCCCCCCGTAGGCCCCGACGGCGGCGATCTGGCGCTGGTAGGAGGCGCCCGTCTCCAGGGTGGCGCGCACGGATTCCAGCTCGGCGGCGCAGCCGAGGTCCTCGGCGACGGGTGCCAGCTCGGTGAGCATCCGCTCGACCGTCTCGCCCACCAGTTCCTCCTCACCGGCGGAGTTGACGATGAGGATCGCGTCCATGCCGTAGCGGGCCGAGCGCCACTTGTTCTCGGCGACGTACCAGTCGGGCATCGCATCGAGCTCCTCGCCCCGGTCCAGGGTGCGGGAGAAGGACTCCACGAGGCACTGGGTCAGCGCCGCGATCCCGGCCAGCTCGGTCAGGTTCGTCGCGGCGTCGCAGGCCCGCACCTCGATGGTCCCCAGGCGCGGGGAGGGGCGCACGTCCCAGCGGATCTCGGTGAAGTCCTCGATGACGCCGGTGTGGACCAGGTCCCCGGTGTAGCTCTCCAGCTGCTCCCAGGTACTGAACTGCTCGGGCGCGCCGGCGGTGGGAAGCTGCTGGAACATCATGGCCCGGTTGTCCGCGTAGCCCGTGTCCGCTCCCGCCCAGAAGGGCGAGGAGGCGCTCAGGCACTGCAGGTGCGCGGTGCGCGTGAGCAGTGCCTTGAGGATCGGCAGGACCTTGGCCCGGTCCTCAACCCCGACGTGCACGTGGGTGCCGAAGATGAGCATCTGGTGACCCCATAGCCGGGTACGGTCCACCAGGCGGGCGTAGCGCTCGGCGTTGGTCACCTTCTGCACCAGAGGGTCGGCGAAGGGGTGGGTGCCCGCAGAGGCCAGGTCCACGCGCAGGGGATCGGTGACCGGAAGAACCCGGTCGAAGGCGAGTGCGATGTCCTCCACGCACTGGGCCACGGTCCGGCGCGCCCCGGAGACCAGCTCGATGGTGTTGAGCATCATCTCGCCGTGCACATGCGGGTCCGAGCCCACTTTCTGGAGGATCTCCTCGGCGCACTGGCGTAGGTCGAGGCTGTCGCGGTCGATGAGCGCCAGCTCCCACTCCACCCCCAGCGTGGACCGGGCCGAGCTGGCGAAGGGCAGTGACTGGGGACGGCGGGCCGGCGGCAGCTGAGAGCCCGTGGAGGCGGGTGAGGTGCTCGGGTTCGTGGTGGTGTCAGTCATGTCCTGCATGTCCTGGTCGTCTCCTCGGGGTCCTCAGGTCCTTGGCGGGCACTGACGGGGTTGGTCTCTAGTCGCTGGAGGGGGCGCTGTCGCGTCGATGGGCTGATGGCTCAGCCGGTGAGTCAGTTGGTAGGTCGCTGACAATGGGCTCGACGACGAGGACGGCCCCCTTGGCCTTGTCTCCCACGCGGGTGAGGATCCAGGTCTCCGACTCCTGGCCGCTGAGCCTCAGTGAGGCGCGCAGCGCGTCGGGGGAGACGTCGACCCCGCGCTTGAGGATCTCCAGGCTCCCGACCCTCAGCTCGCGGGCCCGGGCCCGCAGGGACTTGAGCCTCAGAGGCAGGATCTCGGTGAGCCGGAAGGAGCGCACGAAGGGGGCGGTCGCTGCGTCGGGAAGGCTCTCCGACGTGAGATAGCCGATCCTCGGCCCCACCGGGCGGGCGCCCAGGGCCTCGCAGAGGTGGGCGACGAGCCCGGCGCGGATGGCGGCGCCGTCGGGCACGTGGATGATGCTTCCCAGATCGTCGGGCGAGCCGATCGGGTCGACCTGGACCGGTGGCTCGGAGGGATCGGTGCAGCTGGGGTCGGTCAGTGTGTAAGCCCTCGCGCCGTCGGCCCCGGAGCGCAGAACCAGGGCGGAGCGCCCGGGGCCCTCGGGGGCGAGCGGACCGCACCAGATGGTGGCCTCAACGACGTCGCCGTCCACACTCACCCACTGGGTGTGGGAGTCGGGTGGTAGAGCGGCGTGGTCGATGCCGGGGGCGACCTTGACACCGAGAGCGGGGACGGACTTGCGCAGCGCGAGCACCCGCGACAGAGCCGGAGACCACTGCTCGGGGTCGGCGATGCGCCGCCCCTGCGCCCGGCGGGCCGGATCGGCGAAGACGGCGTCGACCCCGCGCTCGGTCAGGTCGATCTCCAGGGCGTCGGCGCACTCGACGCTCGCGTGCGGGAAGGGCATGAGGTTGATGGTCGCCAGAGCGGCCGTGGCCTCATCATGGTCGACGGCGAGCACCGGCAGGTCGAGCCCGGCCAGGGCGACGGCGTCGCCGCCGATACCGCAGCCCAGGTCCGCGACCTTCGTCACGCCCGCCGCCGCGTAGCGGGCGGCGTGGTGGGCCGAGACCGCCAACCGGGTGGCCTGCTCCAGGCCGTCGGCGGTGAAGAGCATCTGCTGGGCGAAGGGCCCGAACTTGGCCGATGCCCGGGCGCGCAGACGCTGCTGGGTCAGTGCGGCCGCCACCAGGGCGGGGGAGTGGCCCTCCTCGCGCAGGGAGCGTCCCAGCGAGAGGGCCTCGGCCGGGTCGTAGGGGGGCAGGGAGGACAGAAGCTCCCAGCCCTCGGGCGTCAGGAGGAGCGCGACGTGGTTCTCAGCCATCACCCCGATCATTCCACGGCGGACCTGCCGGCGCGCGTGATGTTCACTGGGTGGAGCGAGAGGAGGACTGAGAGAGGGGCGAGGGGGCTCATCAGGGCGGGCGGATGACCGGGTGGGGCTCTGGGCGAGTAAGGTTGTGGGCCGGTGTCCCACATGCCGGTGGGGCCGCGGCCATGGATGAGGGTCATGGACGAGGGGCTTGGACAGGAAGACGGATGGGTGGCCGATGACTGACGAGGAGCCGCGATTCAGTGCGACCAGCGCATCTGATGCCATGACGGATGACGGCGAGGGTGACCGGCAGCCGGATCCTCGTGCTGTGAGCCGTCGCAGGGGTCCTCTGCGGCGGTTGGCGCGGATCCTGCTCGTTGTCGTCGGGATCGTTAGTCTCATCACGGCCGGGGCCAGTATCTGGGCCTGGACCGCCAGCGCCGGGCACATCGAGGTCGCCGGTGGGAGCAACGGTGACGGCGGTGATGACGGTGCTGCGCGGGCCCCGGTGGCGATCGTCCTGGGGGCCGCCGTTCACGCCGACGGGCAGCCCTCGCCCTGGCTGGCCTATCGTCTCGACGTCGCCGCAGATCTCTACACCAGCGGCCGGGTCGAGGCGATCCTCGTCTCCGGGGACAACCGGCGAGTCGGCTACGACGAGCCCACCGTCATGCGCGGCTACCTCACCTCCAAGGGCATCCCCGGTGAGGCGATCGCCCTGGACTACGCGGGCTTCGACACCTATGACACCTGTGTGCGGGCCCGCAGGATCTTCGGGATCGAGCGCGCCCTGCTCGTGACCCAGGACTTCCATGAGCCGCGCGCGGTCGCCATCTGCCGCGCCGTCGGCGTCAACGTCGAGGGCGTGGGCGACTCGCGTGCCCGCCGCGACCGCATCAGCTGGGCCGTCAGCTGGACGCGTGAGCGCCTGGCCACGATCAAGGCCGTCACCGATGTCCTCTCCCGGCGCGAGCCGACCCTGGGGCGCCGCGAGGCGAGCGTGGGAGAGGCCATCGCCTGGACACGGGAGCACCGGCGCTGACGAGGGCTGACGCCCATGGCGAAACCATCGCCACGCTTTGGCACTCGCGTTGACTGAGTGCTAACGCCGTCGTAGATTCTCCGTCAGGCGCAGCGGAGTGCTCGCCCTGGTCCTGGGACGCAGGCGGGCGCCCTCTGCGACTCGCACTCCTGCTTCGTGCCGGACCGGCCCCCGCGACGGCGGTCGGGTACGCCTCGGGAGGGCGATCAAGCCGTTCTACTGCACGTTGAAGAGAAGGAGGAGGTCTCCGATGTCGATCTCCATCAAGCCGCTCGAGGACCGCATCGTCGTCCAGACCGTTGAGGCCGAGCAGACCACCGCATCCGGCCTGGTCATCCCCGACACCGCCAAGGAGAAGCCCCAGGAGGGCAAGGTCGTGGCCGTGGGCCCCGGCCGCGTCGACGACTCCGGCAATCGGGTCCCGGTCGACGTCGCCGAGGGTGACGTCGTCATCTACTCCAAGTACGGGGGCACCGAGGTCAGCTACGCCGGTGAGGACTACCTCATCCTGTCGGCCCGCGACGTCCTGGCGGTCGTCACCAAGTGACCCGCTGAGATCATGTGCGCCACGCGGCGCCATGACGTGTTGAGGGGGAGGCGCCTTGTGGTGCCTCCCCCTCAACACGTGTGCGCAGAATGTCTGCTGCATGTCTGCGCCGTGCCCGGACAATTGTCCGGACGTTGACTTGGGAACGTCTGTGCTGTCGATTCCCTGAAACAGGGCGGAGCGTCAGGCCGGTTCGTTGGCGAAACGGCGTGCCTGCTGCTCGTAGTAAGCGCGCCGCTCCTCCTCGCTCATGCCTCCCCAGACGCCATAGGGCTCACGAGTGCTTAGAGCATGCTCTCGGCACTCCTCCAGGACGGGGCAGTCCTGACAAATGGCCTTTGCTCGTTCGTCCCGTCGTCGACGGGAACCGCCTCTCTCTCCTTCGGGGTGGAAGAAGACCGCGGAGTCCATGCCGAGGCAGGCTCCCCGGTACTGCCACTCCCAGAGAGTGGAGATCGGACCGGGCAGACGCGATGAGTCGTGCATTGCCTCCCTCCCCTCCTTTGGATATGGCGGTCGGGCACACCGAACTTGATGCGCTATACGTAACGATAAGATCGCACGGGGCGCTAATCAAGAAGAATCATTCTATCTCACAACGAAATTATCTCCAGATTTCCTGGGTATCTGTGCTTCGGTTATCTGAAAACGTGCGTCACATTGTGGCACACGAATAGCAGAAACGTTTTGTGAATGATGTATGTATGTGGAACATCTTTTTTCTGAAACGTTCCGCGTTCATTGCCTCTTTATTTTTGGGGTGCACGTCACGTCGTCGTGGTGGTCTCAGGGGCGGCCCGGGGTGTCCGCCTCGGCCCTTGGGAGTGCCCGGCTCCTGGCGGCTCGGAGGGGTGAGCGGCCGACGCAGGCGGATATGCACGGGAAGGTCGGGTCGTCCTACGATGTCCCCGTGAGCGACTCGATCACCAGCCCTGACGTCTTTGCCCCCACCGGACTCACCTACGACGACGTGCTCCTGCTGCCCAGGCTGACCGACGTCATCCCCTCCGAGGTCGATACGACCTCCAGGCTGACGCCGAGGATCAGTCTGGCAACCCCTCTGCTCTCGGCCGCCATGGACACCGTCACCGAGTCGGACATGGCCATCGCCATGGCCCGCCAGGGCGGTATCGGCATCCTTCACCGCAACCTGTCCATCGAGGAGCAGGCCCAGCAGGTCCGGCGTGTCAAGCGTTCGGAGTCCGGCATGGTCTCCGACCCGGTGACCGTCGGGCCTGACGCCACGATCGCCCAGCTCGACGAGCTCTGCGGCCACTACAAGGTCTCCGGGCTGCCGGTCGTTGACGAGGGCGGCAACCTTCATGGAATCATCACCAACCGCGACCTGCGCTTCGTCCCCCCGGAGCGCTGGGCGAGCCTGACCGTGCGCGAGTGCATGACGCCGCGAGACCGTCTCATCACCGGTACCACCGGCATCTCTCGGGAGGACGCCAAGGCGCTCCTGGCCGAGCACCGTATCGAGAAGCTCCCCCTCGTCGATTCCCAGGACCGTCTCACCGGTCTCATCACCGTCAAGGACTTCGTCAAGACCGAGCAGTACCCCAATGCCACCAAGGACGCCGAGGGGCGCCTCGTGGTGGGGGCCGCCGTGGGCTACTGGGGGGACACCTGGGACCGTGCCGGCGCCCTGGCCGATGCCGGCGTGGACGTCCTCATCGTCGACACCGCCAACGGCGGAGCCAAGCTGGCGCTGGAGATGATCTCCCGTCTCAAGTCCGACTCCGCCTTCAGCGGCATCGAGGTCATCGGTGGCAACGTCGCCACCCGCGAGGGCGCTCAGGCGCTCATCGACGCCGGGGTCGACGCCGTCAAGGTGGGGGTGGGGCCGGGCTCAATCTGCACCACCCGCGTCGTCGCCGGTGTGGGCGTGCCCCAGGTGACGGCCATCTACGAGGCCGCTCGCGCCTGCAATCCCGCCGGGGTCCCGCTCATCGCCGACGGCGGCCTGCAGTACTCCGGTGACATCGCCAAGGCCCTCGTGGCCGGAGCGGAGACGGTCATGCTCGGCTCGCTCCTGGCCGGCTGCACGGAGTCGCCCGGGGACCTCGTCTTCGTCAACGGCAAGCAGTGGAAGCGCTACCGCGGCATGGGATCACTGGGTGCCATGAGCTCGCGCGGCCGCACCTCCTACTCCAAGGACCGCTACTTCCAGGCCGACGTCTCCTCCGACTCCAAGATCGTCCCCGAGGGCATCGAGGGCCAGGTCCCCTACTCCGGGGCGCTGGGCGACGTCGTCTACCAGCTCATGGGCGGGCTGCACCAGTCCATGTTCTACGTGGGTGCCCGCACGATCCCCGAGCTCAAGGAGCGCGGACAGTTCGTGCGCATTACGAGCGCCGGCCTCAAGGAGTCCCACCCCCACGACGTCAAGATGACCGTCGAGGCCCCCAACTACACCGGGCGCGACAGCGCCTGAGCCGGCTCTCCCCGCCCGCGGCTCAGTGGGCGGGGGAGTCCGGCAGGGGCCAGGTGGTCTGTGCCGGAGTGCGCGAGGGGTTCCTGCGGGCCAGCCACTCGTTGAAGGACTCCGCCCAGGCGCGGTGGGCCCGGGCCTGGAAGGCGACGAGCTCCTCTGGGCTGAGATCCGAGACCTGCGGGTGGGCCGTGGCCAGCGCCTCAAGCACATCGAGCGTGGCGGCCACGTCCACCTCCGCGGTGTGCAGGGCCTCATCGACCCGCACGCCGTAGACCTCGCAGAGATCGCCCAGGCGGCGTTTGCCTCGGCGGTAGCGGTCCACGGCCCGGTCCAGGACCAGGGGGTCGGCGATGGGCCCCAGCTCGCGCCCCAGGCGCGAGCGCATCGTGGGCAGGCCGTGGCGGGCGAGCTCGGCCTCCATGAGAGTCAGGTCGTAGGAGGCGTTGAAGGCGACCACCGGGGATCCGGCCGTCATCGCCGCCACCAGATGGTCACTCACCTCTGCCAGTACCTCGGCCACCGGCCGTCCCTCGGCGCGGGCCCGCTCGGTGGTCACGCCGTGGACCGCGGAGGCGGCCTCGGGGATCTCCACACCGGGATCGGCGAGCCACGTGGTCACCGACTGCTGCCGGCCTCCATCGGCCCGGGGCCCTGTCCGCCAGACGAGCGCGGCCGTGACGAGGCGGTCCCGCGAGGGATCCACGCCCGTGGTCTCGGTGTCGAAACCGAGCAGAGGGCCGAAGGGCCAGGTCTGGAAGGCGCTGGAGGTGGCGTCGGACGCGGAGGAGGAGTGCGGGGTGCTCATGGGTCCAGCATGCCACCGGGGTACGACACCTATGGCGACCGCTACCTGCTCCGTCCGGGGCTCGTCCGTCCTCCGGCTCATGCAGGCCGCGCCGGCTTGCGCAGGAGATGGCGCCAGTCGGTCCGGTAGATATCGGGTGGGGCCACTAGGATCGGACCATGAGCACAGAGGTCGAGATCGGACGCTCCAAGCGCGCCCTGCGCGCCTACTCCTTCGACGACATCGCCCTGGTGCCGGCCCGCCGCACGCGTGACACCTCCGAGGTGCGGGTGGGCTGGCAGATCGACGCCTACCACGTGGACCTGCCGGTCATGGCCTCACCCATGGACTCGGTCATGAGCCCCGAGACCGCCATCATGGTGGGCCGCCTGGGCGGGATCGGCGTGCTGGACCTGGAGGGGCTGTGGACCCGCTACGAGGATCCCGCCGACGCCCTGGAACGCATCCGTCAGGCCGACCCGTCCCAGGCCACCAGCGTCCTGCAGGAGGTCTACCGGGCCCCGGTCAGACCCGAGCTCATCACCGAGAGGCTCTCGCAGATCCGTGCCTCCGGCGTCGTCGTCGCCGGGCGGCTCAGCCCCGCCCAGACCCAGCGGCACTGGCGCACCGTCGTCGAGGCGGGGGTGGACCTCATGGTCATCCGCGGCTCCTTCGTGTCGGCCGAGCACGTCTCCGGCGCCGTCGAGCCCCTCAATCTCAAGCGCTTCATCTACGAGCTCGACGTGCCCGTCGTCGTCGGCGGGGTGACCACCTACACCGCCGCCCTCCACCTCATGCGCACCGGCGCGGCCGGGGTCCTCGTGGGCCAGGGCGGCGGGGCCTCCTCCTCGGTGCGCCAGGTCCTGGGCCTGCACATGCCCATGGCCACCGCCGTGGCCGACGTCGCCGGGGCCCGGCGCGACTACCTCGACGAGTCCGGGGGACGCTACGTCCATGTCATCGCCGACGGCTCGGTGGGCAACTCCGGGGACGTCGTCAAGGCCATCGCCTGTGGCGCCGACGCCGTCATGCTCGGTGCCGCTCTCGCCCGTGCCGAGGAGGCGCCCGGCGGCGGGTACCACTGGGGCGCCGAGGCCCGCCACGAGCGCCTGCCGCGGGGCTTCCGCAGCCACGTGGGCACGGTCGGCACCATGGCCGAGATCCTCAACGGCCCCTCCGACCGCGCCGACGGTACCCTCAACATCATGGGTGCGCTGCGCCGCACCCTGGCCACCACCGGCTATGCCGACGTCAAGGAGCTCCAGCGGGTTGAGATCGTCCTGGCCCCCTACATCGGCTCCTGAGTGAGCCCCGCCACGACCAACAGCCTTTTTGAAGGTCGGAACAGTGCAACTGAGCCGTGATCTCGGGTAGTCTCAGCCGGGACGGCAGCCATCGCGCTGCTGAAACCGGTGCGGGGGCATGATCCGGTTCCCGCACCGCTAGCCCCCACATGTCACAAGGAGCTTCACATGGCCCAGGTCACCGCCACCATCGCTTCCAAGGTCGGTCTGCACGCCCGTCCCGCCGCCACCTTCGTCAAGGCCGTCGCTGAGAAGGGCGTCCCGGTCACCATCGCCAAGGAGGGCGGCGCTGCGGTCGACGCCTCCTCCATCCTCGGTGTGATGACTCTGGGCGCCGGCTTCGGTGACGTTGTCACCCTGGCCTCTGACGCCGACGGCGCCGACGCCGCTCTCGAGGAGCTCAAGGCCCTCCTCGAGACCGACCTGGACGCCTGATAGCAGCCACAGCTGACGGGGCGCGCTCCACTGCGGGGCGCGCCCCGTTCGCGTGCGAGTGCTTGAGCGCCCGCACGCGAACAGTGCCGCACGCTCACCATGGACATCGTCGTCGCTCTCGTTCCGTCCCTGCTCTTCGGGGCGCTCTCCCTCCTGCTCGGGGCCTTTCCCACCGACACCCGCCGTCAGAACACCGCGGTCATGGTGGGGGCGGGAGTCGTCTCGCTGGTGTGCTCAGCCCTGCTCGGGGTGCCCTGGTCCCCACGTGCCACCGTGTGGGGCGCGGCCTGTGGGCTCATGTGGACCGGCGGTCAGGTCTTCGTTCTGCGGGCCTTCCGCGCCTGGGGCGTCAGCCGCACCATGCCGTTGACCACTGCCCTCCAGCTCCTGCTCAACGCCACCCTGGGGGTGAGCCTCTTCGGCGAGTGGCGCGCTCCTGGCGCTCTGGCCCTGGGATCGGGGGCGCTCGCGCTCATCATGGTCGGGGCGGCTGCCTGCTCCTGGCAGGAGCGCACCGGCCCCGGCCCCACGAGTGCGCAGCGACGTGACGGGTTGCTGGCCACTCTCGCCTCCGCCGTCCTCTACGGCTCCTACCCCTCGCTGCTGCGGGCCGTCCACGTGCCCTCGGCCCACGCCGTGGGTCCCATGGGACTGGGGCTGCTGGCCGGTGCGGTCCTGTGCGCCCTCGTCCTGCCTCGGAGCTCGCCCCTGCGCGGGCCGCGGATCGCACCGGCGGCGCTCGCCGGGGGCTTGTGGGCGATCGGCAACGCCCTCATGCTGCGCTCGACGGCGGCTGTGGGCGTGGCCTCCGGCTTCACCCTCTCCCAGCTCGGCTTCGTCCTGGCCACCGTCGGAGGCCTGACGATTCTGGGGGAGAGGCGCACCGGTCGGGAGCGGGTGGTGGTAGCAGGAGGAGTCGTGGCGGCCGTTGTCGGCCTGGTTCTCATGGGACTGGCCACCAGCATGGATTCGGCCTCGTCCTCATCCGGCTAGGTCGGCTGTGGTTGCCGGTCGGGGCGTCGAGGACGTACTTCTCCGGCCAGGACTGCGCTTTCTCGCAGACGACTGAGGCCAGACCCCAGTCGTCTGCGAGAAAGCGCAGTCGCCGTCACGAAGGTAAGTCCTGGTTGGGGATGGGAGGGTAGGTCACCGTTTGAAAGAGCTCCGTGCAGGATGCGCGACTACGACGGCGGCGCCGTCGCAGCGGGAGGCTGCGGCGACGCCGTCGATCGGTTTGGCGGTGAACCGGCCTTGGGGCTGACTCAGTCGAGCTCGGGTGGGCTCAGTCCTGCTGGCCGCCTGAGGGGTTCGGCTTGATCCACCACCACAGGCCCATGCCCGCGGCGATGGCCAGCAGGCCCAGGCCCGCCCACAGGTTGGCGTTGATGCCACCGGTCTTGCTCATCTCGTCGGCGCTGTTGAACAGGAACGAGCACACCACCAGGTAGAGGCCGATGAGGCCCAGCGCTCCGGTGATGACCGCCCGGATGTCGGTGAGTGAACGATTGCTCATGAGTGTTCTCCTTCGTGTATCCGGGTGGGTCTAGTGGAAGATGCTGTTGAGCGTGATCACCATGAGACCGGCGATGATCCCCAGCGGGATCGGACGGCGGTACCAGGGCAGCTCGTGCAGGTGCGGGTCGGTGCGCTCGCTCCTGGGCGTCAGGGCGTAGACGAAGCCCTTGAGCTCGGAGTCGGGCTTGGGGCGGGTGACCATGGAGACCAGTACCGTGATGACGACGTCGACCGTGAAGGCCACACCCGCCGCCAGGAAGGCACCGCCCTGTCCCGGCATGACCAGGCGCTCGGTCCGGATGAGGATGTTGACCCCCAGGGCCCCCAGCGTTCCGCCGACGAGCCCGATCCAACCGGCCTGAGGCGTGGCCCGCTTCCAGAACATACCGATGATGAAGGTCGCGAACAGCGGTGCGTTGAACATCGAGAACAGCGTCTGGAGGTAGTCCATGAGGTTGGAGTAGCTCGAGGCGATGATCGCGGTGAGGATCGCGACGATGGAGGCCGTCAGGGTCGAGAGCTTGCCGACCTTGAGGTAGTGGGCGTCGTCGGCGTCCTTCTTGAGGTAGTGCTGGTAGATGTCCACGCCCCACACGGTGTTGAAGGCGGAGATGTTCGCGGCCATACCGGCCATGAAGGAGGCCAGCAGGCCCGTGATCGCCAGGCCCAGCAGGCCGTTGGGCAGCAGGTCTCGCATGAGGTAGAGGACCGCGTCGTTGTACTGGTAGCTCGTATCGGCGCCGGACTTGAGCTGCTGGACCTCGGTGACCAGGACGCCGGCGACCATGCCCGGGACGATGACGAGGAAGGGCACGAACATCTTGACGAAGGTGCCGATGATCGGAGTGGACTGGGCCGAGGAGATCGAGTCCGAGGCCATGGCCCGCTGCACCTCGACGAAGTTCGTCGTCCAGTAGCCGAAGGACAGCACGAAGCCCAGGCCGAAGACCAGGCCGATGACGGACAGCGCATTGGAGTCGAAGCCGGAGATCGAGTTGCCGGGCCAGGAGTGCAGCTGCTGTGACGGGTCCGTGCCGGCGAGCTTGGCGGCGTCGGTGATCTTGCCGGTCAGGCCCTGCCAGCCGCCCACGCGGTGCAGGCCGATGAGGGTCAGGGGTAGCAGGGCCGCCACGATGACGAAGAACTGGAGGACCTCGTTGTAGATCGCTGCGGAGAGCCCGCCCATCGTGATGTAGGAGAAGACGATGACGGCGGCGACGATGAGCCCCACCCACAGGGGCCAGCCCAGCAGCCAGTTCATGATCTTGCCCAGCAGGTACAGGTTGATGCCGGCGATGAGCAGCTGGGCCAGGGCGAAGCTGAGCGCGTTGACCAGGTGGGCGGCGGTGCCGTAGCGCTTGAGCATGAACTCGGGCACCGAGCGCACCTTGGAGCCGTAGTAGAAGGGCATCATGACCAGACCCAGGAAGATCATGGCCGGGACCGCGCCGATCCAGAAGTAGTGGAAGGTCGGCATGCCGTACTCGGCACCGTTGGCGGACATCCCCATGATCTCGACCGCGCCGAGGTTCGCCGAGACGAAGGCGATACCGGTCACCCAGGCCGGCAGGGAACGGCCCGAGGTGAGGAAGCCGTCCGCCGTGGCCGCCTTGGCCCGGGCGATGAGTCCGACGCCGATGACGAAGGCGAAGTAGATGGCGATGGGGATGTAGTCGTACCAGCGTGCGGCAATGAGTGTGCCGGATGACGCTGACGAGGCTGACAGGGCGTGCAGCGTGGAGGACATCGGTGTACCTCTCGAGAATTTGTTTCAGTTGAGCAAGATCATTCTTGCTGACGGGCAGACTAGCACGGCGGTGATACCGGCACGGGAGGTTGCGTCTGTCCGGGACTTACCGGGGTCGGTGGGTAGAGTGCGCTCCATGACGCTGACTGCTGCTGCCGACGGCTCCTCCCTGGGCAACCCGGGACCGGCCGGCTGGGCCTGGTACGTGGATGACGACTGCTGGGCCGCCGGAGGCTGGGAGAGCTCGACCAACAACCGCGGCGAGCTCACCGCCGTCCTCGAGCTCCTGCGGGCCACGCAGGCCGCCGGACTCGCCGGTGAGGAGCTCCTCATCCAGTGCGACTCCCAGTACGTCATCAACTCACTGACCAAGTGGCGCCACGGCTGGAAGAGGCGCGGCTGGCGCAAGGCCGACGGCAAGCCCGTCCTCAACGCCGACCTCGTCAAGGACCTCGACGCCGCGCTCGCGGGCCGTACGGTGCGCTTCGAGTGGGTGCGCGGCCACGTCGGCCACCCCATGAACGAGGCCGCCGATTCCCGGGCCCGCGGCGCCGCCACCGCCTACCAGCAGGGCCGCCCGGTGCCCTCCGGCCCGGGCTGGACCCGAGGCGACCGGCCCCAGGGGGCCACGCCGAATGCTCCTACGTCGAGCGCCCCCGCCGCCGCGCCGCAGACCGACGCCCTGTTCTGAGACGAGAGTCCGGGGAGAAGGCCCCCGGCACCACGGCGACATGGACTCACAGGAACGGCACAGGCGCGTCAAACAGGCGGCATAAGGCCTCAGGCGAGGCTGAAGCCATGACGACGACGAGCCCCGCCCTCCCCACGCCGGCCACTCCCTCCGCCTCCCGCCCCACGGTCCTCAACCGGCTGGCCCACCTGCGCCGCCGCATCCCCACGGTCATCCTCTTCGCCACCGTGTCCTTCTCCGGTTGGACGGTCGACTACGTCCTGGCCCTCGTCCTCAACTCACTGACCGGCTCGGTCCTCTACGCCGTCGTCGGCGCCCGGATCGTCTCCTGCACCCTGGGCTTCCTGCTCAACCGGCGCCTGTTCCGGGCCGCCCCGGAGACCTTCTGGCGCTCAGCCGGCGGCTACGCGGCCGTCCAGGGCGGGGTCGCGGCGACGTCGTACGCCGGTATCTCGGTCCTCACCGGCGCCGGGGCGCCTCTGTGGCTGGCCAAGGTGCTCGTCGACTCCACGCTCTTCATCGTCAACTACCTGGCTCAGTCCCGCCTCGTCTACCGGGTCCCCGCCCCGGTCGAGCAGTCCGCCATGGCGCCGGCTCTGGCGACGGCGGCCTGACGCCTACGACCTCAATGGTCCCGCCCGTGATCAACGGAGATCACGGGCGGGACCATTGGTGCCGGCGGATGGTCCTGGCAGCCGGCCTCGGCTAAGACCTCGGGAGGAGAAACGGGTCAGAGCTGGGCGTCGCGCATGAGGATGACGAGCTGGACCCGGTCACGCAGGTCCAGCTTGGTCAGGATCCGGGTGACGTTCTTCTTGACCGAGTCCGGGGCCAGGACGAGTCGCTGGGCGATCTCCGCGTTCGTCAGTCCCTGGGCCACCAGCTCGGCGACCTCGCGCTCACGCGGGCTGAGGCGCTCGAGGCGTCTTCGCGCCGCGCGCTGCTGAGGCGAGGCGATGGGCCTGAGCATGTGCCGGTTGAGCAGCTCGCGCGTGATGCGCGGGGTGAGGATCGCGTCGCCGCAGCTGACCGCCCGCAGCGCCTGGTGGAGCTGGGCCGTGCGGGTGTCCTTGAGCAGGAAGCCCGAGGCGCCTGCGGACAGTGCCCCGAAGGCGAACTCGTCCTGGTCGTAGGTGGTCAGCACCAGGGTCCGTATCGAGGGGTAGAGCTGGGTGATGCGCGCCGTGGCGTCGATCCCGTTGAGCACCGGCATGCGCACGTCCATGAGAATGACGTCGGGAAGCGGGCGGTGCTCCTGGAACAGGTCGGCGAGCTGGTCGAGGGCGTCCTGGCCGTGCGCTGCCTCGGCCACGACCCTCAGGTCATCTGCCCGGTTGATGATGAGGGACAGGCCCATGCGGGTCGCCTTCTGGTCATCAACGATCATGACCGTGATCGGGGCGAGCCTCTCCGGGGCCGGCGAGGAGGGGAGGGAGACAGTGGTCATGCCTCCTCCTGAAGGGGGATGTAGACCGGGACGACGGCGCTCAGCACCCAGCCGCCGGAGCCAGGGGCGATGCTGGGGCCGACCTCGAGCGCGCCACCGCGCTCGCGGATCACGGAGGCCAGATTGGTCAGTCCGTGACCGGTCGACTTCTCGGGGGAGTCCTGCGAGAAGTCGCTGCGTACGGTGACGTGTCCGTCGTCGGATACGGTGATCCGGGTGGATGAGCCGGTGTGGTCCAGGGACACGACGACGCGCGTGGCACCTTCGGCGTGCCGCATGACGTTGGTCAGGGCCTCCCGGACGACGATGTAGACGAGCTCCCCGATCGCCCGTCCCGCCGCTGTGTTGCTGGGGCGCAGACCGGTCTCGGTCAGGACCACGTTCATGCCGGTCGCCCGTGCCGTGGTCAGCAGGTCCTCCAGCTGCTCCCAGCCGCGTGCTCCCGTGGCGACTGCCGGGTGCGGACCGGTGGTCATCGTGCCTGCACCGAAGTCGTCGAGGATGTCGGGTGAGGACTGCAGCGAGGCGACGGCGCTCCTCGTGTCGGCCAGGCCGTCGCGGGCCAGCGAGTTGACCAGGTCGATGGCCTCGTTGACGTCCGGGCTGCCACCGGCGCCGTGGAGCCCCTCGGACAGGGCGATGATCGCGGTCAGGGAGTGGCCCACGGAGTCGTGGAGCTCGGCCGCCACCCTGGCCTGGTACCGGGCGGCGTCACGCTGTACCACAAGCTGCTGCTCGGCCCTCTGGGAGGCGAGCTGGGCGTCCCCGTGCTCCAGGGCCTCCCGACGCGATCGGGTGATCGATGCCACGGTGACCACGGCGATGAGGAATCCGGCCTCCTGCATGAAGTCCGACAGCGGCACCCTCTCCCGCATGAGCCCCGGCAGGGGGCCGTTGAATGACGCGAGATAGGGGATGAACAGGAAGACCAGGGTGGCGCCGATGCCCAGGATCCGATCCCGAACGCTTGCGATGGCAATCAGGGTGTAGACGCTCACCAACAGCGGGATGAGGAACTCTGCGGAGTCGCTCTTGATCATCTTCACCATGAGAGCCACGTTGTTGATGATGACGACCACCAGAGGCCAGCGCCGCCGCCAGATCAAGGACAGACCGGTCACTGCGGTGAGCACTATCTTGATCAGGGGGATGCTGATGCCGACTAAAACGGTGGTCCAGATGAAGAAGCCCTGGACCAGGGCGTTGATGATGACGACGGCCCACCGCCCCACGGGGCTGGTCCGGTACCACTCGGCGATGCGGTCCAGGCGGGTCCTCGGGACGCGGGGATCGGTCTCCGGGAGCCGCTCGATGGAGATGTCCTTCATGCCTGGAGCCTCACTGTCTCACCGTCGTCTCACCGTGAGGAGCAGGGCCAGGGCGAGGATGACCACCCATACCAGGCTGATGAGTCCGTCGGTCGCGGCTGCGCCCGGCGAGGTCATGGCCCCGGGAGTCAGGGACGCGGTGGCCCGGGTCAATGCGGTCATGGGATTGAGTGCGCTCAGCGGCCGGGCCGCGAGGAGCATCGCCGTCCCCGCGACTGCCCCCAGGAGCACGGCGGTCATCGTGGCGGCGTAGGACCTCATGATGAGACCCAGCCAGGTGACGAAGGCCAGAATGACCCACATCCCCAGTGCCACGGCAGCGAACCGCGGCAGGTAGGCGGCCAGGCCCATCGGACCGAAGCCGGCGACGAGCCCGGTGATCGCAGTGGTCAGGACGAGGATCGTGGTGGTGGCGACCGCGACCTGCAGCCCATGGAGCAGCTTGCCCGCGATCACGGTCGCCTCCAGACGGTTGGCCCTCATCTGCTGCCAGCTGCGCCCCCGGCGCTCGCCGGCGGCGATCTGCGCCGCGAAGCCGCCCAGAGCCAGCGGCAGGAGCCACATGGAGAGCAGCAGCGTGGAATGAGGCCAGAGGACATCCCAGGTGATGCCCTGGGCCGGGAGGTCGGCCTGATAGGTCCGGTACTGCAGGTAGCCGGACAGGGACGACAGGGTGCACAGAACGGTGACGGCTGCCCAGTACCACCAGTTGGGAGCCTTGCGGTTCTCCCAGTACCAGGCGGTGCGCACCGAGGGCCGACGACGTGCACCAGCCGGCGGGCGCGAACCGGTTGGACGCGTCGACGTCGTGAGACCAGGCGTGGTGAGGGATGTTGAGGACGCTGAGTGCGTTGAGGGCATGGTGTAACTCGGTGCCGGGAACGTGGATGGTGCGACGGTGCTCATCACTAATTCTCCTTACGGATAGTAATGCCTGAGGCGATGGAGATCCAGCCGACTCTGCCGGTGCGACCAGTGCTGTGAGGCCGGCCGAATGGCTAAGTGCTGCGAGTGCTTGCCGCCGGTTGGGGAGCACGAGTGGGGTCGATCAGCTCCAGGAAGGCCTGCTCCCGGGTCCTGCGCACGGCCTGGACACGGTAGACGGTCGTACCCGAGGTGACGATTCCTGTGATGAGGCGGCCGACGGCGTCGTCGGGCATCATGGCGGTGCGCACCGCCCCCCGACGCACCTCATGGGCGATTCCGAGGGAGGTCAGGAGAGTGGAGACGGCTGTGGGCGCGGAGACGGTCATCTCGATGACGCCGTCGCTGTCCAGTCCGGACAGGGGGCCCTGGTAGTGCAGGCCCCCGGCGCTGAGGATGCCCACGGTGTCGGCGATCTGCTCGATCTCCGAGAGAAGCTGGGAGGAGACGATGATCGTCCTGCCCTCCTGATGGGCCAGGGTGACAATGATTCGACGGATCTGCTGCGCCGCGGTCTGGTCGAGCCCGTTGGTGGGCTCGTCCAGCAGCATGAGGGGCGGGTCGGTCAGCAGTGCCATGGCCAGAGCGAGGCGCTGCTTCATCTCCGTCGCGTAGCGCCTGACCCGCATGTTCTCCTGTCCGTCCAGACCGGCGGCAGCCAGAGCGTGATCGACGCGGCTACTCGGCAGGCCCAGGTAGGCGGCCATCATGGCGAGGTTCTCCCGGCCGGTCAGGGTCGGGTAGTAGGAGGGCCCCTCAATGAGAGAGCCGACCGCCCCCGGAGGCAGGCGGCGATGGGCAGTGACCTGATGTCCCAGGGCGCTGATGCTGCCCGATGTCGGGTGGGCCAGTCCCAGCAGGAGCTTGAGGACGGTGGACTTGCCGGCCCCGGTGGGACCGAGGAGCCCGTAGACCCCTCCGGCGGGCACTCGCAGGCTCACCCCGTCGACGACGTTGACGCCGTTGTAGGAGCGGGTCAGGTCGTCAGTGGTCACTGCGAGGTCACCGGTCGGGGCCGGGAGGGCCCCGGGGACGGTGGGGGCCACGAGACGCGGACTCGGGGGAGAGACCGGTACCGGAGCCGGGGCTGGGGCGGCAGCGGCGGCGGGATGAGCGACGGGGGCGGTGACGGGGCTGGCGATAGGGCTGGTGAGAGGGTTGGTGGCAGGGCTGCCGACCGCGATGTCCGGCTCGGGGAAGAAGACGGTGGGCGGTGCAGGCGTCGTGGCTGACAGCGGGGAGGTCAGCGAGGCGGTCGGGGGCGCGATGCTCATGAATCCATGCAAGCGTTTGAAATCCTATGAGCGCATCATCGTCAGCCTATCTGTCCCCCCCTGGGGGACGACGCGCGGTGCCGCAGCCGGCCCCTGTCAGGGCGGCTGCGGCACCGCGCAGTGATGTCCCGGTGATGTCCCGGTGATGTCCCGGTCCGGGGTGGGCCGACGCCGGCCTCCGGGGACTCAGATGAGGGTGAGCGACTGGCGCGCGATGGCGAGCTCCTCGTTGGTGGGCACCACGAGCACCGTGACCCCCGAGTCCGGGGTGGAGATGACGCGCGGCTCGTCGGAGCGGGTCGCGTTGAGCTCGGGGTCGATCGCCACACCCATGAAGGCCAGGCGCTCGCAGAGCTCGCGGCGCAGGTTCGCGTCGTTCTCACCGATGCCGGCGGTGAAGGTCAGCGCGTCCAGGCCGCCCATGACGGCGGTGTAGGCGCCCACGTACTTCACGAGGCGGTGCAGGTAGATGTCCATGGCCTCGCGGGCCTCCTGCTCGCCCGCGTCGATGCGCCTGCGGACCTCGCGCATGTCGTTGTCACCGGCCAGGCCCTTCATGCCCGAGCCGCGGTTGAACAGGTGGTCGATCTCCTCGATCGACATACCGGCCACGCGCGCCAGGTGGAAGACGGCGGCCGGGTCGATGTCACCGGTGCGCCCGCCCATGACCAGGCCCTCCAGCGGGGTCAGGCCCATGGAGGTGTCCACGGCGTGCCCGGCCACGACCGCCGAGGCCGAGGCGCCGTTGCCCAGGTGCAGGACGATCTGCTTGAGGTCGTCGCGGCCCAGGAGCTCGGAGACCGCCCCGGAGACGAACTGGTGGCTGGTGCCGTGGGCGCCGTAGCGGCGGATCGAGTAGGTGTCGGCCACCTCGCGGTCCAGGGCGTAGCGGGCGGCCTCCTCGGGCAGGTCCTGGAAGAAGGCGGTGTCGAAGACGGCCACGTGCGGTACGTCGGACAGGAGCCGGCGTCCGACCTCGATGCCCTTGAGGTGGGCGGGGTTGTGCAGCGGGCCCAGCGGCACGAGCTGCTCGATGCGGGCCACGACCTCGTCGTCGATGAGGGCCGGGCCGGAGAAGTAGCGCCCGCCCTGGACGACGCGGTGGCCCACGGCCACGATGTGGGCGTCGGCCAGTGAGGGGCCCTGCTCCTCGAACAGGCGCAGTACCTCGGACAGGCCGAAGCCGTGGTCGGGGACCGGCTCGGTGATCTCGGTGCGCTCCTCACCGTGCTTGTGGATGATGGCACCGGTCTCCTCACCGATGCGCTCCACCAGCCCGGAGGCGAGCGAGGCGCCCGAGTCGGGGTCGACCAGCTGGTACTTGATGGAGGAGGAGCCGGAGTTGATAACGAGGACGGTGCGCTGAGTCACGGGGTGCCTTTCAAGAGCGGTAGGGGATGGACGCGGGGATGACTGACGAGAGCCTGACGGGGATCCTGGCCGAGGTCCGACCGGGTTCCAGTGGCTGCGGGGCCGGGACCGGGCCGAGTGGTCGGCGGTCCCGGCCCCGGGTCACACTGGCCTCAGCCCTGGGCCTGGACGGCGGTGATGGCGACGGTGTTGATGATGTCCTCCACCAGGGCGCCGCGCGAGAGGTCGTTGACCGGCTTGTTGAGGCCCTGGAGGACCGGGCCGATGGCGATGGCGCCCGAGGAGCGCTGCACCGCCTTGTAGCCGATGTTGCCGCTGGACAGGTCCGGGAAGATGAAGACGTTGGCCCGTCCGGCCACGAGTGAGTCGGGGGCCTTCTTGGCGGCGACGGTCGGGTCGATGGCGGCGTCGTACTGGATGGGGCCCTCGACGGCGAGCTCGGGCTCCTTGGCCCGCACCAGCTCGGTGGCCTCACGGACCTTGTCGACGTCCGCTCCCTTGCCGGAGGTCCCGGTGGAGAAGGACAGCATCGCCACGCGCGGCTCGACGCCGAACTGGCGGGCGGTGGCGGCCGAGGAGATGGCGATATCGGCCAGCTCGGCGGCATTGGGCTCGGGGTTGACGGCGCAGTCGCCGTAGACGAGCACCCGGTCCTGCAGGAGCATGAGGAAGACCGAGGAGACGATCGAGGTCCCCGGCTTGGTCTTGATGATCTGGAAGGAGGGGACGATCGTGTGGGCGGTGGTGTGGGCCGCGCCCGAGACCATGCCGTCGGCGTCTCCCATGTGGACCATCATCGTGCCGAAGTAGGACACGTCCTGGACCTTCTCGCGGGCCTGCTCCAGGGTGACGCCCTTCTTGGCGCGCAGGCGGGCGAACTCCTCGGCGTACTTCTCCAGCAGCTCGGGGTCGCCCGTGGCGATGACCCGGGCGGCGGCGATGTCCAGGCCCAGCTCGGTGGCGCGGGCGCGCACCGTGGTCTCGTCGCCCAGCAGCACCAGGTCGGCGATGCCGCGGCGCAGGATGGCGTCGGCGGCCCGCAGGACCCGGTCGTCGTCGGGCTCGGGCAGGACGATCGTTCTGCGGTTGGTGCGCGAACGATCCACCAGCTCGGCCTGGAACATGATGGGGGTGACGACCTCGGAGGGCTCGACCTCCAGCGCGGACAGCAGGGCGTCGACGTCGGCCTCCTGCTCGAAGGTGGTGACGGCCACGTCGATCTTGCGCTCGGAGCCGTGGGCGAGCAGGCCCTGGAGGGAGCCGGCCGCCGAGGCCGCGGCGAAGGTGTCCAGCGGGGAGGTGATGACCGGGATGTTGACGTCCAGGCCCTCCAGGAGGCGCAGCGCGTGGGGTGCCACCTCGAAGCCGCCGTTGAGGATAAGGCCGGACAGGATCGGGAAGCTGGAGGACGCCTGGGCCGCCATGAGCGAGATGAGCATGGCGGAGCGGTCGGCCGGCACGATGGCGAGCTGGCCGGCGGTCAGGCGCTCCAGGACGTGGGAGACGTCCATGGCGCACACGAGGACCGACTCCGCCTCGCGGTCCAGGAGGGTCTCGTCGCCGGCGATGAGTGTGCCCTCGACGGCGTCCAGCACCTCGCGCACCGCGGGGGCGGCCAGCAGCGGTACCTCGGGCAGTGTGGTGGAGGTGATGCCCTCGATGGCGGTCAGGGCCTCGGTGATGGCTTGGCGGTTGTCGGGGCGGCACTTGTTGGCCACGACCGCGACGGTGCGGGCGTGGTTGTCGGCGATCTCTGCCATGGAGACCTCCACGGAGCCGACGACGTCCTCGGCGTCGTGCTGGCCGGAGACCACCAGCAGCACCGGCACGCCGATGTTGGCGGCCACCCGGGCGTTGAGGGCCAGCTCGGGGTTGCCGGCGACGTCGGTGAAGTCCGAGCCGTCGATGATGACGACGTCGTGCTCGCGCGCCAGGGCCCGGTAGGCGTCGACGATGCGGGCCAGGGCCTCCTCGGGGTCGGCGTGGAACTCGTCCCAGGTCGCTCCGACGCACTGCTCTGCGGGAGTGGTGGAGCCGGCGCGGTTCAGCAGGAGGCTGAGGAAGGCGTCGCCTTGACGGCTCTCCACGAAGGGGCGGAAGACGCCGACCTTGGCGACCACCTTGGTCAGACAGGAGACCAGTCCGAGGGCCACCGTTGACTTCCCGGTTCCGGCGTTGGGTGAGGCGATGTAGATACTGCGCGCCACGTTGGGTCCTTCTCGCGTTGTCTTGGAGTCAGGGGCGCCGGCTCATTCCGGTGCCGTACGGGTCCGATTGTGCCCCGACCTGCGGGTTGTCTGCGACCAAAGGCCCGGTCTCAATCCGTCTTGTGATGTGGGAACGGGCACATGCGCGGAGCTCAGGGCGGGCGTCGCAGGGCGTTATCCGGCCCGAGCGCTGGGCTCCCGGTCGGGTGCTGGCGGGACCGTGGTCCGCCCGGTTCCGGGGTCGACGCTCACCGCGATGCTGCCGCTGGAGCGCTGGTGGAGGTTCCGCGCACCCTGGGAGAGCCAGACCGTGTAGGTCGACGACGGGTCGTCCGGCTCGGGGAGGAACAGGGCGACCGGCCGGCCCCCGCGTGCCTGCTGAGCCGCTGCGAGGGCGCGGCGCGGACCGATGTCCTGTCCCTGATCGGTGCGGCTGCGACCGCCCGGGGCCTCGGTCACCGCGACGGAGGCGGGGGATGCCTGCCGGGTGGGGTGGATGCCGAAGGCGCTGGCGTAGTAGCCCCACAGGAACAGCAGGGGGAGAAGGACCAGTCCGGCCGCCTTGAGCAGATCGGTGTCTCTCGACAGACGCCTGCTGCGCCAGCCGGCGGACAGGGCGGTGCGTCGGTAGCGCTGGAGCGGCCACCACACCCTCAGCCCGCTGACGGCGAGGACCAGCAGGACCACGCCCGACGTGGCCACGATGAGACCGCCGACGGTCAGGCCCCTGCTCTCGTCCCACCAGCGGGTATGGGGGATCTCCTGGGACATCCAGCGGACATGACCAGGGCCCTGGCAGGACAGGAGGCAGCGGTGCAGGTTGTCCAGGGCGGCGATCCAGGGCGGAGCAGTGGCCGCCCGACTGATCTCGCCCCCGGCGGAGGGATCGACGGTGTAGGCGGCGTGCTCGGTCCTCACCTCGATGACGTCGTCGACCCACGTGGCGGACACAACGGGCTCGTCGGGGTGGGCGCGCTCGATCGTCGCGATCGCTTGAGGCAGCCAGACCTGGTCGGGGCCGGCGCCGTGGGAGTGGGCGGACGGGTTCAGCGGGCGCAGGCTCTCCCCTTGGACGGGCAGCACTGTGCCGCTGAGGGTGATGATCAGCAGGACCAGTCCGGCCGCCGCCGACAGCCAGCGTCTAACGAGTGCCAGTGCCCTGGAGGTGCGGGAGGGCGGCGGGGGGAGGGGGACGGCCGAGGGGGTCATGGTCGAGCTGGATGAGAGGACTAGAACCCGGTGGGCGCCAGCAGGGCCGCCAGGGTGCACAGGCAGCTGAGGCCTGCGATGAGGACGTAGACGTAGCGTCCGCGGTAGCGGCGCATCCACAGCGAGCGGGCGCCGCTGAGGCTCACGGCGGTGCCGGCGACCTGGATGACCAGGGCTGTTCCGACCGCCAGCGGACCGGCGGCGCCGATGGCGGGGGCCAGGGCGTAGACGATGACGCACCTGAGGCCCGAGGCCCACAGTCCCAGCATGACGGCGTGGACATCGGCGCTGACCAGAACGGGAGACTCCGCTGCGACCTCGGATGCAGCGGAGGCCTCGACGGTCCCGTCATCCTTCGAGGATTCGGCGTCAGCGGCATCGACGCCGCCGGCGTCCTCACCTGGCGAAACGTCGACATAATCAATACCGGCCGAACTCTTCATACTGATGAATACGGTAACGGTCAGGATAAATCCCGTCAATGCTCCGGCCTGAGGTGAAGATGTGATGTCAGACAGGCTGTCTTGAGGGAAATACTCGCTGGTGGGTACCTGTTTTGTGCGCCGGAGAAATAGAGTCCGCCTGCCTGGCCTCCGTCACGATCCGCTCTAGCGCAGCAGGGGCAGTGCGGAGACGATGGTCAGTGCGACGATGATCGGCTCGAAGACCCGCTGATCCATGTGCTCGGCGAGTCGGCGGCCGGCCAGGGCCGAGACGATGACGACCGGTGCGGCGACGGCGGCCAGCGACAGCATCGTGGCATTGACCAGACCGGCTGAGACGGAGAAGGGCAGCTTGACGAGGTTGACCAGGAAGAAGAACCAGGCGGTCGTGCCCAGGAAGGCCTTGACGGGGTAGCGGCAGGCCAGGAAGTACATGGAGGTCACCGGGCCGCCGGCGTTGGCGACCATCGTGGTGAAGCCGGCCAGGCCGCCGTAGACCAGTCGGGCGAGGCGGCTGCCGGCCGCGGGGGTGACGGGTGCCCCGGGCGCCCCTGGTGCCCCACTCGCTCGCGGCGTCGGATCGGTTGAGGTGCGCTGTCGTTCCCCAGTGGCGTCCTCGGTCCTGCTCCTGCCGGCCGAGCGGCGCTGGAGGAGGGTGATGGCGACCAGGAGCAGCAGGATGACGCCGATGAGGCGACGGGTGGAGTCGTTGGAGGCCAGGTGCAGGAACAGCGCGCCGGCGCCGACCCCGGTCAGGACCGCGGGGACCAGCCTGCGCAGCATGTGGAAGTCGGCGTCGCGGCGGTAGCTCCACACGGCCAGCAGGTCGCCGGTCATGAGCATGAGCAGGATGGCGCCGGTGGACTCCTTGGCCGGCAGTACTGCGGTGCACAGGGCCACGGCGATGGTGGCCGCCCCGGGCAGGGCGGTCTTGGCGATGCCGCACAGGGCCGCCACGACCATGAGCAGGATCCAGGCGGTTGCGGTCAAGGTGGGGAGCACGGGCCGGCCTCTCAGCGTTGAGAAGGAGTTGAGAAGGAGTTGCGAAGGTGGCGTCGGTACGGAGCGGAAGCGCAGACTTTGTCCTGACTTTTACTCAGTCTAACGGACGCGCGCCGACGGCGAGGACCGGTGGGCGGGTCCTCGCCGTCGGTGAGCTGAGTGCGCGTGGCCGTCAGTAGCGTCAGCCGCTCAGAGCCTGGCGGCGGCCTCCAGCAGGTTGCGCGCGGAGATCTGGAGCCCCTCGACGTTGCCGTACTCGGCGTCCTCGTGCTCGATGTTGACATTCATCTCCGGGTCGACCTCGGCGATGGCGGTCAGGAACTCGGCCCAGTAGTCGGTGTCGTGTCCCAGGCCGAAGGCGACGAATCGCCAGGCCGGGTCCTCGGGCCAGGAGTTGCACCAGTAGCCGTAGGCCACCGGAACCTTGCCCTCGGCCTCAGCGGGCACGCGGCCGAAGTCGGTGTCCAGGACCCCGCGGTAGGCGGCGCCGGGGAAGATCCTCGTGTCCTTGGCGTGGACGTGCCCCACGAGGGAGCCCAGGCGCTTGGTGGCCGCGATCGGGTCCATCTGCTGCCAGAACAGGTGGGAGGGATCCATGTTGACCTTGATGTTGGTCGCGCCGGTCTCCTCGACGAGCCGCTCGAAGGCGGGGACGTTGAAGACCAGGTTGCGCGGGTGCAGCTCCAGGCAGACCTGGACGTCGTTGTCGCGGGCCAGGGCGTCGATCTCCTTGAAGAAGGGCACGACGACGCTCCACTGGTAGTCCAGGATCTCCATGTCGATCCCGTTCCACGGGTTGACGACCCAGGTGGGGTACTTCGCGCTCGGGTCGGTGCCCGGGGTGCCGGACATGGTGACGATCTCGCCCACACCCAGCAGGCCGGCCAGGCGGATGGCGTTGCGAATGTCCTCGGCGTGCTTGAGCCCCTCGTTGGGCAGCGGCGAGGTGGGGTTGCCCGAGGTGTTGAGGCCGGACAGCCTCATTCCCTTGTCCTTGAACAGGCCCAGGTACTCGTCGCGGGCGGTGGATGAGGCCAGGAGGGCGTCGACGGGGCAGTGCGGGGAGGGGATGAATCCTCCGACGTTGACCTCCGCCCCACTCAGGCCCGCGTCCTTGAGGACGTCGAGGGCCTCGGGCAGGGAACGGTCCTGGAGGCAGGCGGTGTAGGCGCCGTAGGTCAGTGGCATGAGTGGTCTCCTTGCGTGTCTGAGTGTCT
Source organism: Actinomyces sp. ZJ308 (assembly GCF_011752065.1). Classification (GTDB taxonomy): domain Bacteria; phylum Actinomycetota; class Actinomycetes; order Actinomycetales; family Actinomycetaceae; genus Actinomyces. The sequence goes on from NZ_JAAIJY010000014.1 coordinate 33,854, forward strand.
GTGTCTTGGTGTGGCTGCTTGCTGTCTGTCCGGATGCGCCGGCTCAACAGGTCGGCTGGTGGAGGCGCCTCACAGGCTCGCGAGCTCGGGCGGGTCCGCGACGTCGACGGCGGCGCCCCCGGCGGCGGCCGAACGGGCCACGGCGTCGGCCAGCAGCATCTCCCGGTAGCCGTCGGCGAAGCTGGCGCAGCGGGGCAGGGCGCCCTGCTCGGGGGTGAGGCCGGCGACCTGCTGGAGGAAGGCGTGGGCCTGGTAGGTGAACTGCTCGATCTGGGTCAGCCCGACCCCGCCGAAGGCCATGGAGGAGCCTTGCGCGAAGTAGGGGAAGTCGGGATTGACCAGGACGCGGCGGGCTCCGCCCAGGCCGGCGGGGGAGTTGACGTCGTCGATCTTGATCTCACCGCAGCGGGCCAGGTCCCAGGAGACGCGTCCCTTGGTGCCCAGCACGTCGACCATGAGGGAGTTGGGCAGCCCCCAGGCCACGCGCGAGCAGGAGAAGGTGCCCACGGCGCCGTTGGCGAAGTGCGCGGTGAAGGTGGCGACGTCGTCGTTCTCCACCGGCTCGTAGGTGGCGTTCTCCGTGTCCAGGGCGGTGCCGCGGGTGACGTGGCCGGTGGCCACGGGGCGCTCCTTGATGGAGGTCATCATGGCGGCGCCCGAGACCGAGACGATGGGGCCGCAGATGACCTCGGCGGTGTCGATGAGGTGGCTGCCGACGTCGCCCAGCGCGCCTGAGCCCATGGGGCCCTTGTAGCGCCAGGCCATGGGGGTGGCCGGGTCGACGCCGTAGTCGCACCAGTAACGGCCGTCGAAGTGGTTGATCTCGCCCAGGTGGCCCTCGGCGACGAGTTTGGCGAGCTCGGCCACGGCGGCGTTGCGGCGGTAGGTGAAGCCGACGGCGGTGACGACACCGGCCTCCTTCTCGGCCTGGGCCATGGCGCGGGCGGACTCCAGGGTGTCCGCCAGGGGCTTCTCGCACAGGACGTGCTTGCCGGCCCTGATGAGGGCCTCGGCGATCTCGCGGTGCAGGGCGTTGCCCACCACGATGGAGACGATGTCGATGTCCGGGTCCTCGGCCACGACTCGCCAGTCGTCCACGGCGCGCTCGTAGCCGTAGCGCTGGGCGGCGTCCTCGGCGAAGGGGAGGTAGGCGTCGGCGATGGTGTGCAGGCGGACCGGTGGCAGGCCCAGGTCGAAGACGGTTCCGACCTGGCGCCAGGCGTTGGCGTGGGTGGTGCCGGCCATACCGGCACCGATGACGGCGACTGACAGGGGGGTGTTGCTCATGGTTGCCTCAGGTGTCCTCATTGACGAGCGTGGTGACTGATGGAGTCGTGTGCTGACATGAATTCACGCGCGTGAACTCATGGCTTCAGTCTGGTGTCCGGATGTGGTGGTGTCAACCGGTTCTGAGAACTTCGTCATGACAAAGGCGGTCGTCCTGCCGGGGGAGCGACGAGGCTGGGACCGTGGTCCCCGTCTGGGCGCTCTGCGGGGCGTCGCGAGCCGGGGGTGGGATGGTGCTGAGGTATCTCCAGGGAGGTGCGAGTCGACGGGGACTTGTGTCCTATGTCTTCATGGGGGTTTCGCCGTTATTAACGTGTGATCTATGTAGGATCTATATAAACCGGAGCTGGTGGGGACTACTGACCCGGTGGCCTCCCGCGCTCCCCGACGTAAGGACCCTGACCATGAGCAAGATCGTCGTCATCGGCGCCAACCACGCCGGCACCGCCTGTGTGAACACCATCCTGGGCAGCTACGGGACGGACAACGAGGTCGTGGTCTTCGACCAGAACTCGAACATCTCCTTCCTCGGCTGCGGCATCGCCCTGTGGGTCGGCCAGCAGATCGCCGGGTCGGAGGGCCTGTTCTACTCCGACAAGGCTCAGCTCGAGGCCGCCGGTGCCACCGTCCACATGAACACCGTCGTCGAGTCCGTCGACTTCGACGCCAAGGAGGTCCACGTCGTCGTCGACGGCGCGGCCCGCACCGAGAGCTACGACAAGCTCATCCTGGCCACCGGATCCTCCCCGATCGTCCCGCCGGTCGCGGGCATCGAGCTGGCCGAGGGCACCCGGGAGTTCCAGGCCACCCTGGACAACGTCCAGTTCATCAAGCTCTACCAGAACGCCGCCGAGGTGGTGGACAAGCTCCAGGACGAGTCGATCAGGCGCATCGCCGTCATCGGCGCCGGGTACATCGGTGTCGAGCTCGCCGAGGCCTTCGAGCGCCTGGGCCGCGAGGTCACGCTCGTCGACGTCGCCGAGGTGCCCCTGGAGGGCTACTACGACCCCGACTTCGGTGAGCGAATGAGCCAGACCCTCACCGAGCACGGCATCCGGCTGGCCCTGGGGCAGAAGGTGGTCGCCGTCGAGGGGGACGGCCGCGTCGAGCGCCTGGTCACCGACAAGGAGAGCCTCGACGTCGACATGGTCGTCGTCTCCGTGGGCTTCCGTCCCAACAACGAGCTGGGACGCGGTGAGCTCGAGCTCTTCGACAACGGCGCCTACCTCGTCGATCTCCACCAGCGCACCAGCCGCGAGGACGTCTACGCCATCGGTGACTGCGCCACCGTCCACGACAACGCCGCCGACGCCCCGAACTACATCGCCCTGGCCACCAACGCCGTGCGCTCAGGCGTGGTGGCCGCTCACAACGCCTGCGGCACCGCGATCGAGTCCGCCGGCGTCCAAGGCTCCAACGGCGTGTGCGTCTACGACCTCAAGATGGTCTCCACCGGCCTGACCTCGGCCAAGGCCCGCGAGTTCGGCTACGACCCGGTGGTCACCGAGTTCACCGACCTCCAGCGGCCCGAGTTCATGCGGACCCCGAACCACCCGGTGAGTATCAAGATCATCTTCGACCGCACCAGCCGCGTCATCCTGGGCTGTCAGATCGCCTCCCAGGAGGACATCTCGATGATGATCCACGTCTTCTCCCTGGCCATTCAGGAGAGGCTGACCATCGACAAGCTCGCCCTGCTGGACATCTTCTTCCTGCCGCACTTCAACAAGCCCTACAACTACGTCACCATGGCGGCGCTGACGGCGCCGCAGTGACCCGCCGGCCCCCTTCGGACCCTCTCGGTCTGAGCCGGCTGCGTGATCTCGTCCCTGGGGCGCCTCAGCGTCCCAGGGACGAGGTACGGGTGACGAGCTCAGGGGCCAGGACCACGCTGCGGGCCCCGGTCCCGCTATCGGTCTCTTGCGCGTCGTCGGGACTGAGCCCCGCGCGCCGGCACAGCAGGTCCACCGCCCGCTCGCCCAGCAGGTCCTCGGGCTGGTCGACGCTGGTCAGCGAGAACTCCTCGCGCAGGGCCAGGTAGGTGTTGTCGTAGGAGGTCAGGGCGACGTCGTCGCCCAGGGTCCGGCGGCTCTCACGCAGCACGGGGACGGCGTCGATGGCCAGGACGTCGTTGTGGATGACCAGGCCGAGCGCCTCGGGGTGCTCGTTCAGGGCCGCCCGGGTGGCGGGGCCCGCGTCCTCACCGCAGTCGCGCACCTCGAAGTCCAGACCGGCCGCCTCGGCCGCCCGGGCGAGCGAGCGCTCGCGGTTGTGACGGGAGGCCTCGTCGGTCATGCGGGGGCCGATGTAGCAGATGGTGCGCATGCTCAAGGCCGCCAGGTGGTCGACGACGAGACGGGCGGCGGCCTCCTCATCGACCCGTACCGAGTCGACCCTCCCGCCGGGGCTGCGGCGTCCGATGACGCATACGGGCACCTCCTCACCGATGGCCAGCAGGTCCTCACCGGGCAGCCAGGGCGAGACGAAGACGATGCCTGCGACCCGCACTCCGAGCAGGCTCTCGATGGCCTGGTGCAGGACCTCCGGCTGGTCGGAGCCGACCGTGACGAACAGGGTGAGTCCGCGCCGGGCGGTCGCCCGGCCCAGACAGGCCGCGATCTGCTCGAAGAAGGCGTTGCGCAGGTTGGGCAGGACCAGGCCGATGATGGTCGAGCGCTTCCGGGCGAGCGAGGAGGCCGAGACGTTGACCCGGTAGCCCAGGGAGGCCGCCACCTCCTGGATCCGTCTGCGAGTGTCCGCGGCCACCTTGGGCGAGCCGCTCAGGGCCAGCGAGACCAGGCTGCGCGAGACCCCGGCGGCGCGCGCGATGTCGCTCTGGGTGGCGGCGTGACCGTTGGTGCTCACGGATGTCCTCGCAGTGTCTTCTGTCCGAGTGAATGCTTATGAGGACTCAGGCTACTCGGCTGAGTATGCCAAGAGCTCTCCCGGCGACCGGTCCGCGTGTTACGCACCCGCGTGCGGGGCTCCCGGCCGGCTCAGGCCGGGAGCCCCGCACGTCGTCGAGGGTCTGCAGCGTCACGAAGAGGGCCCGGGCATCAGGCGTAACGCTGTTGGAACTCCTCCTCCAGCTCTTCCAAGGACTTGTCCTTGGTCTCTGGGACGGTGCGGATCATGTAGATGACCGCGATGACGTTGACGACCGCGAAGATGAGATAGGTGATGACCGGCCCCAGGTGCTCCATCATCGGAGGGAAGACGAAAGTGATGATGGCGTTGACGACCCACAGACACAGAACGGCGAAGCCCATCGCAGCGCCTCGCATGCGCGAGGGGAAGAGCTCGGACATGATGACCCAGGTCCCCGGGGCGTTTCCTCCCTGCATGAAGAGCATGTAGACCACGATGACGACGACCACCAGGTATGGCACGAGCGCGGGCATGGAGGCCATGACGTTGCCCTTGTCGTCGAGGTGGGGGTTGATGCCGAACAGGAAGACGGCGGTCATGACCCAGAGCATGACTGTCAGGCCGATCGTGCCGCCGATGAGCACCTTACGACGTGAGAACCGCAGCAGGAACCACAGTCCCAGAGAGGAGCCGATGACCGACGCGACGCCCGTGAGCACATTGAGGGTGATCGCAGCCTCGGTTCCGAATCCCGCGTTCTGGAGCACCTTGGGCGCGTAGTTCATCATCGTGTTGACGCCTGTGGTCTGGTTGAAGATCCCGACCAGCACCCCGATGATCAGCAGTTTTCTCGTCCAACGGGTGGCGAAACAGCGCAGCAGGCCCCAGTGCTCCTGACTCGCCTCCCGACGGTGGATCTCGATCATCTCGTCGATCTCTCCGGCGATGTCGTCGTCCTCCTTACGGACCCGCTTGAGCTCGGCGATGGCCTCAACGTAACGACGGTGGGTGGCGTGCCAGCGCGAGGACTCCGGCATCATGCGCATCCCCAGCCACAGGGCGATGGCGGGAATCGAGCACAGCACCAGCATCCAGCGCCAGGTCGCGCCGTTACCGCCGTCGACGGTCACGGCGTCGGACACCGATTTCAGGACATCCCAGCTGTAGGTCTGCCCGACCTCGACGGCGGTCCTGGCGCCGTTGATCGTGACGGTCGTCCCGGGATCGACGGAGGTGACGGTGGCGTCGGGGCCTCCGGTGATGCGAGCGATACCGGCGTTCATGGCGAAGGCCAGGAACTGGCCGGTGACGATCATGAGCTGGTCAATGCCCACGAGGGTTCCGCGGATCGACTTGGGTGCGGTCTCGGCGAGGTAGACCGGCACGGTGGCCGAGGCGCCGCCCACGGCCAGGCCGAGGATGAAGCGAGCCGGGTAGAGGATCCAGATATTGGGGGAGAAGGTGCAGGCGAGGGCGCCGACGAAGAAGACTCCGGCCAGAAGCAGGATGTTGTGGCGTCGTCCGTACTGGTCGGACAGGCGGCCACCGAAGAACGCACCGCAGGCGCAACCGAGCAGGAGGATGCCACCGATCAACCCCTCCTCGAAGGAGTTGAGATGGAGGCCCCCGGCGGCGGTGGGCATGTACATGTAGGGCAGGGCGCCGGAGATGACGCCGGTGTCGTAGCCGAAGAGCAGGGAGCCGAGCGTGGCGATAAGTGCCACGAATCCGACGGAGCGGCGTTTTCCGGATGGAGGGGTGGCGGAGACAAGGGAGTCGATCTGCTCTCTGGGGAGGTCTGCAGGTGAGGTGGTGGGTGGTGAAGTCATGACAGGTCCTTCTGATCGCGCCCGTCAGCGGTGACGGGCGGGTGGAGCGCGCGGCATTACGCACTACTAGTTCACGCGCGTGAACTATGTCCTGTCAATAGGTCTCATAAGGTCGGATCTTCTCCCGGGTCCATATTTTGTCGGTGAGGTTTATTCGCTGCGCTGGCTGAAAGGTCGTCGGGGCCGTACCTCGAAGGCTCGAACCGGAGAGCCATGGATACGGCACTGGGACAAGGGCTCGGCGGCCTCGGATCGCCAGGAAGCCCGCGTCACGTCGCCGGGGTGTCCACAGGAATGACATTGGGCTCCCGGCCCACAGATTCGATCCGGCGGATCGGCGCGATTCCAACGATCTTCCCGCCCCTCGTGCGCCGGGATCCTTCCAATGTCATTTCTGTGGACACCGAAGGACTGGCTCGCTCACCGCAGGCCGAGGAATACGGCAACCATGCAGCGGACACTCCAATGAGTAAGCCTTGGTGCCTTCGGGTGCCCCATCGGGGTCGGTCCTGGCTGATGCCGGCAGGCTCTCAGGCGACGACGACGCTCCCGACCGGTGGCGGTCGGGAGCGTCGGGGTGAGGCGTCAGCCGGTGGGGCCGGCCCGGAGGGGGAGGCCGGGGCGGCCCCGTGACGTCTCAGGCCTTGAAGAGCGTGCCCTCGAGGTAGGCGCGCGCCTTGCGGGCGTACTCCAGGGGGTTGGCGATGGCCGGGTCCTGCTCGGCCTCCACCAGGATCCAGTCGCGGTAGCCGTGGTCCACGAGGAACGTGTAGGGCACCGTGAAGTCGATCGTGCCGTCACCGGGGACGGTGAACATGCCCGCCAGGAAGGAGTCGAGGAAGGAGCGCTCGGCGGCCCGGGACTCCTCCATCTTCTCGGGGCGCACGTCCTTGAAGTGGACGTGCTTGACGCGGTCGATGGTGGCCTCCAGCAGGCCCATGACGTCGCCGTCGCCCACGTAGGCGTGGCCGGTGTCGAACAGGAGGGAGACCTTGGCCGGGTCGGTCAGCTCCATGAGGCGGATGGTCTCGTCCTTGGTCTGGATGACCGTGCCCAGGTGGTGGTGGTAGACGAGCTCCAGGCCGTGGGCGTGGGCGACGTCGCCCAGACGGTTGAGCCCCTCGGCCAGGACGGGCCACTGCTCCTCGGTGAGCACCGGCTTGTTGGTGAAGATGCAGACGTCGCGGATGCCCTGGACCGAGCCGGTCTGCTCGGAGACGACGACGCGGGTGGCGCCCAGGTACTCCAGGTAGGCGCAGGTGGCCTCGAAGTCGGGGATGACGGCCTCGACGCCGTCGCGCAGGATGAAGGAGGAGTACCACTGGGCGACGATCTTGATGCCGCGGGCGTCGGCGGCGGCCTTGACCTCCTCCTTGGGCGGGAAGAAGCCGGCGCACTCGGTGCCGGCGAAGCCGGTGTCGGCCAGGTCGAGGAGCATGTCCTCAAGGGTGTTGAAGGCGCCGACCTCGGGGATGTCGTCATTGCGCCAGGTGATCGGGTGCATGCCCCAGGAGATGCCGTGGGGGTCGGAGATTGCGGTTGCGGGGTCGAGCGAGAAGGACATCGTTGCTCCGTGTCTAGCTGGTGTGGTGGTGGTCAGTAAGTTGGTGCTGAGTCGGTGCTGGGTCAGTGCTGAATCAGTGGTGAGTCGTGAGCCGGTGGCTGGTGCGCCGTCGGCTCCTTGGCCGTGGACGGGGCGCTCCCGGAAGGCGGGTGCCGGCGTCGGTGCCGGGCGGTGGGCCCGTACGACGAACCTAGCAACAGGACTTTGTCCTGACAAGCCTCTGAGGTGTCCTCCCGGGAGCGCGCGTCCCCGGGGTGGTGTCAGGAGTAGAGCCTCTCCATCTCGACCTCGATCTCCTCCAGGGACTTGTCCTTGGTCTCCGGCATGATCCTGAACAGCACGACGGCGACGACCAGGTTGAGCACGCCGTAGATGGTGTAGGTGATGCCGCCGCCCAGGGTCTCCATCATGGGCGGGAAGGTCCAGGTGATGATCGCGTTGGCGGTCCACATGCAGAAGATCGCGGTGCCGTTCATGATGCCGCGGACGTTGGCCGGGAAGATCTCGCCCATCATCGTCCATACGATCGTGCCGTTGGAGGACTGCACGATGAGCATGAAGACGGCCATGAGGCCCAGGATGAGGTAGGCGGCCCAGGCGGGCGGGGTGGTGTGGTTGGCCATGTGCGGGGCGATGAAGAACTGGAAGGTCGCGGCGATCCCCAGGAGGGTGATGCCCACGCCGATGACATCGCCGATGAGGACCTGGCGACGGCGGAACTTCAGGATGAGCCAGATGCCGATGGCCGAGCCGATCACCGACATGACGCCGTTGGCCACCTGGGCGGTGATGGAGGCCGAGGTGGACATGCCGGCGTACTCCAGGACCTTCGGAGCGTAGTACATGACGGTGTTGACGCCGGTGGTCTGGTTGATGACGGCCAGGAAGATGCCGACCAGCAGCAGCTTACGCAGCCAGGGCGTGGCCATGACGTGACTGAGGCCCTTGCGCTGGGACTCCTCCTCCTTCTCGTGTTGGCGGGCCTCGACCATCTCCATGATCTCGTCCTCGATGGGGCCGTCCTTCTCCGGCACGCGCACGCGCTTGAGGGACCCGATGGCGTCGTAGAGGCGCTCCTTGGCCAGGTACCAGCGCGAGGACTCGGGCATGAGGCGAATGCCGATCCACAGGGCCACGGCCGGGATGGAGCACAGGACGAGCATGTAGCGCCAGGCCTCGCCGTTACCGGCGCTGATGCTCAGCTGGTCGAGGAAGGCGTGGTACTCGGCTCCACTCATGGGGCCGCCCTTGGAGGCCTGCAGCTTGGTGATCTCGTCGAAGACGTAGGTGCCCGGGGAGAAGCGCCCGCTGGGGTCGTTGGCGATGGTGATCTTCGGGCCGCCCTGCATGGAGTTGATGATGGCGTTCATCGAGAAGGCGAGCAGCTGACCGGTGACGATCATGAGCTGGTCGATGGCCACGATGGAGCCGCGGATGCGCTTGGGCGCCGTCTCCGCCAGGTAGACGGGGACGGTCGCGGAGGCGGCGCCAACGGCGAAGCCCAGGACGACGCGGAAGGGGTACATGACCCACACGTTGGGGGCGACGGTGGTTCCGATCGCGCCGATGAAGAACAGGGCGGCCAGGACCGTGATGTTGTGGCGCCGGCCCCAGCGGTCCGACATGAGACCGCCGAGCAGGGCGCCCAGGGCCGCCCCGACCAGGAGGGTGCCGCCGATGGCGCCCTCCTCGAAGGAGGTCAGCTGGAGCCCTTTGGCGGCGAAGGGCATGTACATGTACGGCAGGGCGCCGGAGATGACGCCGGTGTCGTAGCCGAAGAGCAGTGAGCCGAGCGTGGCGACGGCCGCGATGGCGACGACACCGCGGTGCTTGCCCGAGGCCGGGGTCTTGGCCACCGCCTTGTTGAGCTCTTCCCTGGTCAGTCCGCGCAGGGACGTCGTGACTCCCTGTGACATAGGGGGTCTCCTCTCAGGTCTGCGGCGACGGTGCCGCAGGGTTGTGGTGATTGATGATGATGTGTTGATGTACGGGGAGGCCTGGACGGGCCGGTCTCAGGCGTCGAAGGTGGTCTTGCCCTCGACGCGGGGCACCTCGTGCCACTGGCCGTCGGCGGCCGAGGCGACGACGGCCTCGTCGACCTCCGCGGCGCACCAGGCGTCTGCGGCCGAGGGTGCGATCTGCTCGCCGCTGATGATCGACTCGATGAACTGCGCGGCCTCGATGGCCTTCATGTCGTCGAAGCCCATGGAGGTGCCGATGGCCGGCTGGAAGCGCTGCCACTGACCCCACTGGGGCCCGGCCATGGCGCGGGTGTAGCCGTGGGAGGCGCCGCCGTCGAGCACGGGGCAGATCTGAAGCTCGTTGAGGCGCTCGAAGTTCCAGCGGGCCGAGCCCTTCGTGCCGTAGACCTCGACGACGTACTCGGCGCGCGGTCCCACGCTGACGCGGGAGGACTCCATGGTTCCCACGGTGCCGTCCTCGAAGCGCACCAGCATGGAGACGTAGTCCTCGTTCTCCACCGGGCCCACCTCGTCACCGATCTCGAAGCCGGAGTGGCCGATACCCATCTTGGTGGGGATGGGGCGCTCGGTGATGAAGGTGTCGGTGACGGCGGTGACCGAGGCGATGCGCCCCACGATGTACTGGGCCAGGTCCGCTCCGTGGCTCATGAGGTCGGGCACGACGCCGGCCCCGGCCTTCTCCTTCGAGGCCCGCCAGGTCAGGGGGCCCAGGGGGGAGGAGTTGTAGTCGGCGATGAACCAGACGCGCACGTTGGTGATACGGCCGAGATCGCCCCCGCGCACCAGGGAGCGCAGGTACTCGATCGCCGGGGTGTGGCGGTAGTTGAAGCCGACGGCGGTGACCAGCCCCGCCTTCTCGGCGGCCTGGGCGATCTCGCGGGACTGCTCGGCGCTGACCCCCATGGGCTTCTCGATCCAGAAGGGCTTGCCGGCCTCGATAGCGGCCAGGGCCATCTCGTGGTGCAGGAAGTTGGGGGCGCAGATGGAGACGGCCTCCACCTCGGGGTCGGCCAGCAGCTCGTGGTAGTCGGCGTAGGCGCGCTCGAAGCCCAGGTTGTCCACCGCCTCCCGTCGTACCTCGTCCACGGGATCGGCGGCTGCGACCAGGCGCGGAACCACTCCCAGCTCGGGGAAGCGCTCGGCGATGGCACGGTAGCTGCGGGAGTGGAGTCGTCCCATCCATCCCAGGGAGATCACTCCGATGCCCAGTATTCTCTTATCAGTCATAACGGTCCTTTCCGACAACACTGTCGGCTGCTGCGTGTGTGGAGGTGCGTCCGGAAGACCCGGGAGACACCCGTCGTTAATGACGTCACAGGAAGGTATCAGACCATCTTTGTCCTGACAAGATGAAAGATGGATGAGAATCTCGCCGGTGCGACCCGGCAGGCGGGTGAGGGACGTTCGGGTGCCCGTGATCCGCGTGCTGGCGCGGTGCACCGGCTGCTCGATCGTGTAGCAGGCGCGGTCGACAGGTGGATTAATGCAGGCCTATGAGTGGTCACCTACCTGCTGAAACGGCGTCGTCGGATAAGATGGGACGGTCGGTGCCCGACGGTGGGTGCCGTCTCCCGCGGCACGCGCGGGATCGGTGGGCACAACGGTGTGGGAAGGGAGGCGTCTGCGATGCAAGGACCTCGAGGACGCGGCGGCCGCGTCACGATCAGGACCGTGGCCGAGCACGCCGGCCGCTCCATCTCCACCGTCTCGGCAGCGCTCAACGGCTCCGACGGCGTCGCTGAGATGACCCGCGAGGAGATCCTGCGGATCGCCGCCGAGCTCGGCTACCAGGCCGATCCGCGAGCCCAGTTCCTGCGTCGCAGCCACACCGGCCTCATCGGTGCCAGCTTCGCCATCGGACAGGCCTACCAGGGACTCATCGTGGACGGGCTCTACCAGGCGGCCTCCGCCCTGGGGCACGGCCTGGTCCTGGCCACCTCCACCCCGCACCGGGACGTGGCCGACGGACTGCGCGCCCTGCTGCTGGAGCGCTGCGAGGGCATCGTCCTCATCGACCCCGACATCCCGGTGGACGCCCTGGTCCGCATCGTTGACCGCACTCCGGCGGTCCTCATCGGTACCGGCACCGAGCTGAGCGACGTCGACGAGATCCACTCCCGCGACGACGTCGGCATCCAGCTGCTCGTCGACCACCTCGCCGACACCGGGCGGCGTCGCATCACCCATGTCGACGGCGGGCGAGAGACCGCTGCGAAGCGGCGGGTGGCGAGGTTCGTCCACGCCATGGAGCGGCGCGGCCTGGCGGACGGTGCGCGCGTCGTGCCCGGAGGGGGCGACGAGGACAGCGGGGCCAGGGCGGTGCGCCATCTCATCGAGGCCGGCGAGCTGCCCGAGGCGCTGCTGTGCTTCAACGACCACTGCGCCGTCGGTGCCCTCATGGAGCTGCGCCGCCAGGGCGTGCGGGTGCCGCAGGACGTGGCCGTCACCGGTTACGACGGCATCCCGGTGACGGCGGCCTCGGCCTTCTCCCTGACCACGGTGCGCCAGGACGCCGGCCTCATCGCCGAGGTGGCGGTGCGAGCGCTGCTGGCCCGGATGCACCCGGACCAGGACGGCCAGATCCCGGAGGAGGTCGCCGGTGAGGACCGGCGCCTGGGCGGCCACCTCTACCGGGTGGTGCCCGACCTGCTCGTCCGCGACACGACGGCGCGTGCCGCGTGAGCCGCAACCATCGAGACCGTCGGCACCGGATCTGGGCCGATACGGCCTACGGTGCCGACGGTTGTGATACCACATGAGATGCCAACCGAGATATCAACACTGAGGGGCACAGGCCCGCCCCCGAACACTGGGACAGGAACCATGATCAACGGAGAACTCATCGACCTGGTCGCCGGCGACTACGAGGCGCGCATCGCCTCCTCGGGCGCCATGCTCGTCCACCTGCGCAGGCAGGGGCGCGACCTCATCATGCCCTTCGACGCCGAGGCCACGCTGCCCGCGGGCTGGCAGGGTAAGACCCTGCTGCCGTGGGCCAACCGCATCGCCGGGGCGCGCTACGACTACGGCGGGACCGAGTTCTTCGTGGCCTGCAACGAACCGGCCAGCGGCTCGGCCCTCCACGGCCTGGCCGGCTGGATGGACTGGCAGGTCGTCGATGACGACCCCTCCGGCCCCGACGACGGCGCCGAGCGCAGCCAGGTCGTCCTCGAGCTGAGCCTGCTCGCCTCCTACGGCTACCCGTGGAGCCTGGAGGCCAGTGCCCACTTCCAGCTAGACGCCGAGCGCGGGCTGAGCGTCACCGTGACCGCCACCAACGTCGGCGCGGCCCGCCCTTCGCCTCCGGTTCCCGGTGCTCCCGAGGCCGACGGCGAGCTCGCCCCCGCCCCCTACGGCGTCTCCTGCCATCCCTATCTGACGCGCTCGGTGCCCCTGGACGACTGCGTCCTGACCATCCCGGCGGCCGAGGTCCTCGACGTCGACGAGCACATGGCTCCCACGCGCCGGCGCAGCGTGGAGGGAACCGACTGGGACTGGCGCCGGGGCCGGCTGGTCGGGGCCACCCAGACGGACAACGCCTACACCGCCCTGCCCGAGGGCACCTGGGAGGTGAGCCTGCGCGGCGGACAGGGCGACCGCGCCGTCGTCATGAGCTCGGACGCTCCCTGGGTGCAGGCCTACACCGCCGACGAGCTCTCCCGGCCGGGCGTGGCCATCGAGCCCATGACCTGCCCGCCCAACGCCTTCAACAGCGGAGAGGACCTCATCGCCCTGGCGGTGGGGCAGTCCCACTCCTTCACCTACCGCCTGCACGAGGAGGACTGACCGACTCCCTCGGGAGTCCCTCGGAGCAACGCACGGTGGGCGCCGTCGAGATGGATCACTCGACGACGCCCACCGGTGTCTGCAGAGGGGCGCGGGGTGGCGTGGTGCGCCCCGTGGCCCCGTTATCAGCTCAGGCGCACCGGCTGACCGGAGTGGGCCGACTCCGTGGCGGCCTCGGCCAGGCGCAGGGCGGCGATCGCGTCACCGATGCCGGTGGGCGGCGTGGTGCCGGCCTCGACGGCCTCGATGAAGGCGCTCAGCTCGATGCGGTAGGCGTCGGCGTAGCGCTCCAGGAAGAAGTCGAGGTAGGGCTCCTGGGCGTCGGTGACCTCCCCGTTGGACAGGCGCACCGTGGTGGCGCGGATGTTCTCGGCGAACAGGGCGCCCTCGCGTCCCGAGGCCTCCAGGCGCTGGTCGTAGCCCGAGGAGCAGTGGCGGTTGTTGATGATGGTGGCCACGGCGCCCGAGGCCGCCTTGAGGGTGACGACGGCGGCGTCGAAGTCACCGGTGTCCTTCAGGGCCGGGTCGAGGTTCTGCCCGGCGGCGTAGACCTCCTCAATCTCACCCAGGAAGAAGCGGGCGGTGTCGAAGTCGTGGATGGTCATGTCGCGGAAGATGCCGCCGGAGACCTTGATGTACTCCGCCGGCGGGGCGGCCGGGTCGCGGCTGATGATGGTCAGCTGCTCGATGTCGCCGATCCGGCCGGCCTCGACCGCGGCGCGGGCGGCGGCGAAGCTGGGGTCGAAACGGCGGTTGAATCCGAACATGACGGGGACCTCGACGGCGTCGAGCTCGGCCTGGGCGGCCTCGACGTCCTTCATGTCCAGGGCGATCGGCTTCTCGCACAGGACCGCCTTGCCGGCCTTGGCGGCGGCCAGCAGGTGGGGGATGTGCAGCGGCGTGGGCGAGCCGACGATGACGGCGTCGATCTCGGGGTCGGCGAAGACCTCCTCGGCCTCCTTGCAGGACCGGGCCCCGTAGGTGGCGGCCAGCTTCTCCGCGGCGTCCTCGAAGGGGTCGCAGACTAAGGCGAGCTCGGCCTGGGGGTGGGCGGCGATGGTCTTGGCGTGGACGTGGCCGATGCGGCCGGCGCCGATGACGGCGATGGAGAGCATCCTTGCTCCTTCTGCGTGTGAGTGCGTGTCTGGGTTGCGGTCAGTCGGTCAGTGGTGGGGGTGCGGGTGGGGCGACGACGCGGAACGTGTCTGAAGGCGTCGTCGACCCACCCGGTGCGGCGGGTGCCGCCTGCGGCCGGCCGGGCTCCCACCGGGGCCCGACCGAGCCTGATCGGGGCCGCTCAGGGCTGGGGCATGATGACGTCGCGCACCAGGGCGTCCAGGTCGGCGTCGGCCTGGAGGAACCCGCGCAGGGTGCGGCGGGTGGCGCCGAAGGAGTCGAACTCCTCGGGCGTCATGCCGTCGGGCTCGTAGGCGCGCACGAACTCGGGGATGGACAGCAGGGTCTCCATGATCTCGGGGGCCACGGGCTCGTCGATGCGCTCGACGACCTTGTAGCCGGAGTCGTTGATGAGCTTCTGCCAGGCGAAGGGCGGGGAGACGACCAGGTCGCCGCCGACCAGCTCGGACCACTGCAGCACGTTGCGGAAGGCGGCCGACAGCACGCGGGCGCGCAGGCCGCGGGCCTGGAACTCCTGGTAGGCGCGCTTGAGGGCGGCCACGCCGCCCCACTCCAGGTGGCCGGGGTCGATGAAGAGCTTGTCCCTCTTGGCCACGATCTTGAGCCAGTCGTCCAGGCGGCCGCCCATGAGGGTGACGACCGGGCCCATGGTGGAGACGTCCTTGCCCTCGGCCTCGCGGCGCTTGAGGCCGCGCTCGATGGCCTCACCGGTGGCCACGGCCTGGGGCACCGAGAAGGAGACCGTCACGTTGACCGACACGCCCCGGTAGGTGGCGTCCTCGATGGCCTTGACGCCCACGGAGGTGGCGGGGATCTTGACGATGATGTTCTTGGCCAGGTTCGAGAACTCCTCGGCCTGGTCTGCCAGGGCCTTGGCGCTGCGGGCCAGGCGCGGGTCGGTCTGCATGGACAGGCGGCCGTTACGCCCCTTGTGCTCCTCGAAGATGGGCTCGAGCAGCTTGGCGGCCTCGATGCTCATCTCGCGCACGACCTGCCAGCCGATCTCGGACTCGGTGGCCTCGGGCATCTCCTCGGCCAGCTCGGCGATGCGCGGGAGCCACACGTCCTTGCGCTGGTTGATGCAGGTGTAGGCGATGGTGGGGTTGCAGGTGGCGCCCACGCCGCCGAAGGAGATCGACTGACGCAGCTCGTCGGGGTCGGCCGAGTCGTTCCACAGCGCGGTGGGCGTGTTGCGAGCAGCGTCGAGAAGGGGGCCGGGAGTGTATTCGATACTCATCTGTTCTGTGCTCTCTTTCGGGTTCATCCGCGCAGGCGTCCTTGCAGCCGCGGTCCGGTACCCCTATTGAAGTGTGCCCGGCGTCATCTGTCAACAAATTGTCAGGACAAAGATTCCTGGGAACGGTGGTGTCGCCCGGGCCGGGCGCAGAGCCCGGCCCCAGTCGGGCGGAGAACTGGAGAGGGCTAGCTCGAGAACAGGGAGGTCTCGAAGGTGTAGCGCGAGGCGCGGTAGATGTGCTGGCCGTACTCGATGACGCGGCCCGACTGGTCGTAGGTGATGCGGGTGGCGGTCAGCAGGGCGGCGCGGCGGCGCTCGTGCAGCAGCTCGGCCTCGCGGGTGGTGGCGTTGCGGGCGCCGATGACCTGCTTGGCAGTGGTGGGCACGATCTCCTTGGCGCGCAGGAGGTCGTAGAGACCCCCGGCCTCCAGCTCCTCGCGGGCGGGGGCCATGGAGGCCGGCATGAGGTTGGACAGGACTGCGATCGGCTCGCCGTCGGCGCAGCGGATGCGGGTGCAGGACACGACGGCGGTGCCCTCCTCGACCTCGAGGTGCTCGGCGGCCTCGGCGTCGGCCTCGTGCTCGGTGTAGTCCAGCACGGTGGTGGAGGTCGTGTGGCCGGCGGCGGACAGGTCCGCCAGCAGGCTGGTCAGTTGCATCGGCCGGTGGACGTGCATGGGGGAGACGATCGTGCCCACGCCCCGGCGGCGCTTGACCAGGCCGCGGTCCACCAGGTGCTGGAGGGCCTGTCGGGCGGTGGGGCGGGAGACCTCCAGGCGCTTGGCCATGGAGAGCTCGTCCTCGAGCCGGGTGCCGGCGGGCAGCGTGCCGTCGAGGATGAGTGAGGCCAAAGGCTCAGAAATTTGCGTGTGCAGCGGCGTCTTGGAGGCGCGGTCGATCGTGATGTCGAGGGCAAAAGGGGATGCTGAATCGGACATGAGATAAGCCTGTGCGTCAGACGTGATAATGCCTTGAGCATACGGACGGTGCGCGTCGATGTCACGCACTGTCGTCATCGTGCGTCATCGTGGCTGCGATGGTCCTGGTTGCCGCGATCATCTGACATCAAATGTTCTGACAAATGCTTGACCTCGAGCCTCGTCGTGAGGCAGGCTTCGCAGTGACGCCCGGCGCAGGCCCGACCTCTGGAGGCCTGCGGGCCCCAAGGATGTGGAGACGCGATCACCGTGACGACAGCAACGACGGCAACCAACGAGACGACCGAGGTGACCGAGTCGGCTGGGGAGGACGCGCCCGAGAGCCGGCTCGACAGCCAGAAGACGCTGGACGTCCTGACCATCGGGCGCTGCGGCATCGACATCTACCCCCTCCAGGTCGGCGTCGGCCTGGAGGACGTCGAGAGCTTCGGCAAGTTCCTGGGCGGCAGCCCCACCAATGTGGCCGTGGCCGCCGCCCGCTACGGGCACCGCTCCGCCGTCGTCACCGGTGTGGGCAACGACCCCTTCGGGCGCTTCGTGCACACCGAGATGCGCCGCCTGGGGGTCGACGACCGCCACGTCGTCACCAAGGCCGCCTACAACACCCCGGTCACCTTCTGCGAGATCTTCCCGCCGGACAACTTCCCCCTCTACTTCTACCGCGAGCCCTCGGCCCCCGACCTGGAGCTGACCTGGGAGGACCTGCCGCTCGACGCCGTTCGCGACGCCTCCATCTTCTGGATCTCGGTGACCGGACTGAGCAAGGAGCCCTCGCGCTCGGCCCACCACGCCGCCCTGGGGGCCCGGGACCGACGACGCTTCACCATCGCCGACCTCGACTACCGGCCCATGTTCTGGAAGGACAAGGCCACGGCTCACCGCGAGGTCTCCAAGATCCTGCCCAAGGTCACCGTCGCCATCGGCAACCGCGAGGAGTGCGAGGTCGCCGTCGGCGAGCGCGACCCCGAGCGCGCCGCCGACGCCCTCCTGGAGGCCGGCGTCGAGCTGGCCATCGTCAAGCAGGGCCTGGAGGGCACCCTGGCCAAGACCCGCACCGAGCGGGTGGAGATGCCCGTGACCTCAGTGACCACGAAGAACGGCCTGGGCGCCGGAGACGCCTTCGGTGGAGCCATCTGCCACGGCCTGCTGTCGGGCTGGTCGCTGGAGAAGACCATCTTCGCCGCCTCCACCGCCGGAGCCATCGTCTCCTCGCGCCTGGAGTGCTCCACCGCCATGCCCACCGAGCCCGAGCTGCTCGAGCTCATGCGCGCCCGCCGCGACGAGGTTGCCCCGGGCCTGACGGACCTGTGAGGAGACCCCGATGAGCACCGTCCCCGCTCCCGCCACTGGATCCGTTGCCGCCTCCGCCGGTGGTCCCAGGCCGCTGACGGACACCATCACCGAGGTCCGGGCCACCGACCCCGACCGCATCGGCCGGGCGCTGGCCCAGCGCCCCCGCGCCGACCTGGCCCAGGCCGGACGCCTCATGGTCATCGCCTGCGACCACCCCGCCCGCGGGGCCCTGGGTGCCGGCGAGCGGCCCCTGGCCATGGCCGACCGCGAGGACCTCCTCCAACGCTGCGTGACGGCGCTGTCGCGCCCCGGCGTCAACGGCTTCCTCGGAACCGCCGAGATCATCGAGGACCTGGCGCTCCTGGGCGCCCTGGACGGCAAGATCGTCTGGGGCTCCATGAACCGCATCGGCCTCCAGGGCGCCTCCTTCGAGATGGATGACCGCTTCGGCGCCTACGACGCCGAGTGCATCGAGGCCTCCCACCTCGACGGCGGCAAGATGCTCACCCGCATCAACTACGCCGACCCCGCCAGCGCAGCCACCCTGAAGGCCAGCGCCGAGGCCATCGACTCCCTGTCGAAGCGCGGGCTGAACGCCATGATCGAGCCCTTCATCTCCCGCCGGCAGGACGGTCGCATCGTCAACGACCTCAGCGAGGAGGCGGTCATCCGCTCGATCTGCATCGCCCAGGCGCTGGGGCGCAGCTCGGCGCACACCTGGCTCAAGCTGCCCTGCGTGGCCGAGCCCGCCTCGATGCGGCGCGTCATGGCCTCCACCTCCCTGCCCAGCCTCATCCTGGGCGGCGAGGTCTCCACCGACCCCGAGGCCACCCGGGCCTCCTGGAAGGCGGCCCTTGAGCTGCCCAACGTCAGGGGCCTGGTCGTGGGACGCTCCCTGCTCTACCCCCGCAACGACGACGTCGAGGGCGCCGTCGACGCCGCCGTCGCCCTGCTGTGAGCACCTGAACAGCCCCGCAGGACAGGCGTCCCGCGCCCCGTCAATCGGCCCCGGCCGGGCCACAGATACGAGACAATCCGCACGAAACCACTCAGGAGCCGAAGGAGCACCGCCATGGGTCACACCGACCGCCCCGCCCAGCCCGAGACGTCGGGCCAGTCCCGCTACGTCATCCGCGCCGGCGAGCTCACCCACGACAGCTACGAGCTGGACCTGACCCCCGAGCGGGCCGGCTGGGAGTGGTCCTCCCTACGAGTGGTGGCGATCGCCCCCGGAGGCAGCCTGACCGTGCCGGCCGGTGAGCACGAGTACCTCGTCCTGCCCCTGTCCGGGGGCTGCAGCGTCCAGGCCGGCGGTGAGCGCTTCGAGGTGGCCGGACGCGACTCGGTCTTCACAGACATCACCGACTACGTCTACGTCCCCCGCCGCACCGAGGCGACCCTCACCAGCGCGGGCGGCGCCCGCATCGCCCTGCCCGGCGCTAAGGCCACCGCCGACAAGCCGCTGCGCTACTGCCCGCGCTCAGAGGTCGGCACCGGCCTGCGCGGGGCCGGCCCCTCCTCCCGGCAGGTCAACAACTACGCGCTGGGAAACGACGTCGAGACCTCCCACCTGCTGGCCTGCGAGGTCCTCACCCCCGGAGGCAACTGGTCCTCCTACCCGCCTCACAAGCACGACGAGCACACCGAGGTCGAGCGCGTCCTGGAGGAGATCTACTACTACGAGGTCCGCTCCGGCGAGGGTGACGCGGAGGGCTTCGCGCTCCAGCGCATCTACCCCTCACCCGGCCACGACATCGACGTGTGCACCGAGGTGCGCGGCGGCGACGTCGTCGTCATGCCCTACGGCTACCACGGGCCCTCCGTGGCCGCCCCCGGCTACGACCTCTACTACCTCAACGTCATGGCCGGCCCCGCCGAGGACTCCGTGTGGCTCATGACCGACGACCCCCACCACACCTGGGTGCGCCAGACCTGGGAGGGCCAGCAGGTCGACCCGCGCCTGCCCATGACCCCCATGAACGACTAGCCGACCCGCCTGACCGCCCTCCGCCCACCACCTCAGAAGAGCAGAGAAGAACAGAGAAGAACCACGATGAGCAACGAAGCCTACGCCGGCACGATCCGCCTGACGGTCGCCCAGGCCACCATCCGTTTCCTGTCCAACCAGTACTCCGAGCGCGACGGCGTCGAGCAGCGCCTCATCGCCGGCGCCTTCGGCATCTTCGGCCACGGCAACGTGGCCGGCATCGGCCAGGCCCTCCTGCAGAACGAGATCGCCCGTGCCGACGGCGAGCAGGAGATGCCCTACATCATGCCCCGCAACGAGCAGGGGCAGGTGCACGCGGCAGCCGCCTTCGCCAAGACCACCAACCGTCTCCAGACCTACATGTGCACGGCCTCGATCGGTCCGGGCTCGCTCAACATGGTCACCGGCGCCGCCCTGGCCACCACCAACCGCCTGCCGGTGCTGCTGTTCCCCTCCGACCAGTTCGCCACCCGCGTCCCCGACCCCGTGCTCCAGCAGCTGGAGGACCCCACCAGCCTGGACGTGAGCGTCAACGACGCCTTCCGTCCTGTCTCCCGCTTCTTCGACCGCATCAACCGGCCCGAGCAGCTCATCCCCTCCCTGCTCAACGCCATGCGCGTGCTCACCGACCCCGCCGAGACCGGCGCGGTGACCATCGCCATGCCCCAGGACGTCCAGGCCGAGGTCTTCGACTGGCCCGTGGAGTTCTTCCGCAAGCGCGTGTGGCACGTGCGCCGCCCGGTGCCCGAGCCCGCCGCCCTCGAGCGCGCCGTCGCCCTCATCAAGGCCGCCAAGCGCCCCCTCATCATCGCCGGTGGAGGCACCATCTACTCCGGAGCCAGCGAGGAGCTGCGGGCCCTGGCCGCCGCCACCGGCATCCCGGTGGGCGACACCCAAGCCGGTAAGGGCGCCATCAACTTCGACCACCCCAGCGCCGTGGGCGGCGTGGGCTCCACCGGCTGCGACTCCGGCAACCACATCGCCGACAAGGCCGACCTCATCATCGGTGTGGGCACCCGCTACTCCGACTTCACCACGGCCTCCAAGACCCAGTTCAAGAACCCCGACGTGAAGTTCGTGAACATCAACGTCACGCCCTTCGACGCCGCCAAGGAGAGCGCCGAGATGGTGGTGGCCGACGCCCGCGAGGCCCTGGCGGCCCTGACCGACGCGCTCGCGGACTACCGCGTCGAGGAGTCCTACTCCGAGGAGATCACCAAGGAGAAGGAGGCCTGGCTCAAGGCCACCGAGCGCTGCTACCACCTCGACCACGGTCCGCTGCCCGCCCAGACCGAGGTCTTCGGCGCCCTCAACGAGCTCATGGGGGAGGAGGACGTCGTCATCAACGCCGCCGGCTCCATGCCCGGTGACCTCCAGGCCCTGTGGCAGGCCTGCAGCCCGCTGCAGTACCACGTGGAGTACGCCTTCTCCTGCATGGGCTACGAGGTCCCCGCCGCGATGGGCGTCAAGCTCGCCCGGCCCGACGCCGAGGTGGTCTCCATCGTGGGCGACGGCACCTACCAGATGCTCCCCATGGAGCTGGCCACCGTGGTCCAGGAGAACATCAAGGTCATCTACGTCCTGCTGCAGAACTACGGCTTCTGCTCCATCGGGGCCCTGTCGGAGTCCCGCGGCTCCCAGCGCTTCGGCACCAAGTACCGCCAGCGCGGCGAGGGCAGCCACCTGGCCGACGAGCAGGTCATCGACGGCGTCGACATCGCCGCCAACGCCCGCTCCTGGGGACTGGACGTCCTCGAGGTCCACACCATCGAGGAGTTCAAGGAGGCCTACCGCAAGGCCGAGGCCTCCGACCGTCCCACGATGATCCACATCGAGACCGACCTCTACGGCCCCAACCCGCCCGGGTCTAGCTGGTGGGACGTCCCGGTCTCGGGCGTCTCCGCCCTGGAGTCCACCCAGCGCGCCTATGAGGACTACCAGCGCGACCGCAAGCCGCAGCGCCACTACCTCTAACGCTACCTGGAGGGATCACAGGTAGGTCGCGGACCGGCGCGCAGCTCCTGCGCCACCGCGTCGGCGGGGCCCACGGCGATCACGGCCGTGGGCCCCGCCGTGTGCGCGTTGGCAGGCGTCCGGAAGGCGTCCCCGTGAGCCTCGGCGCGGCGTCGGGAGGCAGGGGAGGCCCGAGGAGATCACGATGTGGTCAACGTCCCCATTTTGTTCTGACAAAATGACGTGAACCGCCGTCTAGGACGTTAGGGTGGTGGCACATGCAAGGCACTGGGCGCCCGACCGGCCCTCACTGAGACCTTGGTCGGGGGTTGTGCCTAGCCGACCCCATAGGCGGGGACGGGCCCGCGAAACCGACAACCAGGAGTCGATAACGATGAGAACGATTACGCACTGGATCGACGGAAAGCCTTACGAGGGCACTCCCATCGGCCGCTTCGCCGTCGAGAACCCGGGAACCGGTGAGGTCGAGGCCGAGCTGCTCCAGGCCTCCGACGCCGACCTCGACCACGCCGTCGAGGTCGCCCGCCGCGCCCAGAAGGAGTGGGCCAAGGTCTCCCTGGCCAAGCGCACGGCGATCATGTTCCGCATGCGTCAGCTGGTTCTGGACCACCAGGACGAGATGGCCAGGATGATCGTGGCCGAGCACGGCAAGAACTACTCCGACGCCGTCGGCGAGATCCAGCGCGGCCGCGAGACCCTGGACTTCGCCACCGCTATCAACGTGGCCCTCAAGGGCGAGTACTCCTCCGACATCTCCACCGGCGTGGACATCCACACCCTGCGCCAGCCGGTCGGCGTCGTCGCCGGCATCTGCCCCTTCAACTTCCCGGCCATGGTGCCCATGTGGATGCACCCGATCGCCATCGCCACCGGTAACGCCTTCATCCTCAAGCCGGCCTCGGCCACGCCCTCGGCGGCGCTGCTGACGGCCGAGCTCTACAAGGAGGCCGGCCTGCCCGACGGCGTCTTCAACGTCGTCTCCGGCAACCGCACCATGGTCTCCAAGGTCCTCGAGCACCCCGGCATCGACGCCATCTCCTTCGTGGGCTCCACCCCGGTGGCCCACATCGTGCAGAACACCGGCGTCACCCACGGCAAGCGCGTCCAGGCCCTGGGCGGGGCCAACAACCACGCCATCGTCATGCCCGACTCCGACCTGGACTTCGCCGCCCAGCACATCTCCGCCGCCGCCTTCGGCGCCGCCGGCGAGCGCTGCATGGCCCTGCCCGTCGTCGTGGCCGTGGGCGGCTGCGGCCCGGACCTGGCCCGCCGTGTCAAGGCCCACGCCGAGAAGATCAAGGTCGGCTACGGCATGGACGAGGGCGTCGAGATGGGTCCGGTCATCGACGCCAAGTCCAAGGAGTTCATCACCGGCCTCATCG
Source organism: Actinomyces sp. ZJ308 (assembly GCF_011752065.1). Taxonomy (GTDB): domain Bacteria; phylum Actinomycetota; class Actinomycetes; order Actinomycetales; family Actinomycetaceae; genus Actinomyces. The sequence goes on from NZ_JAAIJY010000014.1 coordinate 57,118, forward strand.
ACGACGCCGAGTCCCGGGGCGCCGAGATCGTCCTCGACGGCCGCCCGCTGGTGATCCCCGGCCACGAGAAGGGTCACTTCCTCGGCCCGACCATCGTGGACAACGTGCCCCTGGAGTCCTCGCTCTACACCGAGGAGGTCTTCGGGCCGGTGCTCGCGATCGTCCACGCCGACACCTACGAGGAGGCCATCAAGCAGGTCAACTCCTCGCCCTTCGGCAACGGCGCGGCCATCTTCACCAATGACGGCGGCGTGGCCCGCCGCTTCGAGCTCGACGTCGAGGCCGGCATGGTCGGCATCAACGTGCCGATCCCCACTCCGGTGGCTTACTACTCCTTCGGCGGCTGGAAGGAGTCGCTCCTGGGCGACACCCACATCCACGGCCCCGAGGGCGTGCGGTTCTACACCCGGGCCAAGGCGGTCACCAGCCGGTGGCCCTCGGAGAAGACCTACGCCGCGACCATGTCCTTCCAGCGCGAGGAGTGAGAGCGGTGCTGCCGGTGTCCTGAGACGGCCGCCGCTTTGAGTGTGGGCGCCTTCCTGTACGGGGAGGCGCCCACATTGCTGTTCTGTCGGCTCCAGCCGGCCTGGTGATTGTGCCAAGCCGGCGCGGGTGGGGACGGGGATGGGTGAGGCTGGTGGCGCCGGGTCCGCGTTCCGAGTGCCGATCATCTGCACCGGGATATCCCGGATATCCCTGATATCCCGTGGGCTGTGACGGCACGCTCGCAGCGCAAGCAGGGCGATGAGCGCCCGAGTCGGGGTGCTGGGTACGGTCGGGAACGTACTTTCCGCGCGAGGACTGCGTTCTGATGCAGATCACTGGGGTCAGCTCCCAGTAATCTGCGAGAAAACGCAGTCCTCGACGCGAGACGCAGTCCCCGATCCGAGCATCGGCCCGGTGTCGCCATGATGTCTGCTCGCTCGCTGAAGATCAGACATCTTTGTTAGAACAAAATCCTAGGTTTCCGGTTGGTGGAGGTGTACAGTGGATGTCACGTCCGAAACGATTCGGAAACCGCCTCACCAAGGAGACAACGATGTCCAAAGCCGTCAACACCAGCGACCCCAAGTACTCCAAGCTCACCATCGGCGTCTGCCCCGACCAGTGGGGCGTCTGGTTCCCCGAGGACCCCAAGCAGATGGACCCCCGCCAGGCCTGGCAGGAGATGGCCGAGGCCGGCTTCGAGGTCATCGAGACCGGGCCCTTCGGCTACTTCCCGACCGACCCCAAGGAGCTCCAGAAGTGGTGCGACGAGTTCGGCATGCGAGTGGTGGCCGGCACCGGCTGGGGCATCCTGCACAAGCAGGACGCCTGGGAGACCACGCTCAAGACCTTCCGCGCCATCGCCGAGACCCACGCCGCCGTCGGCGCCGAGTACATCGTCCACCTGCCTCCGCTCTACCGCGACGACAAGACCTGGCAGTGGACCGACGACCGCGTCCTGTCCGACGACGCCTGGAAGCTCTACGTCGAGCACGCCAACGCCCTGGGCCAGATGCTCCTGGACGAGTACGGACTCAAGATGGTCCTCCACCCCCATGGCGACTCCCACATCGAGACGCCCGAGGAGATCGCCCGCATCTTCGACGCCACCGACCCGACCTACGTCAACCTGTGTCTGGACTCCGGGCACGTCGTCTACGGCGGCGGTGACCCGGTCGAGCTGTGCAGGAAGTACCCCGAGCGCATCACCTACGTCCACATCAAGGCCTTCGACGAGGACATCACTCGCGAGGCCCACGAGAAGGACTGGCCCTTCGGTGAGGCCGTCACCAAGGGCGCCTCGGTCTGCCCGCCGGCCGGCCTGCCCGAGATGCACGAGTTCGTCGACGCCCTGGCGGCCCTGGACAAGCCGATCTACGCGATCTGCGAGCAGGACTGCTACCCCTGCGACCCCTCCTTCCCCAAGCAGAACGCCATCAACATGCGCACGTACCTGGCCGAGTGCGGCCTGGGCCTGGCCTGAGGGCTCCCAGCCGTTCGGCCTGTCGCCGACTCACCACCGACTCACCACTGACTCGCCACTGACTTACCACTGACTCGAACTCAACGAGGAGACACATCATGACTGTACGCATCGGACTCATCGGCGCCGGCGGCATGGGCCGCGCCCATGTCGAGCGCATCGAGAACGAGCTGGCCGGCGGCAGGATCGTCGCCGTGGCCGACCTCAACCTCGAGGGCGCCAGGGCCGTGGCCGAGCCCCTGGGCGCCAAGGCCTACGGCAGCGGGGCCGAGCTCATCGCCGACCCCGACGTCGACGCCGTCCTCATCGCCACCTTCGGCAAGGTCCACGCCCCCGACGTCATCGCCGCCATCGAGGCCGGCAAGTACGTCCTGTGCGAGAAGCCCCTGGCCACCACCCCCGAGGACTGCATCGCCATCATGGAGGCCGAGCAGAAGGCCGGCAAGAAGCTGGTCACGGTCGGCTTCATGCGCCGCTTCGACGCCGGCTACCAGGAGATGCGCGCCGCCCTGGAGGGCGGGGAGCTGGGCTACGCCACGCTCGTCCACTGCCGCCACCGCAACCCCTCGGTCCCGGAGAACTACACCACCCGCAACATGATCGACGACACCGCGATCCACGAGATCGACATCTGTCGCTACCTGCTGGACGACGAGATCGTCTCGGTGCGGGTGGACGCGCCCCGCTCCACCTCGCGCCGCTTCGACCACCTCCAGGACCCCCTCGTCCTCGTGGCCAGGACCGCCTCGGGCGTGCTCATCGACGACGAGATCAACGTCAACATCCAGTTCGGCTACTCCATCGAGTGCGAGCTGGTCATGGAGGCCGGCACCATCCGTCTCAGCGACCAGAACACGGTCATCACCCGGGACTCCTACGGCAACCGCAACCCGATCTGCCGCAGCCACATCGACCGCTTCCACACCGCCTTCAACCAGGAGGTTCAGCAGTGGATCCGCGCCGTCGAGCGTGACGAGCACACCGGGTCCACGGCCTGGGACGGCTATGCCGCCACCTGCGTCGTCGACGCCGGCCTGGCCTCCCTGGAGAACGGCGGCCGCCAGGTCGACGTCGAGATGATCGCCAAGCCCGCCTTCTACGCCTGACATGCCTCCCGTCGTCGTCCGCCCGGTGCGTGGTCATCGGCTGAGACGCTCGCGATTGCTGCGTGTTCGCCGGCGTCCCGGCCCTGCGTCGGACGGGCGACGACGGGATCAATCCACGACGTCCGTCCGGGGAGGCGCTCGGCGCGCCTTCCCGGACGACGACCTTTCGGCGGCAGGACGGCAGGAGCCCGCGATGCCGTCAAAGGACTGAAAACTGCCGCCCTCAACTACTTCCCTCCACGCTATTGTCATGACATTATGGGGATGTCGACATGGCCGTCGGCCCCCGAGAGGAGACCTCCTTGGTAGACATCGCCCTAGACCCGAACATGTACTACCGCACCATGTCCACGGTGCGAACCCTCCACAAGGCAGCCGAGCTGGGCTTCGAGTACGTCGAGCTCTCGCCCAACTCAGACTTCCACTTCTGGCACCACCGTCCCGCCGCCGACGACGCCTTCGTCGCTGAGCTCAACAAGGCGCAGAAGGAGACGGGCGTCAAAGTGCGCACCCTCAACCCCGTCTTCAACTGGTCCTCGCCCGACGAGGAGGAGCGGCGCGCCCAGGTCTCCAACTGGCGTCGGTTGCTCGAGCTCGCCGACCAGATCGACGTCCGCGAGATCACCTCGGAGTTCTCCGGGGACCGCAACCAGGCCCGCCGCAGCGAGGAGCAGTGGTTCCGCTCCATCGAGGAGCTCATCCCCGACTTCGAGCGCTACGGCATCCGCCTCAATATGGAGGCCCACCCCTATGATTTCGTCGAGCTGCACGACCCCGCCCTGAACCTGGTGCGCGCGGTCAACAAGGACTGGCTCGGATACGAGTTCTGCTGCCCGCACGCCTTCCACCTCTCCGACGGGGCGGGCGACGTCGAGCGCATGATCCGCACCGCTCACGAGGCCGGCAAGCTGCGCGAGGTCCACATCGCCGACGGCTTCAACCACCGCGCCAACGACGGCAACCGCTACATCGTCAACCCTCCCGGCGCGGACGTGACCGTCCACCAGCACAACGAGGTCGGCAACGGTGAGGTCGACTGGGACGCCGTCTTCTCCACGCTGCGGGACATCGACTTCGACGGCGTGCTCTCCGTATGCGTCTTCGGCTGGCACGAGCACGCCGACGACATCAACCGCCGAGTGCTGGCCCGGCTCCGCAAGGAGCTCGGCTGACCCTCATCGGTCCGCACTGTCTACAGTGAGGACCGTCCACGCTGCCGGCTCCCGCTCCTGCGCTGCGGGGCGGAGGCCGGCGGATCGGGGCTCCCGGTCCATCCAGCAGCGCCCGCTTTCGCCTCCGCCAACGACGGCGGACGATCCAAGGAGTTCCTTCCATGTCCACACCATCGAATTCTGCGGCGCAGTACACGCCGGAGAAGATCCAGGAGCTGGTCGACCAGACCCCCGCCTCGGGGCCGAAGCGCTCGCTCGGGCTCATCGCCCTGGTCGCCACCCTCGGCTCACTGCTCTTCGGCTACGACACCGGTGTCATCTCCGGCGCCCTGCCCTACATGTACCTGCCGCACGACGCCAACGGCCTGCAGATCACCTCCTGGGAGGAGGGCTGGATCGGTGGCCTGCTCTGCCTGGGCGCCGCCCTGGGCGCCTCGGTGGGAGGCAAGCTCTCCGACAAGTACGGACGCCGGCACAACATCATGCTCCTCGCCCTGGTCTTCTTCATCGGGGCCCTGGGCTGCACGCTCTCACCGAACATCTGGGTCCTCTACTTCTTCCGGATCGTCCTGGGCTTCGCCGTCGGCGGTGCCTCGGCGATCGTTCCCGTCTTCCTCGGTGAGACGGCACCCAAGCGCATCCGTGGGACTCTTGTGGCCGTCGACCAGATGATGATCGTCTTCGGCCAGTTCCTCGCCTTCTCCATGAACGCGGTCCTCGCCCGCATGCACGGCGGCCCGGAGGTCACCGTTGCCAACGACGTCGTCAACGGCTCCGGTGAGGTCGTCGCCAAGGCCGGTGACACGGTCGCGTGGGAGACCGTGCAGCACTTGAGCAACGTCGTGGTTGAGTCCGGCAACGGGATGACCTGGCGCTACATGCTCGTGCTGGCCACCCTGCCCGCCGTCGCCCTGTGGTTCGGCATCCGCCTCATGCCGGAGTCCTCGCGCTGGTACGTCGCCAACCTGCGTATCGCCGAGGCCATCGGCTCCCTCAAGCGAGTGCGCGACGAGTCCAAGGACGGCTCCATCGCCGAAGAGGTCGACGAGATGCTGGAGATCCAGCGCAAGGAGGCCAGCCAGGAGAAGTGGGGCCTGGCGCAGATCATGGGCGTCAAGTGGACCCGGCACCTGCTGTTCATCGGCATCATCCTGGGCCTGGCCGACCAGCTCACCGGTATCAACACGGCCATGTACTACACGCCCAAGGTGCTCTCCGCCGCCGGCCTGCCCATGAGTGACGCGATCTCCCTCAACGTCGTCTCCGGGTTCGTCTCCTTCGTCGGCTCGGCCGTTGGCCTGTGGCTGGTCACCAAGTTCGCCCGCCGGCACGTGGGCATCTACCAGGAGGCCAGCATCGTCGTCTCCCTGGGGCTCCTGGCCGCGGTGTTCTACTTCCTCATCCAGCCCTACCAGGACGCCGACGGCAACATCAAGGGCGCCCCCACCTTCGCCCCCTACCTGGTACTGCTCATCGTCTCGCTGTTCGTGTTCGCCAAGCAGTCCGGGACGGTCACCTGGGTCCTCATCGCGGAGATCTACCCCGCCAAGGTTCGTGGCACGGCCATGGGGCTGGCCGTGGGCACCCTGTGGATCGCCAACGGCATCGTCGCCGCGGTCTTCCCCGTCATGATGGAGAAGCTGGGCGGGTCGCTGACCTACCTCATCTTCTGCCTGTTCAACGTCCTCTCGCTCATCTTCTACATGAGGTTCGTGCCCGAGACGAAGTACCACTCCCTGGAGGAGCTCGAGGCCCGCTTCGAGAAGGAGTACAGCTGACCGGTCGCGCCCGGAGCTGCGGCAGTGACAGACCGGTGACAGACCGGTGACAGGCCGGATGGCAGACCACCATGGCCGGGTGGATCCGCACGGATCGAATTGAAGCCGACCATCCGGTTCTGACACACTGTCGCAGTTCCCGGACGACATCATCAGCACCGGCTGGTGACGATCTCCGAGTAGACCTCTGAGCAGACCCCCATACACATATGCCGCCCATGACGTACACGGTGACTGGTCCATGAACCCGTATCCGGCGCGCAGCGCGCCGCCCGCCCCGGTTCGCCTCCGCCTGTACGCGTGGGCGGCAGGTCTGTTCCTGGGAGCCCTCGAGGGGGTGCTGGCCGTCGCCGTGACAGGTACCCGCGACGCCGCTCTGCCACTGGTGTGCGTCGTCGGCATCGCCATGGTGCTGGGAACCGTTGCCGCCAGGCCCCTCGCCCGGCACGCCGGCCGCAGGCCGACCGGACTGGCCACGGCCCTGCTGGCCGCGATTGGGGCAGGCCTCGCGGCCGGACTCGACGGCGTCGTCGGCCTCATCGGCGCTGGACTTACCGGCTTGTCCGCGGGCGGGGTGCTCGTCGTCGCGCCACTGGTCTGCCACGAGCTGTCCCTGCGCGGGCACAAACGCCTCATGCCGCAAGCCATGGCGCTCGGACCGGCCGGGGCCGGCGCCGTGGCCCTGGCCGCCTGGTGGAGCCCGGTGCGAGTGCCCACCGCATGGGCGGTGGTCGCTCTCGCCGGGCTCATCTACCTGGTCTGCGCCCTGCGCCTGCCCGAGAGCCCGGTCTGGCTCGTACGCCAGGATCGCGACGTCGAGGCCTTCGAGGCGCTGCGCCGTCTGCACGGGACCCTGGAGGCCTCCGTGGCCATCGACTGGACCCGTCTGGACGCCGAGATGATGGCCGAGCAGCAGGCCCTGACCCCCGCCGAGCTGCGGGTGCCCGAGGTGCGCGCCGCCGTCCTGACCGGCGCCGTCCTCATCCTGGCCCAGGAGGCGCCCCTGGGGGCCGCCGCCCTGGTCCTGGCGCCACTGGTCGTGGCCGACCTCGGTCTCGGTTCCGGCGCGATCGCCGTCAGCGCCGTGACCTGGGTGGGGCTGGCGCTTCTCGCCCTGGCGCTGGTGACCCGGGTCGAGCAGCTGCGCTTCCTGCGCGTCGTGCTGGGCGCCGTCGTCGCCGTTCTGGGGGCGACCTTCCTGGTCACCGGACTGACTCTCGGGGGAGGCGCGGGGGCCTGGACGATCGTCGTCTCGCTGACGATCCTCGTGGCCAGCCAGTCGGTGCTGGTCCTGCCCGCCTGCCAGGGTGCGATCGACCCGCGGATCCCGCCGTGGCTGGTCGAGGCCCAGCGACGGGCCTCGGCGACCGGAGGAGCCCTGGCGCGCGCCGGCGTCCTTGTCGCGGCACTGCTCATCGTGGTCCACCTGGGGACGTCCGTCCTGTACTGGGCGGCCTTCGCGCTGTCTCTGGTGAGCGTCGTCGTCGTGCTCCTGCGGCTGCCGCGCGAGCTGAAGGTCTGAGACGCTTCCGCAAACGCGGGGAGCACCCGGGAAGGCGTCCGCGCATCCGACTTCAGACCTATGGTTTGTCAGGACAAATGTCGTAGGGTGGGGATGTGGCCGGACGAGGCCGCCCGACGGCCCGACGTCGTCGACACCCGACAGAGAGGCAGCTGAGCATGACGAGCAACGAGGCAGTCCAGACCTCAGAGACAACCGAGTCCATCCCCGAGTCGATCCCGGAGACCATGAGGGCCGCGGTCCTGCGGGACCACGAGGTCGGCCTTGAGATCGAGACCCTGCGCACCCCCCGGCCCAAGAGCGGCGAGGTCCTCATCAAGGTGGCCGCCTGCGGGCTGTGCCACTCCGACCTCCACGTCATCGGGGGCGCCATCGCCTTCCCGCTGCCGGCGGTGCTCGGCCACGAGGTCTCCGGCACTATCGTGGAGCTCGGCCCCGGCAACGAGCACACCGGGCTGGAGGTCGGGCAGAAGGTGGCCGGCGGCTTCCTCATGCCCTGCGGCCAGTGCGACGCCTGCGCCTCGGGCCGCGATGAGCTGTGCGGCCCCTTCTTCGACCTCAACCGTCTCAAGGGCGTCCTCTACGACGGCACCACCCGCCTGGCCACCCCCGACGGAGAGCCGGTGGCCATGTACTCCATGGGCGGGCTGGCCGAGTACGCCGTCGTGCCCTCCACCGCCGTGGCTCCCGTGCCAGAGACCATCGACATGGTCCCGGCAGCCATCCTGGGCTGCGCCGCCATGACCGGCTACGGGGCTGTACGCCGCGGCGCGGACCTGCGCTACGGGGAGACCGTCGCCGTGGTCGCCACCGGCGGCGTGGGCACCAACATCGTCCAGATCGCCCGCGCCTTCGGCGCCAGCCAGGTCATCGCCATCGACGTCGACGACGACAAGCTCGCCCCCATGCTCGACTACGGAGCCACCGCCGTGGTCAACTCCGTCACCCAGGACGCCCGCGAGGAGGTCTTCCGGCTCACCGGCGGCAAGGGCGTCGACGTCTCCTTCGAGGCGCTGGGCATCCCCGCCACCTGGACCACTGCCCTGGACGTCCTGGCCGACGGCGGCCGCATGGTTCCCATCGGCCTGGGCGCCGGCGTGCAGACCGCAGGGGTGGAGATCAACCGCACCGTGCGCCGCTCGCAGTCGATCCTCGGCTCCTACGGGGCTCGCACCCGCCAGGACCTGCCTGCCGTCGTCGACCTGGCCGACAAGGGCGTCATCAACTACCGCGACGTCGTCTCGCGCCGCCTGCCGCTCGAGGAGGCCGGCGCCGGCTACACCGCCCTGCGCAACCGCGAGATCCAGGGGCGCGCCGTCGTCGACATGTCGCTCTAGTCCCAAGCGGTGAGCCCTGACCGTTGGGGCTCCCGCAGCTCTCACTCTTGCGCCTCCTGCTCGGGCCCTGCCGGCTTGAGCGGGAGGCGCAATGCGTACTTTGAAACCGAGGCGGAAGGCGCTGCGTGTCCAAATCTGCAGCAAAGAACTCCGTCAGCCCTTCGAGCCGCAGGAAGAATCGCGGAATCACGCGGTTTCTTATTGGCGGTTCGAGCCTGGGGCCGGCCTTTGTTACAGATTTGGACATCTCGGGCCTCGCTGCAGTGCACCGTCGGCCGCAGAGGGCGTCTGGCGTACCATCTCGACCACTACGAGGAGAAGGAGCCGCACATGTCCACAGAGCAGGAGCGCACCCTGGAGCGCAACAAGGAGAACGTCAAGGCCTTCTACGACCTCATGTTCAACCAGTGCCGGCCCCGGGATGCGCTGGCGCGCTACGCCGGTGATGAGTACCGGCAGCACAACACCCACGTGGCCGACGGCAAGGAGGCCTTCGTCGAGTACTTCGAGCGGATGGCCCGCGACTATCCGGGCAAGAGCGTGGAGTTCGTGCGCGCCTTCGCCGAGGGGGACTATGTCATCCTGCACTGCCACCAGAGGTGGCCGGGGTCGGATGACTATGCGGGCATCGACATCTTCCGGCTCGATGCTTGCGGAAAGATCGTGGAGCACTGGGACGTGCTCCAGGTGATTCCGGAGGCCTCCGCCAACGACAACGGCATGTTCTGACTCCTGCGTGAGCGCCGGCGCCTCAGCTCCGCGCCAGCGCCTTCCACGTCTCGATGCTGGCGGCGATGTCGCCGCTGACGACAATGGAGCGCTCCGCGATCTGACGGGGAATCTCCACCTCCAGGTTGAGGGTGGCGAAGGTGGCCGAGGCGTTGGCGTAGGTCCGCTGCCAGAACGGGAACTTGATGAGCGAGGGCGTATTCCACCCCACCCCGACCTCCAGGTAGAGGACCCGTCCGGTCTCATGGCGCGACAGGAACCGGCGGTAGCGCTCCGCCGCGGCGTGCCAGTGCGCGTCCTCCACGAAGGTGGCATCCACCCGCAGGTTCATGGCCGCGGGCTCCCCGCACCTGGGACACACGGGCAGCAGGGACGAAGGAATGCGCAGGTCCCGCTGCCGGGCCGCCATCTCACGCACGGCCGACTCATTGGACCACGTCCCGTCATGGCAGGGGACGGAGCACTGCCACAACCCGTAGTCGCCCTGGGTGGCGAACAGCCGCGACTCATCGAAGCCGTTGCGGGCGAAGGCATGATCCACGTTGGTAGTGATGACGAAGCAGTCCGTGCCTCCCAGACCGTCCAGGATCTGCCTCAGGTCCTGGTAGAGCGGGAGAACGGGCTCCTCGTAGCGATTGGCCATGATGTGCCGGGACCAGTAGGCCCACCGGTGCTCCGGCGTCGGGAACGGGTAGAAGCCCGAGGAGTACATGTCGGTGAGGCCGAACGTGTCGATGAAGTCCGGGAAGAGGTGCTGGAAGCGGGGGCCCGAGTAGGCCAGGCCAGCCGCGGCCGACAGACCCGACCCGGCCCCGACGACGACGGCGTCGGCCCGCTCGGCGACATCGGCCAGGTGCCGGATCGCCTCCGAGCGTTCAGCGGTCGGGGCCCAGGAGGGCGCGGTAGATCGATTCGTCGGTCGGGTCGAAGACATTGAAGACCACCTTCGTGAGTGACTGGCAGTGGGGGAGGAGATCGCGGACGGTGCGTACCGCGACGGTGGCGGCCTCGGCCTTGGGGTAGCCGAAGACACCGGTGGAGATGCAGCACAGCGCGATGCTGGAGGCTCCCAGGTCCTCCGCGGCGCGCAGGCAGGACCGGTATGAGGAGGCCAGGAGCGCCTCGTGCTCGGCGGTCGGCTCGCCGTGGATGATCGGTCCGACGGTGTGGATGACGTGGGTGGCCGGCAGGTGGTAGCTGCCGGTCGCCGTCGCGGTGCCGGTGGGCTCGGGGCGGCCTCGAGCGGCCATGATGTCGGCGCACTCCTGGCGCAGACCGGGCCCGGCGGCCGAGTGGATGGCGTTGTCGATGCAGGCGTGCAGCGGCTGGAAGCATCCGAGCATGGCCGAGTTGGCGGCGTTGACGATCGCGTCGGCCCGGATCGTCGTGATGTCGCCGAGCCGCAGGGACAGCCGCGGATCGAGGGCCGTCCCTGGAAGGTCCCGGGCGCCGACGATCGTTCGCTCGGCGGCCTCGGCGGCCAGAAGCCGGTCCAGCGAGACCTGCAGCTCCGTGGGGAGCGGGGCAGCGGGACGCATGTTGAGCAGGGCCCTCAGCGCCGGCCTGCGGCGGCTGGGAGCGTCGGCCGAGATGGCGTCCAGGAGCCGCTGCGCCTCGGGATGCTCCTGAACGAGGAGGGCCAGCGAGGTGTCAACGAGGTCGTCGCGTTGAGACGGTGTCAGGGGCGTCGACGTCATGCCGGTCCTCTCGGGTGGTGGTGGGCGAGGTGCGTAGTTACTTATGCATACTAAGTATCAGAAAGAGACTAAAGAGGGTAGGTCGACGCCTGTGAGGTCTGCCATCGTGTGCACGGTCTGCGGGGGCTCTGAAGGCTCCTGAGAGCTCCGGTGCGTTTCAGGCGCGAGAAGAGGGGCGCCGCCTGTGCGGTGCCCCTCGGTCTGCCATGGCTGCGCGGGCTTCCTTGGCCGCGCAGCCTCGTTGTTCTATGCCCTGTCGGGCTGGGTCCAGGACGTGTGTTGCTCGTGATGCGTGGTCCGGACCCGGTGGTGAGCTCGGGCGAGCTCGGTGGGGTCGTCTACGCTCAGCGGGCCTCGAGGAGGTTGACGCCGGTGTAGATGCCCACGCCCATGGTGATCGCGGCCAGGACGGAGGCGGCGAACATGATGGTCGGGATGCCGGTGACGGCGCCGACGACGGCCATGACCATGACCGCGACCATGACGGCGATCATGGCAACGGCGAAGGTGAGGCGGTTGGCCTCGGCCTGCGTGTTGGTGGAGGTCGCCTGGGTGGTGGTGGCCGCGGCGGTGGTCTCGACGGTCTGGGTGGGGCGCTCGGTGGTGGTGGCAGTCATGTGAGTGTTCCTCTCGGTGTGTGTCGAGCAGGTCCGCCTGACTACCAGTCGTGCGTCTGACTACCAGTCGTGCGTCCCTGCACGACGGTGTGCAGCCCGTGGGCCGGACGGAGGTTTCTCCGTCGAGTAGAACTCTAGGAAGGCCCCACCCAATTGTCTAGACAAAGGATGGTGATCTACGCGGCGTCGACGACTGCTGAATCACAGGTGACGACTGGAAGGATCACGGTTCGGTTGCGAGGCTCTCCGGGTGGAAATGGCGCCATCATGGGACTTACGGGCGCCTGAAGAGGGATCGGAGGGTGTGGTCGGGGTCGGGATCGCCTCGATTTTGATCCGGGGAGGTGACCCATGCAGCAGGAAGGTGAGGTGGATCGCTGGTCTAGTCCTCCTGTGATGACGACTGGGTCCCGGGTGCGCCGAGCGGTGGGGGCGGCGGTCGGCTGTCGCCCCGGCTATCCTGTCCAGGTGACGACCAGCCAGACCTCCCCCAGCGCCGTCGGTCCCGTCCTCGTCGTGGACTTCGGCGCGCAGTACGCCCAGCTCATCGCCCGTCGCGTGCGCGAGGCCGGTGTCTACTCCGAGATCGTGCCCCACTCCATGGACGCCGCCGCCATGCTGGACAAGCAGCCCGCGGCCATCATCCTCTCCGGAGGGCCGTCGTCGGTCTACGCCGACGGCGCCCCGTCGGTCGACCCGGCCGTCTTCGACGCCGGGGTCCCGGTCCTGGGGATCTGCTACGGCTTCCAGGCCATGGCCCAGGCCCTGGGCGGAACCGTCGGACGCACCGGCACCCGCGAGTACGGGCACACCCCGGCCCGCGTGGAGGAGGGCTCCTGCCTGTTCGACGGCACCCCCGACGACCAGGTGGTGTGGATGAGCCACGGCGATGCGGTCCAGGCCGCCCCCGAGGGCTTCACCGTCACCGCCTCCACCTCCCAGACCCCGGTGGCCGCCTTCGAGAACCCGAAGCGCCGCCTCTACGGGCTGCAGTGGCACCCCGAGGTACTCCACTCCGAGCACGGACAGGCCGCGCTGGTCAACTTCCTGCATAAGGAGGCCGGGCTGCCGGCCACCTGGACGCCGGACAACATCATTGACGAGCAGGTGGCCCGCATCCGCGAGCAGGTGGGTGACGCCCATGTCATCTGCGGCCTGAGCGGGGGAGTGGACTCCTCGGTGGCCGCCGCCCTCGTCCACCGCGCCATCGGTGACCAGCTCACCTGCATCTTCGTCGACCACGGCCTGCTGCGCGCCGGCGAGCGCGAGCAGGTGGAGCACGACTACGCCGAGGGCATGGGCATCCGCGTCATCACGGTCGATGAGACCGAGCGCTTCCTCGGCGCCCTCGCCGGCGTCACCGATCCGGAGGCCAAGCGCAAGATCATCGGCCGGGAGTTCATCCGCTCCTTCGAGGCCGCCCAGCGCCGCGTCGTCGAGGCCGTCGGCGCCCAGGGCGGTGAGATCCGCTTCCTGGTCCAGGGGACCCTCTACCCCGACGTCGTCGAGTCCGGAGGAGGAGAGGGCGCCGCCAACATCAAGAGCCACCACAACGTGGGCGGCCTGCCCGAGGACCTCGACTTCGAGCTCATCGAACCGCTGCGCGAGCTGTTCAAGGACGAGGTGCGCGCCATCGGCCGCGAGCTGGGCGTGCCGGAGAAGATCGTCGCCCGCCAGCCCTTCCCCGGGCCGGGGCTGGGCATTCGCGTCATCGGTGAGGTGACGGCCGAGAACCTGCGCGTACTGCGGGCTGCCGACGCCATCGCCCGTGAGGAGCTCACCGCCGCCGGACTCGACGGCGAGATCTGGCAGTGCCCGGTGGTGCTGCTGGCCGACGTGCGCTCCGTGGGCGTCCAGGGCGACGGGCGCACCTACGGTCACCCCATCGTCCTGCGGCCGGTCAGCAGCGAGGACGCCATGACGGCGGACTGGACCCGCCTGCCCTACGACGTCCTGGCACGCATCTCCAACCGGATCACCAACTCCGTGCCGGAGGTCAACCGGGTGGTGCTCGACTGCACGAGCAAGCCCCCGGGCACCATCGAGTGGGAGTGAGGCACTGCGGCGTCGACGCCGCTGGTTGCGAAGGCCTGTCCGGGTGTTGTGGGCGCACGTGAGTGTCCGTGGACGGGCCCCGCGAGGGTCAGCCGCGGGACCCATGGTGCGTCGAGGAAGGGATAGGGGGCCACGTTGGGCCGGTCGGGGACTGCCCCGGGCTCGATCGAGGACGTACTTCTCCCGCGAGGACTGCGTTTCGTCGCAGACGACTGTGTTCGGGCCCAGTCATCTGCAAGAAAACGCAGTCGCCGTCACGAAGGTACGTCCCCGATGACAAGGGGCGGCTCAGAGCGGAAGCGGCCACGTCGGTCTGAGGAACCACCCCACCGGTGCAGCTAGATCCTTTTGGGGCGATGATGCTCCGTCGGTTGAGGCGTCAGCGGTGTTCTTCCGCGGGGAAGGAGGGGAAGAGGCGTTCCGTGATGGCGCTGAACGTGCCCATGAGACGCTCTGCGTCGTGACCCGGATCCTCAGTGACCCACCAGCGGACAGCCCCGAGCAGACCTGAGGCGTAGAAGTGCGCCAGCACGTCGACGTCGTCGTTGCCGTAGCCTCGACTGCCTTCTGCGCCGGCGATGCGTGCGGTGCTCGCCGTCAGCACGATGCGGCGGGCGAACTCCTGAGCCAGCTCAACCACGAGGACCTCGACCACCGTCTCGAAGGTCCTGTCCTGCCGGTGGAGCTGCAGTAGCGACCAGTTCGCGACGATGAGTTCCACCAGCCGGCGGGTCATGACCTGGCAGTACTCAGCCAGCGGGACGTCGAGGGCCTCTCCCATGGCCCGCTCCTGGATAAGGGCGCGTTGCTGGCGGAACAGATAGGTCAGCAGCTCCTCCTTGTCCGCGAAATGGCGGTAGAAGGTCGCACGTCGCACCATGGCGCGCTCGCAGATCTCGCTCACGGAGATCTGCGAGTAGGGCTTTTTCCTGAGCAGACCGAGAAGGGAGCTGCTCAGAAGCGTGAGAGTGCGTTCCTTGCGCAGATCCATGGCCTTCCTCACTGTGACACTGCCGCTCATCTGTCACATAACGCGTCGTCGACACGGTGACTGTACCTGTCCCGGAGGTCTCCGCCTCCATACCGTTCAGGTGTTACCGAACCCGACGTCCTGAGGAGCAGATATGCACAATCTCATCGTCTTCGACCACCCCTACGGCTGCCAGGCCAGTGAGAACGAGCCCCACAACCGATCCTTCAGCGCCGCCCTGTACAAGAGCGTGCGCAACAAGCTAGATGTACTTCCCTGTGAGGTTGTGAACGCGGCTGGCGGGGGTTTGGCCGTTCAGGGCGGTGTGGGGTCGGTGGTGATTGTAGTGGTGGAGCCAGGTCTGGTAGGCGGCCTCGCGCTGGGTCTGGCTGGTGTAGGTG
>NZ_JAAIJY010000015.1 GCF_011752065.1 Actinomyces sp. ZJ308
ATCGGCATGCGCACCCCCGCCGAGCACGAAGCCGCCTGGGCCCCCGACACCCACCGCCAGGAACAACTACAACCAGCCACCACCACATCCAGCTAAACCAGCCTCCACAAAACCCGGGGCTTGACAGGTCATCCTCCGCCAAGGCCAGTGGTGGGTCACAGGACGTGAGCTTCACCGTGGGCTACGCCGGGGACGTCCTCATGCACTCAGCGGTTATGAGCTCCACCCCGGACTCCTCGGGGGACATCACCCAGAACGTCGCCGCCGAGACCCCCTGGGTCGAGGGGCTGGATCTGGCGCTGTGCGGGATGGAGGTTCCCGTGGCTCCGGACGGGGTCTACTCGGACTTCCCCACCTTCGGCGCTCCGTCCGATGTCGTCGGGGCCTTGGCGAGGTCCGGCTGGGACGGCTGCGCGACCGCGTCCAACCACTCCGCCGACCAGGGCGAGGCGGGGGTCATCGCCACCCTGGACGCCTTGGACGCGCACGACCTGGGGCACGCAGGCACCTACCGGAGCCGCAAGGACGCCTCGGCGCCCTTCGCACTCTATGAGCTCGAGCGAGGGGGCCGCACGGTGACGGTCGCTCAGATCTCCACGACCATGGGGCTCAACGGCTTCGAGGACCCCACCGGCTACTCGGTGTCGACCAACGACGTCGGCGCCATCACGAAGGCGGCCAAGGAGGCTCGGGCGGCGGGCGCAGACCTCGTCGTCGTCCACTCGCAGATCGGCGAGGAGTACGAGACCACGCCCAATGACGAGCAGGTCTCCTACGCCCAGGACCTCGCCGACAGTGGGCAGGTCGACATCTTCTTCGGAGCCCATCCCCACGTGCCCCAGCCGGCCGAGAAGCTCGACGGCGGAGTCAAGGGAAAGGGGATGTGGGTGTCGTACTCGGCCGGCAACTACATCTCCAGCCAGAACGAGTCCTACTGCGGCCCACTGTCCGACGTCGGCCAGCTGGTCTGGGCCGACGTGACCTCCCACGCCGACGGCTCGGTGAGCGTGGACTCACTGAACTGGCATCCCTTCACCGTGGACCAGGCGGGCGGCTACACGGTCAGAGACCTGGCAGCGCTCCACAATGGTGAACGCCCTGCCGACCTG
The DNA here is from genome assembly GCF_011752065.1 of Actinomyces sp. ZJ308. Classification (GTDB taxonomy): domain Bacteria; phylum Actinomycetota; class Actinomycetes; order Actinomycetales; family Actinomycetaceae; genus Actinomyces. The sequence goes on from NZ_JAAIJY010000015.1 coordinate 1,110, forward strand.
GGCCTGAGTGAGGAGGAGATCGAGCGACGCTGGAGCATGCTCACCTCGGACGTCAAGAACGCCTCATCCATGTCCACCACGCCCCCGAAACCCACTGGACCGGCTCCGACGATTCCCAGCCGGGAGGAGGTCCTCAAACGAGTGGGAGCGAGCCCGGCCCCGTCGGACGGGCCATCCGCGTCATCCGCCTCGCCCTCCGCCGGTCCCCAGTCCGCCCGGGAGTCGGACCGGCCCTCGCAGTCGCCTCATCCGACGCCGTCGACACCGCCACAAACAGTGGATCCGGGCCCTGATCCCGATGAGCCCCTGGAGGCTCCCGAGGACGATGAGGGCCAGTGAGGAACCGCGGTGCGGGTCACCACGATGAGCCGCGGCCGGTGAGGGACCAGGCGTCCTGGGAGTCCTCCTCGGCGGAGGAGTCCTCCCAGGACTCCGACTCCGGCAGGCTCGGGTCGGCCTCCAGCGGGTCGGTGCTGTAACGGTTCGACGGCAGGGCGATCGTACGGGGCTCGCCCGCAACGGGAGCCGGAGCGCCGTCATCGGAGTCGCCGGCCCCCTGGGAGTCCTCGGGGGCGGACGGGGTCTCGGCGCTTCCGGGAGCGCTGCCCTCCCCCTTGATCCATGCCAGGGTCTCCTCGAGTTGCTCGGGCTGGACGAGGACGTCACGGGCCTTGGATCCCTCCGAGGGGCCGACGACCTCACGGGACTCGAGCAGGTCCATGAGGCGCCCGGCCTTGGCGAAGCCGACGCGCAGCTTGCGCTGGAGCATGGAGGTGGAGCCGAACTGGCTGGAGATGATGAGCTCGGCGGCCTGCAGGAGCAGATCCATGTCGTCACCGATCTCCTCGTCGATCTGCTTCTTGACCTCCGGGACGACGACGTCCTCACGGTACTCGGGGGTCAGTTGGGCCTTGACGTGCTCGACGACGGAACGGATCTCGGACTCGGTGACCCAGGAGCCCTGGATGCGCACCGGTGTCGAGGCTCCGGGACCGAGGTAGAGGGCGTCACCCTGGCCGGTGAGGGTCTCGGCCCCGTTCTGGTCGAGAATGACGCGGGAGTCCAGCTGAGAGGCGGTGGCGAAGGCCAGGCGCGAGGGGACGTTGGACTTGATGAGGCCGGTGACCACCTGGGCGACGGGCCTCTGGGTGGCCAGCACCAGATGGATCCCGGCGGCACGGGCCAGCTGGGTGATGCGCTGGATGGAGGCCTCGACATCCTTGGGCGCCGTCATCATGAGGTCGGCGAGCTCGTCGACGACGACCAGGAGGTAGGGGTAGGGGCTCAGCTCGCGCTGGGAACCGGGAAGGGGGTGAACCTCTCCGGCGCGCACCGCCTTGTTGAAGTCGTCGATGTGCTTGAAGCCGAAGGAGGCCAGGTCGTCGTAGCGGGCGTCCATCTCCCGGACCACCCACTCCAGGGCCTCGGCCGCCTTCTTCGGGGAGGTGATGATCGGGGTGATGAGATGAGGGATGCCCTCGTAGATGGTCAGCTCGACCCGCTTGGGGTCGACCAGCACCATGCGCACCTCCTCCGGAGTGGCGCGCATCATGATCGAGGTGATCATGGAGTTGACGAAGGACGACTTACCCGAGCCGGTCTGGCCGGCCACCAGCAGGTGCGGGGTCTTGGCCAGGTTGGTGACGATGTAGTCGCCCTCGACGTTCTTGCCCAGCCCGACGACCAGCGGGTGGGCCTGCTTGCGGGCTGCCTGGGAGCGCAGGACGTCACCGAGCTTGACCATCTCACGGTCGGTGTTGGGGATCTCGATACCGATGGCGCTCTTGCCTGGGATCGGAGTGAGCAGACGGATCTCGTCGGAGGCCACCGCGTAGGCGATGTTCTTCTCCAGCCCCGTGATGCGGGAGACGTTGACACCCCGACCGCGATGGACCTCGTAGCGGGTGACCTGGGGGCCGCGCGTATAACCGGTGACGGTGGCGTCCACGTTGAACTCGGCGAAGACGTTCTGCAGCGCCTCAACGATGGCGTCATTGGCGGGGGTGCGGGAGGCGTGCCCCGGTCCGGGACCGAGCAGCGCGTCCTCGGGCAGGGTGTAGGTGGAGCCGTCGGGCAGGGCCATGTTGCTCATGTCGCTCATGGCGAGCTGGTCGGCGAGGTCGGGCTCGTCGAGAGGAACCTCGGGTGTCTCCTCAGTGACGGCGTCGAAGCCGGAGGACGTCGGCCGGGCGGGGCGTTTCGCCGCGGAGGGCCTGCGCTGTGCGCCCGAGGACGATCCGACCGCCCGGCCCTTGGCGGGCGAGGCGACCGAGGGGGCCGACGGGGCGACGGCGTCGGCATCGTCGCCCACCTCCGGGACGACGAAGGTGGAGTCATCGGAGTGACCGGCTTGATCGGCACCATACTCACCGTCATGATCACCGCCCGGTTCGAAGAGCTCGGTGATCGACGTCTGCTGGGCCTCCCGGTCGGCGGAGCGCTTGCGTCGGCCGCTGCCTCGCTTGCGCGGGGCCGACTCCTCCACCTCCAGCGCGGAGCGGAAGGGCTCGTCGCCGTCGTATGAGTCCAGGAGCGCCGTCTGATCAGAATCGTTCCCCGGTGCCCCGGCCGGTCCAAGACCTGCTCGGACGCGTCCGAGCAGGCGCCGGGCCAGGGAGTCGCCGGAGCCGGCCTCGGAGGGGCCGCCGGTTCCGTCAGCGCCCGGGGAGCGGCGCTGCGCCAGCAGGTCGCGGATCTCAGCGACGGTCTTACCGGACAGGACCAGGGCGGAGAAGGAGGCCAGGAGGATGAACAGGATGAATGCCCCCACGGAGGAGAACAGGGCCGCCAGCGGGTAGCCCACCAGCCACCCCAGCAGTCCGCCGGCGCTCTCCAGACCACCGATATTGTCTCTGAGGACCGGGTTGCCGCTGCCGACCTGGATCATTCCGGTCAGAGCGGTCAGTAGACCGAGGCAGCCCACGGAGACCCGGGCGTGAACCGCTCCCAGGCTGTGGGCCCGCAGCATGGCGATCCCCAGCGCCGCCAGGAGCAGAGGGACCAGCACTCCCAGAACGCCGACGGGCCCTGCGGCGATGTGGTGCAGGAGGTCGCCCGCGGCCCCGGAGACCCCGAACCACTCGCGCAGGGCCAGGACCGCCGCGAGGGCCAGGATGAGGAAGGCCCATCCGGTACGGCGGTAGCGCCCGCCGGCGGGCTGGGATCCGGGGGCGGCGAAGGGGGCGGATCCTTGAGCGGGTACCCCTCGGCTACGCCCTCTGCCGGTTCCGGAGGGCGGCGTAGCGGTTCTCGTGGTGCGACGATTGGCCATGATGTCTTAGAAACTATCGGATTCTCGGCCTCGGCGGCCCTGCCACGCCGCCTCGGGCAGCCGGAGACACGTCACCTTCTCAGAAGGAGTTCCGTCAGAGACGGGCACTGCCCCGGCGAGCGGCGCTGTCGGACGTCTGGGATCGCTCAGAGCTCTCCTGGAGGAACCCGTCGATCTCCTCACGACGCGGCGCCTGTGCCGGCCCGATGCAGGCCACGGCGTGGGCGGCGGCCGCGTTGGCCCGCCTGGCCGCCTCGACCACATCGAGGCCGTCAAGAAGTCCGGCGACCAGAACGCCGGTGTGGGTGTCCCCCGCCCCCGTCGTGTCCACGACGTCACGCACGAAACCGGGAACCTCGATCGGCTCGCCGTCAACCGGGTGCAGAACGCATCCATGGGCTCCGGTACGTCGGACGATGAGCGCCCGCGGGCAGGCCTCACGAATGGCGTTCGAGCCCCCCAGCCGCTTCTCGAGTCGATTCATCTCCAGATCGTTTCCGGTCAGCATCGTCGCCCGGGACAGCAGTGGCAGCAGCACCTGGTCGGGGATGTCGGGCTGGACCGGGCCCAGGTCGATGACCAGTCCGACGTCGTCGGGGATCGACAGGAGCCAGTCGGCCAGGATGCCCCGGCTCGTGTAGTGGGCCAGGTCGTAACCGGTGGCGTAGACCCAGTCGCCCTCTCTGAGGTCGAGGCTCTCGAGGTCCTCTCGCTGGGGCTCGCCCTCGACACCGGCGGTGGTGATGAAGGTTCGTCGGCCCGAGGGCTCGATGAGCGTGGTGCAGGTGCCGATGTCACCGACGAGCTCCTCAACGAGCAGCTCGACCTGGTCCAGGCGCATCGACTCGCGCACCCGTGCGGAGTTGGGTCCGGTTCCCAGGGTGGCTGCCAGAGCGGTGGGGACGCCCTGGCGGGCGGCGGCCGAGACCACCGTGTACCCACCGCCGACGACCGGGCCCGACGACGCCCCGGTGATCGCCCCTCCCGGCGTCGGCACCCGGCTGACGTGAAGGGGGATGTCAATGAGGATGGATCCGGTGGATATGAAGCACGCGGGCCGGAACAGTGTCATGCAGTAAGCAGCCTCCTAGGCCTCTATGACGACCGGGACGATCATGGGACGGCGCTTGAGCCGGCGTCCGATCCACCGTCCCAGGGTGCGGCGCATGACCTGCTGGAGGGAGTAGGCGTCCGCCTTTCCCGTCTCCAGCGCGGCGGACAGCGCCTCGGTGACGTCGGGGAGGATCTCCTCGAAGACCGAGTCGTCCTCGGCCACGCCCCGGGCCTGGATATGAGGACCGGCCAGGATGGTGCCGGTCGTGGTCTCCACCACGGCGTAGACGGAGACGAACCCCTCCTCCGCCAGGATGCGGCGGTCCTTGAGCTCCGCCTCGTCGATCTCCCCCACGGAGGAGCCGTCGACATAGATGTAGCCGCAGGGAACCTGACCGGCAATGCGGGCCACTCCCCCCTCCAGATCAACGGCCACCCCGTCCTCGCACAGCATGACCCGCTCGGGTGCGACCCCCGTCTTGACGGCCAGTCCGCCGTTGGCCACCAGATGACGGATCTCGCCGTGAATGGGCATGACGTTGCGGGGCTGGACGATGTTGTAGACGTGGAGCAGCTCCTCGGAGGAGGCGTGCCCCGAGACGTGGACCTTGGCGTTGCCCTGGTGGACCACACGCGCCCCCAGCCGCATGAGCTGGTTGATGACCCGGAAGACGGAGTTCTCGTTGCCGGGGATGAGGGAGGAGGCGAAGATGACGGTGTCACCGGGCTCGATGGTGACGCTGCGGTGCTCGGAGTGCGCCATCCGGGACAGGGCGGCCATCGGTTCGCCCTGGGAGCCGGTGACCATGAGGACCCTCTCGTGCGCGGGCAGCGAGGTGATGTCCCGGGCGTCGATGAGGACGCCGGCGGGGACCTTGAGGTAGCCGCGCTCGGCGGCGATCCCCATGTTGCGCACCATGGAGCGCCCTACGAGGGCGACCCGCCTGCCGTGCAGGGCGGCGGCGTCGAGTACCTGCTGAACACGGTGGACGTGGCTGGCGAAGGAGGCCACGATGATCTGCCCGTCGGAGTCGGCGAAGATGTTGTCCAGGACCTGACCGATCTCGCCCTCGTGGCCGACCATACCGGGAACCTCGGCATTGGTGGAGTCCACGCAGAACAGGTCCACGCCCTCCTCGCCGAAACGCGCGAAAGAGCGCAGATCCGTGATGCGCCCGTCGATGGGCAGTGAGTCCATCTTGAAGTCTCCGGTGACGAGCACGTTGCCGGCGTCGGTGCGGATCATGACGGCCATGGCATCGGGGATGGAGTGGTTGACGGCCACGAACTCCAGGTCGAAGGGGCCGTAGGAGACCTCCTCATGCTCGACGACCTGACGCAGGACCGGGTGGATGCGGTGCTCCTTGAGCTTGGCCTCCACGAAGGCCAGGGTGAGCTCGCTGCCCACCAGGGGGATGTCCTCGCGCAGGCGCAGCAGGTAGGGCACGCCTCCGATGTGGTCCTCGTGCCCGTGGGTCAGGACGAGGGCCACGACGTCGTCGATGCGGTCCTCGATGGAGGAGAAGTCGGGGAGGATGAGGTCGACGCCGGGCTGATCCTCCTCCGGGAAGAGCACACCGCAGTCGACGATGAGCAGCTTGTCATCGAGCTCGAAGACGGTCATGTTGCGACCGACCTCGCCCAGGCCTCCCAACGGGGTGATGCGCATGGCGCCATCGGTGAGGGGGCCGGGGGTCTTCAGCGCGGGAAAGTTCGTCACGCGGGCATCCTACCGAGGATGCCTCGGTTATCGATTGATCCGGCTACATCCGGTCCGAATCCCTCTCAGTCTCGCATCATTCCAACGAGGCATTCCGGATGCTGTCAGACTCGTTACGATGTGCCGGTGACGATCGAGAGCGGGAGAGCCGCGGGGGACATCGGAGATGCGGCTCAGGACGCCGCACACCCCGCAGACGCCCCTCAGCCCTCACGCAGCACTGCGAGCGACCGGATGAGAGGCCGACGGCGCCTCCTTGGGGTGACAGCACTGGCGACGGCCACCGGCCTTCTGGGCGCAGGCGCCGGAGCAGGAGCGTCCCGATGGTGGGACACCCACCTGTCCCCCACCGCACGGACCGCTCCGCGCCCCTCGGGCCCCGGCCGGGCCCTTGGCGCACGGACGGTTTTCCAGACGAGTGGGGAGTCGGGAAAGCTGGCTCTGACCTTCGACGACGGGCCGGACCCTCGCTGGACTCCGCGCGTGCTCGACATGCTGGCGAGGTTGCAGGTACGAGCCACCTTCTTTGTTCTCGGATCCGCAGCGCAGGAGCATCCCGAGCTGATTGCCCGGGAAGTGGCCGAGGGGCACGAAGTAGCCGTCCACAACTGGGTGCACACGGACGTCTATGGCGTGGACTTCTCAGAGCTGACCCGCTCGGTGAGCAGGACCTGCGAGGCGATCACAGCAGCAGGGGCCCCGTCTCCGCGCCTGTGGCGTCCTCCTTACGGCCGGGTTGACGCACCGGCCATGATGGTGGCCTCCCAGCAGAAGCTGGACGTGCTGCTGTGGAGCGTCCACTCTCCCTCCGCATCAGCGGCCGCCGCCGTCAAGGACGTGGCCGGCGCCGGGTCGGTGGTGCTGTGTCACGACGGCCGCACACAACCTTCTGAGGCGTTGTTCTCCGCACTGGAGGACGCCCTGCTCTCCCTGCAGGAGCGAGGACTCGCCATCACCACGGGCAGCGACCTGCTTTCCTCCCCCTCAGAGCATCAGGGCGAGCTGACGTAGACCCTCTTCACAGGCGTGACCATAAGGGTCCGCACCACCCTCCGGTGGTGCGGACCCTTAATCTCCCGTACCCCCAGCCGGATTCGAACCGGCGCCGCCGCCGTGAGAGGGCGGTGTCCTAGGCCACTAAACGATGGGGGCCCGCTATGTGATTGTGGATGGCTCAGGTCGGAAGACCTTGGCTGATCCGTACCCCCAGCCGGATTCGAACCGGCGCCGCCGCCGTGAGAGGGCGGTGTCCTAGGCCACTAAACGATGGGGGCCATGACAGTCCAGCCATCGAGAACGATGACCAGACCCTCGTACCCCCAGCCGGATTCGAACCGGCGCCGCCGCCGTGAGAGGGCGGTGTCCTAGGCCACTAAACGATGGGGGCTGTAGATCAGGAGATCCGCTGGGGTACCAGGACTCGAACCTAGAATAACTGAACCAGAATCAGTCGTGTTGCCAATTACACCATACCCCAAGGGGCCTCACCTCGAACGGCTCGCGTCCGAGGCAGCGGGCAGTAATCTACACGCCCGCCCCAGTCCCACCAAATCATCACGAGGTGACTACAGACACACGCCGGACGCGATGGGCTCCCTTCCGCACGACACCCTCAGCTCAGGCCGTCGAACCGCCCCGGGCGCCCCATAGACACCCCATAGCATGCGGGCCGCCATGCCCTTCCGCCTTCCCCGTACTCCCACCCACAACCGAGCGCGTCAGCGGAGACATCCCTTAGACTCGCACAAGTTCCTGCTCACCCCATGACCCTTCGGGAGGCCGCATGCGCACCCGTCTACTGCACCGCAACCACGCCGGTCGCAGCTCTCACACGACTCGCTGCCTTGCTCTCGGCCTGTGCCTGACCGCCGGTCTGGCGCTGAGCGCCTGCGGCCCCGCCCACAAGGGCCAGCTCACCGTCGAACCCGTCAGAGCCTCCGCAGGCAGCTCGGATGACAGCTCGCAGACCCCCTCCGCCAAGCCCTCCCCCTCCACGTCGGCCACACCATCGGCATCCACCACCCCCTCCGCCTCAGCATGGACGATGCCAAGTGTCACGATCACCAACGAGAGAACCGATATCTGGCAGCAGGACGACAACATCCTCAGCCTCCCGTTGGAGACCTCTTTCCTCATCAACCGGGGATACCTCTTCAATGACCGGACCTGCCAGGGCATCCTCCGATACCAGTCCTCCCAGGATACGTACAGCAGCAGGAGTACATCGGGGGACGACGCCGCCTCCTCGTCCAAGGTGCAGGAGCAGTCTGCGAAGTACCCCGCCTACACGGTGACATCGGGGCCGACCGTCGTCGACGTCATGCCTGACGACAGTGGCACGCTCGCGGGTTACGAGGTCACCTACACCGGCACAATCACCTTCGCCTCCGGCAACAACGAAGAAGTCTCTGGGTATCGCTTCTTCAGACAGGTTGGAGAGCAGGGGGCCACTCTCGACGTCATCCTGCAGTGCTCTCCGCAAGGCCTTCCCAGCCTTCAGACGTGGCACGACATACTGAGCGGAACGCGAGTCAGCGGCCTTGACGCCGGAGCCATGGCGTGAGGAAGCTGGAAGCCGTCGAGCCCCCCTGGATCGGCGGCTCTCCCCTGTCCGTCTCCACTCCGATCAACAACCTCATGGAAGCCTCATGCCGCTTTACTCACCCTCTCACCGCAACCACGCCGGTCGCAGTTCCCACACGACTCGCTGCCTTGCTCTCGGCCTGTGCCTGACCGCCGGTCTGACGCTGAGCGCCTGCGGCCCCGCCCACAAGGGCCAGCTCACCGTCGAACCCGTCAGAGCCTCCGCAGGCAGCTCGGATGACAGCTCGCAGACCCCCTCCGCCAAGCCCTCCCCCTCCACGTCGGCCACACCATCGGCATCCGCCTCAGCGACGGCCTGGAGCGCCCCGAGTGTCACGATCACCAGCGAGGACACCTCGGTGTGGACGCATGACGACGGACGCATCAAGAAGGACTCGGCCGGCCCCAACGGAACTATCGACGGCTACACGGTCAACGATAATGCAGCCTGCTTCGGTTTCATCTCCAGCGAAGCCGAGGAGAGGTACTACACTCTCAGAGGAGTCGGTGACGACGTTCAGTCTCAAGCAGCCCTGAGAAGTCAGCAGACGATCTTCTCCGGGTACCAGACAACGCAGGGCCCCACCGCGATCGAGGCTGTCCGCGACGACAACGGAACCTTCCCGGGCTACGAGGAGACCTTCTCCGTCACCGCGAACTTCGCAGACGCCCCCAACACCCCTATGGACGGCTACCGTTTCGACAGGCGTGTGGGCGACGCCGGATTCGAGATGGAGGTCATGCTGCTGTGTCCGCAGGGCTCTCTCATCGGGTTGGATCAGTGGCACACGATCCTGTCAGGTATCCGACTTCAGGGAATCGACGCCGGTCCCATGTGATCGCCCCTGGGGCCGGCCGAGCACTCTGCTCGGGAGGCTCGCGAGAGTCTGGACTCAAGAACCGGTGGGGTCGGGAACACGCTGTTCCCGACCCCACCAGTGGCTTCAAGCGACAGCGGTCACCCGAGCCGGGTTCTCAGGGACCGCAGCCTGGTGAGGGTCGAGTCGGCGCCCAGGATCTCCATGGACTCGAACAGGGGCGGGGAGACCTGTCGACCGGTGACCGCGACGCGCAGCGGACCGTAGGCCAGCCGCGGTTTGATGCCCTCGCCGTCGGGCATGCCCCGGCCCTCGACGATCGCTGCCTTGAGCGCCTGCTCCAGATGGTCCTTGTCCCACAGCTCGGTACTGAGCCCCTCCAGGGCTCGGATGCCGGCATCCAGCACATCGCCCGCCGAGGCCTTGAGCTTGGCCTGAGCCTTGTCGTCGATGGTGAGGTCGTCGTCGGACACGAAGAGGAATCCGAGCATGTCACGGCACTCGCGCAGCAGCTGGATCCGGGTCTGGATGAGAGGCGCCGCGGCGTTCAGGATCTCCTGCTCACGCCCGGAGAGCTCGTCGAACGAGTCCGCTGAGACCAGCGGCACCTGTGCGACCTCACCGGTCGGGTCGGGGTAGGCGTCGGCGAGGTAGGGCACCAACCGGTCACGGAAGTCCTCCGCCTCCAGCGCTCGCACCTGCTCGGCATTGATGGCCTCGCACTTCTTGGGGTCGAAGCGGGCCGGGTTGGGGTTGACGTCATGGATGTCGAAGGCCTCGATCATCTCTACGGCGGAGAAGACGTCGCGGTCGGCGCTGAGCGACCATCCCAGCAGGGCCAGGTAGTTGAGGAGCCCCTCGGGAATCATGCCGCGGTAACGGTGGATGAGGAGGTTGGACTGAGGATCGCGCTTGGACAGCTTCCGGTTCCCCTCCCCCATGACGTAGGGCAGGTGCCCGAACTCGGGCATCACCTGGGCCCGACCGATGTCCATGAGAGCCCGGTAGAGCACCACCTGCCGGGGCGTGGAGGACAGCAGGTCCTCGCCGCGCAGGACATGGGTGATGCCCATGGCAGCGTCGTCGACGGGGTTGACCAGCGTGTAGAGAGGCTCCCCTCCCGCGCGTACGACGACGTAGTCCGGCACACTGCCCGCCTTGAAGGTGATGGGGCCACGGACCAGGTCGGTGAAGGTGATGTCCTCGTCCGGCATCCGCATCCGCAGGACGGGCAGGCGTCCCTGCGCACGGAAGGCCTCCTTCTGCTCCTGGGTCAGGTTACGGTCGAAGCCGTCGTAACCGAGCTTGGGGTCCTCGCCGCGCTCGCGGTGACGGGCCTCGATCTCCTCGGGGGTGGAGAAGGACTCGTACAGGTAGCCCGCCTCCAGCAGCTCGGCTGCCACCTGCTTGTACAGGTCCATGCGCTGGGACTGACGGTAGGGCTCGTGAGGTCCGCCCTTACCCACGCCCTCGTCCCAGTCCAGGCCCAGCCAGGTCAGGGAGTCCAGGATGGCGTCGAAGGACTCCTCGGAGTCGCGGGCGGCGTCGGTGTCCTCGATGCGGAAGACGAAGGTGCCCCCGGTGTGGCGGGCGTAGGCCCAGTTGAACAGGCAGGTGCGCACCATGCCCACATGAGGGGTTCCCGTGGGCGAGGGGCAGAAGCGCACGCGGACGGACGATGAGCCCTGCGCCGGAATGTCGGCCGCAATGGAGGATGCGGAACGGGGCGGGGAAGTGTGGTCACTGAGTTCAGCCATGATGGGGACAAGCGTATCCCGACGGGACACTCTCCCCATGGCCGCACAACGTGGTGACGATTACCGTGATCTTCATGAGACCGTCAGATCATTGCGACGGCCTGTGTTCAGTACGTAACGACGATGGAGGAACTTTCATGTCCCTGCCCCGACGCTCCTCATCACTTCCCGGCCGTCGCCGTCGCTCGGCTCTCAGACTCCCCCTTCTGGTAGGGCTCAGCGTCGCCCTGTCTATCCCGGCGCTCGCCGCATGCCAGGACGAATCCGGCCCATCCCCCTCATCTCGTTCCAGTGCCTCCGCCGGCGCCTCGACATCCGGCCCATCAGCCGACAAGAGCTCACAGCCATCGGACAAGGCCTCCGACGCCGGTAAGAACAGCAACGTCGACTGGGCCCCCTCATGGGAGTTCCCGCAGTCCCAACCGGGCTGGGAGGTGACTGTCTACGACACCGACGGCAAGAACAAGATGGATAAGCAGAACGGTTGCGTGTTCACCGCGACACAGAACCTCTACGACCAGAGCTCGAAGAGCGACCGCACCGAGTCGGACTACCAGTCGGAGGCGGTGATCGACGCCTACCAGAAGTCCTCGGACTTCACCAACGTCACCTTCGAGCCCACCCAGGACGACTTCACTCTGGTCAAGGACACTGACGGCAACGCCATCGAGACCAGACGACTGGATTTCACCTACACCGGCGCGGACCATCAGGACTACAAGCTCACCCGGTTCGTACGGGTCTTCGCTACGACGGGCGTGCCGGTCATGCTCCAAGCCATGTACGCCTGCCCCGTCGACGCCTACTCGTCAAGCGAGATGGCCACGCTGCTGAAGGCCACCCCGATCAGTCATCCCGGCCCGGCCGACATGGATGAGGGCGAGTCCGGCGACTCCGGCAAGGGAGGGAAGAGCGACGACAAGAAGAGCGGATCCGACGACGCTAAGTCCACCGCCCCCAGCGACAAGAGCGACAAGAAGGACTCGGGCAGGTCATCCAAGGACACCTGAGGAACCATCGGCTCCCAGTGGGCCGAGGAGTACTCACACGCCTCTGCACGGGCGGGGCTCATGGGTGGGATTCTCTGGCAGCACCCTTAGAATCCCACCCATGGTTGTCTCAGATGCCAGTGGCTCCAGCTCCCTGGTCCAGGTTTTCGACTCCCTGACTCCGCAGCAGATGCGCGAACGCGGGTCACTGAAGTGGTCCCAGTACCCCGGCGACGTCATCGGGGCATGGGTGGCGGAGATGGATCTGGGGACCGCCCCAGCGGTGGAGGCGGCGATTCGTCAGGCGATGCATGATGGTCTCCTGGGTTATATGCCTCCCTCGGTCAGTGAGGCGGCGCGTGAGGAGACGGCCCGCTACCAGCGAGAGACCTTCGACTGGCAGGTGGGGACCGAGCAGGTGAGCCTGCTGCCCGATGTGCTCTCGTCGCTGAGCGCGGTCATCACCTCTCACACCCGTGAAGGCTCATCCGTCATCGTTCCCACCCCGGCCTACATGCCCTTCCTGGAGATTCCCGGCCGCAACGGTCGCGAGTGCATCGAGGTCCCCTCCCTGACGCCTGGAACGGCGGAGGGCCCGACACACTGGGAGCTGGATCTTGGCCGCATCGAGTCAGCCATGGCGGCGGGCGCAGGACTGCTCGTCCTGTGCAACCCGTGGAACCCGGTGGGACGGGTGCTCACTACCGCCGAGCTCGACGCCGTCGCAGCCTTGTCCTCGTCCTACGGCGTACCGGTCTTCGCCGACGAGATCCACGCTCCGCTGGTGCTCGACGAAGGATCGACCCATGTCCCTTACGCCACCCGTCCGGGCTCGGACCCGGACCTGACCTTCACGGCGACGGCCGCGTCCAAGGGCTGGAACATCCCCGGCCTGAAGTGCGCCCAGCTCATCGCCTCGGGCCGAGCCCGTCAGCAGTGGGACGCCGACGCCGCCAGCTCTCATCTCAAGGCCGAGGCGTCCGTCGTCGGGGCCCTGGCGACGATCGCGGCGCTGCGCGACGGGCGGGACTGGCTGGACGAGGTCCGCGCCTACATCCGCGCCAACCGGGACGTGGTGGGCGAGGCCCTGGGCGGCATCGAGGGGGTGGAGCCGACCCTCCCGGAGGCGACCTACCTGGCCTGGCTGGACTGTCGAGACCTGGGTCTGGAGCAGCCGGCGCGTTTCTTCCGCAAGGAGGCCGGTGTCGCGATGAATGAGGGCGTGACCTTCGGGGCCGCCTGGTCGGGCTTCTGCCGCCTCAACCTGGCCACGGGCCGGCGGATCGAGGAGGAGACGATGCATCGCATCGGTGACGCGGTTCGCCGCCTTCGTCCACGAGCGTCCTGATCTCGGGAGCTCCCCGGAGCCGAGGCCGTCGACTCAGCGGCGCACCACCGGGTTGGAGAAGGAGCCGATTCCCTCGACCTCGACCTCGACGCGCTGACCGGCCCGGATCTCACCGACTCCCGCCGGTGTGCCGGTGAGGATGACGTCGCCGGGCAGCAGGGTGAAGATCGTCGAGACGTAGGAGACCAGCTCTGGGATCGTGCGGAGCATGTCCGCAGTGCGGCCCTCCTGGACGAGGCGACCATCGACCCGGGCTCGCACCACGGCGTCGTCGGGCGAGAAGACAGGCGCGCGGCCGGGCTCGGGAACCTCGATCCACGGCCCCAGTGGACAGGAGGTGTCGAAGGCCTTGGCCCGTACCCACTGCGGTTCGACCCGCTGGCGGTCACGGGCCGAGACGTCGTTGGCGACCGTGTAGCCCAGGATGACGTCGTCGGCGTGGTCGATGGGGACGTCCTTGGCCAGGGTCTTGATGACGACGGCCAGCTCGGCCTCGTAGTGGACCTCGTCGCTCCAGGGGGGAAGAACGATCGGGGCGTCCGGGCCGATGACGGAGGTGTTGGGCTTGAGGAAGACGACCGGGTCCGGTCCGGGTTTCTTCTCCCCCATCTCGGCGACGTGGTCGGCGTAGTTGTTCCCGACGCCCACGACCTTGGAGCGTGGAATGACGGGCGACAGGAGCCGGGCCTCCTGCAGCTCAACAACCTCTCCCGTGGCCTCGGGCAGGGAGTAGAGGGGGTCTCCTCTGAGGACCAGGAGGTGCCCCTCGGACTCTCCCGAGGCGACCTCGCCGTCGGGCAGCCCCTGGACGATGCCGTAGCGGGGCTCGTCGCCGGTGGAGAATCGTGCGATCTTCATGGGCGTCAGCCTAACGCCCCTGAGTCAGCTGCCCGAGGCCTCTTCCAGTGCGGCACGACGCTCCATGATGGAGGCGTGGGCGGGACCGTCAGCGGCCCAGATCTCTCCGGGGAGCTTGCCGGGGAGATGGGGGTTGTCGGTGGCGATGAAGCGGATCTCCTCCTTCTCCCCGGCCTCGACGGCTCGACGCTGGGCCTCCCAGTCGCGCAGGGCGCCGAAGGCCCAGCCCCCCAGCAGGAGGATGGAGACCATGTTGATGACGGTCATCGCCCCCATGACCAGGTCGGAGAGGTTCCACACGAAGGTGAGGGTGGACAGGGAGCCGACGGCGGTGGCCACGATGATCATGGCCCGCAGGGCGTAGTGCTTGCGCTGCCTGCCCTGGAGGAAGTCCATGTTGACCTGGGCGTAGGTGTAGTTGCCCAGGAGGGAGGAGTAGGCGAAGACGAAGATGATGATCGCCATGAGGTACTGCACCCAGCCGCCGAGCACGTGGGTGACGGAGGCGGAGGTCAGGGTGTTGGCAGCGGCATTCGCCGTATCCGGGTCAGCCTGGGCGGCCAGCGGATCGTAGACCCCGGAGAGCAGGACGATGAGGGCGGTGACGGTGCACACCACGATCGTGTCGACGAACACGCCCAGGGACTGCACGAAGCCCTGCTGCACGGGGTGGGAGACGGTGGCCGTGGCGGCGATGTTGGGAACTGATCCCTCACCGGCCTCGTTGGAGAACAGGCCGCGCTTGACGCCGTTGAGGGCGGCGGCGAAGAGTCCGCCGGCGGTCCCGGCGAAGGCCTGGTCGAGCCCGAGGGCCCCCTCGAAGATGGAGATGATGGCTCCCGGGATCGCGCCGGCGTGCAGCACCAGGATGACCAGGGCGATGAGTGCGTAGACCACGGTCATGACCGGAACGAGCCACTCCGAGACGACGGCGACCGACTTGATTCCCTTGAAGATGATCGGCGTGGTGATGACCACCAGACCGACGGCGGTCATCCACGGCTCGATGTGGAAGGTGCTCTCGAAGGTCGCCGCGATGGTGTTGGCCTGGGTGGCCTCGTAGGCGAAGCCGAAGACGAAGGTGATGACGACGGCGAAGACGCGGGCCGCGGGCTTGGAGCCCAGTCCGCGCTGAATGTAGTAGGCCGGACCGCCGCGGAAGGAGCCGTCGGGGTGGGTGACCTTGTACATCTGGGCGAGGGTGGCCTCGATGAAGCCGGTGGCCATGCCCACCAGTGCCACGATCCACATCCAGAACACGGCGCCGGGACCGCCCATGGTGATGGCGATGGCCACGCCCACGATGTTTCCGGTGCCGACCCGGGAGGCCAGGCCGACGGCGAAGGCCTGGAAGGAGGAGATCCCGCCCTCGTTGCCGCCACGGGAGGAGGTGATCGCCCTCACCATGTAGGGGAAGAGGCGCAACTGGACGAAACCGGTCCGCACGGTGAAGTAGAGACCGCCGATAACGAGCAGCCAGGCGAGCAGGTAGAGGAACAGGTGTCCGGAAGCCTTGTCCAGGATGTCCGCGCCTTCAGTGAAGAACGACTCCAAGGAGTCGGACCAGCTGTTGCCTGATGCGGCGCTGTTCAGGGAAGCCAGAACCGGTTGCACGTGAGAACCTCCATTGGGGCGGGATGACGACGCGGGCGAGGAGCGGTGCGAAAGGTCAGTGCCTGGTCAGTGCCTGGTCAATGCCAGGGACAGGCTTCACCCTCACACCCCGTTTGCGAACGGAGAGGCGCCGTCGTACTCGAAGGCTACGGAAACAGTGTTTCGATTCGGTGACAGCCTCGTGCCGATGTTGCCGTGGGCAGGCGGGGCACTGCGGGCTGCTGCGACGCCGCGATTCTAGGAGGCGATCGGTTCCTCCCAGGCACCTGCGGGCAGAGCGGCTGGGAGGTAGTCGGAGTCCCCCTGGAAGGCCGGGTGGTTCCCGTCCGAGGTGGAGGAGTCTCGTAGCGCCTCCCAGTCCCTCAAGGCGCCGACGACCCATCGGCTCAGCAGCACGAGTGCGACGAGGTTGATGATGGCACCGACGCCCAGGAGCACGTCCGCCAGCGTCCACACCGTGGTCAGCTGCTGCACGCTCCCGATGCCGGCGCAGATGACGGCGCCGGTCTGGAGCGCTCGGGAGACCCAGGGGCGGTCGGTGAGGTAATCCAGGCAGACCTGGGCGTAGGAGAAGGCCCCGATGATGGTGGTGTAGGCCAGGACGACGACGAGCAGCGCCATGGGCCAGCGGCTCCACTCCCCCACGAGGTGGGCGATGGCGTCCTGGGTCAGGGTTCCCGCGGTGTCCTTACCGGTCGTCCCGGGCTGGAAGACGTCCGCGCCGGCGACCAGGATCGCGAGCGCCGTCGCGGTGCACACGAACAGGGTGTCCACCACGACTCCGAAGGCCTGGATGAATCCCTGCTGGACGGGGTGCCTCACGGTGGCCGATCCTGCGGCGCAGGCCGCTCCTCCCAGCCCCGCCTCGTTGGAGAACAGGCCACGGCGCACACCGTTGAGCAGTGCGGCGGTCACGCCCCCGGCAAGGCCCCCCAGTCCCTGGCGCAGGCCGAAGGCGCCTTCGACGACGGAACGCAGCGCCTCCCAGGCCTGGAGCGGGTGAGTGATGAGGATGGCCAGCACCAGAACCAGGTAGGCCAGGGCCATGAGCGGGGCCAGGTACTCGGCCACTCGGGCCATGGCACGCAGGCCCCCCAGGAGAACCGGCGCGGTCAGTGCCACGACGAGGACGGCCCCCAGGCTCGGTGACAGGCCGCCGGCGCCCTGGAGGGAGGCGGTGATGGCGTTGGCCTGCACCATGGGCATGACCAGGCCGTTGGCGATGAGGAAGACGACGGCGAACACCCCGCCCAGGATCGGCAGCCGAAGTCCGCGCGAGATGTAGTAGGCGGGTCCGCCGCGGAAGGTGCCGTCCGCGCGGCGCACCTTGAACAGCTGGGCGAGCGTCGCCTCACTGAAGGCGGTGGCGGTTCCCAGGATCGCGACGAGCCACATCCACAGCACGGCGCCTGGCCCGCCCATGATGAGTGCCAGCGCGACCCCGACGATGTTGCCGGTTCCCACCCGGCAGGCCAGCCCGACGGCGAAGGCCTGGAAGGAGGTGATCCCGCCGTGGCGCCCGTCGCGGGATCCCGACACCGAGGCGGCGATCGCACCGGCGTGCCGCAGCTGGACGCCCCGGGTCCTGACGGTGAAGAAGATGCCGGCGCCGACCAGGAGCCACATGAGGACCCAGGAGTAGAGCAGGTCGGAGGTGGAGGACAGGGCGGCGTCGATCTGCTCGGCCCATGAGGTGTGCGTCATCGGTGACATCGTGATCAGCCCCGCCTTGCTGCGTCGTCGGGCTCCCAGACACCGGGGACCACGTCTCCGGGCAGGAGGGTGTTGCCGTGGCCGACGAAGGTCGGCTCGGTGATGTCCTGGGCGCGCTGGGCCTCGAAGTCTCGCAGCGCCCCGATGACCCAGGGGGCCAGGCGGATGATGACGACGAGGTTGAGCACGCCCAGCAGCCCCAGGGCGATGTCGGACAGGGCCCACACGACGGGCAGGGTCAGGACCGTGCCGCCGAAGGCCGCGGCGGTCAGGATGATCCCGAAGACCTGCTCGGCCCGGCGCTCCCCGCCCAGGAAGTTGACGTTGACCTGGGCGTAGGAGTAGCAGCCCAGCACCGTGGAGAAGACCAGGACGAAGATGAGCACCACCATGGGCCAGGTGGTCCAGGTCCCCAGGTGCTCGACGACGGCCTGCTGGGTGAGGATCGCCCCGACCAGGGAGTCGTCGCCGGGGCGGTAGGTGTCGGTGGCCAGCAGGATGAGCAGTCCGGTGGCCGTGCACACGAGGATCGTGTCGACGAAGACCCCGAAGGACTGGATGAGCCCCTGGCGCACGGGATGGGCGACGGTGGCGGTACCGGCGGCGTTGGGGACGGTGCCCAGGCCGGCCTCGTTGGAGAACAGGCCGCGGCGCACTCCGTTGAGCAGCGCGGCGAGAACTCCGCCCGCCGTGCCGAAGAGGGCCTCGTTGAGGCCGAAGGCCCCTTCGACAATGCTCATGAGGACCTCGGGGAGCCGGCCCACGTTGAGGACGATGACGACCAGGGCGACGATCACGTAGGCCAGGGCCATGATCGGGGACAGCCACTCCGCGACACGGGCCACCAGGCGCACTCCCCCCAGGACCACGGGGGCCGTCAGCAGGACGAGGAAGACCCCGACCATCCAGCCCGAGAGGCTGGGAACGGTGGCGGTGATGACCTCGGCCAGCGAATTCGTCTGCACCATGACCACTGTGACACCCACCGAGACGATGCACAGGGCGGCGAAGACCTTGCCCCACAGGGCCGATCCCAGCCCGTTCTTGATGTAGTAGGCCGGGCCCCCGCGGAAGGTGAAGTCACGGCCGCGCTCCTTGAAGATCTGTGCGAGCGTGGACTCCACGAAGCTGGTGGCCATGCCGATGAGCGCGACAACCCACATCCAGAACAGGGCGCCGGGGCCGCCGGCCACGATCGCCAGGGCGACTCCGGCGATGTTGCCGATGCCGACGCGCGCGGCCAGTCCCACGGCGAAGGCCTGGAAGGAGGAGATGCCTCCCTGGGCGCCGGAGCGCGACCCGGACAGCGAGTTGAGCATCGTGCCGAAGTGGCGCAGCTGCACCCCGAAGGTGCGTACGGTCAGGTAGATGCCGGCGAGGATGAGGAGGGCTGCGAGGAGATAGGTGTAGAAGAAGTCGTCGACGGAGTTGAGCAGGTTCTCGATACTGGTGAGGTTCATGCGTCGGCTCCTGTCGAGGCGGCGGGTTGGCTGCTGGCCGGGGTGGCTGCGGGAACGGCGTCGGCAGTCTCATCCTGCTCGTCCGGCTCGGTGGTCTGGGGACGCTCGCCGCCCCAGACGTCGCCGGGGAGGTCTCCGGGCAGGTACGGGTTGCCGACACCATTGAAGACGGGGACGGCCCGTCCCTGTGCGCGCTGGGCGTCCCAGTCCCTGAGGGCGCCCACACCCCAGCGGGCGAGCCAGATGAGGGCGACCAGGTTGGTCAGGGTCATGACGGCCATGGTGATGTCGACGGTGTTCCACACGACGGTCAGGGTGGCGAGGGCTCCCAGGCCGGTGGAGGCCACCGAGACCAGGCGGGGCAGCCACCGCCACACGGGCCGCTCGGAGATGAAGGTCATGGAGACCTCCGAGTAGGTGGCGGCGGCGATGATGGAGGAGAAGGCCAGGACGAAGATGACGATGGCCATGGGCACGGCCGTCCAGCTGCCGAGGGTGGCGGCGACGGCGTCGGAGGTGAGGGTGCCCGCGGCATCGGGGGTCAGGGTGCCGGCCTCCACCAGGGCGGGGCTGTAGACGCCGGAGACCAGGATGATGAAGGCGGTCGCGGTGCACACCACGATGGTGTCGACGAACACGCCCAGGGACTGGATGAGCCCCTGCTGGACGGGGTGGGCCACGGTCGCGGTGGCGGCGGCGAAGGGCGCGGTGCCCTGACCGGCCTCATTGGAGAACAGCCCGCGGCGGGTGCCGTTGGTCAGGGCCGCGATGATGCCGCCGGTGACTCCTCCGGCGAAGGGGTAGGGGCCGAAGGCCGAGGACACGATGGTGGCCAAGACACCCGGGAGCTGGGTGATGTGGAGGGCGACGATGACCACGGCCATGACCACGTAGACCAGGGCCATGACGGGAGCCATCCACTCGGTGACGCGGGCGACCCGGCGCACGCCTCCGAGGATCACCAGCGCCGAGAGCCCCACGAGCACCGCGGCGGCGACGGACGGGCTCAGGTTCAGCGGGGAGCCCGGGCCGATGACGCCGGCGACGGCGTTGGACTGGACCATGATGATGGAGAAGCCGCAGGTGAAGATCGTCAGGCAGGCGAAGAGCACTCCCAGGGGACGGCTGCGCAGCCCCCTGGCCATGTAGTAGGCGGGTCCGCCGCGGAAGGAGCCGTCGGCGTGGCGGACCTTGAACATCTGGGCCAGGGTGGCCTCGAAGAAGGCGGTGGCCATGCCGACCAGGGCCACGACCCACATCCAGAAGATGGCGCCGGGCCCGCCCAGGATGAGGGCGGCGGCCACGCCGAAGACGTTGCCGATGCCCACGCGGGCGGCCAGAGAGATCGTGAAGGCCTGGAAGGAGGAGATTCCTCCCTGTGCACCGGAGCGTGATCCGACCACCTGGCGGAACATGTCCGGCAGGCGGCGCAGCTGGACGGCGCCGGTGCGGACGGTCATCAGGATCCCGGTACCGACGAGCACCCACATGGTGATGTGGAGCGTGATCCAGTCCGAGACCGCCTCAAGCTGAGCGGCTAGGGCATCCATGGGAGATTCGGCCTTTCACGGTGTCGCAGGTGGGGACGGCCCGCATGGTCTCACGAATCGGCGCGCGGGACATAGCACGGTCGCTGCTTAGGACGCGGCGCGGTCTTCCGACGACGGCGACTGCCGTCACCGTTGGCACCCGGAAGGGCAACGACGAGGCCTGGGTAGCAGCGGCATCCTTCAGGACTGGGGCAGGTTTGCCGGTGGATCGGCCGGCGCCCAAAGATCCTGGTGATCGACGACCAGCTGGACGGGCCGGCCGTCCTCGTCGAGTCCCCAGTAGGCCTGGGCGGCGCCGTACTGGCGGCCGGAGTACGTCGAGGCACCGATGGGACCGGATCCCGGATCCATGAGGAACGTCTGGTCCACCTGCCGTTCCACCCGTGAGTGCTGCCGGTGGGTCATCCCGAAGAAGGCCTCGGCATCGGCAATGCATCCGTTACCCGACCTGGTGTCCAGCTCATCCCAGGGATGGACGTCCATGGAGCGCACGTGCTTCGTCATGACGGTCGCGTGCTTCCATTGCACCGGCTCACGGTCCGTGAGGATGACGCGCAACGCGGCGACGAACTCCCCCTCCTCGAACGTGCCGAGCAGTGCCTGCGCCCGGGTCACTCCGGGATCGATCCTGAGGGCTACCAGGCACATCTCTCCGTAAGGGTCCCCCGCCGCCAGGTAGCTGCCGTGCGGGAACTGCCCGATCTCCCGGACCTCGACCGGCCCGACCTCGGCGTTGCGATACACCTCGGCAACGGCCCGGGCGCGCAGCGAGGCGAAGACCTCCGGATCGTCCTCCTCTTCGACTCCCTCCTGCCACTGCGTACTGTCAGCGAGGACGTCCTCGACGTAGTCCTCGCTGAGCGCCTCACAGGCCCAGGAGGCGGCGAACACGGCCGCGGGGTCGGGCATGTCCTCCTTGTGCTGCGCCTCCATGGGCTCCGTCTTGTCGGCAGCGATTTTCCATGCCTCGAGCACGTCCTTGTCCACCAGTGGGGAGCCCGGCTCCTCGTCGTACTCGTCAATGGTGTCGATCCGCCAGTCATCGCCGATACGAACCAGCATCATCTCAATGATGGGGTGTCCATAGGCGCGGGAGTCTCGTTTGAGCCTCGCCCTCGTCATGTTGCCGTAGACCTCGATCTTCTCGATCTCAACAGTATCCGGGCTGAAGTCAGGAGAACTACCAAAGCTGAGGGCGTACTGGCGGTAGAACTCGCCATTCCTGTGCGCGACGTCGATCTCACGTAGCTTCTCACTCCAGGCATCGAAACCATCATGTGGCGCCCCCTTCTCCCTGTTGTCAAAGAGCGGTTTGACCTCGGCGTGGGCGGCGGCGTAATCAGCGATAAAGGCCTCGATGCGGGCTCTCGGGTCCATCATTCTCCTTGGCGGTAACTGAGCGGAAGGCAGGTTTCCTAGCATGCCACAGGCCAGCCACTCACCCTCATGAGACGATGGCGCGGTGACCACCCAGACCGCTCCGGCCCTCAACGCGATGCTCGACGCCCTCATCCCGGCTGATGACCCCGAGCGCGTCCCCGAGCCCGAGGAGGTCTACCTGGCCTTCTCCGAATGGGCGGAGACAACCGGCCGTCCGCTCTACCCGCACCAGGACGAGGCCCTGTCCGAGATCCTTGAGGGCCGCCACGTCATCGCCGCGACCCCGACCGGCTCGGGCAAGTCGATGATCGCGCTGGCCGCCCACACCGTCTCGCTGGCCCGCGGAGGCCGCTCCTACTACACGGCGCCCCTCAAGGCGCTGGTCAGTGAGAAGTTCTTCGAGCTGGTGCGCTTGTTCGGAGCGGACAACGTCGGCATGGTCACCGGGGACACCTCCATCAACGCCGCCGCCCCGATCATCTGCTGCACGGCGGAGATCCTGGCCAATCAGTCCCTGCGCGAGGGCGAGGACATGGACGTGGACTGCGTCGTCATGGACGAGTTCCACTACTACGCCGACCCCCAGCGCGGCTGGGCCTGGCAGGTGCCCCTCCTCGAGCTGCCCCAGGCGCAGATGGTGCTGCTGTCGGCCACTCTGGGCGACGTCTCCTTCTTCGTGCGTGACCTGCGCGAGCGCACGGGTCGCGAGGTCGCCGTCGTCGACGACGCCGTCCGGCCGGTCCCCCTGGAGATGGAGTACGTCGTCGAGCCGATCGGTGAGCTGCTCCAGCGTCTGGTGGGGCAGGACAAGGCCCCGGTCTACGTCGTCCACTTCTCCCAGAAGGAGGCGGTCGAGCGCGCCACCTCACTGCTCAGCGTGGACCTGGTGCCCAGGTCCCGCAAGGCCGAGGTGGCGCGCGCCCTGGGCGACTTCCGCTTCGGCGGGGGTTTCGGGGCGACACTCTCGCGCCTGCTGCGCGCCGGGATCGGCGTGCACCACGCGGGCATGCTGCCGCGCTACCGAAGGCTTGTGGAGCGCCTGGCCCGCGAGGGCCTGCTGTCAGTCATCTGCGGCACGGACACGCTCGGGGTGGGGATCAACGTGCCGATCCGCTCGGTGGTCATGACCTCGCTGGTGAAGTTCGACGGCTCGAAGGAACGTCACCTCACCGCACGCGAGTTCCACCAGATCGCCGGGCGGGCAGGGCGCGCCGGCTTCGACACCCGCGGCTACGTCGTCGTCCAGGCCCCCGAGCACGTCATCGAGAACGCCAAGGCCCTGGCCAAGGCCGGCGACGACGAGCGCAAGCGCCGCAAGATCGTGCGCAAGAAGGCCCCCGAGGGGCGCGTCAACTGGACGGACAAGACCTTCGAGCGGCTGCGCGACGCGACCCCGGAGACCCTGACCAGCCAGTTCCAGGTCACCACCACCATGGTGCTGAACCTCATGGAGCGCGCCGGTGACCCGGTGGCGGCGATGGCCGCCCTGCTGGAGCGCGCCCATGAACCCGAGGCCCAACGGCGCCGGCACGTGCGCCGAGCCCTGGAGATCTACCTGTCGCTGCGCACGGCGGGCGTCCTCACGCACGTATCCAGTGCCCAGGCGGCCGCCGACGGGCGCCCCCGGCTCCGGCTGGCCGTGGACCTGCCGGCCGACTTCGCCCTCAACCAGCCCTTGGCCCCCTTCGCCCTGGCGGCCATGGACCTGCTGAACGTGGAGGCCCCGGAGCACACGGTCGACGTGGTCAGCGTCGTCGAGGCGACCCTGGACGACCCGCGCCCGCTGCTCTACGCCCAGCAGCGCGCCGCGCGCGGTGAGGCGATCGCCGCGATGAAGGCCGAGGGGATGGACTACGAGGAGCGCATGGCCGCTCTGGAGGAGGTCACCTGGCCCCAGCCCCTGGCCGAGCTGCTCACGCCTGCCCTGGAGATGTACAAGCAGGCCAACCCGTGGATCGCCGAGCACGAGCTGGCACCGAAGTCGGTGGTGCGCGAGATGGTGGAGAACGCGATGACCTTCTCCGACCTCATCTCCCGCTACGAGCTGGGGCGCAGCGAGGGCGTGGTGCTGCGCTACCTCACCGACGCCTACCGGGCGCTGCGCCAGGTGGTGCCCGAGGAGCACCGCACGCCCGAGGCCGCTGAGCTCATCGACTGGCTGGGGGCTCTCGTGCGCGCCGTCGACTCCTCCCTGCTCGACGAGTGGGAGGCGCTCGGCCAGGCGCAGGCGGGCAGGGCGGTCGAGGTCGCCGGCCTGCTGGAGGGTGATCGCCCCGGTGCGGACGACTCCGCGGGGGTGGAGCGGGCCTTCGGCGCGGGCGAGGACGGGACGGTCGCCTTCACCCGCAACCGCCACGCCTTCCGGGTCGCGGTGCGCCGGGAGATGTTCCGGCGCGTGGAGCTCATGGCGCGCGACGACGTCGAGGCCCTGGGGCGCCTGGACGCCTCCTCAGGCTGGGGCGAGGATCGCTGGGATACGGTGCTGGGGCGCTACTGGGACGAGTACGACTGGATCGGCACCGACACCTCGGCCCGGGCAGTGGCGCTGGCACCACTCGACGAGGCCCCCGATGAGACGGCGCTGGCCGCCGCCGGGGTGAGCGAGCGCCTGCGCGAGGCCCTGGAGACCTCCGGGCGGCAGGTGTGGCTGGCCACGCAGGTCCTGGAGGATCCCGACGGCGACCACGACTGGCGCCTGACGGCCCTGGTGGACCTGGCCGAGTGCGACCGCGAGAACCGGGCGGTCGTCCACCTGCTGTCCGTGGGCCCGCAGCAGGGTTAGCCCGCCTCGCTGCCTCCGGCTTCGGGCCTGACCGGTTGCCGCAGCACCGTCCTCATCTTCTCCGGCGCCACACGCCTGGGGTCACTGAGGTAGATCTCGTGGTGGGGCCCGTTCCAGGTGAGCCCGAGGCTTGGCATGACCTCGTCGTGCAGGCGCGCCAGGGTGGGGGCCTCGTCATCGTAGGTGCCTACGTGGAGGATCTGCAGCGACCTGCCCTCGACAAACCGGAGTTCTCGGAGCTCCCCGATGGGAAGCCCGGGCTTCTTGCACCCCGCCCGGGCGAGTCCCTCGGCGACGTCCTGGGACGAGACCGCCTCGGGCAGGGGGATCATCATGGTCCAGTCCCACGAGCCCTTGTCGAGGGCGACGAAGGCGGAGCTGTTCGGGCTCGTCCACAGGCCCTCGAGGGGACCGACGACGAAGTCGTCACCGGTGCGTTGCTTCAGGACGGAGCGGATCGCGTAGGCGCCCGCATACAGCGCCTGGATCGCGTTGACATAGGCGGGCGCGGTATTGGGATCGCCGTGCCCGTCGATCGCCAGGTAGGTCATCGCCGGAACCTCCACCTCCGTGAAGTCGGCCGCCGTTGGCAGATACAGGTCCTTGCGGTCCTTCTTGATGTCAGTCCTCATCGCTTCCTGCTTTCCTCAGAAGGGTACGGGTCCAGGCGAGATCTGCTTCCTGACGCAGGATCTCGTAGTCGAGAATGGCTAGGGCATGCTCCTCATCGACCTGCTCGCGCCGACTGCGCAGCTGGTTGAGGACCTCCTGGAGCGCCTCGGCCCGCCGTGCGAGCGCGGCCACCAGCTCGGGGTCATCGAGTCGGGGATAGGCGCCCAGTGCCGGGAGCACGCCCGCGGCGGGCGGGGCCGGAGTATGGACACGCTCACCGGCCCCCTCACGCAGCTCTCGCCGGCCGGCGTCGGTGATACGGAAGACGGTGCGGCGCCCCGTGGAGCCGTCGTCAGGTTCGACGAGTCCCCGTCCCGCCAGGCGCTTCAGGACGTAGTAGACGGAGGAGAAGGCCAGGGAGGTCCACTGGCGGTAGCCGCGCCGCTCAATGACCCGGTCGAGGTCATAGCCGTGGCGAGGCTGCTCGGTGATGAGGGAGAGGACAACGATGTCGGCGTCGGATGACATGCCATTACTCTAGCACTAGAGTATTTGTGATCAAGACGGTCACCGTGCTGCTGCAACGAGTTCTCGACGTCGAAGCGCAGCGGCCCTACGCGCCGACCACTGCGGCGAGCTCACGGATCTGGGCCGGGCGGGTACGGCAGCAGCCGCCGACGAGCCGGACCCCGGAAGCGACCCATGAGGGGGCCAGCGCCGCTAGCTCACCTCCTCCGCCTCCTGCCCGCCAGGTCTTGGTCTGCGGATCGTAGAGGTCACCGGAGTTGGGGTAGGCCACCAGCGGCTTCGTAGTAGCCGCGCGCAGCACCGGGAGGGCCCGGCCGACAACGTCGGGAGCCACGCAGTTGATGCCGACGGCGACGACCGCCTCCTCCCCCTCGGCCCAGCCGATCGCCTCGGCGAGCGGGGTGCCGTCGGCCAGGTGGGCGCCGTCGGGCCTCACCTGGAAGGAGATCCAGCACTCGGCCTCGGGGGCGAGGCCCGTGACCATGGCGATGAGCGCCTGGGCCTCGTCCAGGCGCGGCAGGGTCTCCAGGGCGAACAGGTCGATCCCCTCCCCCACCAGTGCCTCGATACGAGGAAGGTGAACATCCCGAAAGGCCGGCACGTCAAGGCTCTCGACGTCGTAGGCGCCGGTGTACTCGCTCCCGTCGGCCAGGTAGGCGCCGTAAGGGCCGAGCCCTCCGGCCACGAGCACCTGCGCCCCGGGATGCTCCAGCTCGAAGCGGCGGACAGCCTCGTCGGCGAGACGGGCCCCGGCCGCGATGACCCCTCGAGCACCTGAGGCGTCGTGCCCGGCC
The DNA here is from genome assembly GCF_011752065.1 of Actinomyces sp. ZJ308. Lineage (GTDB taxonomy): Bacteria > Actinomycetota > Actinomycetes > Actinomycetales > Actinomycetaceae > Actinomyces. Next base: position 27,940 of record NZ_JAAIJY010000015.1, read on the forward strand.
CGGAGCAGTGCCGGAAGCGTGGCCTGATAGGTGTTGGTCGTGATGACGCGGGCTCCGGCCTCCAGGTAGTCGGCGTGGACCGCGCGCACGGTCTCAGGCGCTGCGGTGAGTGCGAGCGCCGACCACAGCGCGCCATGGGTGTCGATCCCACGGACGTCGAGCTCGGTACCCATCGCTCCGTCCAGGACGACCGGGCCGTGGGCCAGAAGATCAGACAGCCGGGCCGAGGCCCGTCGGGGGGACCGGGCGGAGGGCACGGTGGACACCGTGGATACAGAGGATGTTCGCATTGCGACACGGTAGCGAATGGTGACAAGCGCTGCCGGTAGCGTCCCGCTTATGGCATCCGTTGCAGATTCCCGTGGGGGCGCCGACGCATCAGCGGTCTCGGCCACCTCTCCCTCTCCTTCTGAGCAGGATGCCCCTGACGCCCAGGGGCACGTCACAGCGCTGGAACGCCGCATGAACCGGCGCCACCTCATGATGATCAGCTTCGGAGGAGTCATCGGCACGGGACTGTTCCTGTCCACCGGCAACACGATCAACCAGGCCGGCCCGCTGGGGACCGTGCTGGCGTACTCGATCGGCGCCGTCATCGTCTACCTGGTCATGGTGTGCCTGGGTGAGCTGAGTGTGGCGATGCCCTTCACCGGCGCCTTTCACGTCTACGCCCGCCAGTACCTGGGACCCGCCACCGGATTCGTGACAGCCATCCTGTACTGGCTCACCTGGACGGTGGCCCTGGGCAGTGAGTTCACCGGCGCGGCCATGATCATGTACGGCTGGTTCCCGAGCGTCCCCGTGTGGGTGTGGGCCGCCTCCTTCATCGTCCTGGTCCTGGCCCTCAACATGGTCTCGGTCAAGATCTTCGCCGAGGCGGAGACGGTGCTGTCGGGGATCAAGGTGGTCGCAATCATCATGTTCATCATCCTGGGCCTTGCCGCGATCGTCGGCCTACTGCCCTACGAGGGCCACCGCTCGGTCCTGGGACTGACGAACCTGTATCGGGACGGCCTGTTCCCCAACGGCTTCGGCGCTGTGTTCACCACGATCCTGGCGGTGAACTTCGCCTTCTCCGGCACCGAGCTCATCGGTATCACGGCCGGAGAGGTCGAGAACCCGGGTGAGACCATTCCCCGGGCGATCCGCGCGACACTGGCCCGCCTGGCCATCTTCTTCATCGGCTCGATCGTCGTCATCGCGGCACTGATCCCCTGGGAGAGGGCCGGGGTCGAGGAGAGCCCCTTCGTGACGGTCCTGTCCAGGATCGGCGTGCCCTACGCCGGGGACCTCATGAACGTCGTCATCCTGGCCGCCATCCTGTCGGCGGCGAACTCGGGGCTCTACGCCTCAACCCGCATGCTGTGGTCACTGGCCAATGAGGGCACCCTGCCCAAGGTCCTGGCCCACACCAACCGGTTCGGGGTGCCGGCGCTGGCGATGGGACTGTCCATGATCGGCGGGTTGGCCGCGCTGCTCACCTCCACCTACGCGGCCTCCACGGTCTACCTGGTTCTCGTGTCCATCTCCGGGCTCGCGGTCGTGCTGGTGTGGGTCGTCATCTCAGCCTGCCACCTGTCCTTCCGACGGCGCTGGCTCGCCGAGGGCCGCAGCCCCGCGGACCTGACCTACCGGGCCCCCGCGTACCCGTGGGTCTCGATCGCCGCACTGGGCCTATCGGCCGCCTCCTGCCTGCTCATCGTCTTCGACCCCGAGCAGCGCCCCGCCCTGGGGATCACCGCCGTCTTCCTGGCGGCCTGCTACGCCGGCTACTGGGGAGCCAACCGTCGGATCAGCCTCTAGGAACGGCCGAGCGGGAACGCGGAGCTCTGCTGCCCCTGCCCTCCGAAGAAGCCTTAGCGGGTCTCGACGATCTGCTTGCCGAAGGGGAAGCAGGTGACGGGGATGAGCTTGATGTTGGCCACCGCGAGCGGGATCCCGATGATGGTGATGGCCTGCGCAGCGGCAGTGGTGACGTGGCCGATGGCCAGCCAGAGCCCGGCAACCAGGAACCAGATGATGTTGCTGATCCCGCTCATGGCGCCGGCTCCGGGCGAGGGAACCACCTCACGTCCGAAGGGCCACAGCACATAGGCGGCGATGCGGAAGGAGGCGACGCCGGCGGGGATCGTGACGATGAGCAGGCAGGCGATCAGACCGAAGAAGAGGTAGCCGAGGAAGAGCCAGAACCCGCCGAAGACGACCCAGATGATGTTGAGCAGCGTGCGCATGTCACTTATCTATCACAGGTGGACGTCTCAACGTAGCCGCGGTCCTGGCCGGTCACCAGAAGATGCGCTGGGCGATGGCGTCGGCGAAGTTGTCCAGCGCCTCCGGCGCCGCCCCCAGGTAGAGACCCGCGTCGATCAACGAGACCTCCATGAGGTAGAAGCCGCCCTGGCCGTCTCCGACGACGTCGACACGGTTGAACAGGAGCTGGATGTCGCGGCCGGAGACCTCCTTGATGAGCGTGTGGATGGCCTTGCGCACACGCTCACCCCAGAGCCACTCCTGCTCGCTGGGCTCCCGCGCCGTCACGATCTCCTCATGGATCTGGTCGGTCGACTTGAAGGACGGGTGGAGCATCGGGGCCTTCTCCACCGCGTGAGAGAGCACCCCGTTGAAGTAGACCAGCGAGACCTCCCCCTTGCGGTCGACCTCCTCGAGGTATCGCTGAACCATGACGGTGCGTCCGCGGCGCAGGTGGTGCATGGCGTCGTTGATCGCCGATGACCGGGAGGAGGCGTTGGTGGCGGTGTAACGCCCCGTACCGCGTCCGCCCGAGGAGACGGCCGGCTTGACGACGAAGTCGCCGTGCGCCGGGAAGCGGGTGTGCACCTGGTGCTTGGAGTAGCCCGCCTCCGGCTCCAGCCACGTCGTCGGAATCATGGACACACCCCACTCGCTCAGACGGGTGAGGTAGTGCTTGTCCGAGTTCCAGGTGACGACGTCGGGGTGGTTGGCCAGCCTGGGCACTGACCGGGCCCACTGCAGGAAGCCGGAGTAGTTGCCCTTGGTGGCGTAGTCGCGGACGCTGCGCAGCACGACGGTGCCTGCCTGGCCCCAGTCGACGGCGGGGTCGTTCCACACGGCGATCCGCGGCTCGATGCCACGCGCGCGCAGGGCATCGGGCAGGCCGCGGTCGTCGTCGTCAAGCTCTGGGAAGTCGGCGCAGGTAGCCAGCGTCACGATCGGGTCGCTCATGTGGCCCACGCTACCGCGCGTGGCAACGCGGTGAGAGCCTCAGGCGTGTGACGCTGAACCGTACCTGCACCAACACGAAGAAGTACCTCCTGATCGGGAGGCCGGCGGAGAGGATCGGGAGACCGCCGCTCCCGCTCGTCGCATGTGCGTGGCAGAGGCGGACACCGGAGCGTCGGGTCGATCACGTGCCGCTGCATCACACGGGCGGTGCCACAATGCCGGGATGAGCGCCGAACCTCGCAAGCCCCTCCGAACCGCCGGCCAGCGCTACTGGATCTCCATGGCCTGCGTCGCCGCCGCGACCATCCTCCTCGCGGGCCTGCTCGGAGGGACGGTTTCCCTGCTTACCGGCGCACGCTCGGGCCGCGGCAGCCTGTGGGCAGGTGCGGTGATCGCCCTGGTGATGCTGGCGGGCTGGACCATCGGCACTCGCGTGCACGATCGCAAGAAGCTCGATCTCCCCCTGTGGCGCCGTCTCGACCAGGAGCAGGCCGCCACCCTGAGGCAGTACCGCCAGTGGTCGCGCACCGGCCGCATCGAGGACGACGAGAACCGTTCGGAGCACTGAGCGATACGGAACCGCCCCCGAGACGACTCGCAGCCCCGCCGCCACCGGACCCGGCCCACTCTCAAGTCCTTGAGACTTGCCACACAAACAGCCGGTTTCGCGGATTCCGGCTGGACGGACCCCTCCTCCATCCGTAAAGTATTCCTCCGTCGCCCAGCGAACCGCGTCGAATGACATCGTTGTGGTGAAGCACCGCTAGCTCAATTGGCAGAGCAGCTGACTCTTAATCAGCGGGTTCAGGGTTCAAGTCCCTGGCGGTGTACGGATCTTCCATCCCAACGGATTGGGAGACGTCGGCCACCAAGGCCGAGCACCGCTAGCTCAATTGGCAGAGCAGCTGACTCTTAATCAGCGGGTTCAGGGTTCAAGTCCCTGGCGGTGTACCGCGAGGGCACGCGCTTTGCCCGGGATGACCCCGCAGGCACTGCGGCGAGAGCGGGTTGGCGGTCAGATGACATCCGCCGCAGGCATGACTGACTCGGAATGTCGCCACCTCATCGGTTTCCGCTCCCTCTCGCGATCACAGCCAGCGGCCGCTTCGGACTGCCGCGGCACCAGAAGTCTTTGCGGCGGCACGTCGGTTCTCAGGCACCTGCCTGCCACGGCGCGCGCCGCTGCGCGGCCCTGATGGGTCGACGACGTCGAAGGAAGTTGAGGGAACAGAATGACACACGATATCCGCACCGCCACCGCACTGATCGCCAAGCCCGTCACCGGCGACACCGCTCCCCATGAATCAGCTGACCGCGAGCTCTCCGCCGCGCGCGCCGAGCTCGCCTCACTAGGGGCAGCCGTCTCGCCCTCACGCCTTGAGCGGGCACTGGAACGCCTGGAGGCGGCGCAGAGGGCATCACGCCAGCCGCTCTCCCGGGCCGCCTGATCGGGACACGCCACAGACGGCCCCGCATCGGATGAGGACTGCACGGCTGATGTGCTCAGCGTTCGCCAGATCACGAAAGTAAGTCATCGATTCCACTGCCGCAGGTACCGGGAGCGATGCGAGGATGAGCGCATCCGCCCAGGAGCCCGAGGAGGACCTATGACCCAGCTCGCCGCCGGTGACCGCGCCCCGGAGTTCGCCCTGCCCGACCAGGACGGCCGCACCGTGACCCTCGACGACCTTCGTGCCAGCACGGACAAGGGCGTCATCGTCTACTTCTATCCCAAGGCCAGCACTCCGGGCTGCACCAAGGAGGCCTGCGACTTCAGGGACTCCTTGGAGGGGCTCAAGGCGGCCGGCTACGCCGTCGTCGGCATCTCCCCTGATCCTGTCACTGCGCAGGCCAGGTTCTCCAGCCGCCACGACCTGCCCTTCCCCCTGCTGTCGGACGCCGACCACGCCGTCATGGAGGCCTGGGGCGTGTGGGGCGAGAAGAAGAACTACGGCAAGGTCTACACCGGCGTCATCCGCTCCACCGTGGTGGTGGCACCCGACGGAACCGTGACGCTGGCCCAGTACAACGTCCGGGCCACAGGGCATGTCAAGCGGCTGCGAGCCGCACTCGGCGTGGACTGACGAAGGCCCCGAGCCCGTAGACTCCCCCAGGCTATGTCGGCAACGGCGCAACGGAATGACACCGTTTTCCGCTATCCGGGCTGAAGTCGGTAGAGTGGGCGCGACACAGCGCGAGTGGCGGAATTGGTAGACGCCCCAGGTTTAGGTCCTGGTGCCTTCGGGCGTGAGGGTTCGAGTCCCTTCTCGCGTACAGATTTCGGATCCGGGCACCGTCAGGACATGTGGGCGCTGGCGTGCGGGATATCGCCTCGCACCAGCCGTTGGTCTAGGGACGCCCTCGATGACCGTAGGTCTGGTGGGCCTGCTGAAGCACGGCCAGCAGGTCCTCCTTCCCTCCGTCCAAGGTGGCCGGGAGGTAGACGCGTCCCTCTCTGACGGTCCCTCGATCCGCCATTTCGTTGACCTGCTGGCTCAGCTGAGGGGTGGCGGGGTCGTGGCTGCGCATCTGCTGTCCCAGAGGCGTCAGGGTGTACCCGATCACCAACTGCCCTCGCGCACCACCGCCGGGGCTGATCTCCTCCCCGAAGAACTCGGCGATATCCGTCCAGCGCGCGGACTCGTTGACGACGTAGGACTGACCGGTACGCCGTTCCAAACGCACGCCTTCAGGCGTGACCACAAGTCGGCTGCGACGAAGGATCTTCCTCACTGTGCCCGGGATGCCGACGACGCCGAAGAAGCCGATGCAGGCGATACCTGCGAGCATGTAGAGGAGCGGGGAGCTCGACTGGTTCGCGATCAGAAGGACCACGACGCCCACCACTGTGAAGGCTACGCAGCCAAGAAGCGTCCCCCACAGGCGTAAGGGAGACTCCGGAATGACAAGCATCCCGGTAGTACGCAGCTGCTCGCTCTGCTGGCGGACTCGTCCCGTATCAGTTCCCATGCGCTCCTCCACACCCTTCAACCAATCGGTATGTTAACGGGTCTGGAGTTCCCCCGGCAGATGCGGATCCCGAGCTCGATCACGTGATCCCCGGCGGCCCGACTCACTCCTCGTGCTGGACCACCTCGAAGCCGAGGACCTCCACGCTCATGCCGCGGCGCTTGTCATCCTCGTGCCCGCCGGAGGGGCGCGCGGACTGCCAGCGCTCGTAGTCCTCGCGCGTGTCCCACCGGGTCACCACGAAGTAGCGGTCCTCGCCGACCACCGGACGCAGCAGCTCGAAGCTCTGAAAGCCCTGCGAGGCGTCAACACCCCGCTTACGTGCGGCGAAGCGCTTCTCGATCTCGGCCTCGGCGCCCTCGGGGAAGGTCAGCGCGGTGATGTTGACATAGGTCATGGCGTTCTCCTCGGTGTCTCCGTCGGCTCCAGGCCGGAACAGGTGTCGCAACGAACGCTACCGCCTGACCACGGCCTCGGACCACAGCCTTACCTCCCAGCTCCGGCATCCTCCGATCTCTCGGCTCCGGCATCCCAAGGTGTCGGGCCGGCCCCGGGCCCGGGTGCACGCCGGGTAGCCTGATCCCATGACAACTGCCCCGTTCACCCGCAAGGACGGCCGCGCCGTCGACGAGCTCCGCCCCGTGACCGTGACCCGCCACTGGCTCGACCACGCCGAGGGATCGGTCCTGGTGACATTCGGACGCACCCGCGTGCTGTGTGCCGCCTCCTTCACCGAGGGCGTCCCGCGCTGGCGCAAGGGCAGCGGCGAGGGCTGGGTGACCGCCGAGTACGCCATGCTCCCCCGGGCCGGGTCGGAGCGCTCGAGCCGCGAGTCCGTGCGCGGCAAGGTCGGTGGCCGCACTCACGAGATCTCCCGCCTCATCGGCCGCAGCCTGCGCGGCATCATCGATGTGGCCGCACTGGGCGAGAACACGATCGCTCTGGACTGCGACGTCCTGCAGGCCGACGGCGGTACCCGCACCGCGGCGATCACCGGCGCCTACGTCGCCCTGGCCGACGCCGTCGCCTGGGGCACCGAGCGGGGACTGATCAAGGCCCGCCCCGGCAAGCCGGTGCTGTCCGACTCCCTGTCCGCCATCTCGGTGGGCATCATCGACGGCGTGTCCTGCCTCGATCTGCCCTACGAGGAGGACGTACGCGTCCAGACCGACATGAACGTCGTCCAGACCGGGGACGGCCGGTTCATCGAGGTCCAGGGCACCGCCGAGCACGCCCCCTTCGACCGCTCCGAGCTGGGGACGCTCCTTGATCTGGCCGCCGCGGGCAACGCCCGGCTCGCCGCGATCCAGCGCCGCGCCCTGGCAGGCCCCAGCGACGAGCCCTTCACCGTGTCCTCCACGGACCCGGAGGCCACCGATGTCTCAGCGACCTCAGCGTCCTCCGGGCTCACGGGAGCCTGATCCATGAGCGCCTCCTCCCACGCCGACGACGCCCACCCGGTCGCGGACCGGGTCGAGGTGCCGTCCGGCGCCCGCCTCGTCCTGGCCACCCACAACGCCGGCAAGCTGGCCGAGCTGCGGCAGATCCTGGAGCCGCTCGTGCCGGGGCTGGATCCCGCCTCCATCATCTCGGCCGCCCGGCTCGAGGCGTCCGAGCCGGTGGAGGACGGCCTGTCCTTCGCCGACAACGCCCTGATCAAGGCCCGCGCCCTGGCCCGAGCCACGGGCCTGCCGGCGGTGGCCGACGACTCGGGCCTGTGCGTCGACGTGCTGGGCGGAGCACCGGGAATCTTCTCAGCGCGCTGGAGCGGCCGGCACGGCGACGACGGGGCCAACCTCCAGCTGCTCCTGAACCAGCTGGCCGACGTCTCCGATCCGCACCGCGCCGCGAGGTTCACCTGCGCCGCCGTTCTGGTCCGGCCCGCCGGCGGCGGGGTACCGGAGCGGATCACCACCATCGAGCGTTCCATGGAGGGGCGGTTGACCCGCGCCCCTCTGGGCGAGGGCGGATTCGGCTACGACCCGATCTTCGTGCCTCTCCAGGAGGACGAGCCCGAAGGCCGGGGACGTACCACGGCCCAGATGACGCCTGAGGAGAAGCACGCCATCTCTCACCGGGGCCAGGCCTTCCGCGACCTTGCCCCCATCCTGGCCGAGGTCCTGGTCCGGTAGGCACCGGAGGGCCCGTCAGTAATGGGTCACCACGGTGGTACCGATCTCCGACCACTGCCAGATCGCTTGAGCCTCCGCTACCGGGATGTTGATGCAGCCGTGAGAGGACTCGTCCGTGCCGATGCCGAACTCCTTGACCCAGGGGGCTCCGTGAAGGGCGTAGCTCTTGTGCCAGTAGCTCACCCAGGGCACGTCTCGTTCGCAGTAGGGCCACTCAGGGGTGCACCCCATGTCCTGGGCCCGGTAGCGCAGGTAGATCTTGTAGGTGCCGGTCACCGTCTCGTGTCCGACGCCGCCGTGGTTGATCAGGATTGGCCCCTGGACGACCTTCTGCCCCTCGTAGGCGGTCAGCGTTGAGTCGGTGAGGTTGACGTCGATCCACTTCTCCCCCGCCCTGGCCTGGTAGGCGAAGCGCTCCGGCCCGTTAGGGACCACCCGGCTCTCGGTGGAGTGGGGGACCTCGTTCCAGCTGATCTCCTGGCTGGTGCTCCTGCCCTGGCCGAGCCCCTGGGCGAGCGCCGTCGCAACAGCGTCAACATTGCCCGCACGCCTTCCGGGCTTGCCCGGACGGGCGAGCTGGAGCACGGTCCCGGCGGAGTCGACGTTGTTGATGGCGTTGACCGGGGTCCGCTCCGCCTCGGCAGTCGGTGAGGAGACCCACGCCTTGATTCTCTCCTGTGAGACCGTTGGCGCGATGTGGCCCTCCTTGACGGGGAAGTCGATCCAAGAGGCCTTCTGAGCCTTGGTGGCGGTGTGCACCGTGCCATCGACCGTCACCGAGATCTCGGCGTCCAGCAGCGCAGTGGCCGAGTGAGCCGCGGCCTGAGCCTCCTCAGTGCTCACCGTGGGCTCGGTCCGACGGACCGACACCGGTGCCACGTGGTCGGAGAGCCTGCGCACAGCGGTATCGACGGCCGAGTCAAGGTCGCCGGGGTCGATGCCGTCACCTGTTCTCCCGGGTGAGACGGTCAAGGCGCCTTCTCCTTCATCCCAGGCCACCGTCGGCTCGACGGCGTGATCGCGCAACGTGCTGCTCAGCCGTGATATCAGCGAGGCGCGGGCGTCCTTGTCAGTCGTGTACCGCACCTTCACCTCCCGCTTCCCGACGATTCCGCGAAGGAGCGCCATCGGCGATCCGGCTCCGGACACGGCGGCCTCGGCCATCGCCCGAGCGTCGACGTGGGCGACCTGGGAGAGCGGGACGGTGGTGGGGGTTCCCTCAACGGTCAGTGTCAGTGAGGCTGATGCGGCCCTCTGGGACACAAGCTCGGTCAAGGCCTGCCGGTCCATTCCGGACACGTCCTGTCCCATGAGCACGGTTCCGCGTGGGGCTCGCCCCTCGTACCTGTGCGTGTAGGCGACGGATCCGCCCGCTCCTGCCACGAGGAGGGCGACGACGGCCAGAGCGCTGATCCACCGACGCGATCGGCGCTGCTTGGAGGAGTGATGCATGGCGTCAAGGTATGAACAGCCGGGTTGCCACCCCATAAAGAGGAATCCCGAGAGCCGGGAAGGACCGGGAGCGCCCTTCGCGGGGCTAGCGCCCCTCCTGCTCCTGCCGCTCCGCCTGCTCAGCGAGGCGCCGCGCAACGGGCTTGGGGGTCAGGGAGTCATGGGCCCGCACATAGCCGTAGAGCCATCGCCATCCCCCCAGGAAGACCAGGAGGAAGGTTCCGGTCATCAGCGCCCAGGAGGCGCTGGCCGGGACATCGCTGAACGCGGCCAGCGTGAGCTCGCGCAGCACGGTCCAGGTCGCCCAGGTCAGGCCCACGACGACCAGCCCATCGGGCAGCGCCATCTCCAGGTGATCGGGGCGACGACGTCGAATGCACCAGGTAGCCGCCCAGGCGACGGCCACTGCGATGGCCGCCTGCCACAGCGGGGTGATGACCTGTCCCAGCGTGCGCGTGGAGGCGGCACCGAACAGGGCCACGAGCGCCACGGCTACCAGGTCCGCGGGCACAACCAGCCACCAGCGCGTCCTGCGGTCCCGGGTCCAGGGGCAGTCGGCCCCGTCGGGAAGAGCCGGGGCGAAGGAGATCGCCTGCGGCCGGGCGGAGCGATCGTGCCCGTCGGTGCTCACAGCTCCCAGACGGCGTCAGGTGTCGCCGCCTCCAACGGGCCCGAGTAGACCGATGCGGCCTCCTTGAGGGGGATGGCCGGATCGGTCCAGGGCTGGATGTGGGTGAGGACCAGGTGGCCCGCACCGGCCTGGGCTGCCAGCTCCCCGGCGCGACGACCGGTCATATGCATTCCGCCCACCGTGTCACGGTCCTCGACGAAGGCCGCCTCGGCCAGGAGCAGGTCCACGCCCCGGGCCATGTCGCTCATGCCCTGGCAGGAGTCCGTGTCCCCGGTGAAGGCCAGGCTGACCCGCTGCGACGGGTCCTGCTCGCTCGGCCCCTCGATCCGGTATCCGTAGGCCTCCACCGGGTGGAGGGCCTCGAAGGGCGAGATCACCATGGGGCCCACGCTGTAGGACCTGCCGGGCACGGCGGTGACGAAACCGAACTCCGTGGCGTAGCGCTCGCTGGGCGGCACACCGTCAACTCCCTGAAGGCGCTCCAGCAGCTCCGAGGGGCCCAGGCAGGCGACCGGCCCGAGTGCCCCGGTGGGCAGCCAACGCCGGTAGACGTGCATCCCCACCAGGTCGACCATGTGGTCGGCGTGGCAGTGGGAGATCGCGATGGCATCGAGCTCGGCGGGATCGAGGTGGCGCAGCAGCTGCCCCATCGAACCCGGCCCGAGGTCCAGGACGATCGAGTAGGTGCGCAGCGCACCGCCGGCATCGACTCCGTCGGCCTGAACCAGATACGACGAGGCCGAGGACTGGGGCCCCGACATGGATCCCGAGCAGCCGATAATCGTCAGTCTCATGCAGATGCAGATCCTTTATAGGGCGGTGGGAAGCGAGGAAAGATCGGATGGCTCGACGCGAGTGCCCGCGGCATCAGCGGCGAAGGCGACGCGCTCGACGGCGGCGACCTCGGGTCCGAGGAACCGCCGCGCCAGCACCGAGAAGGCCTCCGGGTCGCCGGTGGATCGGAACTCGTGGCGCGGTTCGGCACCATCGGGGCCGCGCAGGAGGTTCTTGCGGGCCAGTGCCCGGTAGACGTCCTTGGCGGTCTCGTCCGAGGAGGTCACCAGGGCCACGTCCTCCCCCATCACGTAGGAGATCGGCCCTACCAGCAGGGGGTAGTGGGTGCACCCCAGGATGAGGGTGTCGACGCCTGCGGTCTTGATGGGGGCGAGGTACTCCTCGGCGACGTCGAGCACCTCCGGCCCGGTGGTCACGCCTCGTTCGGCGAGCTCGACGAAGCGCGGGCAGGCCTGCGAGAAGAGCTCAACGCCGGGGACGGCCTGGAGCGCGTCGTCATAGGCGCGTGAGTCGACGGTCCCCCGGGTGGCGACCAGGCCCACCCTGCCGTTGCGGGTCACCCGGGCCGCCGTGCGCGCGGCCGGGTGAATCACCTCGATGACCGGCACACCCCGTCCCAGCGTGTAGCGCTCACGCGCGTCGTGCAGGACGGCCGCGGACGCGGTGTTGCAGGCGATGACGAGCAGCTTGACCCCTCGGTCCACGAGCTCGTCCATGATGCTCAGGGCAAGGGAGCGGACCTCTGCGATGTCTCGGGGGCCATAGGGGCCGTTGGCGGTGTCCCCGATGTAGAGCACCTGCTCATGGGGCAGCTGGTCGAGGACGGAACGGGCGACGGTGAGGCCACCGACCCCAGAGTCGAACATCCCGATCGGAGCATCATTCACACCGCGAGACTATGCGGGGCCTGTGCCCCCGAACAGCGCGGATACCAGTGATTCCTGCCACCAGGTGACCATGTCGTAGACGAGTGCCGTACCCCGGTACCACTGCTCGTGAGGAGTCTCGCTCTCGGGCGCCTCCCGGAAGGCGACGTCGCGGACGCGCCCGGCGTCCTGAGCCGACTCGATGCCCAGGCGCTGAGCCAGCACGAGGCGGATATCGTTGATAGCCCCCAGCCAGTCGGACTCCTGACCGAGTGCCACCAGGATCGTCCCCTCGGGTCCCGATGGGGCGCTCAGCTCAGCGACCAGCCGCGCCAGACGGTCGACCTTGCCGTCCCGCAGGCGTGCACGGGTCAGGCTGCTCACCTCCATCGCAGTCACCGGATCCTCAGAGGCCTGCGGGAGCAGGACGCCGACAACGGGATCCGTCGTCGAGCGGCCGGCGTGAACGTGATTGCCAGGCGGATCGAGATCGAAGTCCAGGGCCGCCAGGACCTCGCGGTCCCGCTCACTCTCCCCCGGACGCCCCGGATCAGTAGGGGACGACGGCGGGACGGGGGACTCATCCGCGTCCTCGTCGGCGGGGTCGTCCGCCTGGAGAAGGGCTCTGACCTCAAGGGCCAACCGGGCGAGGAGCTCACGCTCCCAGTCGTCGAGGCCGCAGGCCAGTCCCTCGGAGACTCGGCGAAAGGCTCGCACTGCCTACTCCCCTCCCGCGGAATCGCTCGCCGAGCCGTGGCCGTCGTCGCCCAGGGGCTCGATCGTGGCCCGCAGTCCGTAACCGTGCATCGCGGTCACATCGACCTCCATGCGCTCTCGGGCGCCCCGGGAGACCACGGCGCGACCGGTGGTGTGCACCTGCATCATGCGCGCCTCGGCCACGGGCAGGGAGAAGCCGAAGTAGGAGTGGAAGACCCAGGTCACGTAGCTCATCGTGTTGACCGGGTCGTCATGGACCACGGTGCACCACAGGCGCTGGGCACGGATACTCGACTCCTCCAGGATCTCCGGTTCCGCGACGGGCAACGAGGCGCTCATGCCTCCAGGGTAGCGGTGAGGCGCGATAGGTTGTCCCCGTGAACGACTACGTGCCCGCTGCTGATTCCACCACTGCTTCGATGGACGTGTCCACGGCCTCGACCTCGCTGCTGACCGACATGTATGAGCTCACCATGCTTCAAGGAGCGCTGGCGTCGGGGACCGCCACCAGACGCAGCGTCTTCGAGCTCTTCGGCCGCAGACTCCCCGGCTCACGCCGCTTCGGCGTCGTTGCGGGCACCGGCCGGCTGCTGGAGGCCATCGAGGCCTTCACCTTCACTCCCTCCCAGATCGATTTCCTGCACCGCGCCGGGGTCGTCAACGACGAGACCCTTGACTTCCTGCGCGGCTACCGCTTCACCGGGACGATCCGGGGCTATGCCGAGGGCGAGTGCTACTTCGCGGGCTCACCGCTGCTGACCGTCGAGGGGACCTTCGCCGAGGCCTGCATCCTGGAGACCCTGGCCCTGTCGATCTACAACTACGACTGCGCCGTCGCCGCGGCGGCCTCCCGTATGACGATCGCCGCCCACGGGCGTCCCTGCGTGGACTTCGGCGCGCGGCGCGCCCACGAGCTGGCGGCCGTGGCCGCTGCCCGGGCCTCGGTGGTCGGCGGCTTTACGGGGACGAGCAACCTGGAGGCGGGACTCCTCTACGGGATTCCCACGGTGGGAACCTCGGCGCACTCCTTCACCCTTCTGCACGACACGGAGGAGGAGGCCTTCGCCGCCCAGGTGGCGAGCCTTGGCCCGGGCACCACCATCCTGGTGGACACCTACGACATCGCCACCGGCGTGGAGCGGGCGGTCAAGGCGGCACGGGCCGCGGGCGGGGAGCTCGGGGCAGTGCGCCTGGACTCCGGCGACCTGGTGGCCGAGGCCTTCAAGGTGCGCGCTCAGCTCGACGCCCTGGGAGCGACGACGACGAGGATCACCGTCACCAACGACCTCGACGAGCACGCTATCGCCGCACTGGGGGCGGCCCCTGTGGACTCCTACGGCGTGGGTACCAAGCTCGTCACCGGGTCTGGGCGTCCAACCGCCGCGCTGGTCTACAAGCTGGTGGAGCGTGAGGGCGCCGACGGCACCATGGAGGAGGTCGCCAAGTTCTCCTCCGGTGGCAAGTCCACCGTCGGGGGCCGTAAGTGGGCGGGTCGTGTCCTCACTGCCGAGGGTACGGCGGCCGAGGAGCTGGTGGTCTCCTGTGACTCGCGCGAGCAGGGACTGGCGGCCTTGGATGAGGCCGGTGCCCGGCCGCTCCAGGTGCTCCTGGTTGATGAGGGCAGGATCATCGAGGAGCACCGTGGCAAGGAGGCCCTGAGCACTGCGGCGGAGAGGCACCGGGCGTCCCGCGCCGAGCTGCCCTACGACGCCTGGCGTCTGAGCGATGGCGAGTCGGCCCTGCCGACCCGCCACGTCGACCTCGACGGACGTGGCGCCACCCGACGCTGAGTCACCAAGGTCGTATCCGGATCCTCCGAGCCGTTCAGCGCTTACCGACGAACCAGCGCCGCAGGGTCTGGATGCGCTTCTCGATCTCCTCGGTGGAGGCCGCCGCCACCTCGGGCCCCCCGCACACGCGTCGGAGCTCGTTGTGCACGACGCCGTGAGGCTGGCTGGAGCGGCGGGCCCAGGCGGCCACCAGCTGGGAGAGCTCCTTACGGGCCGCTGCCCGGCGCCGGGCGTCGTCGATGCCTGAGTTCCTCCGCCTGCGGGCCTCGGCCGCCGCGTGCTTCTTCTGGGAGGCGATCTGCTTGTCCTGGCGCTGGCGCAGCAGGGCGGTCACCTGATCGGGCTCCAGCAGCCCAGGCAGTCCCAGGTACTCCTGCTCCTCGATGCTGCCGACCATGGCGCCGGTTCCGAACTCGCCACCGTCGAAGAGCACACGATCGAACTCGGCCTGGCTGTCCATGGCCTCGAATCCCGGCAGCAGCTCGTCCGAGGCGTTCTCGGTCCTGTTGGCCTCGGCGAGCAGGCGGTCCTCGGGGCTGAACAGGGCGTCCTCCTGCGCCGCGGAGTCGGGACGGCTGAGGACATGGTCGCGGGCCACCTCCATCTCCCCGGCCAGGGCCAGCAGGGGCGTCACCGAGGGGAGGAACACCGAGGCGGTCTCCCCTCGGGCCCGTGAGCGCACGAACCTACCCACGGCCTGGGCGAAGAAGAGAGGGGTGGAGGTCGAGGTGGCATAGACGCCCACGGCCAGCCGAGGGACGTCCACGCCCTCGGAGACCATGCGCACGGCCACCAGCCAGCGGTCGGTGGAGGCGGAGAAGGCCTCGATGCGGCTGGAGGCTCCGTTGTCATCGGAGAGGACCACGGTGGGGGCCTCACCGGTGATGGCGCGCAGCTGCTTGGCGTAGGCGCGGGCCTTGGCCTGGTCGGAGGCGATGACAAGGGCACCGGCATCGGGGACCTGGCGGCGCACCTCGCTCAGGCGCTGGTCGGCGGCGGCCAGGACCGCGGGGATCCACTCCCCCGCCGGGTCGAGCGCGGTGCGCCAGGCCTGGGACTCCAGGTCCTTGGTGAGGGGCTCCCCGAGCCGGGCCGCGACCTCGTCGCCGGCCTTGGTGCGCCACCTCATCTGCCCCGAGTAGGACATGAACATCACCGGGCGCACGACGCCGTCGCGCAGCGCGTCTGAGTACCCGTAGGAGTAGTCCGCCTGGGAGCGCTTCGAGCCGGAGGCGTCCTCCTGGTAGCGCACGAACGGTATCGGGGAGGTGTCGGAGCGGAAGGGCGTTCCGGTCAGAGCCAGGCGGCGGCGTGCCGGCGTGAAGGCCTCACGGATCGCGTCTCCCCAGCTCAGGGCGTCTCCACCGTGGTGGATCTCGTCGAGGATGACGAGGGTGCGGGCCTGATCCGTGCGGGCGCGGTGCAGGTTGGCGTTGGCGGCCACCTGCGCATAGGTCAGGGCAACGCCGTCGAATCGCGATCCCAGCGCCCCCTGGGAGTTGGAGTAGGAGGGGTCGATGCGGATGCCGACGCGGGCGGCGGCCTCGGCCCACTGGTACTTGAGGTGCTCAGTGGGGCAGACGATGGTCACCTTGTGGACGTCACCGGAGCTGAGCAGCTCGGTGGCCACCCGCAGCGCGAAGGTCGTCTTGCCGGCTCCGGGCGTGGCCACGGCCAGGAAGTCCTGAGGCATCGTCTCCAGGTACTGCCCCAGAGCGGCGGCCTGCCAGGCGCGCAGGGATCCTGCCGTCCCCCAGGCTGCGCGACGCGGGTAGGCCGGGGAGAGGTTCTGGGCCGCCGACGTCGAGGCTCGCGTCGGGGTGGGATGGGTCGCCTGGCCACCGCGGGCGGCGCTCACCGACCGCCTCGCCCGAACGGGAAGCGGGGGAAGCGAGGACCATTGCCACCGCCGGAGTCGTCCCCGCCACGCATCTCCTCGTAGATGGACTTGCAGGTGGGGCACACCGGGTACTTCGACGGGTCGCGTCCGGGCGTCCACACCTTGCCGCACAGGGCGACAACGGGACGCCCGGTGACAGCGGCCGCGGCGATCTTGTCCTTGCGGACGTAGTGAGCGAAGCGGTCGGCGTCGCCGTCGTCGGTCGACTGGAGCTCCTCGCGCTCCAGGACGGCCGTACCGACGCCCTGTGTGGGCTCGGCGGCCGGGTCGGTCGGAGCTCCGGGCGATCCCGGGTCAGCACTGGCGAGGACGTCTGTCATACCGCCCAGTCTAGGTCGGACGCAGCGCCCCGGCAGTCGCCCATCCCACCCCGCCCCTGTGGGGAGGCTCTCCCTGAGAGGCCCGACGTCGTCGTCAGGGCTTCGAGGTGAGCCGGCCGGCAGCCGCCGGGTCGACCAGTACCAGGGCGTCGTCGTGGCGCTGCATGACGGTTGCCGGCCACTCGGTGCTCACCTCGCCCTCCACGAGCTGGGCGATGGCCTCGGCCTTGCCCTCGCCGGTGGCGATGAGGACGAGCTTGCGGGCCTCCATGATCGTGGCCAGCCCCTGAGTGATGCACTGAGTGGGCACCGCGTCGACGTCACCGCCGAAGAAGCGGGCGTTGTCGCGGCGGGTCTGCTCGTGGAGCTCACCCACATGCGTCCGCGAGTCGAGGGCACCGCCGGGCTCGTTGAATCCGATGTGCCCGTCGGAGCCGATACCGAGGATCTGCAGGTCGCAGTAGCCGGCCGCGGCCATCTGGGCCTCATAGTCCCGACAGGCGGCCTCAAGGTCCTGGCTCAGCGCGTCCGGACCGTGAAGGGCGCCGGGGCGCATGTCGACGCGGGAGCGCAGATTGGTCTCCATGAAGGTGGCGTATCGCTCCGGGTGGCCTGCGGGCAGGCCGACGTACTCGTCGAGCATGAAGCCAGTGACCTCGGCGAAGCTGAGACGGCCCGCGGCGCAGCGAGCGGCGAGCTCGTCGTACAGGGGCAGGGGCGAGGACCCGGTGGCGGTCCCCAGCACGGCTGCCGGTTTGTCCCTGAGCAGCGCCTCGATCTCGTCGGCCGCCCGCTGCGCGAGCGCCTGCGCGGAGTCCAGAATGACAAGCTGCACGATGATGTCCTCTCTGACATGACAACTGGGTGTACACAATAGGTGCACTGAGTCTACTGACCTCTGTGAGCCGCTGCTTTCTTGAGCGACTTTAGAGCAACCCTACTCCGAGTCATCAGAATCAATCATCCTGCGAAGGTGTGACCAGCGCGATCACACCGGTTGGGCGTGCCCCGGCCAGGTGCGGATGGTGGCCAGGACCCGAGGCCCGCGCTGGTCGAGCAGGCGGCCTCCCAGGATGACCCCGCCCCAGAGCGCCAGACCGCACCACGTGGCCCCCAGCAGGAGGGCCACCCACCCCCACAGCGGCAGGCCCTGGGCGATGCCGTAGACCGCGGCCCCGAGCACGGGCGAGCAGACCACGAGGAGGAGGAGCATCGCCACCATCTGGATGATGGAGGCCAGAAGTGCTGTTCCCGATGTCCGCGAGCGCATGGGGCTGTCTCCGGGGGCAAGCGTCTCGTAGGGCAGAAGGACGCTGATGACGCTGGACCATGCCAGCGCGCAGCCGTAGAGAACCAGGTTCGCACCGGTCACTGCCGGCAGCGCCTCCCAGTACCCGGTCCACAGGCCCATGAGCACCTCGACGGCGAGCAGGGTGGGAACCTGCCACACAGCCGCCCCGGCGACTCGCCCCAGCCGGTCGTGCGCTCCGCTGATGCCGGCGCTGACGTGGCTCCACAGGGCGGTGGAGTCCAGGCCGAGGTCGTCGTGGATCACCCATCCCATGAACATCGCCAGCGCGGGCGCCATGCCCAGCAGGAACACCGGTGCGTGCCCGAGGGCGAGGCTGCCGCCCAGCCGTTGACCGTTGACGACAAGGACGAATCGACTGGAGTTCATGGCGGGAACCAGGACGAGGAGGATCGGCACGAGCATGACGGACAGGAGCTGGAGCAGGTACCTGGGGTCCGCGCGCCAGTAGCGCAGGCAGCGGGCCGCCACGGCGGCGGCAGGCACGGGCAGGACAGCGCTGAGCCGGCTGGCCCATGGCAGCACATCGGGCTGGTTGTGGTGCTGCGGGTCGGAGCCCGCGTCGCTGGCCTCATAGGCGCGCGTCCGGGTGCGAGACGTACCGGGGGAGGTCATCACCTTGCCCACGACGCGCTGCCACAGGGGAAGCAGGGCCACAGGGATGACCCAGGCACCGATCGTCAGCACCAGCGCCGACAGCACCGAACCGGTGGCCATGAGGCCGGGGGCGGCGAAGGCCCAGCCGAAGGGGGACAGTCCTAGGACCCGCGCGACGCTCCTGAACCGCTCGAGGGAGACTGTGACATCGTCCCCGATGAGCCTGGGGATCAGGTTCGGCAGCTGCGTGACCAGCAGGAAGGCCAGGAAGGCGATGATCGCCGTCGTCTCGCGTCCTCGCCGGGAGGAGGAGATTCCCGCGGCCGTCACCACGATCCGGGAGAGGATGACGCAGGTGGCCAGGGCCGCAGGAGCACACAGCAGTGCCAGGATCGCGGCCGGGATCTGGCCCGCCACCAACCAGGTGAGGACTGGGGCAAGACAGACGACGGCCGTCAGGCAGCCGGGAATGCCGAGGGCGCCGGCGGCCAGCAGCCCGGCCGCCAGTCCTCGCGACGGCGCGGCCCAGGCGGCCATGGCTCGGGGGTCCAGGGTGGAGTCGACCCCGGTGACGAGCAGCGGCACCACGGCCCAGCCCATCACCAGCAGCGCCCCGAGGGATCCCAGGAGGAGTGCGATGACCTGCGGATCCGCGCTCAGCCCGAGCCCGACGGCGCCGGCCAGCACCAGGCCGAGCGCTCCCAGCCCGTACAGGGCACCGACCACGGTGCCGACGACGGCCCAGGTGTTCTTGGTCAGGGCGTTGAGGGTCAGGCGCCACTTCAGCTTGATGAGGGTCGCAACCATGACAGCCCCTCCGTTCGCACCTGCGCCCCCACCAGCTCGGTGAAGCGCTGCTCGAGGTCCCCGCCCGCAGCGACCTGCTGCGTCGTCCCCGCAGCGACGACCCGACCGGCGTTGATGATCGCCACGTGATCGCACAGGCGCTGCACAGTGGCCATGACATGGCTGGAAATGACCACGGTGCCGCCGGCGGCGGCGTAGTCCCGCAGGATCGCCTGGATCGTCTGCGCCGAGATCGGGTCAACGGCCTCGAAGGGCTCGTCCAGAACCAGGATGGACGGCGAGTGCACCATGGCGCAGGCCAGATGGATCTTCTTCCGCATTCCTGCCGAGTAGTCGGCCACCAGGGTCGTCCCGGCGTCCCACAGTCCCAGGACCTTGACCAGCTCCGTCGCCCGGGGCACGACGACGTCGCGCTCCAGCCCGCGCAGGAGGCCGGAGTAGGTGACGAGCTCAAGACCGTTGAGACGGTCGAAGGTCCGCAGCCCGTCGGGCAGAACCCCCAGGAGAGTCTTGGCCCGCCGAGGCTCGGCCCATACGTCGACACCGTGGACCAGCACCTGACCCGCGTCGGGACGCAGCAGGCCGGTGGCCATCGACAGGCTGGTCGTCTTACCGGCGCCGTTGGGGCCGACGATGCCGTAGAAGCTGGAGACGGGGATGTCGAGACTGAGCCGATCCACCGCGACCTTGCGATCGAAGGCCTTGACCAGACCCGCCATCTGGAGCGCCGGCACGGAGCTGGGGCTGGGCGGGGCCCCTGCCAGAGCAGTAACCGTGTCAGGGCCGTCGGAGTGATTCGCCGCAGACGTGAAAGCAGACATGTTTCCACTGTAAAAGCGTCTACTTACTCACCCCTCCACCGACAGGAGGAAATCGACGGCTCCGGGCTACTCCCTCAGACCCATCCCTGACCATCATCAGTCATCAGTGGAGCGTCAACCACGACGCCCTGCCCGATATCGGGGGAATCGGGGATGCGACAGGATGGCGGCACACATGATTCCGGTCCGCTGCCACACCTCGACGGGGCGGCAACGGACCGGAATCAGGACGTCAGGGGCACGGCCCCACGTATCACTCGGCGACAGCCTTCTTCAGCGAGGAGCCGACGGTGACCTTGACACCGTAGCCGGCGGGGATCTGGATCTCCTCACCGGTGCGGGGGTTACGGCCAGTGCGTGCGGCACGCTCGACGCGCTCGATACCCATGAGGCCGGTGATCTTCACGGCCTCACCCTTGGCGACGTTCTCAACGAGGACATCCTGGAAGGCTCCCAGGAAGGCGTCGGCGTCGGTCTTGGTCAGGCCGGCCTTCTCGGCGATGGCGGCGATGAGCTCGGTGCGGTTGACGGACATGTCTTCCCTCTCGATCGTGGACGGACACCCTTGTGTGGTGCCACTTCTGGCAACGCTACGCATAAAACCTTGGGTTTGTCAGGTCAGACCGGAGTGTCGCGCTGGATAGCGAGTAACAATTCGCACATTTGCGCCCCAGCAGTCACACCCGTCACATACGGAGCAAGTCGCGGAACGACGCCGTTTTGACAGCCCTTCCACTCAGCCCTTCCACAGGGCACCGGGCAGGGCCCCGGCGAACCACGACGTGATGGTGGTCGGGTGGGTGATCGCGGTGCCGACGACGACGGCGAAGGCGCCGTGCTCCATGGCGGCCGCGGCCTGGGCCGGGGTGTGAACCCGCCCCTCGACGACGAGCGGGACCTCCGCGATGCCGGCAACCTGGTCGACGAGCTCGAGATCGGGTCCGTCGGTCTTGGGGCGCTCGCCGGTGTAGCCGGCCAGCGTGGTCCCGAGGATGTCGACTCCTGCGTCCTGCGCGGCCTTGGCGTCGTCCAGAGACCCGCAGTCGGCCATGATGAGGACCTCGGGACGCGCCTGGCGCAGGCCCTCGACGGTCTGGGCCAGGCTCAACCCATCGGGGCGGGGGCGCCGGGTGCCGTCCAGCGCCACGACCTGGCTGCCGGTGGCGGCCACGGCGATGGCGTGGGTAAGGGTGGGGGTGATGAAGACGCCGTCGTGCCCCTCCTTCCACAAACCGATGACGGGCACGTCGACGTGCTGGCAGATGAGGGCCAGGTCCGCCAGCCCCTGTGCGCGGATGCCGACGGCGCCCCCGGCGACGCAGGCCTGGGCCACCTCGTCCATGGTGCGGGGGTCGCGCATCGGCTCACCCGGATAGGCCTGGGCGGAGGCGATGAGCCCTCCCCTCAGGCGCTCCAGGACGGGGTGGAGACCCGAGGGGGTGGTCGGATCGTTCGTTGACGAGGGTGATGGTGACTGCTCGGTCATGGGTCTGTCCTGTCAGACGGCGCCTCACGGCGGTGGTTAGTCGTGGTTGGTTGTTGGGTAGTCTCGGTTAGTGCCGTTCAGTCGTGCTCGCCGGCCAGGGCGAGGGCCCCGCGGGCCGCACCGACGATCGGCGCAGTGGTCCCCAAGGTGGCGGGAACGATCCTGATGGGCGTCAGGGGGTCGATGACCTCCGCGGCGAAGGTCTGTCTCAGGGGCTCCCACCACAGGTCACCGGCTCGGGCCAGGCCCCCGGAGACCACGACGACGTCGGGGTCGATGACGGTGACCAGGCCCGCCAGCGCCCTGCCCAGGCAGGCCGCCGAGTCGCGGTAGACCTCCTGGGCGATGTCGTCCCCCGCAGCCGCGCGTCTCTCGACCTCACGGGCGTCGGGGACGTCGGGGTCCCCGCCCTTGGCCAGGTAGCGGCGGTGGATCTGCGGGCCGGCGGCGATACCCTCGAGGTGACCCGGCCTGCCGCAGGTGCAGGGCTCGCCCTGCGCGCCGGGGACGGGTACGTGTCCGATCTCGCCCGCGACGTGATGGGCACCCCTGCGGGTTGCGCCCTCAATGACGAGGGCTCCGCCGACGCCGGTGCCCACCGCCACCATGAGGACGACCTCGGCCCCGGTGCCGGCGCCGAGCCACGCCTCTCCGGCGGCATAGGCGTCGACGTCGTTCTCGACGTGGACCGGGAGCGTGCCGAGCCCTGCGGCCGCAAGCCGTTCCTGCACGCCGGTGGCGACGCGGGTGCCGGCCCACCCGGTGATGGCGTCGGTGGCGGACAGGATCGTCCCGTGCTCGACGTCGACGACGCCTGCGGTACCGATACCGACCGCCGCGATCGGCACGGCTCTGCCGGGATCATGGTGCGTTCCGGACTCGGCGACCTTGTGCACCAGGGAGCTGACGGCATCGAGCATGGCGATGGGGCCGTCATGGGCGGGGGTCGGGCAGGAGGCCACCGGACCTTGCAGGGCCCCGTTGACGTCTACCAGGGCGGCGGCCATCTTGGTGCCGCCGAGATCGAGTCCGACGACGAGCGGGCTCCCGTCTGACGGTGATGGGTTACTGGGATCGGATGGGAGGACATCCTGGCTCATGACACTCTCCAAAGTGGCATGCGGCACGGGTGTGCCGGGTCTGGAAAAGAATGGGTTCTTGATGAGACGGCGACAGATCGAGACCGGCTGAAACCGGGCCGGTGAGTGTCCGCCGACGCCTCTGGCGGCTGCGCGCCCGACTCGCTCGACGTCGAGACTGCGGGCGTGCAGCCACCGGGGTGTCAGATCAGTCCCTGCGCCTTGACGATCTCTAGGACCGCGTCCTTGGTCTCGCCCTTGAGCGCCTGGACCGGGAAGGCCATCTCGTTGGTCGCGATGATCCCGATCGCCTCCATCGCGGTCTTGAAGGCGCCGATGCCGGTGGCGTCGGCCGAGCGCCCCTGGGGCACGAAGACGATCTCGAAGCCGGCACAGATCTCGTCCTGGATGCGACGGACCTCGTCCCACTTCCCCTCGCGGGACGCCTCCCACATCTTGGCGTAACGGACCGGGTCCACGTTGCCGTAGCCGGGGACGAGTCCGTCCGCGCCCAGCAGGAGCATGCCGTCGACGACGCACTCGTGGCCGGTCAGGAGGGCGAGCGGGTGACCCGCAGCCTCATTGGCCGCGACCAGCCGACGGAAGGCGACGTCGTTACCGGAGGAGTCCTTGACACCGGCAATGACTCCCTCCTTGCCCAGCTCGACGAGGAGGTCGCGGCCGAGCTTGGCACCGCCAAGGCGCACGGGCACGTCGTAGGCGAAGACGGGAACGTCGATGGCCGCTGCGATGGCCCGGAAGTGGGCCTTGATCTCCTCGGCGTCGTTGAGGGCGTAGAAGGGACAGGTCGCCACGATCGCCTGCGCACCGAGTGCGACGGCGCGACGAGCCTGCTCAATGACACGGTGAGCCGTGGTGTCGATGGCCCCCGCGAGCACCGGCACGCGACCCGCAGCCTTCTTGACGACGCGCTCGATGACGGTGTCGCGCTGGGAGTCGGTGAGGTAGGCGACCTCTCCTGAGGACCCCAGGGCGAACAGGCCATCGACGCCTCCGACGATGAGGTGCTCAACGACCCTGTCCAGGCTGTCGAGGTCAACCTCGCCCTCGGCGGTGAAAGGGGTGACGACCGGCGGGATGACGCCGGTGAAACGGTTGTCCATGTGGTGTCTCTCTTCATTGAAAGGTTATCGGACGTCTGACATCTGACGTCAATGGGTATTCTTGCAGATCTTTCTTCTCGACGCCACCCCGGTGCCTGCGCACGCGCGATCACTCGCGGCGCAGGCACCGGGGCGGCTGGAGGCAGGACTGAGGCAGAGCCCGGTCAGGACGCAGGAGGGGCTACTTGACGGACCCCTCGGAGAGCCCTCCCGAGATGTGTTTCTGAATGACCATGAAGAAAACGACCGACGGGACGATCACGATCACGGAGGCAGCCATCATGGCTCCCCAGTCAAGAACCTCCGACCCCTGGAGAGAGTAGAGGCCGACTGCGACGGGCATCCTGTCCGACTCGGTGATGAACAGGAGCGCATAGAGGAACTCGTTGAAGGTATTGATGAAGGTGTAGACAGCAGTGGCCACGATCCCCGGAAGGATGATGGGCACCGAGATCTGCCAGAACACCCTGAACCGACTCGCCCCATCAACAGCGGCGGCCTCCTCCACCCCGATGGGAACCGTCTGGAAGAAGCCGATGAGCATCCAGATCGCGTAGGGGATCGAGAACGAGAGATAGGCGATGATCAGCCCGATATAGCTGTTCATGAGCCCGAGCTTGACCATGGTGATGGTGTACGGGATGGCGAGCAGGATGGGCGGGAACATGTAGGTGCCGATGAGGATCTTGGTCAACTGCTTTCCGACACGCGGGAAGAATCGGACGATCCCGTAGGCACCGAGCATCGAGACCACAACTGCGATAACAGTCGAGCAGCCTGCGATGAGCAGTGAGTTCTTCAGGTTCGTCAGGAACCCGATCTCCTCGATCACCTTGCGGTAGTGCTCGAGCGTTGGCGAGCCCGAGAACAGCTGCAGCGGGTTCTGCGCGAGCTCGTGAGAGGTCTTGAAGGATGAGGAGATGACCCATACCAGCGGGAACACCGCGACAAAGGCGGCAACGATGAGAATGAGGTACACGCACACCGTACCCCACGGACTACGACCAGCACGCCGCATGATTCAGCCTCTTTCCTTTTCCCAGCGGTTGAGCATCCTGAAGGCGCCGAAGGCCAGAACCAGCAGGAAGATGAGCAGCAGGATCGTCACCGTGGAGGCGACGCCGAGCTGGCGCAGGTTCCAGCCCTCCTGGTAGGCGAAGATCGGCAGCGTCGTCGTTCTCTCCCCCGGACCGCCGCCCGTCAGAAGGAAGAGCATGTCGAAGTTGTTGAAGACCCAGATGGTGCGCAGGATGACCAGCAGCCCGATGACCTCGCGAATGTGGGTCAGCGTGATGAACCTGAACCTCTGCCACCCGGAGGCCCCATCCACCATCGCCGCCTCGTACTGCTCCTGAGGAATGGTCTTGAGTGCGGAGAGGATATTCACCATGAACATCGGCGCACCGAACCAGATGTTGATGAGCAGCGCGATCCAGAAGGTCGTCGTGGGGTTACCCAGCAACGCCGTGTTCTTGTCAGTCAGGCCGACAGACGTCAGAAGATTGGGAAGGAACCCGTAGACGTCATTGAGGATCCACTTCCAGGCGAAGGCGGTGATAATGGCCGGAAACGCCCAGGGAACGATGAGAAGTGTGCGGAACAGCCCCGATCCACGCGGGACCCGATCCAGAGCGAGGGCCAGCACCATGCCCACGGCCAGCTGGCCGATGATCGACGCCGAGGTCCACTTGATCGAAACCCCGAATGCGTTCCAGAAGCTGGAGGATCCGAGGAGATCGGTGTAGTTGGAGATCCCCACCACGTGGTAGCTGGTACGTAAGAGATTCTTGTCTGTGAAGGAGTACCAGATGCTTGAGAAGACCGGGTATATCAGGAGAGCAAGAACGACGATCATCGATGGCGCCACAAAGCAGACGCCTGTCCAGTTCATTCGTTTGATGCGTGTCATGAGTTCACCTTTCGGGCCGGGTGGCGGTGGCGGTATCACGCCCCCGCCACCGCGCCGACTCACTTGAGGCTGGCCCCTGCGGCCTTGAACGCCTCGTTGAGCTTCTTCTCGCAGTCCTTGGCGGCGGTCTCGACGTCGGTGCCGTCGATGATGATCGAGTGGTACATCTTCTCGATCAGTCCCTGGCTGGTGAGTACCCCGGCCTGGACGAGCGGCCCCTTCTCCATGCCGATGGCGCTGCCGACGTTGACCTGGTCCTGGATCACCTTGATCGAGTCGGAGTACTTCTGGATGGTCTCGTTGCCCAGGTAGCTCGAGTCCTGCGAGATGTCGCTGAGGACGGGAAGCATGCCGCCGGGCACCGAGTGGAGGAACTCGATGTACTTGTCCTTGGTGAACAGGAACTCCAGGAAGGCCTTCGCCTCTCGCTTGACCTTGGAGGCCTCCCACACGACCAGGGGCACGTTCGACACCTCGGCCGGGTAGTTCACCGAATCGGAGGCCTTCATCCTGGGAAGCGGCGCGGCGGCGATGGAGTCGACCAGGTCGGGGCGGTTGGTGGCCACTCCGGAGATGTGGAATCCGGAGTTGAAGTCGAAGGCGGTCTTGCCCTGGTAGAAGAGGGTCGCCTGGTCGAGGACCGCGTAGTCCAGGGATCCCTCCGGGGAGACCGACTTGTACAGGTCGGTCCAGTACTTGATGCCGCTGAGGGCCGCATCGGAGGTGAGGTCGGCCTTTCCATCGTCCTTGAGCAGTCTTTGTCCTGCGGAACGGACGTAGAAGTTGAGGTAGCGCGCCCCCAGCATGTCGCCCGTGCCCAGGGGCACGGAGAGTCCGTAGAGATCATCGGACTTTCCGATCGCCTTGGCCGCTGTGGCCAGGTCCTCCCAGGTCGTCGGGACCGACAGACCCTTCTGCTGCAGGATGTCGGTGCGGTACCACATCACCTGGGCGTGGGAGTAGATGGGCACGGAGTAGGACTTGCCGTCCGACTGCCCCTCGGCCAGCGCCGGCTTGGGGAAGCGGTCTCGGCCGATGGAGTCGATGACCTTGTCGAGTGGCACCAGGGCCTCGGAGTTGATCATCTCCACGACGTTGTTGGGCAGTGCGGTGGAGATGTCCGGGACCTGTCCGGCGGTCAGTCCGGTGGTCCACTTGGTGTTGAACTCGGACCAGGAGAACTGCTCGATCTTGACGGTGACATCGGGATTCTTGGTGTGGAACTCCTCGGCCATCTTCTTCATCCAGTCCGCACGCGGCCCCTGGGTGAAGGACGACCACATGGTGACGGTGCCGCGCAGCGGCCCGGTCTCCTCGTCCTCGGACGAGCTCTTGCCGCCGCATGCGGCCAGTGCACCGCACAGGCCGACGCCGCCGAGGACCATGAAGCTGCGGCGGCTGAAGGCGGCCGGGAGGTGGGACGGGACAGGGGTAGGGGTGGACGGGATCATGACGGTTCTCCTTTGAACGGGGGATGAGTGACGGGTGGACGTGTTACCTGTTGCGGGCGGACGAGTCGTCTTCATGAGCAACTGCTCTGGTCCGCTGCTGCGTGCGGATCGATGACATCGGCGTCGACAACGGCGTCGACGTCCGCGTCGAACCAGCTCAGGGGAAGGCGGGAGAAGTAGAGGCCCTGGCACTCGTTCTCCCAGAGGAGCCCGATTCTTCCGTCGGGCAGGACACACATGCACTGGTAGACGTAGTGGCCGGGGTTGAAGGTCCGTGAATGCCTCCACGTGCGGCCTCCGTCAAGGCTGAGTCGGATGACGCCGCAGCCTCGGAACGGGAGCATGAGCGAGGCGTTGGCGAAGACGACGCGGTCCTCCCCCGCGGCCGAGGGCAGAGAGATCGCATTGGGCTGGCACCAGATCTCGGGAAGATCCTCGTCGAAGCGGATCGGCCCCCAGGTCTGTCCTGCGTCGTGGGACTCGCTGACGGCGACGCGTCCACGAGGGTGCTGGTTGCGCATGAACAGCAGGAGCGATCCGTCCGCCCTCTCCACCACCGCGGCCTCGTGCAGGGACCAGGTCTCGTCAACGAAGGTCTGCGGGTCGAGCCGCCCGTCGGGAGTCTGCCTGCCCTCGTTGGGACCGTGTCCGAGCTGCCAGGTCTGCCCGTGGTCGTCGGAGTAGGCGACTGTGGCGCACATCGCCAGCCAGTTCCGATCATTGTTGAAGTAGAGGGGCACCACGAGGCGTCCGGCGTGGGGGCCGTGTCGCAGGGCGATGCCGTTGCCCGGGCAGGTTCCCAGGAACCTCATCCAAGGCTGCTTCAGCTGGGGGTTGAGATCCTGCGGCTTGCTCCACGTGACGCCGTCGTCGTCGGAGTGAGCGATCTGCAGGTAGCTGGTGGGGATGGCCAGGAGGCTCTCGGCGGGGTCCGCACCGGGGGCGAGCTCGATGTTTCCGGCCGGATGACCGTCGCGGAGCACGGTTCCATCATCCTCAATCCGGAACTCGGTCCCCTGGCCGTCGATCGTGGTCACCGCACCGTCCGCCTCGACGACGTAGCGACCGTCGTCGAGGTCGCGCAGGAGCCGCCTTCCATGCTCGTCGAACCCGGTCGACGCCCAGCAGTTGGGCTGCCCGATCCCACCGGGGAAGTGATCGATAAGGACGTGGATCCTGCCCGTATGAGGGTCCTGGACCATGCAGGAGTCGATCACCGACGAGGCGTCCTCGCCGCGTCCCGGGCAGTCGATGACGGTGCGTGCGGGCTCCCAGCTCCGTCCTCCGTCAAGGGACCGGCGCACGACGAAGTTGATGTCGTTGGGAGAGTCATTGGCATTGGAGACGCGCTGGTCGGCCCCGGCCAGGATGGTTCCGGAGGTCAGTGCGAGCAGAGAGGGGATCCGGTAGGACGCCGAGCCGCAGTACCCCCTGTCGAACAGGGCGTCGGTCTCGATCGGCTCGACCTCGCACAGCCGCTTGATCTGTGCGTCGCTGAGGGCGTAGTCGTAGAGTCCAGCGCGCTGGACCTCTCCGGACAGGCGCACGCCGTTGCAGTCCTGGCCGACGACGATCTCATCGAGTCCCTCGACCTCACCGAGGAAGAACTCGCCGGGAGCGTGCTTCTCTCGGAAGCCGTCGACGTAGAGGTCGACCGCACCGTGCCCCACAGTCACCACGACCTCGTGCCAGCCGCCATCGCTCCATGCACCGGTGGCGGTGACCTCACGGCGATCCCCCGCCGCACTCACGCCGGTATAGGTGATTCCCTCCGGCCCGACCATCACGGCGAGCTGCTCGCGCCCGAGCCCGCCGGCTGCGAGGAGGGCTCCTTGCTGCATACGGCCCCGTACCCTGAAGCGCAGCCAGAGGGAGCCGTGCTGGGAGTCGGAGAAGCGGGCGACGTCGTAGGGGCTCAGGCGGTTCGCGGCGAACTCGACCAGCGGTTCCGCGCGTCGCGACAGAGCCAGGACCTCTCGCGCAGTCAGTACCTCGGAGTGCACCGTGAACGCGGTGACCTCTGGGCTCCCACCCCGCCCCAGGACGGCCTGCGTCAGCTCGGGGAGGTCCTTGAGGAATGCCGTGGTGGTGCCGCAGAAGACCTGGTAGCCATCGAGATAGAGGCGGGTGCCTGAGGGGCCGACAGTGACGACGGCGCTGTGCCGGCGCCCGTCGTCGAGTGCGCGCACGTCCTCGGCCTCCAGCTTGCTCCACCTGTCTGGGACCTTCACCTCGTACACGAGCGACGATCCGACGATGCGCATGTCGAGAGAGCATCCCTCGGCGCCGCGCAGCGCGAACAGGTTTCCGTCGGACCTCGACCTGAAGTCGAAGGATATGCTTCCTGATTCAGCGTCGAGGATTTTTTCATCAAGCCGCATCGCGGCATGCACAGAGCCCATAAGTCTCCACCTACTTCTCTAAAAAAGGACACAGAGGCCCCTCTTGGTAACTGAATTGATTGCGATAACCATCCACCAATGTCAGACATGGTGAGACACGCGCATCAAGAATGCGTCTGACAGCAGCCGCACTCGATCTCATGGGATCAAGGACTCATCAGGACGCTTGTCGCCTCATATCGCCTCATGAAACGACGACGAGACGGTGAGCAGCAGGTCGCGAATCACGACCCCTTCCGTCACACTGACGGGATCCGGCCCATCATCGACCGTCAGGAGCAAGTCAAAGAGGGGCCCCGACCCTCGCGCACGACGGACTGACGACGCGCAGTCGTGGTCACGCGCCATGGCGCTGCGACATACATAGGACCCTCCTTCACAATCAACACCTTTGTTGACGGCCATACAGGCCGCATACAGTTCCTCGCTGAACTGATAAAAGTAATGTACCCGACATGTGACCTGAAAGTCAATCCCCATAGCCGCAGAATTCGCGTTGAATTCACACCGAATAGACGCCCTGACCTCCACAGAATCTTCAATGACCATATTGACCGTTCGAGCTGTTACCGTTTGAGTCGTCTGACGGTGATCGATACAGCACTGAGGGGCGGACCCGTTCGGGTCCGCCCCTCAGGATGAGGCCGGTGAATCAGGATATGACCGGACGATGACTACTCAGACGTCGAGCAGCGAGGGCACCGCCGCCAGGAGTGTACGAGTGTACTCCTCCTGCGGGTTGTTGAAGATCTCCTTGGTGGTGTTGAGCTCGAGGATCTTGCCGAAGTACATGACGGCGATCCGGTCCGAGACGTAACGCACCGTGTTGATGTCGTGACTGATGAAGACCAGCCCCAGGCCCAGGGACGCCTTGAGGTCCTGGAGGAGGTTGAGCACCTGGGCACGCACGGAGACGTCCAGAGCGGAGGTGGGCTCGTCGGCCACGATGATGTCGGGGTCCAGGGCGAGCGCTCGGGCGATGGCCACGCGCTGGCGCTGACCACCAGAGATCTGCCTGGGCAGCACGTTGAGGGCGCTGGGGGGCAGACCGACCAGGTGGAGCAGGTCGCGCACGCGTGCCTCGCGCTCCTTCGGTGACCCGATGCCGTGGACATTGAGCGGGTCGATGAGCGTGTCGTGCACGATCATGCGCGGGTTGAGAGCCGTCGCCGGGTCCTGGAAGACCACCGAGATGCTGCGCCCCAGCTCGCGACGGTCCGAGGCGGAGTGCCCCAGCGGACGTCCTTTGAAGATGACCTCACCGGAGGTGACCGGTTGCAGCCCCACCATGACCCGGGCGGTGGTGGACTTACCGCAGCCCGACTCTCCCACGAGGCCCAGCGTCTCCCCGCGCTTGACGGACAGTGAGACGTTGTTGACCGCGTGGACCGTGTCCGGGTTGAACAGGCCGCCGGTGCGGGACTTGTGGATGACGTTGACGTCCTTGAGCTCGACGACCGGCTGGTCCTCGCTCCATGAGGTCGATGCGGAGGTGTTGGAAGGCATCAGTGGTTCTCCTTCGCGAGCAGAGCCTCGAGCTCGGGGGTGATGGCGTAGCTGTGCTCGGTCGTGCCGGGCACCGGCTTGAGCACGGGCCGGGTGTCCAGGCCGACCGTCGGGTGGGCCGATCGCGGGGCGAACCGGTCGCCCTTGACGAACTCGCTGGGCGAGGGAACCACGCCACGCACCTGGTGGAGCCGCTTGGAGCCGGCCTCGATGGAGAGCACGGCCCCCAGCAGACCGCGGGTGTACTCGTGGACGGGGTTGGACAGCAGCTCGCTGGTGGGAGCCTGCTCGACCACCTGGCCGGCATACATGACGGTGATGCGGTGAGCCAGCTTGGCCACCAGCGCCAGGTCGTGCGAGACGAAGACCATCGCGAAGCCCAGTTTCTCGCGCAGCTCGTTGAGCAGGTCGATGACCTGCTTCTGGACGGTCACGTCCAGCGCCGTCGTCGGCTCGTCGGCCAGGACCAGTGAGGGGTCCCGGGTCAGGGCCATGGCGATGAGGACGCGCTGACGCTGACCGCCGGAGAGCTCGTGCGGGTAGCTGCGCAGCGTGCGCTTGGGGTCGAGTCCCACCAGCTCGAGGAGCTCCTCGGCGCTGCGGGTACCGCCGCGGGAGGTCAGCTGAGCCATCTGGGTGCGGATGAGCATGGAGGGGTTCAGTGACGACAGGGCGTCCTGATAGACCATGCTCATCTCGTGACCACGCAGGGCGTTGTGCTCGGCCGGCGTCATCTCGAGGATGTTGCGTCCCTTGAACAGGATCTCGCCGGAGAGGCGGGCGGACGAGGGCAGCAGCCCCATGACGGCCATCGAGCTGATGGACTTGCCGCAGCCGGACTCCCCCACCAGGCCCATGGTCTCGCCGGGGCGCACCGAGAAGGACACGCCGTCAACGATGTTGACCTCACCGTGCTGCTCGGGGAAGGCGATCGAGAGGTTCTTGACCTCAAGGACCGGCTCCTCACCGGTGTCCTCGTAGACCAGACGGTCACGACGGGCGAGCTCGGCCACCCGCAGGGAACTGAGCCGATCGGCCAGAGGAACGTCCTCGGCCGCCGGAGCAACCACTCCGGTCAGGGAGCTCACACTGCTGGCATCCCCCTCCTTGGCGGCGGTGGAGTTGGCGGTCACCGCCTCGGCGGCGTCGTCCCAGGCCTCCAGAGTCTCCTGGGCCTCGGCCTCCATGGCCTCCTCATCCGCCTGGACATCGGGCTTGGCCTTGATGCGCGGCGAGGCCATCGCGTCGGTCAGCCCCTCGGACAGGACGTTGAGACACAGGGTGGTGATGAGGATGAGCAGGCCGGGGAAGAAGGTCGGCCACCAGTGGCCGGACAGAAGCAGCTCCTTGCCCTCGGAGAGCATGTTTCCCCAGGTCGGGGTGTTGACGGACTTGATGCCCGCACCGATGAAGGACAGCGAGGCCTCGAAGACGATCGCATCGGCCACCAGGACGGTGGCGAAGACCATGATCGGGGCGATGCAGTTGCGGGCCACGTGCTTGAGAAGGATCCACGGCACCGGCGCCCCCATCACCTTGGAGGCGGCGACGTAGTCCTCTCCGAACTGGGAGATGATGTTGGCGCGCACCACGCGGGTGAGCTGAGGGATGTAGAGGATGGCGATGGAGATGATGATGACCGGCAGCATCGGCAGGCGGGTGGACATCGCCGAGACGAGCACGGCGGCCAGGGCGATCCCGGGGAAGGACATGACGACGTCGAGCACGCGCATGAGGGTCTCAGCAATCCACTTGCGCGATGTGGCCGCGACGGCCCCGAGGACGGAGGCCACCAGAAGCGCCAGACCGGTGGCGGTCAGACCCACGACCAGTGAGACCCTGGCGCCATAGACGGCACGGGAGAAGATGTCGCGTCCAGTGCCGTCGGTACCGAACAGGTGTGACATCGAGGGAGCCACCACGGGATCGCTTGCGGTGACCTCGCCGACGCCCTCGATGTACGAGGTCGTCTTGGCCTCCGCAAGCCCGGTAGCACCAGGAGCATAGGGCGCCACGACGGGAGCCAGGATGGCGATCAGGGCAATGAGGCCGAGCACGACGATGGCGATCTTCGAGCCGATGGGCAGCGCCCTCCAGCCCTGGAAGCGCCGCCCGGGCCGCGAGGCCTTATCCAGTGTGGAACGGTGCAGCATCAGATGCTCCTGATTCGTGGGTTGACGAGGACGTAGAGCATGTCAACAACGATGTTGATGAGGATGAAGGCCAGCGCCACCGTGATGGATACTCCCTGGACGATGTTGACGTCGTTACGGGTGATTCCCTGGAAGATCAGCTGCCCCATCCCCTTGATGTTGAAGATCATCTCGATGACGACGGCGCCGCCCATGGCGTAGCCGATGCGCAGTCCCAGCACGGTCAGCGGGGTGATGAGCGCGTTGCGCAGCACGTTGCGGGCGACCACGATGTTCTTGGGAATACCACCACCGATGGCGGTACGCACGTAGTCGCGATCGAGCTCCTCGACCATGGCGGTACGCACCACGCGGGTGAGCGAGCCCGTGTTGGGAACCGCGATGGCCAGTGCCGGCAGGAAGATCTGGTTGAGGTAGGTGGCAGGGTCCTCACTGAAAGGCACCCACTCGGACACCAGCGCGGGGAAGGTTCCCGTTCCTCCCGGAATGTCCGAGAACCACTGGATGAGCAGGAGGGCGAGCCAGAAGGACGGGGTGGCCAGGCAGGCGATGGAGATGACGCGGATGACCTGGTCCTGCCACTTGTCGCGGTACAGGGCGGCGACAATGCCGAGGATCGTGGCGAAGATGACGGCCACGAAGATTCCGATGAAGGTCAGCTGGAGCGTGATCGGGAAGGCATCGGCGACCAGGCGGGAGATGCTGACTCCGGTGAAGGAGGTGCCGAGGTCTCCGTGGGCCAGGCCCACAAGGTAGTCCCAGAACCGCTTGAGGAGGGGATCGTTGAGGTGGTGGACGACGCGGTACTGCTCAAGGGCGTCTGCCGTTGCCGACTCACCCAGCGCCAAGCGCGCCGGGTCGGCCGAGGAGAACGACATGACGACGAAGACGAGCAGCGTCACGCCCAGCACCATGACCGGCAGCGCGACCAGGCGCCTTCCGATCAGGCGGATGAGGTTGGACACTGAAATGCTCCTTTGCGTTAGCGTCCTGCCGCCAAGGAGGGCGGCTGGGGGGCTTGGCAGCGGGGAGGCCAGCTGCCACGCCAATTGTCTGATGTCTGATGTCAGATAGCAAGTCCGTCACTTCTGCTCCGCAGAAGCTCCGGAGACCCGAGAACGGCTCGGGCGGCACGGCGGGCCAGTACTGGCTCGCCGCGCCGCCCGAGCACAGACCTCAGGACTTGGACGATCCCGTCCCCACGAAGGACAGACCCGTCAGCGAGATCGGCTTGAAGTTCTCCAGCGTCGCCGAGTCGTAGGCCGTCGGGGTCTTGCGGTGGAAGATCGGGTACAGCGGAACATCCTCGGAGAGCTTGTCGAAGGTCTCCTGCCACTTGGCGATCTGCTTGTCACCCTCCAGCTTGACCGCCTCGTCAAGCAGAGCCTGAACCGCGACCTGACTCTCCGAGCCCTTCCAGTGCATGCGGGACTCGGTCCACACGTCGCCGGCGTACCACCAGCGCATGAGCAGGTCCGCGTCGTTGCCGAAGACCGAGGGGTCCCCGGGAGCAATGAGCACATCCCACGACGCTGGAGCAGTGTCGATGAAGGAGTAGGCGTCAGAGGACTTCTTCTCGTCGTAGTTGACCGTCACGCCCAGGGCCTCGAGATTCTCGCGGATGACGGGCCGCACCGCCGAGAACCAGCCGTGGTCCGTGCACAGGACGTTGATGGTCGTGATACCGGCCTCCGACAGGAGCGACTTGGCCTTGGCCGCATCCATGGAGTAGACCGTCTTGGCCTTCTTGTAGGCGGGGTGGTCCTCCTGGACGAAGCAGGTCGCCGGCGTCGCCAGCCCGGCCATGCTGGTGTCGCAGATCTTGGCGTAGTCCAGCGCGTAGAGCACGGCCTGACGCGCCTTGACGTTGGAGAAGGTGGCGTTGTTGAACATGGCGAAGAGCAGACCGAAGCCCTGCTGGGCCGCCACCTTGACCGGCTCCTTGAGCGTCGAGAGGTTGGCCGCCGGAACGGCATCGATGGCCTGCACGGAGCCGGAGCTCATCGCGTTGGTGCGAGTCGTGTCATCCGGAAGGACCTGCCAGGTCATGGACTTGGCCAGCGCCGGCCGGGGGCCGTTGTAGTTGTCGTTGCGCTCGAAGACGACCTTCTGGCTGGCGGCGCCGTTGTCGGTCATCTTGTAGGGGCCGGAGCCGATGGGGTTCATGTCGAAGGCCTTGGCATCGGCCTCGACGATCGCCTTGGGAACGATCTTGACGACGCTCAGGCGCTCGGCCACCAACGAGAAGGCGTACTTGAGCTTGATCGTCACCGTGCTCGCATCCTTGGCCTCGACCGCGTCGATGAACGGCAGGAACTGCGAGTAGAGCGACTTGTTGGCCGGGTCGAGCACGCGCGTGAAGGAGAAGACGACGTCGTCCGCGGTCACGGCGGTGCCGTCGGCGAACTTCGCGTCCTTGCGCAGCATCACCTCATAGGTGGTGTCGTCCACCTTCTTGGGCATCTCGGAGCCCAGCGCCGCGTACACCTCTCGGGTCGCCGGGTGAAGCTCTGTGAGCCCTTCCAGGGTGTGCCAGTTGGCGGCAACCGTGAGAGCCGACGACGTCGTCATCGGGTCGTAGCCGTTGGTACCCAGCTCATAGGAAATACCCGCGGTGATGACACCGTCCTTGTGAGTGACCTCCTGATCGGTGGCCATGGCACTGCCCTTCGCGCCACCGGCTGTCGTGGCCTTACCGCCGCAGGCCGCCAGGCTGACAGCCAGGCCGGCAGCCATGCCGAGGGTACCGGTCAGCCTGATGAAGTCCCGACGGCTGGAGCCGGCCGGAGTTGTGATCGCCATTGATTCTCTCCTGAAGTCTGACGTCTTATGTCTGACGTTGGTAGGATGACTGTAGCAGAGGTTGGGACGTCCAGACCACCCACAACCTTGCAGGTTAGACGCTCGACACCCACAGTCCAACCAAGGAACAGGACTGTTCAACGAGCGGATTCACATCGCAGTGATCACAATGATTGACAGGGCAAGAACCGTGGCCGACACCGAGAAGAGCAGCATCGTGAGCAGGGCATCCAAGCCGAGCACAGCAGGCAGTTCATCAAAAAAAGAGGCGAGCATCACACTTGGTGCGGGTGAGGCGATGATTCCCGACGGCACCTACTCCACGTTGATGACATCCCCGGCAACTCAGGCCGAGACCACGATGAACGCGATCAAGGACTTCATCCTGAGAACCGGCCTCCAGGTGGGTGATGCGTTGCCCACCGAGTCGCAGCTGTGCGCCGACCTGGGGGTGTCCCGCTCCTCCGTGCGCGAGGCCGTGCGCACCCTGGTCGCCCTGGACATCGTCGAGGTCCGCCACGGACACGGCATGTTCGTCGGCAAGGTCTCCATGCGCCCCATGGTCGAGTCCCTCGTCTTCAGAGGCCTGCTCAACCCCGGAGACGACCACCGCGGACTACGCGACATCGTCGAGGTCCGCATCACCCTCGACAACGCCCTGGCAGACCCCGTCACCCGGGCCTGGAAGAACCGACACGACACCGACCTCGACACCATTGTCGATGAGATCGAGGAGCTCGCCTCGAAGCGGGAGCTCTTCACCGAGCAGGACCGTCGTTTCCACATGCGGCTGCTCGAGCCTCTGGACAACCACCTCTTCCTGCACCTGACCGAGGCGTTCTGGGCCGTGCACACCCTGACCGTCCCCCTGCTGGACGCCCCCGGGTCCGAGGACATGATCAGCTCGGCGAAGGCTCATCGGGCCATGCTCCAGGCCGCCCGCGCCGGAGACGCCCAGGCCTACCGCCAGGCCATCACCCAGCACTACGCCCCGCTCCTGGCAGCCCTCACCTGAGCCGACCGGCGAGGAGCTCCTCGGTCAGGGCCGGATAGGTTCCGGCCTGCGCCACGGCTGCGATATTGAGACGCGGGTCCTCGGGGTGAAGCAGCCTGGCCATCCACAGATCGCGCGCCGCGGTGAGCCCCTGAGCCAGCCAGCGGGCATTGACGAACTCCATGGCGTGAGTGCCCCCGGGGTAGACGTGCAGCTCGGCATCACCGCCGTCATGCCACACCCTGGAGGCGAAGGCGACGTCCTCGTCCCGGAAGACCTCGGCGGAGGCCACCGAGATGAACAGCGGCGGCAGACCGCCCAGCCAGCTGGCGCGGGCCGGCGCCTCATAGGGAGTCACCTGCTCCGTACCTCGTCGGTCCCCCAGGGCCGCGTCCCAGGCGACGTCGTTGTACGCCGTCGGCCAGGTACCGTCGTCGGGATACTGACGCGCCGAGACCGAGCCCTGCCAGCTCGGGAGTCCGGTGCGGTCGTCCAGCATGGGATAGTCCAGGAGCCCGCCGAGAACGGCCGGCCCCCGTCGATCTCGAGCCATGAGCAGCGTGCCGGCGCTCAGCCCCCCGCCGGCGCTGGGTCCGACGACGACGACGCGGTCCGGGTCGGCACCGAGGTCCTCGGCATGCTCGACCGCCCAGCACAGCGTTGCGTAACAGTCCTCGACGCCGGCGGGCGCCGGATGCTCCGGGGCCAGACGGTACTCGGGGCTGACAATGACGCCTCCGTAGCGTCGCAGCCAGGGGACAACGGTCAGCAGGCCGTTGAAACGGCAGCCCATCACGAGCCCTCCCCCGTGCAGCGAGAGGAACAGAGGACCGCGCCGGTCATGGGCAAGACCCTGGGAGGACCGAACGATCGCCACGGGAAACCTCGTCCCATCGTCACGGATGACGTCGACATCCTCCTGGTCGACATCGGGATGCCGGAGGAGGAAGCCGGTCCTCACCTCATCAATGGGAGCGCGCCAGCTCGGGATGTTCTTCACCGTCATGGCCCGAAAAACACCGAGCGGTTCAATGCGTTCGAGCAGGGCGGCGGTTGCACTGTCATAGGGGGGACGGGCGGGGAGTGCCTCGTACGTGTCGGACATACCGTAACTGTTGCACCATGATCGCTATAGGGGCAACTCGCTCACGATCAGTCACCAATCCGTGGCGCAGGGTGCCGGTACCCGCTGCCGCCCGACCGAACCGGATCCAGCCTCGTGACAGCCCCTTTAGGCTCTCGGAAACAAGCGGATACGTACGGGTCGGCATTCACCAGCGCGCATGCACCAAAAGTCGGACAATAGGGCCATGCAGACGTCCCGCGGTGTCATGTCCGGCCTCACCACCACGCCCATGACCCAGTCCTCCACAGCGATCGCCGAGATCAAGAACTACATTCTCGCCAAGGGACTGCAGCCGGGTGATGCGTTGCCCACCGAGTCGCAGCTGTGCGCCGACCTGGGGGTGTCCCGCTCCTCCGTGCGCGAGGCCGTGCGCACCCTGGTCGCCCTGGACATCGTCGAGGTCCGCCACGGACACGGCATGTTCGTCGGCAAGGTCTCCATGCGCCCCATGGTCGAGTCCCTCGTCTTCAGAGGCCTGCTCAACCCCGGAGACGACCACCGCGGACTACGCGACATCGTCGAGGTCCGCATCACCCTCGACAACGCCCTGGCAGACCCCGTCACCCGGGCCTGGAAGAACCGACACGACACCGACCTCGACACCATTGTCGATGAGATCGAGGAGCTCGCCTCGAAGCGGGAGCTCTTCACCGAGCAGGACCGTCGTTTCCACATGCGGCTGCTCGAGCCTCTGGACAACCACCTCTTCCTGCACCTGACCGAGGCGTTCTGGGCCGTGCACACCCTGACCGTCCCCCTGCTGGACGCCCCCGGGTCCGAGGACATGATCAGCTCGGCGAAGGCTCATCGGGCCATGCTCCAGGCCGCCCGCGCCGGAGACGCCCAGGCCTACCGCCAGGCCATCACCCAGCACTACGCCCCGCTCCTGGCAGCCCTCACCTGAGCCGACCGG
>NZ_JAAIJY010000016.1 GCF_011752065.1 Actinomyces sp. ZJ308
ATCCGCGCCTTCATCAACGGCTGGAACCAACGCTGCCACCCATTGGCCTGGACCAAGACCCCCGACGAGATCCTCACCAAATGCCAACCAAAAACAAACTAACGACACGCGACACTAGACTGGTTGGGTGCCAGCCCCAGACCTCCCGCGACGCCGCTCGCCGCTCGCGCGCGCCATCACGGGACTGACCGTGTTCATCGTGGGGATGGGTACCGTCGTCGGATTCGCCCCGGATCCTTACGGGCGCGCCCAGATGACGGTGCTGCTCATCATGGCCGGCCTCGTGGCCGCCTCCCTGTGGCTGCGGCGGCGGGACCGTCGTGTCTACGAGTGGCGCCTGGCGCAGGCGACGGCCGCGCGCGCCGTCGCCGAGGACCGCCTCGTCATCGCCCGTGAGCTTCACGACGCCGTCTCCGGCAACCTCGGCGCCATCACCGTGCGCTGCGCCGTGGCTCAGCGCCTCGAGACCACCCCCGAGGGCCTGCGCAGTGCCCTCAGCGACGTCGAGACCGCCTCCCGTCAAGCCACCGACGGGCTGCGGCGCATGCTCGCCGTCCTGCGCGACGAGAGCACGCCCCCGACGCCCGGAGCCGTGGCAGAGGTTGCGGCGGTCTCGGCAGCTGCGACGGCCGCTGTGGCCGGCGCGGACTCAGCGGGCGCAGCGGACGCGCCGGGCGGTTCGGGATCCCGGCCGGGTGAGCGGCGTGCCGAGGTGATCGCCGCCGACCTCACCGAGGTCGTCGACCGGGCTCGACGTGCCGGCGTCACGGTCGAGATCGATGCCGACGCCGGCGCAGGTGCGGGGGCGGACACCGATCCGAGCTCGGCGGTCCTTAGCCGTCTCCCCGCCCCAGCAGCCCGGGCCGCCGTCCGGGTCGTGGCCGAGGCGCTGGCCAACACGGCCCGCCACGCCGGCCCAACGTGTGCCCGCGTGACCCTCCGTCAGGGGGCGGGACTGCTGCGCATCGCCGTCGTCGACGACGGTCCGGTCGCCGACTGGAAACCCCAGCCCGGGGCCGGTCAGGGGCTGCGCGGGCTCCACGAGCGCCTGACCGCACTCGGCGGGACGCTGGCCGCCGGCCCCCGCACCGACGCCCCCGGCTTCGCCGTCGAGGCGTCGCTGCCTGATCTCGCGGTCAATGGCGGTCAGACCGTCGGGAGCGTCGGGCTGCCCGATCGGGGGCGGGTCGGGCCGGGGCGCCCGATTAAGGAGCCGCCGGGCTCCAGGTCCGTGTACGAGGAGAGATCCCATGACTGACCTCGTCCCCGGATCGACTGCCGTCCCCATCCGGGTCCTCATCGCCGAGGACCAGGCCCTCCTGCGCTCCACGCTGGCCGCCCTGCTTGAGGCCGAGCCCGGCATGAGCGTCGTCGGCCTGGCCGAGGACGGGGCGCGCGCTCTCGCCCTGGCCGGCGAGTTGCGCCCCGACGTCGTCCTCATGGACATCCAGATGCCCGGCCTGACCGGGATTGAGGCCACCACCCGGATCTGCGCCGACCCGGCGCTGAAGGCCACGCGCGTTCTCATCCTGACCATGTTCGAGATCGACGACTACGTCCTGGGCGCCCTGCGCGCCGGCGCCTGCGGCTTCCTGCTCAAGGACACCGACCCGCAGTCCCTCGTCGACGCGGTGCGCACCGTGCACGAGGGCCAGTCGCTGCTCAGCCCCCAGGTCCTGGCGCGCCTCGTGGCTCGCATGCCGCGTACGGCGGCCGGGGCCTCCGGCAGCGCCCGGGCCGAAGACGTCGAGGCTCTCACGCCCCGCCAGCGCGAGGTGCTCCTGCTCATCGCCCAGGGCCTGTCCAACAGCGAGATCGAGGCCGAGCTCGGCATCACGAGGGCCACCTGCCGCAGCCACATCACCGCGCTCCTGGCCCGCCTGGGTGCCCGAGACCGCGCCCAGCTCGTCATCGCCGCCTACGAGGCGGGACTCGTCAGCCCTCGCTGAAGCCGCCGACCGGTACCGTGGACGCGTCTCCCGACCCTCCGCACCCCGCAGCATGCCTTGCGGTCGTAGGGTAGGGCGCGCGGTCGTACCCTCTACCCCTCGAACGCGCGACCTACCCTACGAACTCAAGCATGAGAGCGCCGCGTCCTCGGGGCGACGCCGGCACATCGCCTCCGAGGACCCGGCCGCCCCAGGAGTACCCGCCGGGAGAGCCCGGCCGGTCGATCTCACCCCCGCTCTTTGAAGACCAGCCGGCGCTGCGCCACATAGCTGGCCACGTAGATGGCCCCGTCGCCCAGGATCTTCGCGATCCCCAGCGGGATCCCAATCGTGGTGAGCGCCTCGAGCATGAGGTAGCTGGCCGCCAGCAGGCTCACCGCCAGCACCACGTAGCGCACCGCCGTGCGCACCACGGTGCCGCGGCGGGCCCGGAAGACCCGGCGGTTCATGAAGAAGTTCGCGGTCCCGGAGATCAGCCGGGCCCCCACGACCGCCGCAAGCAGGTTGCCGGTCATCGCGAAGATCACCATGACGCCCAGCCAGTCGATCCCGAAGCTCGCCAGCGACGCCCCCATGAACCGCAGCAGCGGGGCGTAGATCCGCGCCGAGTCCTGCAACGGCCTGAAGTGCGAGGAGGTGTTGCCCGGCTCGTAGACCGTGGCGATCTCCACCTGCTCCACCACCAGCCC
Organism: Actinomyces sp. ZJ308; assembly: GCF_011752065.1. Taxonomy (GTDB): domain Bacteria; phylum Actinomycetota; class Actinomycetes; order Actinomycetales; family Actinomycetaceae; genus Actinomyces. The sequence continues at coordinate 2,639 of NZ_JAAIJY010000016.1, forward strand.
CAGCTCGTGGGCGCGCAGCAGGGCGGAGAGCTCGTACTCGTAACGGTCGCCGGGCACGCTCTGCAACCAGGTCAGGTGCCCGGCTGGGTAGCCGCGCAGCCCCGTCTGGGTGTCGCCCAGCCTCCAGCCGGTCGCGCCGCGGAACAGCAGCGCGGTCACGTCGTTGCCGATCCGGCTGCGCAGCGGCACCGGCCCGGTGAACCGGCGCACCCCCAGGGTCATGTGCCCGGTCTCGCGCACTCTCGCGGCCACGGCCTCAATGTCCGACGGCGTGTGCTGCCCGTCGGCGTCGGCGCACACCACGTCAGCCTCCGGCCAGGTGGCGGCCGCATGAGCCAGACCCGTGCGCAGCGCCTGCCCCTTGCCCCGGTTGACCGGGTAGCTGACCACCTGGGCGCCGCGGGCGCGCGCGGCGGAGAAGAAGGGCGCGTACTGCGGCCCCGAGCCGTCGTCGACGACGAGCACCGCACAGTCCGAGCGAGCCCCGCGCAACCGGGCCACGAGCTCGGCCAGACGCTCGTCGGGCTTGTAGGCCGGGATGAGGACCATCAGCGTCACCGCCGTCCGGGGCCGGGGCGCGCTACCTGTGCGCGGCGCCGCCTGGCTGCCGGTTGCCTGCTTGACGGCGGTCCGGTTGCCGGCGGTCCGGTTCGCCGGGGCGATGACCCGGGGCAGGATGCGCGGTGCCCGGTGAATGCTCGTTCGGGTGTCGGTGCCGTTCATCTCAGGATCCGTTCGCGATGTAGAGGATGTCGGAGGTGTCGCGCTCGCCCCCGTTGGAGGGCTGGTTGATGATCGAGCCGTTGAAGTACATGGCCGAGGAGCCGCCGCCGTCGATGTTGTAGGCGCAGGCGCACCCCAGGTCGGCCATGATCTGGGCGAGCTCGGTCATGGTCACGCCGCGCGAGTAGCCCTCGCTGCGGCCGTCGACGACGACGAGCTTCAGGTGGTTCGTCTCTACCCATCCCACGGCGGTGCGCGGCTGCTTGCCCTGGATGGAGTGGTTGCCGACGTTCGTGTCGACCTCGACCTGGTCGATGCCCGAGAGCACCTGGCCGCCGTTGACCAGCGCCGGCCCGAAGGACAGCGTGTTCCACACGCCCGCGTCCAGGAGCGTCTGCGCGTTGGTGGTGGTCTCGTCGTAGACCTCCACGCGCCCGTCGGTGTAGAAGGCCATGCCGTCGCGCTTGCCGCTGTCGCGGTAGACGACGCCGTTGCGGATGAGGATGCCGTCGCTGCGGAAGCCGTAGTAGTCGCCGTTGATGGCCAGGATCGCGTCGTGCTCGGAGGCGATCACGGTGGGCTTGGCGGTGATGTTGGTGCCGAAGGAGTTGTTGGCGAAGGCGCTGCGCAGGTCGGTGGCGTTGGTGAGCTTGACGTCGGCCACGTAGTAGGTGACCGTGTCGCTGCCCGAGCCGGTGGAGACCTGCTGGATCTCGATGCTCGTGTTGGACGAGGAGTAGGAGTTCTCCCCGACCGTCACGTTGGTGGCCGGGGCGGCCGAGGAGCCGGCGACGGCGCTCTGGGCCTTGGCCTCCAGGGCGGTGACGTCATCGACCTCGACGTGGTCGATGACGAAGCGGTTGAGCGCCCAGGCGCTGGTGCCGGTGGCGGCCAGACCCAGGACTGCGGCGCCGCCCAGGAGGAAACGACGGCGCGGGTGCTTGCGGGACGTCGCCGAACGACGGTTCCGGCCGGACTGGGAGTCCTGGTCCGCCTGGGGCGGCTCGGCCGGGCTGAGGGTGTCGGAGCTGTGCATGGCTCAACCGTGTCGAGGCCATGTGTGCCAGGCGTAGGTTGTCCTTGTGGGTCTCCTGTGAAGCTGTGCGGCTCGGGCCGATCCGTCATTGAAGGCCTCCCAGCCATGTCAACCTGTCCGTCGTCGCACCGGCTGGTCCGAGAGCCGGCGGCACGACGCAGGAAAATGACAGTGCGTCAGGTGTCAATACTTCCAGGGGGTGAGATCTGCGCGCCGAAGTAGTCCTCGAAGTGCTCTGATGTGGCGCGACCTGGGCCTAGGGTGGAGGGTGGGTGCGAGCAGCCGGCGCCCGCGACGTGAGCCTGTGAAGGAGGGGACCGCCGTGTTTTCGGATCGGGGTCGACGTATTTTTCGGATCTTCATCGTGGTGCTCAACTGCGTGGTGGCCGTCATCTCCTTCAGGCGGGGAGACGTGGCGATCGCGGGCCTCTTCATCGCTGTTGCCGCGCTCATCCTGTATCAGCTGATCCGCTCGTCCTCCGACGGCGGTGACGACGGTGACCGCCGTCCTCCCTCGGCCTCATGAGCGCCGTCGACGACGCCCCGGCCCCGCTCCTTGAGGTCGAGGGCCTGTCCGCCTGGTACGAGCGCGACCGACCGGTGCTCACCGACGTGTCCTTCACCCTTGAGCCCGGCGAGGCTGTGGGGCTCGTCGGCCTCAACGGTGCCGGCAAGACCACGATGCTCACCTCCCTGTGCGACGTCCATCGCGGGGCGCGCCTCGGCGCCCTGCGCTATCGGGGGCGGGACGTGCGCCCGGGCGACGAGCGCTTCAAGGCCGCCCGCTACCTCAGCCTGGCCGACGACGACTCCTTTCCCACCTGGAACCTGGAGGCCTTCATCGGCTTCCTGGAGCGCGCCTACCGCCAGCGCCCGGAGCGCGGCCGACTCGAGGAGCTGATCGAGGGCTTCGACTACGGCCGCTACCGAACCACCTCCTTCTCCCGGCTCTCCAGCGGCTCACGCAAGAAGGCCGGCCTCATCGCCGCCTTCTACCTGAGCACGCCCCTGCTCCTCCTGGACGAGCCCGTCGACTTTCTCGACTTCACCGCCACCGAGTTCCTGTACCGCGCCATCAACGAGGCCGCAGCGTCCGGCCGCTCGATCCTGCTCAGCTCCCACATCGCCGAGTCCTTCACCCGCTGCACCCGGCGCCTCTACGTGCTCTCCGCCGGCCGGATGACCGGCCCCTTCGCCACCCCCGAGGACTCCGATGCCGTGGCGTCGCTGGTCGGTTAGCCGGGCCGCCCTGACGGCGGTGACCGGCCAGTTCGTGGGGCGCCGGACCGCCCTGGGCGCCGTCATCCTGTGCGCCCTGGCCGCCTGGTTCGGGGTCTCGACCGGCGTGAGTGTCGATTCCCGCGTCGCGGTCACGGGGCTCGTCCTGGCCGCCGTCGGCCAGACGGCCACAATCACCTCGGCCTGGATCGGCTCCGGACGCTGGGACGAGCTGGCCCGCTTCCCGCTCCGGCGCGGCGAGCTCGCCCGAGCCACGTGTCTCGTGGCCGACACCGTCGTCCTGCTCGAGGTGACCGCGCCCATCACCCTGCTCGTCCTGCTGGCCGGGCGCGGTGGGGCCGGCGGGAGGCTCGACGCCGGCGCCGCGCTGCTGGCCGTCGAGATGCTCGCCGTCGGACTCGGGGCCGCGGCGCTGGGACTGACCCTGTGGGCGGGGGAGTCGAGCGGGCTGCGCGCCGCCGCCGGCGGGGCCCTCGCCGCAGGGGTGGCCGCCTGGTGGGTGGTTCCCGCGGCCTCGGCTGCTCTCTTCCTAGGTGCCGGCCTCGCCGCGATCACCTGCGCCAGTGGACTGCGGGCGCGGCGCACGCAGGTGGGCACCGTCCGGGGTGGTCGCCGCAGTCTGCTCCTGGGCGAGCTGGCGACCGTGCGCACTACGCAGGTCAACACCCTGGTCATGCTCGTCGTCGCGCTCGTCTTCACGTACACCATGACCGATCGCGGCCTGACGCTCCCGCTGCCCCTGGCCTTCGTCGTCGTCAACACGCCACTGAACGCCTACTTCTCCCGCTACCTCAACACGCGCGCCGTGGTGCTGGCCGCGCCCGGCTCACGGCGGGTCCTTGCGGCCTACGCCAGGGACCTCACGCTGTTGTATATGGCGTCCAATTGTGTTGTGGGTGCACTGCTCGTCTGGCGGGGCGGCAGTCTTGCTGAGAGCGTTGCGGCCGCAGTCGCGGCCTCGCTCGCCGGAGCGACGACGGCGGTCCTCCTGGAGGTCTACCGGCCGCTGACGAGCTGGAAGTCCGAGCGCGACGTCATGCGCCACCCGCGCAAGTACCTCCCGCCGCTCGCCGCGCTGCTCGCCGTCCTGGCCGTCCGCGCCGTCTGCTCCCTCGCGGCGCAGTAACGGGGCGTGTCGCTCGTGCTGCCCCCCGGGGGAAACATCCAGATAGTCCCTGCGTTATTTGTCCTGTCTTACTAAATTGAAGTTTATCCCTTGGCAAATTAACTGAGGTAACCCTAAGGTCCTAGGCGATCCGCTTCCGCCTTCGCGTCACCAAAGGACTCCTATGCGCCGTCGTACCCTGCTCATGGCCCTTCCGCTCACCGCCGTGCTCGCCGGCTGCGGAGTCACCTCCCGCGCCGGCAAGGGTTCCAGCAGCGGCGTGTCCGCAGGCGCCTCAGGCGGTGGCTTCGAGGTCACCGACGTCACCGGCCGCAAGGTCGCCTTCGAGACCCAGCCCACCAACATCGTCCTGAGCGAGTCCCGGCACGTCTACTCCCTGGCCTTCCTCAACAAGGCCAACCCCATCGACAAGGTGGTCGCCTGGGGCGAGGACCTGCAGAAGGCCGCACCGGACTTCTACGACAAGGTCGTCGCCGTCGCCCCCAAGGCCGCCGAGCTGCCGACCATCGGCTCCATCGCCAAGGACAACCTCCCCATCGAGACCCTCGTCAAGTACAAGCCCGACGTCTTCGTCATGACCCTGGACGTCTACAATGCGGCCAAGGAGAAGGGCTACCTCGACAAGCTCGACGGCCAGAAGATCACCTACGTCGTCACCGACTTCCGCCGCGACCCGGTCAAGAACACCGTCCCCTCGGTCACCCTCCTGGGCGCCCTGTTCGACAGGCGCAAGGAGGCCGAGGCCTTCGTCTCGTTCTACAAGCAGCACGTCGACCCCGTCGTCGAGAAGGCGAAGTCCCTGACCACCAGACCCACCACCTTCCTGTGGCGCGGCCCGGGAGTCAACGACCCCGGCTCCACCTACTCCACCGCCAACATGGGTGCGATCGTCACCGCCACCGGCGGCACCAACATCGCCGACAGCCTCCTGTCCGGCGAGGAGGGCGTCCTCACCCCCGAGCAAGTCATCGCCTCCAACCCCCAGAACATCATCGCCACCGGCGGCGAGTGGCAGAACCAGAAGATCAAGGACACCGCCCAGACCAGCTACGTCCACCTCGGCTACAAGGCCGACGACGCCTCCGCCAAGGCCAGCCTGGAGCAGCTGAGGAATCAGCCCGGATACGACCAGATCCAGGCCTTCACCGATCGGCGCGTCTACGGCATCTACCACCAGTTCTACGACGCCCCCTACAACTTCATCGCCTACCTCACCTTCGCCAAGTGGCAGAACCCCGAGGCCTTCGCCGACATCGACCCGGAGGCCGTCTGGAAGGACTTCCACGGGCAGTACATGCCGTGGAAGGCCGAGGGCGTCTTCTTCACCTCCATCTGATGGGCACCCCGAACACTCAGGTCCCCTCCGGTGACGCCGCTGGCGATGCCGACGACGTCGACGCCGCGGCCTCCGGGCTCGACGGCGCGGCAGCCGGCGCGGCCGAGCCGCCTGCTCAGACGACCGGGAGGGAGGCCGCCCCTGCGGACGGGTCGACCACTGCGTCGTCGGCCTACTCCGCCTACCGGCGTCGGACCCTGCGGCGCATCGCGACGCTGACCGGTCTGACGGGGCTGCTCCTAGCGGTCTTCCTGACGGCCCTCATGGTAGGGCCACTGGGGTTCGGCCCCGGACAGGTGCTCGGCTCCCTCTTCTACGCCGACTACGACCCGTGGGTGGCCAACATCGTCGTCAACCTGCGCCTGCCCCCGGCGCTGCTGGCGGTGCTGGTGGGCGGGGCGCTGTCGCTGGCCGGTGTCCAGATGCAGACGATTCTCGACAACCCCCTGGCCGAGCCCTTCACCCTGGGGATCTCGGCGGCCTCGGCCCTGGGGGCGGCGCTGGCGATCGTCACCGGGCTCGTGCTGCCGGTGGCCACCGGGGCGACCCTGCCAATCGCGGCGATGACGGCGGGGCTGGCGGCCTCCCTGGCCATCGCGATGGTCTCGCGCCTGCCCTCGGTGACCAAGGAGATGACGATCCTGCTGGGCATCGCACTGGTCTTCAGCTGCCAGGCGCTCCTGGCGCTCGTGCAGTACCGCGCCTCCACCGAGAGCCTCCAGCAGATCGTCTTCTGGTCGATGGGCTCCCTCATGCGCGCCACCTGGCCGGCCGTCATCACCGTGACGGTGGCGCTGCTCGTGGCCACCCCCGTCTTCTGGGTCAACGGCTGGCGGCTGACCGCCATCACCCTGGGGGAGGCCCGCGCCGCGGCCATGGGCATCAACGTTGCGCGCGTGCGCTCCTGGACCCTGGTCGGGGTGGCGCTGCTGGCCGCCCTGTCCGTGGCCTTCGTCGGGATCATCGGCTTCGTGGGGCTCGTGGGCCCGCACATGGCTCGCGGCCTGGTGGGGGAGGACCAGCGCTTCCTCGTACCCGCCTCGATCCTGGCCGGATCCACCCTGCTGACCGCCGCCCACGCCGCCAGTCAGATCATCGTGCCGGGCGTGGCCGTACCCGTCGGCATCCTCACCGCGCTGGTGGGCGTGCCGGTGTTCCTCGCCATCATCTTCGGACGCCAGCACTCGGCCGTCAGGAGCGGATCATGAGCCTGACCCTGGACAACCTCACCTTCTCCTACGGCAGGCGGGCGGTCCTCAAGGGCGTCGACGCCACCTGGGAGACAGGACAGATGGTCGGCCTGCTCGGCCCCAACGGGGCCGGCAAGTCCACCCTGGTCACCTGCGTGGCCCAGCTGCGCCGCTACCTGGGGGAGGTCACCTTCGAGGGCCACCGGGGCCGGGACCTGCGCGGCATGATCGGCTACATGCCGCAGGGCCTGCCCGGCGACGCCGCCCTGACCGCCCTGGAGTCGGTGCTCACCGCCTCACGGCGCGGCATGACCTGGCACACGAGCCGGGCCGACATCGACCTGGCCTGGGGCGCCCTGGACGAGCTCGGCGTGGCCGAGCTGGCCGACCGGCCGCTGGGCCAGCTCTCCGGCGGGCAGCGCCAGCTCGTCGCTCTGGCTCAGACGCTCGTGCGCCGCCCCGGGCTCATCCTGCTCGACGAGCCCACCTCCGCCCTCGACCTGCGCCGCCAGGTCTCGGTGCTCTCCCACGTGCGTCGGATCTGCCACCGGGATACCGGACGCCTCGCCGTCGTCGCCCTGCACGATCTCAACCTGGCGGCCCGCTTCTGCGACCGCCTCGCCGTGCTCGCCGACGGGAAGGTCCTGGCCGAGGGGCCGCCCGCCGAGGTGCTCCAGCCCGACACCCTCGCCGAGGTCTACGGCCTGCGGGTGCGGATCGTGCCCGACGGCGACCACGTCATGGTCGCCCCCGAGACCGATCAGGGTGCCTGAGCCGGAGGGCTTCTGCGGTCAGCTGCTCCGGCGTTGAAGGAGAGGCGCCAGCAAGATGCCGGCCCAGCCGAGCGCCAGGTGGGCAAGGCTGGCTCCTGCGACGCTGACGAGAACGACGTCGTCTCCCTGCATTGCCCGGATGACGCCGATGACGAAGCCGATCCAGAGCATCGGAACCGCTACGCCCCACAGCGCGAGATACCGATGCTGCCGAATGCAGGCGCGAAGCATCCGCAGGCAGCGGCCCCTGAAATAAAGATGGAAAGTCTGAATCCGCGTGATGGTCGCCCAGCATGTGAGGGTCGCCGTCAGAACCAGAGGGAGAAGAAGGATCCCGTTGGGTAGATTCGCCAGTCTGACCGGAACCAGGAGCGTCACTGCCAGTAGGGCGCACCAGAACTGCCCGACGTGAGGCACGCTCATGAACTTGATGAGGAAGGAGTTAACCGCGGTGCTTGCCCTGGCGGGGTTGGGGGCGTGGGCGGTGTAGGCGGCGAGGGCTTTGGCGGCCTCACGAGGGTTCACACCGCGATTGAGCATGTCGAACTGAAGCAAGAGGGCATCCTCGCACCGGGGATCGAGCCTGAGTGCCTCCTGCAAGGAGAGGTTGGCCGCCTCGGGATCGGACGATCTCAGTGCGGCCGCAAGGACCGCGTGGTTGTCGGCACTCTCCGGTGCGAGCCTGAGCGCCTCGCGGGCGTAGAGCAGGGCCTCCTCCGTACGTTCCATCCTGGTCAGCGCCGTGGCCATGAGGTAAAACGGTGAGTCATTCTCGGGGGACAGTTCCAGGGCGGTTCTCAAGGGTCGCTCCGCCTCCGCCTCCCTGTCCTGGTGGACCAGGGCGTAAGCGAGAAGCTGGTGGGCTTCGGACGCATGCGGTAGCTCCGCGATTGCTCTACGGGCCGCGGTCTCCGCATCCTCGAGTCGACCCGCCCCGCTGTAGGCGTATGCCAGAGCCATGTACGTGGCTCCAGCGTTGCTCGGGTGACTAGCAAGCAGGCGGGTGAGGATCTGCGAGGCCCGCTCATCCTGGCCGGCCTCGATCAGCCGGCTGGCCCGAGTGATTTCCTGGGTGTACACGTCATCGCTCATAGCAGGCGGTGCCGTTTCATCCACTTGCGCAGCTCCTCATACTCCCCGGAGGCATCGGAGTACTCGACGACCGCACGCGCCGTCTCGAACCAGGGGCCGGACGAGGGGCGGATCTCCTTGAGCGCCGCGTACATGTCCTGCATGGTCATGAGCCGAGGCCGGCCGGTGCGCACCGAGTCCATCAGCGCCTTCTCCGCAGCGGAGTCGCACACGTGCGACAGGTCCGCGCCGGTGAGCCCCTCGGTCTTGCGGGCCAGGGCCCGCAGGTCGATGCCCTCCACGGGGCGCTCACGCAAGTGGGTGTGCAGGATGGCGGCGCGCGCCGGCTCATCCGGCGGCAGGACGAGCAGCGTGCGGTCCAGCCGCCCCGGCCGGCGCAGCGCCGGGTCGATGTCCCAGGGGGCGTTGGTCGCCGCCAGCAGGTAGACGCCCTCGTTGTTGCTGCTCACGCCGTCGAGCTCCTCGAGAAGCTGATTGACGGTGCTGCGCATGCTCGAGCTGCGTGCGAGCGAGCGCTTGATGCCGATGGCGTCGAGCTCGTCGAGGAAGAGGACGCAGGGAGCATGGGCGCGTGCCTGCTGGAAGATGCTGTGGAGGTTGGCCTCGGAGTTGCCGATATAGGGGTCGAGGATGTCGGAGATCGTCACCGACAGGAATCCCGCCCCCATCTCACCGGCGATCGCGCGGGCGATGAAGGTCTTCCCCGTTCCCGGCGGACCGTACAGGAGCAGGCCGCCGCGCAGGCTCTTGCCGTAGAGGCGGCGCAGCTCGGGATTGCGCATGGGCGCCAGGAAGGAGGCCTCCAGCCGGTTCTTGACCTCGGTCATGCCGCCGACGTCGGCCAGGCAGACACCGGCGCGCTCCACCTCCCAGTCCGCCGGGCGGCTGTGGCCGTCGGCACTGACCGGGCGAGGCTCGGAGAGAGCCGGGTCAGAGCCGGAGGATCCGGACGGCACGGAGGATCCGGACGGCACGGAGGACACGAAGGGCGCGGCCGGTCCGCCGTCGAGGTCCTCCTCGGCCCGGCGCCAGTCGAAGTCCCCGGTGCCCTCCGATGGTGGCGAGCTGCTGGGAGCCGGAGCCTCCGGCGACCCGGACTCCGGGGGAACGGCGACCTCCAAGGGCGCCGGGGCGCCGGACGGCGCCTGCTCGCTGGGGACCTGAACGGCCTGCGGCGAGAGTGCCCTGGTCATGAGGGCGCGGGCGGCGTCGTCGGTAGGGGCGTGCTGAAGGGCGATGGCGCAGTGCGTGACCGCCTCGGCGTTGCGGCCGGCCCCGATGAGGAGCTCGGCCAGGTGGGCTCGTAGCCGGACGTCGTCGGGAGCGGCCTCGACGGCGCGTGTCAGAGAATCAATAAGCGGGTCGGTCACCGAGTCAGTGTAGGGGCGGGCAGTGACACGAATACCGGCCAGTACCTGTGGCGCTCGCCCGCTCCTGGCGTGCACTGCATCACGTGCTCGCGCACTGACGCACCGGCCGGAGACCTCCCTACCCTCGGGGCATGACACCATCGCCGGGCGCCCCCGCCGACAGTGGGCTGCGGGCGACCTTCCCCACCACGCTCCTCATCGCCCTGGCCGCGCTCGCGGCCGTCGCGCCCCTGGCCACCGACGCCTACCTGCCGGCCTTCGCCCAGATGGCCGACGACCTGGGCGTCTCCGCCTCCAGCGTCCAACTGACGATGACAACCTTCCTCGTGGGGATCGCGCTGGGCCAGCTGACCATCGGGGTCCTGTCCGACCGCTTCGGCCGGCGCCCCCTCCTGCTGTGGGGCAGCGTGCTGGCCCTGGCCGCCAGCATCGGCGCCGCCCTGGCCCCGAACCTGCCCGTTCTCCTGGGAGCCCGCCTCCTCCAGGGGCTCGGCGGGGCGGCCGGCATGGTCCTGGGGCGGGCGGTCATCTCCGACCGCTCCCGCGGGATCACCGCCGCCCAGGCCCTCAGCGTCGTCATGGCGATTCAGGGGATCGCCCCCGTGGTCGCGCCGATCCTCGGCGGGGTGCTCGTCGAGCCCATCGGGTGGCGCGGGATCCTGGGGGTCGTCGCCGCCTTCACCGGGGTGCTCGTGCTCATGGTCGCCCTCTGGGTGCCCGAGTCCCTGCCCCCCGAGCAGCGCCACGACGGCGGCCTGAGGATCCTCCTCGACGGCACCCGCGAGCTCGCGCGCGACCACGTCCTCGTGCGCCTGCTGCTCATCAACGCCCTGTCCTTCGGGCTGCTCATGGCCTACCTGTCCGCCGCGCCCTTCGTGCTGCGCAACGTCCTGGGCATGGGGACGGTGGCCTACACGGCGGTCTTCGGCCTGTGCGGGGCGACGGTCACGGTGACGATCGCGGTGGCGGCCTCCCTGGTGCGCCGCTTCTCCCAGGCCCGCCAGGTGCGCGTCGGGCTCATCGCGGTGCTGGCCGTCGACGTCGTCTTCGCCGCCGTCTGCCTCATCTGGCTGCGCGAGCCGGTGACGGGGGCGGGGCGGGTGCCGCTGACGGTGGCGGTCGTGGCGCTCTTCCTGGCCCACGTGGCCTGCCTGGGGCTGTCGATGGGCAACGCCCCGGCGCTCGCACTGGACCGCACCGGCCGGTGGGCGGGAACCGGCAGCGCGCTGCTCGGCTTTCTGCAGTTCGTCGTCGGCGGGCTCGTCAGCCCGCTGGTGGGACTGACCGGGGAGGCCAGCGGCGTCGCCTTCGGCGTCGTCATCGTGGTCCTCGGTGTCCTCGCCAACGCCCTGGCTGTCTTCGGGGTGCGCGACCGGGGCGAGAAGGAGCGCCTGGCGGCCCAGGAGTCCGAGCGCCGCACGCGCCGCCTGGGGCAGTGACGGCTCCGGTCCGTCGGCGCCCATCGACTGCATGAGGTTCTGTGCGTATGTCCGGCTGGAGGGGGCCTCTCCAGCCGTCGACGTCGCGGTCGTGCCTTAGGTCGTGCGGTCGAGGGGTAGAGGGTGCGACCGTGCGACCTGCCCTACGAACACGCGGACGCTCAGGGCGCTGCGCGCAGCCGCGTCGTCGGCAGAGGCAGCTCGATGGCGCCGACGAGGTCCACGGACTTGGCGATGCCGGCCGACAGGTCCTCCATCGCCCTGGACACGATCACGCGGTCCCGGTGGATCTCGCGGATCCTGACTCGCGCCCAGGTCTCCTCGCCCGTCTGCGGATCCTGCTCCTGAAGGAGCCAGTCCTCCGCCAGGAGCCGCAGACCGATCGCGTCCAGGACAGCCTCGGCCTCGTCGAGGTCCATTGCCGCGCCCCTGCGGATCCACAGCAGGTCGTACGGGACGAACCGGCCGTCACCGGTCATCTCGATGTAGCCCACGTGCTCGCCGTCCTCGCGGCGCAGGTGCTCGAAGATGTCCTCGGGCGCGGGAAGGTCGGCCTGTGCCTCGGACTGGGCGCTCATACCCGCGAGGCTACCGGACCCCATGAGTATGAAGCTGGTGACATGAAAGAAAGGAGGGGATGTCAGTGGGAGCCGGCCATGATCTCGACCCGTGCCCGGTGCCCACTTGTGTCGAGCTTCCGATCGCAGGTCACCAGAGGCGGGGCGAAGACGATCATCGCCTTGAGGTCCGCAGCACGTTGACAATGCGCTCGGCATCGGGACCCTCGGTTCGGTCCTGATGCCGCAGGCGGTCGGCGACCTGTGCATTGGTGGGACGGGCGGCAAGTGCGGCGACGTCGACCTCATCGATCATGACCGGCTCGTAGTCCTCGAAACGAGCGGCCAGCTCGTCGGCGTGCGCCAGAATCTCGGCCTCTCCCAGGCCGTGCTTCAGTGCCGATCGGGCAATGATCGGATCGTCCACAACTCCAAGGTAGCTTGCGATCTGCTCTTTGGTCGAGGGGTTGAGGTGTTGAGGCGGTGTTGGCGGTGGCTGCCATGTCCGCAGCAGATGCGCAGGTGTCACGACGGGCGACTATTCGGGAGCGGGGGCGGCGTTCGGTGGGGTGGATGTCGAGGATCTCGGAGGCATCTGTGCAGGTCGGAGGGCTCTGGGTGCGGAGGGGTAGTCATGGCTGGCTTCGAAAAGTCTCCCGTCGTGACACTTTCCGCAGGATCGCTGGGCTTTGGGGTGGGTGGGGTCAGGTGGGATGGCCCCTGGAGGGCTGGGATGGGCCGGGTCGGGGCGGCCTGGGGTGAGCTGCACCCGCATGCGTGCCGCAGGTCACTGAACCTTCCTGGAATGGATCGCTGGTCCCCGAGGTTGAGCCAGTCAGACTCAAGGTTGGGAGTCATTGAGTTGACAGAACCAGACTCAACCACAATCCTGAGTGCATACGACTCAACTTGAAGACGCCGGAGCCTCCGGCCTTCACCACAGACATCGACCAAGCAACACAAGGAGCACATCACATGGCACGCGCTGTCGGTATCGACCTCGGTACCACCAACTCTGCTATCGCCGTCCTCGAGGGGGGCGAGCCCACCATCATCCCGAACGCCGAGGGCGGCCGCACCACCCCCTCCGTCGTGGCCTTCTCCAAGTCCGGCGAGATCCTCGTCGGCGAGATCGCCAAGCGCCAGGCGGTCACCAACGTCGACCGCACCATCTCCTCGGTCAAGCGCCACATGGGCACCGACTGGTCCGTCGAGATCGACGGCAAGAAGTACACCGCCCAGGAGATCAGCGCCCGCATCCTGGCCAAGCTCAAGACCGACGCCGAGGCCTACCTGGGCGAGCCCGTCACCAACGCGGTCATCACCGTCCCGGCCTACTTCAACGACGCCGAGCGCCAGGCCACCAAGGAGGCCGGCACCATCGCGGGCCTGACCGTGGACCGCATCGTCAACGAGCCCACCGCCGCGGCCCTGGCCTACGGCCTGGACAAGGGCAAGGAGGACGAGCTCATCCTCGTCTTCGACCTCGGTGGCGGCACCTTCGACGTCTCCCTGCTCGAGGTCGGCAAGGACGACGATGGCTTCTCCACCATCCAGGTGCGCGCCACCAACGGCGACAACCGCCTGGGCGGTGACGACTGGGACGCCCGCATCGTCGACTGGCTGGTCAAGCAGGTCAAGAGCAAGGACGGCGTGGACCTGTCCAAGGACAAGATCGCCATGCAGCGCCTCAAGGACGCCGCCGAGCAGGCCAAGAAGGAGCTGTCCTCGGCGACCTCCACGAACATCAACCTGCAATACCTCTCCATGAGCGAGTCCGGCCCCATCCACCTCGATGAGAAGCTCACCCGCTCCAACTTCCAGGAGATGACCGCGGACCTGCTCGAGCGCACCAAGATCCCCTTCCACAACGTCATCAAGGACGCCGGGGTCAAGGTCTCCGACATCGACCACGTGGTCCTCGTGGGCGGATCCACCCGCATGCCCGCCGTCACCGAGGTGGTGCGCGAGCTGACCGGCAAGGAGCCCAACAAGGGCGTCAACCCCGACGAGGTCGTCGCCATCGGCGCGGCCCTCCAGGCCGGCGTCATCCAGGGCGACCGCAACGACGTCCTGCTCATCGACGTCACGCCGCTGTCCCTGGGCATCGAGACCAAGGGCGGGGTCATGACCAAGCTCATCGAGCGCAACACGGCCATCCCGACCAAGCGCTCCGAGGTCTTCTCCACCGCCGAGGACAACCAGCCCTCCGTGCTCATCCAGGTCTACCAGGGCGAGCGCGAGTTCGCCCGGGACAACAAGCCGCTGGGCACCTTCGAGCTGACCGGCATCGCCCCGGCCCCCCGCGGCGTGCCCCAGATCGAGGTCTCCTTCGACATCGACGCCAACGGCATCGTGCACGTCTCGGCCAAGGACCGCGGCACCGGCCAGGAGCAGTCCATGACCATCTCCGGCGGCTCGGCCCTGCCCAAGGAGGACATCGACCGCATGGTCAAGGAGGCCGAGGCCCACGCCGAGGAGGACAAGAAGCGCCGCGAGGACGCCGAGACCCGTAACGCCGCCGAGCAGCAGGCCTACTCCATCGAGAAGCTCCTCAAGGACAACAAGGACAAGCTGCCCGAGGACGTTCACTCCGAGGTCTCCGAGGCCGTCACCGACCTCAAGAAGGCCCTCGAGGGCGACGACATCGAGCCGGTCAAGACCGCTCAGGAGAAGCTGAGCTCGGTGGCCCAGAAGGTCGGTGAGGCCATCTACCAGGCCGACGCCGCCGCCCAGGGTGCGACCGACTCCGGCTCCGCCTCCTCCACGGGCTCCACGTCCTCCGACGACGAGGACATCGTGGACGCCGAGATCGTCGACGACGAGGACTCCAAGTGACCGCGGCCGGCCCCACCCCCGAGAACGAGGGCATCGACCCCGAGCTCCAGGCGGCCGTCGAGTCGGCCTTCGAGGAGGTGCCCGACGACGTCCGTGAAGGACTCGCCGAGGGCTCATCCGAGGGCGCGGCCGGCCAGTCCGACGCCGCCTCCCCCGACGGGGAGGCGGCGGGGGACGACCCCCTGACCCGGGCTCAGGCCCAGGCCGCGCAGGCGGCCGACGACCTGGCCCGGGCCCGGGCGGACCTCTACAACCTCCAGCAGGAGTACCAGGGGTTCGTGCGTCGGTCCCGCGAGGGCGCGGCCTCCCACCGGGACGCCGGCGCCGCCGGCGTCGTCGAGGCCCTCATCCCGGTCCTCGACGAGATCGAGCTGGCCCGCCAGCACGGCGACCTGACCGGCACCTTCGAGACCACGGCCGGCAAGCTCGAGTCGATCCTGGCCGAGAAGTACTCCCTGGAGCGCTTCGGTGCCGTGGGCGAGGTCTTCGACCCCACGGTTCACGAGGCCCTCATGGCCACCGAGTCCAGTGAGGTCACCGAGCCCACCATCGCCGCGGTCCTCCAGCCCGGATACCGCCTGGGCGAGCGCGTCGTGCGCGCCGCCCGCGTCCAGGTCGCCAACCCGGCCTGAACGGCGCCTGCGCGCCAACCACCCCGGTCCGACGTCGGACCCGGACCCGCCAGAGACGCTGGCTCGGGTCCGCCGTCGGCCGAGATGCCCCACGAGCCCTTCAGCTCAACAGCAACACGAAGCAGCAAGAAGTAACAAGAAGTAATCAGTAAGGAAAACCCACGATCACCCGGATAAGGAGGCGGTGACACGAACATGGCCAGTCAGGACTGGATGACGAAGGACTTCTACGCGGTCCTCGGCGTGAGTAAGGACGCCGACGCCGCCGCCATCAAGAAGGCCTACCGTACGCTCGCGAAGAAGTACCACCCCGACCGCAACCCCGACGACGCCGCGGCGGCAGAGAAGTTCAAGGAGATCGGGGAGGCGTACGCCGTCCTGTCCGACGAGGCCGAGCGCAAGCAGTACGACGCGATCCGCTCGATGGCCGGAGGCGGCGCCCGCTTCCAGGCCGGAGGCCCGGGCGGGGCCGGTGGCGCGGCCGGGTTCGAGGACATCTTCTCCTCCATGTTCGGCGGCCAGAGCGGAAACGTCCGCTTCGAGACCGGCGGTGCCGGTGCCCAGCCGGACCTCGACGACCTGCTGCGCATGTTCGGCGGCACCCCCAGCCCCACCCGCTCCGGCGGGCGCCCCGGCCCCTTCGGCTTCGGGGGCTTCGGCTCCCAGCCCCAGCCGCAGAAGGGCTCCGACGTCCTGACCTCGGCCGCGCTGGACCTGCGCGACGCCGTCGCCGGCACCACCGTGGAGCTGACCGCGGACGGACGCACCATGAAGGTCCGCATTCCCTCGGGCGTGCGCGACGGCCAGAAGATCCGCCTGCGCGGCAAGGGGCGAGCCGGCCTCAACGGCGGCGAGAACGGCGACATGGTCGTGTCCATCAGCGTCAACAAGCACCCGGTGTACTCCATCGACCCGGTCGACGGCGCCAACCTGCGCATGGACCTGCCCGTCACCCTGCGCGAGGCGGCCCTGGGTGCCACGGTCGAGGTCCCGTTGCTCGACGGCACCACCTCCAAGATCAAGATCAAGCCCGGCACCTCCTCAGGAACCGTCATGCGCCTGCGCGGCAAGGGCGCCACCACCCGGAAGAAGACCGGCGACCTGCTGGTCACCATCGAGGTGGCCGTGCCCAAGAAGCTCTCCAAGGCCGCCAAGGAGGCCCTTGAGGCCTTCGATGAGGCCATGGGAGACACCGACCCGCGGGCGACCCTCATGGAGGAGGCCGGCAAGTGAGCCGGCGTCGGGCCGGGCAGGGCCTGGGCTACCTGGCCGAGGACGCCTCCGAGCGCGCGGTCTACGTGGTCTCCGTGGCGGCCGAGCTCGCCGGGATGCACCCCCAGACCCTGCGCCAGTACGACCGGCTCGGACTGGTCAGCCCCGCCCGGACCCGCGGGCGGGGCCGGCGCTACTCCCACCGTGACGTCGAGCGCCTGCGCCGCATCCAGTCCCTGTCCCAGGAGGGCATCAACCTCGAGGGCATCCGCCGTATTCTCGACCTGGAGGCCCGTGTCGAGGAGCTCGAGGCCGACAACGCCCGCATGCGCAGCCGGGAGGCCGTCGTCCAGCGGATCTTCGCCGCGGCCGCCGACGGCGAGGTCCAGGTCGTCGCGCCCGGTCGACGGAGCCGCGGCCACGAGAGCCGTCGCCCCGAGCCGGGAGGCGGGCGCCCGACGAACCCGGCCGATGTCGCTCCCGGGACGAGCCCCGTGAGCACGGCGCTCGTCCCCACGAGGTCCGGGCGATTCCCGCAGCGCTGACGAGGACAGGGTCGGGTCTGCCGGGGGAATGATCCCCCAGGGGAATGATCCCCCAGGTGGGGGAGGAAGGCCGAGCCGTTTCAACCGTAAGGTGGCTGGCATGCGGATGACGACCTCCTTCACCGGCTCCCGGGGTGTGCGCTACCCCGCCCCCGACGTGGCCCGCGGTCTCATGCTCCTGCTGATCGCCGTGGCCAACGTCCCGTCATGGAACAGGATGCCCGACAACTTCCTCGGCACTCGCCCGGCATCAACAGCTGATACCTGGTGGGTGTTCGTCCGGGTGCTCCTCGTCGACCACCGGGCCTACCCGCTGTTCGCGATGCTGTTCGGCTTCGGGCTCATGACCATGATCAACCGGCGCATCGCCTCCGTGACGCAGGCCTGTCTCCGGTCCCTCCCGGGCGTGGACGCCGGCCGTGAGCCGACGCCGCAGGAGGAGGCCTGGGCCCGCGAGCAGGCCACCCTCGACGCCCGGCGCCTCGTGCGACGTCGGGGCTGGTGGATGATCCTGTTCGGGTTCGTCCACGGCATCATCTTCTCCGGCGACATCATCGGCGCCTACGGTCTGGTCGCCGTCATCCTCGCCGGGTGGCTGGCCCGCAAGAGGTACACCCATCTGTACGCCGTCGGTGCCATCATCATGCTGGTAGCCACCGGCAGCTTCCTGGCGATGGGCTTCGCCTCCCCGGAGAGCACCGCCGTGTGGTCCGGACAGCAGCAGAGCCCGGCCTTGACGGGACTTCCCTGGTTCGTCATCAACATCGAGGTGTGGACCATCGCTTTGTTCGCTCAGGTCCTGATTGTACTGATCGTGCCCGCGGCGGTGATCGGCGCGCGTCTGGCCGACACCGACCTCATCACCCAGCCGGATCGGCACCGCCGCCTGCTCGTCCTGGTGGGGATCGGCGGCCTGGTCATCGGGGCGCTCGGAGCGCTCCACAGCGCCCTGACCGGTGTGCTGCCCATCTCGGAGTGGCCGTGGGACGCCGCCGCCAAGGAGCTCTTCGGCATTGTTGGCGCCTGCGGCTGGCTGGCGCTGTTGGCCCTGTACGCCGGCGGCCCGCCGCCGGACGGGCGACTTACCGGTGTGCGCAGGCTCGCCTCCGCCGTTGGGCGCCGGTCCATGACCGTCTACCTGTCCCAGACGATCCTGTTCGGGACCATCTTCGTCCTCATCCCGATCCTGGCCACCGGCGAGCGCCTGTGGGTGGGGCAGGCCGCAGCCGCCCTCATTGCGCTGGCGGTCTGGGCCGTGACCGTGGTGCTGTGCGCGGTTCTGGAGCGCGGCGGTCATGCCGGGCCCTTCGAGACGCTGCTGCGCACCGCCGTGGCCCGCAGCGAGCGCAAGCGTCCGGTGACGGCGCCGCCTGCCCAGCCCGTCACCCAGCCGGGGGCGTAACCCTCCGCCTCAGCGCACACACCGCCCTGCCCGGGCCGTCCTCCGGAAGAATGGCCGGGGGACGGCCTCCACCTTTCGGCGGACGTGATCTCGGCGCTTAAGGCGGACGCCGCGTAGTGACCGGCTTTCATACGGTCGAGTCATGAACACGACGACCTCGCTCGCGACATCCTTCACCGGCTCTCGCGGCCTGCGCTACCCCGCTCCCGACGTCGCCCGCGGCTTCATGCTGCTCCTCATCGCCCTGGCCAATATCGGCTTCTGGGTCTCCGCGCCCTCCGACTCACAGGGGCGTGCCGTGCTGTCCGCGGCCGACAGGACCTGGGGCGTCCTCAACGCCCTGCTCATCCACCAGCGCGCCTACCCACTGTTCGCCCTGCTCTTCGGCTTCGGGCTGGCCACGATGATCAACCGCCGCATCGCCTCCGGCACCCGCGCCTACTGCCAGGGGCTGACCGGCGGGCTCCGGGCGCCGTCGGCCGCCGAGGTCGACCGGGCCCGGGAGCAGGCGATAGTCGACGCCCGCCGCCTCGTGCGGCGCCGCGGCCTGTGGATGGTGCTGTTCGGGCTGGTCCACGGCATCTTCTTCCCCTCTGAGATCATCGGCGCCTACGGCATCGTCGCCGTCGTCTTCGCCGGATGGATCGCCCGCAAGCACCACAAGCGCCAGCTGACGGTGTGCGTCCTCGTCCTTCTGATCCAGGTCGTGCCGGTGATCCTGTCGATGCTGTCCGCGCCCGACGCCGGAGCGGCCGCCTCCGCCGCAGGGAGCACCGTCCCGGCGGCCGCGGCCCCCACCGAGTCGGCTGAGTCGGCCGAGTCGGCACTGTCGACGCTGCCCTGGTTCGTGACCAACGTCGGTGAGTGGCTCAGCCTCGCCATCGGGGTGGCCCGCACCACGATGGTTCTTCCGGCCGCCTTCCTCGGTGCCCGACTGGCCGACTCGGGCCTCATCGCCCACCCGGAGCGTCACCGTGGTCCTCTGGCCGCCGCCGGGATCGGTGGGCTGGCCCTCGGGGCGCTCGGAGCGCTCCACGAGATCCTGGCTCCCCTCACAGGCTCTCAGCCCTGGGAGATCGATCCCACGTTGATCATGGTCCTGGGCCTGGCCGGAGGCTGCGGCTGGCTCGCCGTGCTGACCCTCTACGCGGGTGGACCGACGTCGGACGGCCGGCTGACCGGCCTCAGGTGGCTGCTCGCCGGCGTGGGACGCCGCTCCATGAGCGCCTACCTGTTCCAGACACTCATGTTCGCCACCATGTTCGTCGTCATGCCGAGACTGACCGGGACCTCCCTGACGCTGGGGCCTGCGGCGGCCGCCGGGGTCGCGGCGATGGTCTGGCTGACGATCGTGGGCGCCTGCGCCGTCATGGAACGACTCGGCATGCCCGGTCCCTTCGAGATCCTGCTGCGCACCGCCGTCGCCCGCAGCGAGCGTAGCCGCACGACCCCGCTCGTCGAGCGGGCTCCTGCCCGGAACGCGGCGGCGCCCCTCGTGCAGTCGGGGAACACGACAACGCTGACCGCCCATGCCCACGCGCAGGCTCCCGGCCGCCACGTGCTCGCGGGAGCCTGAACCGCAGCCGGTTGCTGGACGCGAGTCCTCGGCGAGGCGAGTGCGAGGATGAGGAGCCCTGGCCCTCCGGGAGGAGAGGCCGGGGCTCCGTTCATCCCCAGGGTGGAGCGGATCGGTGGGAGTGAACGGATCCTGCGGGGGAGGTGCGGATCACTGCCGATTCCTACCGTGGAGGACATGAGCCTCACGACCTCCTTCACCGCCTTCCGAGGCCCGCGCTTCCCAGCCCCGGACGTCTCCCGCGGCCTCATGCTCCTGTTCATCGCGCTGGCCAACACTCCCTTCTGGGTCGTCACCACACGCTCCTCCGCCCCCGGCGACGCCGTCGACACGGCCTGGCTGTGGGTGCGCACCCTCCTGGTCGACCACCGGGCCTATCCGCTGTTCGCGATGCTGTTCGGCTTCGGGCTGGCCACGATGATCAACCGGCGCATCGCCTCGGGGACGCAGGCCTGTCTCCAGTCCCTCCCGGGTGTGGACGCGGGCCGTGAGCCGACGCCGCAGGAGGTCGCCTGGGCCCGCGAGCAGGCCACCCTCGACGCCCGCCGCCTCGTGCGACGCCGAGGCCTATGGATGATCCTCTTCGGCGCCGCCCACGCCGTGCTCTTCTCCGGCGACATCATCGGCACCTACGGACTGGTCGCCGTCGTCTTCGCCGGATGGCTCTCCCGCAAGCACTGGAAGCGGGCCACGGCCGTCAGCGCTGTGGTCACCGCCCTCGTCATCACGACGATGTACACCATGGGCAGCTTCGTGGCGGCTCAGGGCCTGAGCGCAGCGGCGGGTGGGCAGCCGCAGGCCACCGGCGCGACCACCCCGCTGTCCCAGGCCGTCGCCAGCGTGACGTCCTGGGGCGGAAACACGGTGTTGACGGTGCTCCTGTCCATGGTGCTCCCGTCGATGTTCCTCGGTGCCCGCCTGGCCGACACCGATCTCATCGCCCACCCCGAGCGCCACCGCCGCCTCCTGGCCGCCGTCGGCCTGATCGGTCTGGGAGTCGGGGCTGCAGGAGGCGTGGGGTACGCCATCTGGTCCACGGGCGGGCACCTGGCCGCCTGGGCCGCTCCCCTTCACGAGGTCACCGGACTGGCCGGTGCCTGCGGCTGGCTCGCCCTGCTGGCCCTCTACGCCGGAGGGCCGACGTCGGACGGAACGGCTCGTCGAGAGCTGACGGGCCCGCGCCGGATGGCCTCCGCCGTCGGGCGGCGCTCCATGACCGCCTACCTCACCCAGACCCTGCTCCTCGCCGCTGTCTTCCTGATCGTGCCGGCCCTGACCGGGATCGAGCTTCACCTGGGAGAGGCACGGGCCGCGGGGATGGCGCTGGTGGTCTGGTTGGTGACCGTCGGTCTGTGCGTGGCGCTGGATCGCGGTGGTCACGCCGGTCCCTTCGAGACCCTGCTGCGCACCGCCGTCGCCCGCAGCGAGCGCCGACGCCGGCTCCCGGCGCCTCCCTCTCCGGCTGCCCCGGTGGAGCATGGTGTGTCTCCCGACGTCTACGAGCTGGTTCGCTGATGGTCGGAGACACGTTTCGGTGCGCGAGTCCATGGGGAGATCTTCCCCGGCGGTCATAGTGGACGCACCGCCCCCGTATTCCCCGGGGCTCCCGCATGGTGGAACGGCGGATAACCGCCCCAACAGCGCGAAATCTCCCCACATTCCGGGTGTTGTGAGTCGTCCTGCAAGATGTGAGGGTTGACCTTTCCGTTTCACAGGGCAGAGTAGACGCGGTAGCCTGCCTGCGTCCCCAACACTGAAGGAAGCGAACAGTCTCATGACTCAGCCCCCCAACCCCGGTCAGCCCTTCTACCCGCAGCAGCCCTCCGCTCCCTCCGCTCCGGCAACGGGTCAGCCCTACCCGCCCCAGCAGCAGTTCCAGGGCGGTCCCGGTGCCCCGGGTGGTCCCGGCGCCCCCGGTCAGCCCTTCCCGCCGGCGCAGGCAGGGGACAGCTTCATGGGTAACCTCTTCGACACGGCCAAGCCCTTCGCTGAGAAGTTCGGCAAGGTGTTCTTCTACATTGCCGCCGCTGCCCTGATCGTCAGCTGGTTCTACTCGGCCTACAACACTGGCGAGGCCAACGGCACCTATGACACCGACACTCTGAGCCGCAGCTTCAACTTCGGTCGGTTCCTTCTGAGCCTGCTCCTGGACGCCCCCTGGACCTTCGTGCAGATCGGTCTGGTCCGTCTCTTCGTGGAGCTGGTCATCAACTCGGGCAAGAAGAACTAGCAGCTCCCAAGCGACGCTCTCCAGCGGACCCTCGGATCCGCAGCCGGCCTCGTGCTTCTGACGGCCGCCAACCCGTGTGGTTGGCGGCCGTCAGCCGTTGATGCCCGGTGCGCCGGCGTCGGGTTCGGCCTCGCCTCCGGGCAGCTCGAGGACGGCGGTCAGTCCGCCGGCGGGGTTGGCGCTCAGGTGGAGGGAGCCGCCGTGGGCGGTGGCCACGGCCGTGACGATCGCCAGGCCCAGCCCGTGCCCGGATCCCCGGGTCCGCCCCCGTCCCTCACCGCGGACGAAGGGCTCGCGCAGGGACTCGACGCTGTCGGCCGGTACCATCGGGCCGTCGTTGCGGATCGTCAGTCGGACGCCGTCGGCCAGGTGCGCCATCCCGACCGTGATCCGGCCGCCCTCGACGTTGTAGCGGGCCGCGTTGCGCAGCAGGTTGGACACGCTCTGGCGCAGCAGCACCGGATCGCCCGGGACCCGGGCGGGCAGCAGGCGGGTGGACAGGTGCAGGTCGCGCTCGGCCACCTCCGGGGCGATGAGTCCCAGGGAGTCGCGGACCGTGGCCTCCATGTCCACGTCCTCGTGGGCCAGCCTGCCGGACTGGGCGTCGGCCAGGTCCAGGAGGGCGTCGATCGTCTCGCGGTTGGCGTGGTTGGTCTCCAGCACCCGGGTCAGGACCCGGCGCAGGTCCTCGGTCGAGGCCTGCGGGTCTGACAGGGCGACGTCGATCATCGTCTGCGTGGTGGCCAGGGGCGTGCGCAGCTCGTGGGAGGCGTTGGCCGCGAAGCGGCGGTGCACCGAGAAGGAACGCTCCAGCGAGGCCAGCATGTCATCGAAGGTGTCAGCCAGGTCGTGGATCTCGTCGCGCGGCCCGGACAGGGCCAGGCGCTGGCTGAGGTCGCCCGAGGCGGCGCGCTTGGCCACCGCGTTCATCGAGGACAGGGGCCGCAGCATCCGCCCGGCCAGCACCCAGCCGACCGTCCCGGAGACCACGGCCAGCAGCATGAGCGCCCCGACGGCGGAGCGCAGGATGGCGCCCAGCAGCTCGAACAGGTTCGTGTCCACCTGGGCGACCTGCGGCGTCGTCGGGTCGATCGCGGGATCCTGCTGGGGCGGGCCGAAGGCGATGGAGAGCGTGATGTAGCGGGTGTAGAAGTAGACCAGGACGATGAGGATCGCCCCCGAGAGCGTCACCAGGCCCGCGTAGGTCGCGGTCAGACGGGCCCGGATGCTCAGGTGCCGCGGACGGCGAAGCCGCTCCTCCGGAGCGCCGCCGGAGCCGGCCGGTGGATGGCCTCCGGCGCCTCCGCCGGTGCCCGTGCCCGCCCCGTCCTCGGGCTGCGGTCGAGCGGCGCCGGTCATGCGCTGAACCGGTAGCCGGCGCCGGGAACCGTCTGGATGACCCAGGGCTCGCCGAGCTTGCGACGCAGGTGCGAGATCGTCACCCGCGTGGAGTTGGTGAAGGGATCGGCGTTGGCGTCCCAGGCCTTCTCCAGCAGCGTCTCGGCGCTGAGGACCCCGCCCTCGGCCTCCATGAGCACCTGGAGGACCGCGAACTCCTTGGGGCTCAGCCGGATGAAGCGCCCGTCGCGGTAGACCTCCCGGCGGAAGGGGTCCAGGCGCACCCCGTGGGCCTCGAGGACCGGGGTGCGCGCCGGCTGGCTGCGCCGTCCCAGGGCCCGCAGCCGGGCCACCAGCTCGGGGAACTCGAAGGGCTTGGTGAGGTAGTCGTCCGCCCCCAGCTCGAAGCCGCCCACGCGTGCGTCCAGCGTCCGCGATGCGGTGAGCATGAGGATCCGCGTGCTCGGGTGCTCGGCGACCACCTGGCGGCAGACCTCGTCGCCGTGGACCACGGGCAGGTCCCGGTCCAGGACGAGGATGTCATAGTCATTGGTCGCCACCTGCTCCAGGGCGCCGGCCCCGTCGCCGACGACGTCGACGGCCATGGCCTCGCGCCGCAGGCCCGTGGCGATGGCCTCGGCCAGGTACTCCTCATCCTCCACGACGAGTACGCGCATCGTCCCGTCCTCCTTCTCGCTGCTTCTCTCTGTCTTCCACTGTGTGCCGGGCCCGTGGGCAGCCACTGGACGGTCCCGGCGGCATCATCCTTCTTCTACCCAACCAGGGGCCGTGTTACCAGCACATAAGCGAATTCCTGAAGGTTCTCGCAACGTCGGTCCCGGTTGGCTGGGGGACATCACCGGGCGTTGTACCGCACCCCGGCCGACCTCCCCGGCACTGACCGGTACCGAAAGGATCTCCCTAACCATGAAGAAGACGAACCTCTCCCTGCGAGCCCTTGCCCTTCTGGCCTGCGCGGCCTGCGCCGTCGGCATGACGGCCGGATGCAAGACCTCCGCCACCGACAACGCCAAGGAGGCGGCCTCCCAGGCGGCCTCGCAGGGGAGCAATGACGACTACCTGCTCAAGCTCACCCAGTGCATGCGGGGCAAGGGCATCGACGTCTCCGACCCCGACTCCAAGGGCAATGTCGCGATCCCCCAGAACGAGGCCGCCACCAAGGCCGCCCAGGAGTGCGAGAAGGAGGTCGGACCCGCCCCCGGCACCGAGGACCTCTCCAAGCCCGAGGTGCAGCAGGACCTGGTCAAGGCCGCCCAGTGCCTGCGCAAGGAGGGCTACGACGTCCCCGACCCCGAGGCCGGCAAGGGGCTCCAGATCAACGGCGAGATCCCCCAGGACGTCATGAGCAAGTGCGTCTCCAACCTGGGGAACAAGTGACCATGACGACGCACAGCACCCGGCGTCGGAGCTTCCTGGCCATGGGCGTCGGAGCCGTCCTGGCCGCCGGCGCCGGGGCCGGGGCCTTCGCCACCCGCTCCGGGCCCTTCGCTGCCAAGCCGCAGCCCACGACGTCGTCCTTCACCGGCGCCACCGACACCATCACCAAGGGCGACCTCCAGGGCGAGACCTCGGTGACCGGCACCCTGCGCTACGCCGAGGCGCGCAAGCTCAAGGCCGGCTTCGAGGGCGTCCTCATCCAGGTGCCCGCCTCCGGCACCGTCCTGACCCAGGGCGACGTCCTCTACCGCACCGGCACCGAGATCGCCTACCTCATGCACGGCTCCCTGCCCGCCTGGCGCAGCTTCGAGGCCGGTATGGACAACGGTGAGGACATCCGCCAGCTCGAAACGGTCCTGAGGGACCTGGGCTACTTCGACTACGAGCCCGACAACCACTTCAGCTGGGCCACCACCAGCGCCATCATGAAGTGGCAGAAGGCGGTCGGGCTGCCCCAGACCGGGACCATCCCCCTGGGGCGGATGGTCTTCGTCCCCGGGGACCTGCGCGTGGGAACGGTCAGTGCTCGTGTCGGGGACCGCGTCGCCGCCGAATCCGAGCTCTACGACGTCACCTCCACCACCCAGGTGATCGACGCCAACGTCAAGCTCTCCGACCAGAAGCTGGCCGCCGTCGGCACCGCCGTGACCATCACGCTGCCCGACGCCAAGACCACGACCGGCACCATCACCTCCGTGGGCACCCCCACCGAGAAGACCTCCGGCTCAGGATCCGGCGCGGGCGGCAACGAGACGAAGGAGAGGGTCATCCCCATCACCGTCACCCTCGCCGACGCCTCCGCGACCGCCAACTTCCAGGAGGTCTCGGTCACCGTGGCCCTGCCCAGCGAGAAGCGCGAGGGCGTCCTGTCGGTGCCCGTGGGCGCCCTGCTGGCCCTGAGCCCCAACGAGTACGGCGTCGAGATCGTCGAGTCCGGCGGCTCCACGCGCAAGGTGCCGGTGACCGTCGGACTGTTCGCCGGCGGGCGCGTGGAGATCTCCGGGGACGGCATCTCAGAGGGGCAGACCGTGGTGGTGCCCCAGACATGAGCCGCATCCTGTCCCTCAAGGACGTCCACCGCACCTACGGGGAGCCGCCCGTGGCCGCCTGCGCGGGCGTGAGCCTGGAGGTCGACGACGGCGAGTTCGTCGCCATCGTCGGCCCCTCCGGCTCGGGCAAGTCCACGCTCCTCAACCTCATCGGCACCCTGGACCGGCCCAGCTCGGGCACCGTCGAGATCGACGGCGTCGACGTCGGCTCCCTGTCCGACGCCAAGCTCTCGGCCCTGCGCGCCAGCCGCATCGGCTTCGTCTTCCAGCAGTTCCACCTGGCCGACGGCGTCAACGCGGTCGACAACGTGGCCGACGGACTCCTCTACAGCGGCATCCCCCGCTCCGAGCGGCGCCGCCGGGCCCGGGCCGCCCTGGAGCGCGTGGGCCTGGCCCACCGCCTCGACCACCGCCCCCATCAGATGAGCGGCGGCGAGCGTCAGCGGGTGGCCATCGCCCGCGCCGTCGTCGGCGAGCCGCCCCTGCTGCTGGCCGACGAGCCCACCGGGAACCTCGACTCCGCCTCCGGGGCCTCGATCGTCGAGCTCCTCCACGAGCTCCACTCCCAGGGAACCACCGTCATCGTCATCACCCACGACAACGAGCTGGCAGCCCAGCTGCCCCGGCAGATCGCCATCCGCGACGGCCGCGTCGTCGGGGACTCCAGCCGCAGGTCCAACCACAAGGAGGTCGATCGTGCAGACCACGCAGCCACTGCCGACGTCAGTGCCGTCCGCGCCGACGTCGCCGCCTCGGCCTGACCGGGCACCGGCCGGCAGGTCGCAGGAGGGCGGCAACGCCCACGGCGCCGAGCGTCCCGAGGCCTCGACGAGGCCGTTCCAGCGCTCGCGGCTGCGCCTGTCCGACGTGCTGCGCCTGGGGGGAACCGGGATCAAGGCCCGACCCACCCGTGCCTTCCTGTCCGCCCTGGGCATCGCCATCGGTATCGCCGCCATGATCGCGGTGGTCGGCATCTCCGCCTCCAGCCGGGCCCAGCTGGCCGCCCAGCTCGACTCGCTGGGGACCAACCTGCTGACGGCCTCCGCCGGGCAGGACCTGTTCGGCAAGTCCTCGTCCCTGCCGCAGGACACCGTCGGCAAGGTCCGGCTCATCGAACACGTCGAGAGCGCCTCGAGCACCGGCCTGGTCAAGAACGCGCTGGTCTACCGCAGCCCGCTCATCGACAAGAACGCCTCCGGCGGCATCACCACGATGGCCGCGGACCGCTCGCTGCTCGACGTCGTGGCCGGGCAGGTCGACCGGGGCACCTGGCTCAACGAGGCCACCAGCCAGTACCCGGCCACGGTCCTGGGGCACACGGCCGCCCAGCGCCTGGGCGTCGTCACGCCGGGCACCAAGGTGTGGATCGGCGGCAGCTGGTTCACGGTGGTCGGCATCCTCAAGCCGGTGGTCCTGGCCCCCGAGCTCGACTCGGCCGCGCTCATCGGCCAGGGGGTCGCCACCAACCTGCTGGGGCACGACGCCAAGCCGACGACGGTCTACACCCGCAGCCAGGACTCCGCCGTCGCCCAGGTGCGCCAGCTCCTGGCGCCGTCGATCTCTCCGCAGGCCCCCAGCGAGGTCAAGGTCTCGCGGCCCTCGGACGCGCTGGAGGCCAAGAACGCGGCCGACAAGGCCTTCACCGGCCTGCTGCTGGGCGTGGGCTCCATCGCCCTGCTCGTCGGTGGCATCGGGGTCGCCAACACGATGATCATCTCGGTGCTCGAGCGCCGTCGGGAGATCGGCCTGAGACGGTCCCTGGGGGCCATGCGCAGTCACATCCTCGTGCAGTTCATGACCGAGGCGCTGCTGCTGGCCACCCTGGGCGGCTCCCTGGGGTGCGTCATCGGCATCGGGGTGACGGCCGCGATGTCGGCCGCCAACGGCTGGCCCTTCAGCCTGCCGGTGGTGGCGATCGCCGGCGGGCTGGGCGTCACCATCGTCATCGGGGCCCTGGCCGGCGTGTACCCGGCCGTGCGAGCCTCACGCACTCCTCCGACGGCCGCGCTCAACGCGCAGTAGCGGCCGGGAAGGGCCGGGAGGCCCGAGGAGGAGGCGGATCAAGACGTCCCGGTGGGAGACGGCTGGGCCCTTGCGCCGACGGCGCCGGACTGCGGTGACCGGTGCAGGCGGCGCACGGGAGACGGGCTCAGATGGACCGGGACCGCGCGAGGGCCCCGCACAGCTCAGTGCGGGGCCCTCGTTCCTGCGATCAGAAGACCGCGGTGCCTGGGGTCAAGCAGGCTCTCAGCCGAATCACTCCGTGCCGAGCTTGCCGTCGACGGCGTCGCGGGCGGTGTCGATCTTGTCGTCGTACTTGCCGCCGGTCGCCTTCTTGGCCACGCCGGCTGCGGCGTCCAGCGCCTTGTCGCTGATCGCCTCGGCCTTGTCGGAGCTGAGAGCGTCACCGGCCTTCTTCGCCAGGTCATCAAGTCCCATGTGTATCTCCTTCCGTCGGGTGGCCGGACGTCGGACGACGACGGCCTCGTCCGAATAGTGCCAGGTTTGCGCCGGTACGTCACCTATGGGGGTGCCTCTCCGCCCGGGCGGAGGCAGGCTGCGCGCCACGCGGTCCTGGTCGGGGACGTTCGACGCCGTCGGGGACCTTTTCCTGCGGGCGGGGACGTTCTGCGCGGCCGGGGACGGAAAGCCTACACCCGCACGGGTGGAATGTCCCCGTTTGGAAGGCGGGTGCACCCGCACGGGTGGAATGTCCTCGGCGAGGACGCCTCGGTCCCTCACCACTGCCAGGTGGGGCGGGCGGGGGCGCCTGCGGCGTCGGCCAGGAGGACGGCCTCGCGCACCCGGCGTGTCAGCAGCGACAGGACGAGCCGGTAGGAGTCCTCCACCATGTCGGCGGCGGTGTCGGGCCGGTAGTCGGGGCTGGTGAGGTCGATGCTCGCCCAGTGCCGCTTGGACTGGTGGAAGCCCGGCTCCACCCAGCTGTAGGTGGACCGTACGGCGACGACGTCCTCGGGGTCGAGCTTGACGTTGGCCAGGAGGCGGCCGTCGGTGTGGGGGATGAGCAGCAGGAACAGGCGGGTCCCCACGGAGGCCACGGGGATGTCCCACTCGGGCTTGTCGCCGGCCCAGGCGCCGGGCAGGCCGGCCGCGTGAGCCAGGAGGTCGTCACGGCGGGTGGCCACGGCGTCGTCGTCGACGCGGGCGGGGCGGGTACCGCCGGGGTGGGGCAGAGGCTCGATCATCGACGTCGAGCCTACGTTGTCCTCCCGGCCGGGGACATTCGACGCCGTTGGGGACCTTCTGTCTTGGCCGGGGACATCTCGCGCGGCCGGGGACGGAAGAACTGCACCCGTACGCGTGACATGTCCCTGGCCGGGAGATTGCTGCACCCGTACGCGCAGGATGTCCCCGTACGTGTCGGCAGTCCTGGCAGGTCAGTCCGGGACGACCTCCAGGAGCTCGCCGACCGAGCAGCCCAGGGCCTCGCAGATGGCGCTGAGCGTGGAGTAGCGGATGGCCTTGGCGCGGTCGTTCTTGAGCACCGAGAGGTTGACGGTGGTGACCCCGACCTTCTCGGAGAGCTCCACGAGCGTCATCCCGCGGGCGGCCAGCAGCTCATCGAGGTGGCAGACGACGTGGCTCACACGAGTCCCTCGGTCTCTTCGCGCAGGGCGGTGTTCTCCGCGGCCAGGGAGCTGGAGCGCTGATAGAGGCGGTGCAGGGCGAGCAGCAGGTGCGTTGCGAGGATCAGGACGATGACTTCCTTGAGGGTCGGGATGTCGTTGCCGGTGGGGATCGACCCGCTCAGCTCTTCCGCTCCCGTGCGGGCGTTGGTGAAGTACTCGTCGGAGATCCCCAGGCTTGTAATCTGCAGCATCAGGGAGCTCAGCGTCTGTCCCAGCAGGAGCCAGAACAGGTGCCCGCCCCGGGTGAAGAGCTGGTCGACGAATCCCGGCCGGCCCGGGCGGATCGCGGCGATGAACCGGACGAAGGCGACGGCGCAGGCCGCGATGAGGACGAGGTGCACGGTGATGAACAGGCCGGTGAAGAACTGCGCGCCGCCGGACAGTCCGTGCACGGTCCCGTAGGTCGTCGAGTGGCCGGAGCTCATCTCCACCGTCGTATGACCGAAGGCCAGATGCTCCTCCGACACCGCGCTGCTATCCGTGAATTCCAGGAGCAGCCCGCGGCCGTTGACGAGATCCCACAGGTTCGATCCGAGCATGTAGAAGGGGGAGAAGCACAGCAGGGCCAGCAGGAATGAGGTGAAGGCAAGGCTGACGGGACCGACGCCGGCGTCCTGGCCGGCTGCGGCGTCGGAGGAGGCCTGGTCGGCGGCAGGATCGGCGTCGACGTCGGTGTCTTCGGTGTCTGAGGAGGCTTCGGTGCTTGCGGTCATGACGACGCTCCATATCGACTATCGATGTATCGATACTCGATATGGTGTGCCCGTGTGCCGTGCGCTGTCAAGTGCTTGGAGAAGGCGGAGATCGACGGCCTTGCTCATCTTCTTCCCGTCGGGGACATCTCGCGCGGCCGGGGACGGAAGAACTGCGCCCGTACGCGTGACATGTCCCCGGCCGGGAGATTGTCGCACCCGTACGCGCAGGATGTCCCCGGCCGTGCTCGAGGACGGTCCTGGTGGATGTCATGCAGCCGGTTGACCGCCGGACTCGGCGGCTCGACTCAGTCGACTCGGCACTCAGTGGATCGTCTCGATGACGGTTGTCTTCAGCTCGTCAATGGTCTGGCCGCTCGATCCGGCATTGATGGAGATGATGGCGAACTTCCCCTTCTCCTTCGTGGGGGCTGCGATCACGGCTCCATTGACCGTCTGACCCTCAATGCTGGCCGTGTAGCTGAGTATGGCGGCCTCGCCGTTGGCGGTCTGCTCGGTGGAGTATCCGGTCGAGGTTCCACCGGGGACCTGGGAGATGGCGGGGCTCAGCTCATCCTCGCTCGGGGCCGAGGTGGCGGGGATGAGGGTCTTGGAGACGTTGACATTGCCGAGGTACGGGGTGAAGCCGTTGTCGGGAGCCCGGTAGTAGATGTCTGACGAGGAGTCCAGGGGGGTGCTCTGCCAGTCCTCGGGAATCGCCAAGGCGACACCGGCGGTGGGGGCGGTCACCTCCTGGTATCCCGCGGGGGTCTCCTTGGGGAGGTCGTTCTTCGTGGCGCTGGCGGAGGCCTTGCCACCGTCCTTGTCGGTCTTGTCGGTCTTGTCGGCCTTGCTGTCCTTGTCATCGCTCTTAGTCGAGTCCGCCGAGCCGTCGGATGCGGCCGAGCTGGATGAGCCGGAGTCCGAGTTCGGTGTGCTCTGCGAGCAGGCGGTCAGAACGGGGGCCGTGGTCAGGGCGAGGGCGGCCAGCAGGGTCGCGGCGGTGCGTGCGGTTTTCATGATGCTCCTATAGGTGAGGAGGAAAGGCCTTATCAGAACACCATGCTTCGCTGGATATCTTCTATGGGGACGGCTCCCCGCCCCGGCGGAGCGGTCAGTGGGCCGTCTCGATGATGGTGGACACGATGGCGTCGACCTCCTCCGCGGTGCCGGCCGTCACGGCGATGCGGGCGTAGGTGCCGCCCGACGTCGGAACGGCGACCACCGCCCCCGGCGTCTGGATGCCCTGAATCGGCGCGGTCGAGGTGTCGATGGCGGCCTCGCCGTAAGTGGACTGCCTGGTGGCATAGCCCGTCGGTGTCCCGCCGCGCTGGGTGATGAACTCGTCCAGGCTCGCCTGGGACGGGGGCGTCGACGACGTCTCGGCCTCCTTGGCGACGGCCGCGCTGTTGAAGGAGCGACTGCCCGGCGAGAACAGCCCGTAGAACGCGTCGGTGCTGCTGAGCTTCTCGGAGAAGGTCGACGGGTCCACGCCCTGGACGCGGGCGATGAGCGTCTTCTGGGCCTCGGTGAGGGCGTTGAGGTCCTGCCAGTCCTCGGGCACGGCGAAGGTGATGCCGACCGTCGGGGCGGTGACTGCCTGGTGGCCTGCCGGGATGGAGGGGGCCACGCCGGCGCTGCCGGAGGCGCCTGCGCCGGGCTGCGTGGCCGCGCCGGCCCCGCTCGACGCCGTCGTCGCGGACGCGGGGGTGGAGGTGGTTGTTCCGGCGGGACCCGCCGACGAGGAGCCGCTCTGGGAGCAGCCCGCCAGGATGAGGACAGTGGTCAGGGCGAGGGCGGCGCGCGTGGCTCTCATAGTTTCTCCGGGTGGGGGCTTTATCGTGACGTGACCTTACCCGCGTCATCGAACGGCGGTGTTTCAAATGGTCGGTTGGCGTGCCGGGAGCATCATCAGCGGCATCGCGTCCAAGGGGATGCGGAGAAGTAGTCCACCTCACCGGCGGTTCAGAAAGTTGAGCGGAATAGACTCAACTCCGCGGCGGTTGAGGTGGCCAGAAGACGCAAGACGTTACCAACCTCGAAGGAGGTCCATATGGACACGAACTACACCACGAAGTCGCAGGAGGCGATCTCCGGGGCCATGCAGGCCGCAGCCGCGGCCGGCAACCCCCAGATCGAGCCGGCGCACCTGCTCGTTGAGCTCCTCTCCCAGCCCGACGGCGTCGCCGCGGGACTCCTGGCCGCCGTCTCTCCCGACGCCGCGGCCCGTCAGGCCGTCGGCGCCGCCGCTCGCCGCATCCTGACCCAGCTGCCCGCCTCCTCGGGCTCCTCGATGACCCAGCCCCAGCCCTCGCGCGCCCTGCTGGCCGCCCTGGAGGCCGCCTCCGCGGTCGCCAAGGAGCTCGACGACGAGTACATCTCCACCGAGCACCTGCTCATCGGCCTGGCCAAGGGCGACGCCTCCGGCTCCACCCCCGCCGTGGCCCGCATCCTGGCCGACGCCGGCGCCACCCCGGACGCCCTCATCGAGGCCCTGCCCCAGGTCCGCGGCTCCTCCCGCGTCACCTCGGCCAACCCCGAGGGCACCTACAAGACCCTTGAGAAGTACGGCACCGACCTCACCGAGGCCGCCCGTGAGGGGCGCCTCGACCCGGTCATCGGCCGCGACGCCGAGATCCGCCGCGTCGTGCAGGTCCTGTCCCGGCGCACCAAGAACAACCCGGTCCTCATCGGTGAGCCCGGCGTCGGCAAGACCGCCGTCGTCGAGGGCCTGGCCCAGCGCATCGTCGCCGGCGACGTGCCCGAGTCCCTGCGCGGCAAGCGCCTCATCGCCCTGGACCTGTCCGGGATGGTCGCCGGAGCCAAGTACCGTGGTGAGTTCGAGGAGCGCCTCAAGGCCGTCCTCAAGGAGATCAAGGACTCCGACGGCGAGGTCATCACCTTCATCGACGAGCTGCACACCGTCGTCGGAGCGGGCTCGGGCTCTGACTCCTCGATGGACGCCGGCAACATGCTCAAGCCCATGCTCGCCCGCGGCGAGCTGCGGATGGTGGGTGCCACCACCCTGGACGAGTACCGCGAGAACATCGAGAAGGACCCGGCCCTGGAGCGCCGCTTCCAGCAGGTCTTCGTCGGTGAGCCCAGCGTCGAGGACACCGTCGCCATCCTGCGCGGCATCGCCCCCAAGTACGAGGCCCACCACCAGGTGACCATCTCCGACGGCGCCCTCGTGGCCGCCGCCACCCTGTCCGACCGCTACATCACCGGTCGCCAGCTGCCCGACAAGGCCATCGACCTGGTCGACGAGGCCGCCTCCCGGCTGCGCATGGAGCTCGACTCCAGCCCTGTCGAGATCGACGAGCTGCGCCGCCGCGTGGACCGCATGCGCATGGAGGAGGCCTACCTCGACGAGTCCATCGAGGACGTGACCAAGGCCGACCCGGCCGACGTCGACCGCCTTGAGCGCCTGCGCGCCGAGCTGGCTGACGCCTCCGAGGAGCTGGCCTCGCTCAACGCCCGCTGGGAGGCCGAGAAGGCCGGCCACAACAAGGTCGGCGAGCTGCGCGCCGCCCTGGACGAGATGCGCACCCGCGCCGACCTGGCCGAGCGCGAGGGCAACTTCGAGGAGGCCGGTCGCCTGCGCTACGGCGACATGCCCGCCCTGGAGCGCCAGATCCGCGAGGCCGAGGCCGCCGACGACGCCGAGGAGGCCGTCGGTGACCCGATGATCGCCGAGAAGGTCGGTGCCCCCGAGATCGCCGAGGTCGTGGGCTCCTGGACGGGGATTCCCGTGGGCAGGCTCCTCCAGGGCGAGACCGAGAAGCTCCTGACGATGGAGGACGTCATCGGTGAGCGCCTCATCGGGCAGGCGGCCGCCGTGGCCGCCGTGGCCGACGCGGTGCGCCGCTCGCGGGCCGGCGTCTCCGACCCCGACCGCCCCACCGGCTCCTTCCTCTTCCTGGGCCCCACGGGCGTGGGCAAGACCGAGCTGGCCAAGTCCCTGGCCGAGTTCCTCTTCGACGACGAGCGCGCCATCGTGCGCATCGACATGTCCGAGTACTCCGAGAAGCACTCCGTGGCACGCCTCGTGGGCGCCCCTCCCGGGTACGTCGGCTACGAGGAGGGCGGCCAGCTCACCGAGGCCGTGCGGCGTCGGCCCTACTCCGTGGTCCTGCTCGACGAGGTCGAGAAGGCCAACCCCGAGGTCTTCGACATCCTCCTGCAGGTGCTCGACGACGGCCGCCTCACCGACGGCCAGGGACGCACGGTCGACTTCCGCAACGTCATCCTCGTGCTCACCTCGAACCTGGGCAGCCAGTACCTCACCGACCCGCTCACCAGCCCCGAGGAGAAGCGCAACGAGGTCATGAGCGTGGTTCAGTCCTCCTTCAAGCCGGAGTTCCTCAACCGCCTCGACGACATCATCATCTTCGAGGCGCTCACCAAGGAGGAGCTGGGCGAGATCGTCGAGATCCAGCTGGCGCGCATCGCCAAGCGCCTCAAGGACCGGCGCCTGAGCCTTCACGTGACCGACGCGGCCCGCAGCTGGCTGGCCGACGAGGGCTACGACCCCGCCTACGGGGCCCGGCCGCTGCGCCGCCTCGTCCAGCGCGAGATCGGCGACCGCCTGGCCCGCATGCTGCTGGCCGGGGAGGTCCTCGATGGCCAGCGGGTCATCGTCGACAGGGTCGACGGCGGTGACGGCCTGACGCTGCGGGCCGAGGGGGAGGCGCACCTGCCCTCCGCGGCCTCGGCGGTATCACCGGCCTGAGCCGGGACGGCCGCCGAGCCGGGCGGCGACCGGTCCGATCGGGTCGCACAGACAGCGAGGGGCGGATCCACCAGTGCGGTGGTTCCGCCCCTCGTGGCGTCCGTGGAGGCGCGCGCCTCAGCCGGGCTGGTTGTCCTGGGTGGGCCAGGCGTTGTACACGCAGCCGCCGGCTAGCTCGTGGCTCTGCTGGGCCATGAGAGGGGCCTTGAGGCCGGCGCCGGCGCAGAACTCGTGCTCGTGCCCGAGGAAGTGCCCCACCTCGTGGTTGGTGACGTAGGTGCGGTAGGAGTCGACGTCGGGGTAGGTGACGGAGCCCCAGTTCCAGCGGTCGGAGTTGATGACGACGTTGGTGGCGTTGCGGCAGCTCCACATGCCGCCGGTGTCCAGCGGCGAGCACAGGGCGTCGGCGGTGGGCGGCGTGGCGATGTTGAAGACGAAGTCCGCGGCGGCCGGGTCCGCCACCGGCTCGAAGGAGGTGTTCTGCGCGGTGGGCCAGCCGCGCTCGTCGTTGAGGGTGCTCTCGACGATGGGGGCGGCGGCCGCGGCGTCGACGTGGGTGCCGCCCTCGACCTGAAGCACGTAGCGGTAGACGGTCCCGGCCGCGGGCCGGGTGACGGGCACGGCCGGGGCGATCGTCCAGGTGCCGTCGCCGACGGCGTCGGAGTGCGCGAATCCCTCGGCGTCCAGTCGCGGAGCAGGCAGCGTCGAGGCCGACGGGCTTGGTGAGGCTGATGGGGCGGCTGTTGGCGAGGCCGCGTGCCTCGCGCTCGGTGGAGCGGATGACGGACCCGCCTCCGCCGGGGCCGGCGACGGAGTCTCAGTGGCGGCCGAGTCCAGCGGCAGGGCGAAACCGGGGTGGAAGCCCCAGACGCGTAGACCGACGACGATGAGGACCAGTGCCACCACCACGGTGGTGCCGTACAGCAGGCGGCTGCGACTGCGGCGTCGCTGACGTTCTTGCCGGGCGACGACGAGGGCCCGCCGGCTGGCGGGGTCGGGGCCTTCCGACGAATGGCGATGCGTGGAGTGCTGGCCGGCCGGGCTGCGGCGCAGAGCGGCGGGAGTCCTGCGGCGTCCTGAGGCCGACGACGAGGCGCGGCCGGGGCCCCGCCTGGAGCGGGAGGGACGCCGCGGCGGCTGCGGAGTCGAGGGGCTCATATCGCCATCGTAGGGTGTTCGGGCCCGGTTAACCTGCCGGGAGGTACCCCGGCGCGCGCAAGGTCACATGCGGCCTCCGAGTGCGCAAACGGCTCTCCGGAACGACTTTCGGTTGATTTACCAAGACAAAGGTCGTCCGCAGCCGGATGCCGGTCTAGATGATCTCGTAACCGATCTCGGGGGCCAGGGCGGTCAGCAGGGCGTAGAGCGTGGCGTCGGCCAGCGGAGCCGTGTCCCGGGGCAGTGTCGGCAGGCTGTCCTGCGCAGGGGAGAACAGCACCGTCATGTCCTGCCCGGTCATCGTGGAGCGGGTGCGCAGGCCGTCGACGTCGGGCAGCTGATCCCTGATGGCCCGGGCCCAGGCGCGACACGTCGACCGGGGAGCGCTGTCGAGACTGACTGAGGCTCCGTTGCGCAGGGCCCAGGTGCTGGTGAGGTCGAGCAGGCGCAGCGGGCGCGTCGCCTCCCACACCTGCAGGAGGGGCATGTCGCTGCGCGTGTCGATGAGGCGGGTGTCGGCGAAGACCTCTGCCACGCAGGTGAGCAGGTCGCCGGCGGTGTACAGGACGCCGCAGTCGGGGTGCTCTCCCGACGGCGGAGGGTGCGGGTCCCAGCGACACCGCGGGTGCGGCCCCCAGGTCCTCATCTCTCCCCAGGGCAGGGGGAAGCTGCTGGCCGCGAAGGCGATGCGGGCGAGCTCGGCGCGCTCCACGGTCAGTACGTCCTCCGGGCGGGTCTGGAACGCCGACGGCGGCCGCGGAGGATTCTTCGGGCGGGGGCTCACCGGTGGTCCGCGTCGGAGAGCCGCTGAACGACCTCCGCCGGGTCTCCGCCGGCGATCAGCCACTGCCTGGGGGCCATCCCGTCGAGCAGCTCGGGGTCCGCCGTCGTCATCCGGGCCTCGACGGTCGCCGGTGTCAGCCCCTCCCTCAGGGCCGGTAGGACCGTTGCCAGTCCCGGGAGCGGGTGACCGTCGTGGAACTGCCACGTCGGAAACCTCAGTGATCGACCCTCGGGATAGGCGTAGAGGGAGCGTCCGGCCGCGCGGGTGATCGTCGTCGTCGCGCGGCCGAGCAGGGTGGCGACCTGGCGCGTGCTCAGGGACCGCGCCAGGTCGCAGGCGGCCCGAACGGCCTCATGCTGGGCAGTGACCTGTTCGGCGTACGCACGGTCCGACAGGATCCGCTCAACCTCGCGGGCTGTGGCCTTGGTCCGTCCGCGGGGAGTGGTCCGGGTCAGGAAGTCGGCCATGTCGGCTGTCAGGGGGGCGACGCCGTCGTGTGACGTGCGGGCGGCGGCGTCGCGCATCGCATCAGCAAGCTCCTGGTCGCTGAGGTCGAGGTCATCGAGCAGTCCGGCGAGCGCAGTCATGGCATGAGTGTAATGCATCGAGTTCGCATGTACATGCATTCGTAATGCGTTTCGGGGTGCTTCTCAGTCGGTCCTGGGCGCAAGCCGCTTCTCGAAGCGGAACATGAGGTCGTCGTCCTTGTCGTCCGGGGCCACCGGACTCACAGTGCGGTCATGGGGGAGTGCTGCCGGGCTGACAGGCCGGCGCCCAAGAGTGGAGGCACGGAGCCCGGGCGACCCTGGGCGATCCCGGCAACAAGGATGAACGACAAGGACGACCGTCGGCGCAGCGGTAGAGCCCCACCGCACCGTCCGCCGTGCCGACCCTGCTGATCCGAGGAGATGCACCATGACCCTGTCCACACCGATCAACCCCGCCCAGTCCGTCACCTCCGGAGACGTCGCGCTGCGCAGCTGCGACCCGGGAGTCTCCTTCGCCATGAGACGCCGCAGCCTCCTGATGGCCGGCTTCGGCCTGGAAACCGCCGGACTCATTGCGGCCTGCAGCATCTCCGAGGCGGCGAGCGCCGCCGACTCCTCCGCAGGAGCCGCCGGCTCGGAGTCCTCCTCCGTCGCGGTGAGGACCGTCAACGGCGGAGCGGCCAGCGGGCCGACCTCGGGCGGCGTCACCGTCTCCTGACGTGGCGACGCGGTCTCGGCAGTGCCGACGGTGGTCCGTCTCATGTCGGCACGAGACGGACCACCGCATGTATTTGAACCGGAAACAAGATTTCCGTAAGTGTTACGAAACCGTGACCCGGATGGCCGTGCCATGCGAACCTGCGTATTCTCATAAGATCATCTGGGTGGTGGGTGGGCATGCGGGTGGGGGTGGATCCCAGTCGTTGCAACAGACCGCGCGGTCGGAGATCTCTACGCTGGTAGGGGCCGGTTAATTGTGTGAAAACAGAGATCAAGTCGTCACCCACGTCACGGGGAGGGCACGTGGAGGTCACACTTGAGCGGATTATTCCGATGAGCGCCATTCTGCCTTGCAATTCCCTTACTGGAAGGTGCCATGATTCGGCCATGAACACTGTCAGTACCCCGACTCCGCCTCCAGCTGCCCCGGCTAGGCGGCGCGGACCCGGGCGCCCCCGAGCGGGCAGTGAGGACAAGCGAGCACGCATCCTCAACGAAGCCGTGGTTCTCTTCGGAGAGCACGGGTATGCCGGCACCTCCCTGGCCGACATCGCCAACGCAGCAGACATTTCCAAGGCCGGGCTGCTGCACCACTTCTCCTCCAAGGACGAGCTCTTCGCCAAGGTGCTTGAGCGTCGTGACCACGAGGACGCCCTGAGCATCCTGGTGGAGTCCCCGACGGCCGAGGACGTCGCCGTCGAGGCCCCCGTGGACGCCGTCGGCAACGTGGACACCCTGGACGTCGCCGGTTCCGCCGCCGATATCGACACCGACCCGTGGGCGCTGCTGGACCGCTATATCGAGCTGCTTGAGCGCAACGTCGCCCACCGCGACCTCACGGCGATCTACACCGCCACGGCGGTCTCGGTCCTCGACGCCGCGCACCCCGCGCACCGTTGGATGGCCGACCACCTCAACGGCGCCGTCGAGCGATTCGAGGCCAGCTTCGAGGCCGGCAAGGCCGCCGGGCTCGTGGACCCGCAGATGCCCTCGCGTCTCGTGGCGCGCAGCCTGGTCGCCCTCACCGACGGGCTCCAGCTGCAGTGGCTGTGCTCGACGACGCCTGACACGGCGGCCTCGGAGTCCCTGGGTACCGACCTGGTGGCGGAGATCCGCCTCTACGCCGACTGCCTGCGCAGCCAGTGGGCCTTCCAGGAGACCCCGGAGACCCCGCAGCGACCCAAGGCGGCCTGAGACCGGCTGAGGCCGGCTGAGGCGGCCTGCTCCCCTCAGCCGAGCCGTTCGGTCCCAGTCCTCAACGAATCCCTACTCGTCCCATCCGGCTCGGGAGCCCCGCGGTTCCCGAGCCGGTCCTACGTGTGGCGGCACCGGCCGTGGGCGCGGTTGTCCGTCTTCCGTCCGCCCGCCTTGTCGGCGCGCGTCAGCGCTGCGCCCACAGCAGCAGGTGCGGGGTGATCGAGGCCAGGTCCGGGACCACGACGAGGCCGGGGTCGGCCGGGAAGTGCTTCTGCGCGCCGATCTGCACGACGTGGATCCCGTTGCCCCTGGCCGAGGCCGCTCCCGTCGGGGAGTCCTCGACGACGACGCAGTCCTCGGGCCGCAGCTCGAGGCGCTCGATGGCCGTGGCATAGGGCAGCGGGTCGGGTTTGGCGCCGACGCCGTCGTCGCCGGTGACCAGGACCGTGAAGACGTCTCCGAGCGCGGAGGCCACCTTCTCCACGATCCTGCGCGGCGAGGCCGAGACGATCGCCTGGGCCAGCCCCACCTCCGACAGCGCCGAGGTGATCCGCAGTGCCCCGGGCAGCAATGGTGGGGCGGCGGTCACGGAGGCCTCGACGTCGTGCGCGATCGCCTCGAAGGCCTCCTGCGTGGCCGGATCGTCCCAGGACGCCGTGGCGCCGGTGGCGGCGATGAGCTCACGGGCCTTGCGGATCGAGGCACCCGTCATCTGGGCGACGAGCTCGGGACGCGGGTCTCCGCCCAGGGCCTGGCAGTGGTGGATGAAGGCCTCGTCCCAGAAGGGCTGGGAGTCCATGAGGGTGCCGTCCATGTCCCACAGGACGGCGCGCACCGTGAAGTCGGGAGCGGGGGATGTCGTCATGGGAGTCAGCGTAGCCGTGAGGTGTCGTGGAGCACAGAGCGATGGGTGGGTTCCGGTCGGCGACCCGCCTGGCGGCGTTCAGGGTTATGTGCTGCGTCGTCGGCCTGGCAGACTGCCGCCAAGCCGCTTGATGGCGCACGTGCCGGATCCAGCCGGGGCGGCCGGGCGCGAGCGGGCGGTGGAGTCGGAGGGACCGGGAGGAGGCTGGGTGAACGACACCTACAGGCCCACCATGGAGGATGTGGCCCGGGCGGCCGGAGTCTCGCGCACCACCGTCTCCTTCGTCCTCAACAATCGCGATGGTGCCCGCATCGCCCTGGAGACGCGCGAACGCGTCCAGCAGGCGGCCGCCGAGCTCGGCTACCGTCCCCAC
This sequence comes from Actinomyces sp. ZJ308, assembly GCF_011752065.1. GTDB lineage: Bacteria > Actinomycetota > Actinomycetes > Actinomycetales > Actinomycetaceae > Actinomyces. The sequence goes on from NZ_JAAIJY010000016.1 coordinate 43,459, forward strand.
GGTGGTGCGCGCGCCCTGGCCTCGCGTCGCTCCTCCCTCATCGGGCTGGTCTCCGAGATCGTCACCAGCCCCTTCGGCGCCGCCACCATCCGCGGAATCCAGGACACGGTCCGGCGCGCCGGCTACACCCTGTTCATTGTGCCGACCTCGACGGAGGCGACGATGGACTCCGAGGCCTTCGAGACGCTCCTGAAGTCCCGGGTCGAGGGCATCATCTACGCCACCGGCTGGAACTGCCGGGTCCGCATGCCGGCGCAGGCCCGCGAGATCCCCACCGTCCTGGTCCACTGCATCGACCCGGTCTCCGGCCTGCCCTGCGTGCGCCCCGATGAGGAGCAGATGGGGCGCCTGGCCGCTCAGGCCCTCCTGGAGGGACACCACCGGGACATCGGCGTCATCGAGCTGGACCCGAATGACGGTGAGGCCGCGCCGGGCCGGCGCGCGGGATGCGAGGCCTACCTGGAGCAGGCCGGCATCCCCTGGAGCACCGTGAGCGTCGCCGTCGGGCATGGCACCACCCGGGGCGGGTACGCCGCGGCCGCGCGCCTCCTGACGGACCACCCCTGGCTGACCGGTCTGGTGTGCGGCAACGACCGCATGGCCATGGGCGCCTACGACGCGATCCGCGAGCAGGGCCTGCGGGTGCGCGAGGACGTGGCCGTCATCGGGATCGATGACCAGGAGCTCATCGCCGACCAGGTTCATCCCGCCCTGACCACGGTCGCCCTGCCCTTCGAGGAGATGGGGCAGGTGGCGGTCTCCCATCTGCTGGACCTCATGGCCGGCGAGGAGGTGCCGGCCGAGACGCTCCTGCCGGGGCAGATCATCCGCCGGTCCTCGGCCTGAGCGCGCCGCCCATCGCGCGCCTGACCCCGTGGGGCGGACCTCCTGCCTGCCGACCGACGTGTCCCTGCCCATCCGGTTCACGGCCGGGGACATTTCGCGCCTACGGGTGCGCCCATTGTGCGGGCGGGGACGTTCCACGCGTGCGGGTGCGGAATTTCCGTCCCCGACGGCGTCGAATGTCCCCGCCCGCAGGAAATGGTCCCCGGTCGTGCAGGAAGTCCCCGCGAGTGGCGGGTCGCCGGGTGCCACAGGTCGCCTCGTGCATGCTCCCTCCACAGGGCGGGCCGACGCCGGTCGTGGCCTCCCGCAGACAGCCCCCACCCTGGTGCCATGACTACCGCCGTCCCAGAGCGCGTCCGCGCCGCCCAGCCACTCAGCGAGACTCCGACGCTGCCCCTGCTTCTCACCTCCGATCCGGTCATGGACGGGGTCTCCCATCTGTACGCAGGCTCGGGACTGACCCGCATCGCCCCGGGAACCTATGTGTCCTCCCAGGAATGGAAGGCGGCCAGGCCCGAGCTGAGGCACCTGACCCTCATCCGGGCGGTACTGGCCAAGACCCGCGGGGACGTCGTCCTGCTGGGCCCCTCGGCGGCGGTGTGGCTCGGGCTCCCGCTGGTGGGCCGCATTCCCAGGCGCGTTCAGTGCCTCCGACTCGGTGAGGCCCGCTCGCACACGGCCATGGTGCAACGCCGTCGTCGTCCAGGACTGGGCGGCCTGATAGAGAATGTCGGGGTCCACACCGCGAGCGTGGCCGACACGGTTGTTGATGTGGCCAGGTGGGGCGGGCTCACCCAGGGCGTGTGCGCCATGGACGCCGCCCTGGGCAGGCGCCTGTGCACCCACGCCGAGCTGGCCGACGCCGTCGACCGCCTCCCGGCCGGCGCCCGCGGCATCCGCAGCGCCCGCACCGCCGCCCACCTGGCCGACGAGCGCGCCGAGTCCCCCGGCGAGTCCGTCTCCCGCGTCCGCATGTGGCAGGCCACCCTGCCCCGCCCCGACCTCCAGCACGAGGTCCGGATCGACGGCGAGCTCTACCGCCTCGACTTCTTCTGGCCCCAGGCCATGCTCGACGGAGAGTTCGACGGCCACGTCAAGTACACGAGGAACAGCTTCGGCAAGGACACCGAACGCACCGTCTGGGAGGAACGACAGCGCGAGCTCGCCCTCATCCGCGCCGGCTACGACGTCGCCCGCTGGCTCTGGAAGGACGCCCGGCCCCACGACGCCACCGCCATGCACCACGAGCTCGCCCGCCACAACATCCACCCCACCGGCACACGATGGTGAGGACGTCCCCGCCCATCCGGCTCACGGCCGGGGACATTCTGCGTCTACGGGTGCGCCCATCACGCGGGCGGGGACATCCCACGCGTGCGGGTGCGGAATTTCCGTCCCCGACGGCGTCGAATGTCCCCGTCCGCAGGAAAAGGCCCCCGGCCGTGCAGGAAGTCCCCGGCCGTTAGAGGGCGCAGCGGTCATACCTGCCGACGGCGCAGACGCAGCAGGTAAGCGCCGGTCGTGGTGGCCGCCGTGGCCAGGACTCCCAGTGTCAGGGAGACGCCGGTGCGGGCCAGCGGGAACCCGCTCCCCTTGCTCTGACCGGCGGCGGCCGCGGCCGGGCTCGCCGACGCCGATGCCGCCTCGGCCTGGCCGTGGGCCGGCCTCTGGACGGCCGGCTGACCCGGGCCGGGGGAGTCCGGACCCTCGGCCGCGCCACCGGCGTCCTCGGCGGAACCCAGGTGCCACAGACTCAGGGAGTCCAGGTGGGCGGTGCCGCCCTCGGCGTAGAGCGAGACGTTCGTGGCGCCCTCCTTGGGGTAGGCCGTCTCGGTGATGACGGGGGTGCCATCGGCGGCGAAGACCTCCACGGAGTGGGCGTCGACGACGACGCGCAGGTGGACCTGCCCCTCACTGTCCGGCGACAGCGGAGCGGTGGAGCGGTCCGGGAACTTCGGGGAGAAGTCGGTGACCCCGGAGCGGGTGCGGTCCACGACGACCTGCTTGGCCTTGGCGTCGTAGCCGACGAGCGTGTACTGCTCGCCGTTGTCGAGGACCTTGAGGCCGGCGAAGGAGGACTTGCCCGGGCTCAGGTCGACGCTGATGTCCAGGGAGGTGCCCTGGGCGGCCTGGCCGAGCGAGGTGTCGCCCGCCGGGATGTCGGTGTCCTTGCGGGAGACCTCCTGGCCGGTGCGCAGGGACTCCAGGGCGGTGACCGGCTGGGCGGTCAGTAGCAGCTTGCCGTCGACCCGGGTCAGCCCCAGCTCGCGCACCGTCGACATGGCGGTGCGCCAGGTGGTGGTGGGCAGGTCGCGCACGTAGGCCCAGTTGCTCATCCAGCCCACCTGGTAGCGCTTGCCGTCGGGGGTGTTGTCCCAGGTGACGGCCGCGTAGTAGTCCTTGCCGTAGTCCAGGCGCGGGACGGCCTCGGCCCCGGAGAAGGCCCGCGTGTCGGACTGGATGATCTGGTCGACCATGAGATGGCCCCAGTCCTCGGCGTTGCCGTTGTGGTCCTCGATGACGAGGCGTGCCTTGCGGCCCTTGTAGGCCGAGACGTCCATGCTCGTCCAGTCCAGGGTCCCGGAGTTGTTGCCGGTGGCGGAGGCGACGACCTTGCCGTCGACGACGAGGCTGACCGAGGTGTTGTCCGCGAAGGGGGAGGCCTTCGTGTCCGAGGCGCGCACCTCGTCCAGCAGGATGTGGCCCCAGGAGCCGGTGGCCGTGTCAGTGACGACGATCTGGGCGGACTTTCCCTTGAGGTCGCTGACGTCCCAGCTCTGCCAGTTGAGCTCCTCCAGGTTGCGGCCGGTGGCCGAGCGCACCACCTTGCCGTCGACGACGAGCTCGACGACCGTCGCTCCGGCGCCCCCGTCGGCGCCTCCTTCGGGACGCGGGTTGTTGCCGCCGCCCATGAGGAGGTTGAGGTAGGTGGAGTCGATGGTGAAGGTCGGCGAGGTCGCGGTGCCGGTGGTGGCGTCCGAGCCCTGCCCGGTGGAGACGTCGAAGTAGGTGTTGATCAGCCCGGCGCTGGAGTGGTTGATCAGCGGCTGCTGCCCCGGGGTGGCGCCCTGTGGGGGCGTGGCCCCGAAGGCGGTGCCCTCCACGGTCCAGCCGTCCCAGGAGCCGTCGAAGCCGGCCAGGAGCCTGCCGCCGCCGTTGTCCCCGGTGGCCTGGGGGTTGTAGGGGTGCTTGCCGCCGGCGGTGCGCAGGTTGATGTAGGACGAGGAGACGGTGAATTCGTCCGAGGTCAGCGTGCCGGTATCGGCGTCGCCGCTGCCGAAGGAGTCCACGTAGGCCTTGCCCTGGTGGCCGGGCAGGTCCCCGGTGGCCGGGCCGGAGCCGAAGGCGGCGCCGTCGGCCCTCCAACCGGCGTAGCCGTTCTCGAAGTCGGCCAGGGTCGTGCCCTCCTCGCCGGTGTAGCGGGGGATGTCCTCGGGCGTGAAGGTGGAGCCGTCCCAGCTGCCCACGAAGTACTGGGCGGAGTCGGCCACGGTGACGACGAGGACCCACTTGACCTGCTTGGAGTCGCCGTCGACCGGCAGCGGGAAGAAGTCCGGGCACTCCCACACCGCCGAGGTGATGCCCTCACCGCCGAAGCTGGACTGCTCGGTCCAGTGGATGAGGTCGGGGGAGGAGTAGAAGGAGATGCGGTGCTCGGTGGCGTGGGAGACCACCATGGTCCACCGGCCGGCCGTCTCGTCCCAGAAGACCTTCGGGTCGCGGAACTCGTTGGAGCCGATGTCCAGCACCGGGTCGCCGTTGTTGTACAGGTTCCAGGTGCGGCCCTTGTCAGTGGAGTAGGCCAGGGACTGGGACTGGTTGCCGCCGACGTCGGCTCGCGTCCACAGCGCCACCATGGCCGGGTTGTCCGGGCTGCCCAGGCCGGAGGTGTTCTGGGTGTCGACGACGGCTGAGCCGGAGAACACGCCGTACTGGGAGGTGTGCGGGATCGCCACCCCCAGCTCCTCCCAGTGGACCAGGTCCTTGGAGACCGCGTGGCCCCAGGACATGTTGCCCCAGTCCGAGCCCTCGGGGTTGTACTGGTAGAACATGTGGTACTCGCCGTCGTAGTAGACGAGCCCGTTGGGGTCGTTCATCCAGTTCTTCTGCGGGGTGTAGTGGGTCTGCGGGCGCCACTGCTCACCGGCCTGGTCGGCGTTCGGGGCGGCCGGAGCCACCGGGGAGGCTGGGGCCGGTCGGGCCTGGTTGGTTGCAGCTGCGGGCATGGAGACCAGCGTAGAGCCGGCTGTGAGCAGGCAGAAAGCGGTCAGGGCGCTGAGCGGTCGGGCGATCCGACTCATGGCATGTCCTCCGGGAAACGGGCTCGGCGTGGATGGGTCTGGACGAGGGCGCGCATGAGCGGCGGAACGGTACAGGCCGGTTCGGCGGGGCGGTGAGTGAGGAGCTGGCGCTCCGCTTCCCGCCCACGTCCGCTAACGCGCGTTAGCTCCAGTAACAAAAGTACGCGGCCCCCCGGGCTCGAGCAAGCGCTCAGGGGCGCATCCCGAGAAACATCGGGGACTTCTCAGGGTGCTCCCCGATGGTGGGCGGCGGACCGTCTTCGCCAGACTTGTGGACATGACACAGCAGCAGTACCCCGGTCAGTTCAGCCAGTCCGCCCGTGACGGGGGCGAGACCGGATCCTCCTCCGACCGCACCGGTGAGTTCGGTCGCTTCCGCAGCTCGCTGCCCCATCGCTCCCGCGAGCACCGCATCCTGGGCGGCGTCTGCGGGGGCCTGGCCGAGGCCTGGGGCATGCCGGTCACCGCGGTGCGCGTCGGGGCGATCCTGGCCTGCCTCCTGCCCGGCCCCATGTTCCTGGTCTACCTCGCGGCCTGGTGCCTCATGCTCGACGAGCCCGCCCCCGCCCAGCACTGAGTCGGCACTGATCCGGTACTGATCCGGTGCTGGGCCGGCACCGCTCCATGCGGACCGGTCTCGGGTCGGCTCGAGTCGACTCAGGCCGGCTCGGGGGTGTCCGGGCCGGCCGAGGCCTGGACCGCGACGACTTTTCGGCGGCCTTTAGCGCCGCGGCAACATGACCCGTACCAGACTCAAGACCACTGAAACCCGCTGACAACCCTCTGACGGCGTCGGGCCGTCCACGTCTCAAGGAAGGTGATCGCCGTTTCCTCACTGCTCCTCTCCTGTCGACTGCGCCTCACCCGCTTTCTTCTGACCTATGCCCGTCCCGACCGCCACCGGTTCCAGGCGGTTCCTCGGGCGCATGCGTGAGGACAGGGCTGCGCCCACCTCGTCGCCCCCGGTTCCACGGGTGGCGTGGTGGACGCAGCCCGCTTCTCGGCGGGGACATTCCACGCGGCTGGGTGCGGTCGCCTTCTCGGCGGGGACATGTGACGCGTACGGGGACAGAATTCCCGTCCCCGTACGCGTGGGATGTCCCCGCCAGTGGTGGACCGCACCCGAACGTGCAGGATGTCCCCGCCGGTGACACGAGAGCGGCGGTCTCGCGGGAATCCGCGGTCAATGGGAGGATCGAGCCGTGACCGACCCCGTGACTGACGCCGTGAACACCCCTGTGAACACCCCCGTGACCGACATCGAGTTCCTCTCCGCCTACGGCCAGGGCTTCGCCCGCGTCGCCGCCGTCACCCTGCCGGTGGTGCCGGTCAACCCGGCCGCCAACGCCGCCGCGATCATCGAGCAGGCCCGGGCCCTGTCCGACGACGGCGTCTGCCTGGCCGCCTTCCCCGAGCTGTGCCTGACCGGCTACGCCATCGACGACCTCCTCCTGTCCGACGTGCTCCTGTCCGACGTCCTGGCCGCCATCGAGGCCCTGCGCGCCGCCAGCGCCGACCTCCTGCCCGCCCTCGTCGTCGGCGCCCCCCTGCGTCTGGGCGACCGCCTCTACAACTGCGCCCTGGTCATCCAGGGTGGACGGGTGCGCGGCGTCGCCCCCAAGTCCTACCTGCCCACCTACCGGGAGTTCTACGAGAAGCGGCACTTCGCCCCCGGGGACGCCCTGCCCGTCGGGGTGGAGGCCATCGAGCTGCCCGGCGTGCGCGGCGGCACCGACGGCTCCCACGACGACGCGGCCCCTGCCGCCCCCACGGCCTCCGCCGGGCCGGTCGCACGAGTCCCCTTCGGGGCGAACCTCCTGTTCGAGGTCGACGACGTCCCCGGCCTGACCTTCCACGTCGAGGTCTGCGAGGACATGTGGGTGCCCGTCCCGCCCTCGTCACTGGCGGCCCTGACCGGGGCGACGGTCCTGGTCAACATCTCCGGCTCGCCCATCACCGTGGGGCGGGCCGAGGACCGCGCGCTGCTGGCGCGCTCGTCGTCGGCCCGGGGCCTGGCCGCCTACGTCTACGCCGCCGCCGGGCAGGGCGAGTCCTCCACGGACCTGGCCTGGGACGGCCAGACCCTCGTCTACGAGAACGGTGAGCTGCTCGGCTCCACCGAGCGCTTCCCGGACGGGCCGCGCGCCACGGTCGTCGACGTCGACATCGAGGGCCTGCGCGCCGAGCGCCTGCGCCAGGGAACCTTCGCCGACAACGCCCGCACCCTGAGCGCCCCCGGCGCGGGCGGCCCGGCGCAGGCCACCACCTTCACCGACCCGGCGGCCTTCCGGCGCATCCGCATCGGCGCCGCAGACCTGGCGGCCCCCCGCACGGACATCGGCCTGCGCCGGCGCGTGGACCGCTTCCCCTTCGTGCCCGACGACCCGGCCCGCCTGGCCCAGGACTGCTACGAGGCCTACAACATCCAGGTGGCCGCTCTGGTCCAGCGCCTGGGGGCCATCGGCAACCCCAAGATCGTCATCGGCGTCAGCGGCGGCCTGGACTCCACCCACGCCCTCATCGTCGCCGCCCGTGCCATGGACCGCCTGGGCCGGCCGCGCTCGGACATCCACGCCATCACCATGCCCGGCTTCGCCACGAGCGCCGGCACCCGCCGCAACGCCGAGGACCTCGCCGTCGGCCTGGGCTGCACCTTCGAGGAGCTCGACATCCGGGCGACCGCCACCCAGATGCTCACCGAGATGGGTCACCCCTACGGCCAGTACGCGCGCACCGGCGTCCTTCCCGACGGCGTGAGCGAGCGCGACCTCTACGACGTCACCTTCGAGAACGTCCAGGCGGGTCTGCGCACCGACTTCCTCTTCCGCATCGCCAACCACCGCGGCGGGATCGTGCTGGGCACCGGTGACCTCTCCGAGCTCGCCCTGGGGTGGTGCACCTTCGGGGTGGGCGACCAGATGGCCCACTACGGCGTCAACGCCGGCATCCCCAAGACCCTCATCCAGCACCTCATCCGCTGGGTGGTGTCCGAGGAGCTGTTCGACGACGCCGTCGGGCGCACCCTGCTGTCCATCCTGGACACCGAGATCAGTCCCGAGCTGGTTCCGGCCGAGGCCGGCGGCGCCATCCAGTCCACCCAGGCCAAGATCGGGCCCTACGCCCTGCAGGACTTCACCCTGTGGCACGTGCTGCGCCGCGGCTCGCGCCCCAGCCGCATCGCCTTCCTGGCGCAGCGGGCCTGGTCGGACGCGGATGGCGGGGACTGGCCCGAGGGTCTGCCGCAGGCGGAGAGGGTCGCCTACGACCTCCCCGAGATCCGCCGCTGGCTCGAGCTGTTCCACCGGCGCTTCTTCACCAACCAGTTCAAGCGCTCCACCCTGCCCAACGGGCCCAAGGTGGTGGCCGGCGGCTCGCTGTCCCCCCGCGGGGACTGGCGCATGCCCTCCGACGCCGCGGCGACGGCCTGGCTGGCCGAGCTCGAGCGCAACGTGCCCAGCGGCGAACCCACCGACAAGAATCAGGACCATCGTCCTACGGCGTGATGTAAAACACAACCAACCGATTCCTGCATTCCCTGTTTGGGATTGATGTGTTTAAAACGCGTATTTACGCCAAAAAGTTGATATAGCGGGACGCTAACGCGAGTTAGCAGTGTTGGTTTTGTGTGCTTATGTGTGAAAATGGTGGCCGTCTCAGTGGTGGTGATCACGCCGATCGTCCCTATCGTCGCCATGTCACACACGTCGCTGTTGCCCAGGCCTCACGAATGCCTGGCGGCAGCCCGGATGGAAAAGGTTCCCGCCCATGGCTTCCCTGGTCATAGCTGCTCACGGACACCTGGCTGAAGGCCTCGTCGCCTCCGCTGCGATGATCGTCGGCCCCAGTGACGACGTCGTCGCCGTCACCTTCGACCCCTCGGAGGGCCCCGACGACCTGTTGGCGAAGTACGCCGCCGCAGTCGAGGCCTCCTCCAGTCAGGAGCACCTCATCCTCGTCGACCTCTTCGGCGGCAGCCCTTACAACGCCGCGGCCCGCTTCGCAGCGGGGCGCGACGATGCCGACGTCGTCACCGGCGTCAACCTGCCCATGGTCATCGAGGTCCTGTCCCGTCGCCTTGCCGGCGCCGGGCTCGCCGAGCTCGTAGAGGCCGCCCGGACGTCCGCCACCGACGGCGTCAAGGTCCTCTCCGAGGTCTTCACCCCTGCACCCACCACCACTTCCGACGATGAAGGAGACGAGCTCTGATGGATGTCAAGCTCCTGCGTATCGATTCCCGCCTGGTCCACGGACAGGTCGCCAACAACTGGGCTGGATCCCTTGGAGCCGAGTCCATCCTCGCCGTCTCCGACGGCGCCGCCAACGACGAGCTGCGCAAGACCCTCATGCTGCAGACCGGCGGCGGCAAGGTGAAGGTCCACGTGCTGGGCGTCGAGAAGGCCGCGCGCGTCTACAAGAACCCCAAGTACGAGAACCTCAAGGCCGTCATCGTCGTCGAGACCCCGGCCGACATCGTCCGCCTCCTCGACCTGGGTATCGAGGTCGACCAGGTCAACGTCGGCGGCATGACCTTCAAGCAGGGCACCAGCCAGGTCTCCCAGGCCGTCTACGCCAGCCCCGAGGATGTCGAGGCCTTCAAGGAGATCGACTCGCGCGGCATCAAGCAGTACATCCAGCAGGTGCCCTCCACTGCGAGCTCCGACCTCATGGGGGCCCTCAAGGACAAGGGCCTGCTCTAAGGGCCCGCAGGACGCCTCCGAGTCCTGTGGGCCTCCGACGCCGCCCGTCGCGTCCACTCCCCGCATCTCCCTCGACACTCCCATCCCGCGCCCTCCGGTGGCGGGAGCAGGAGGGGTGTCCTGTCAACCCTCACGTGAGAGAGACATACCGTGCAAGACATCAACCTGATCCAGATCATTCTGGTCACGCTCGTGGCGTTCGTCGCGGGTATGGCCAGTGTCCTGGACGAGCGGCAGTTCCACCGCCCGCTCGTCGCCTGCACCCTGACCGGTATCGCCATGGGCAACCCGACCGTCGGCATCATGGTCGGTGGCTCCCTGGAGCTCATCGCCCTGGGCTGGATGAACGTCGGTGCCGCCATGGCTCCCGACGCCGCGCTGGCATCCACGGTCTCGACCGTCATCGCCATCGCCTCGTTGGGTGACGCCAGCAGCACCAAGGCGGCCATCGACGCCGCCATCACCGTGGCGGTCCCCCTGGCCGTCGCCGGCCAGGCCCTGACGATCTTCGTACGAACGATCGCCATCTTCTTCGCCCACCAGGCGGATCGATACGCCGAGCAGGCCAACTACCGGGGCATCGCCATCATGCACTTCACGGCCCTGGGCCTCCAGGGACTGCGCGTGGCCGTCCCGACCGCCGCCGTCGCGGCCCTCGCCTCCGGTGACACGGTCAAGAACGCCCTCGATGCGATCCCGAAGGTCATCACCGAGGGCCTGGGGATCGCCGGCGGCTTCATCGTCGTCGTCGGCTACGCCATGGTCATCAACATGATGAAGGCGCGCAAGCTCATGCCCTTCTTCTTCCTGGGCTTCATCTTCGCCACCTTCGCCACCACCGTCGGCGGCACGGCGTCGGTCAAGGACCACAGCAAGGGCATCGCCAACTGGGTCATCGAGCTCGCCCCCAACGGCGCCACTCTCGTGGCCCTGGGCATCCTCGGTGCCTGCCTCGCCGTCATCTACGTCCAGCTCAACCCCGAGTTCCACGACTCCGTGCGTCTGCCCGCCGCCGCCTCGCCCGCCGCCAGCGGTGGCTCCGGCAGCGACCTGGACGACGACCTCGACGACGAGCTCGACTGAGCCGGAAGGAAGACTCTTATGACTACTCAGAACGCTCCGGCCACGTCGGAGAAGATGCTCACCACCCGTGACCTGCGCCGGATGTACTGGCGCTCCACCTTCCTGCTCGGCTCCTTCAACTTCGAGCGCATGCAGGCCATGGGCTTCTGCTACACGCTCATGCCGGCCATTCGGAAGGTCTACCGCGGTGACAAGGCCGCCGAGGCCGCCGCCCTCAAGCGGCACCTGGAGTTCTACAACACCCAGCCCTGGGTCTCCTCGGTCGTCTTCGGCGTCACCGCCGCCATGGAGGAGCAGAAGGCCAAGGGCGAGGAGATCTCCGAGGAGACGATCACCTCGGTCAAGGTCGGTCTCATGGGCCCGCTGGCCGGCGTCGGCGACCCCATCTTCTGGGGGACCGCCCGTCCCGTCCTGGCGGCGCTGGGCGCATCCTTGGCTATCTCCGGCCAGATCGTCGGCCCGCTGCTGTTCTTCGTCGGTATCAACCTTCTGCGTGTTCTCACCCGCTGGTACGGTCTGAAGTTCGGCTACGAGCGCGGCACCGAGATGGTTTCCGAGGTCGGCGGCGGCCAGCTCAAGAAGATCACTCAGATGGCCGCCATCATGGGTCTGTTCGTCATGGGTGCCCTGGTCTCGAAGTGGACCACCATCAAGTTCCCCACCGTGGTCTCAGAGGTACCTGATCCGGACACGCAGATCGTCAAGGTGACGACCGTCCAGTCCATCCTCGACCAGCTGCTTCCCGGACTGGCGGCACTGGGGCTCACCTTCCTGTGCATGTGGCTGCTCAACAAGAAGGTCAACGCCCTGTGGATCATCCTGGGCATGTTCGCCATCGGCATCCTGGGGCGCTGGACCGGCTTCCTGGGAGTCTGACGGCTGCATCCACCACCCGTCTGTGAGCGGGGAGGGCACCGGCGACTCACCTCCGGTGCCCTCCCCGTTCCGCGCGCTCGGTAGAATGCTCAAGGCTCCGCACGGACTCCACCGACACCCCGCCATTGCCCCGTCAGCGCTCTGTGGATGCTCGGTCGGCGCTCCGCCCCCGCCCTCCGACGTCGTCTCCCGACTTCCTGGAGAATCATCCCGACTGCCATGTTCCCGCTCCCAGCACCCCTTCTGCAGCAAGGAACCAGTGTGACCCGACTCCTCGTCACCGACCTGGACGCCACCATCGTCTTCGACCGCTCCGTCTCCCCGGCCGACCGCGCGGCCATGGCCCGTTGGCGGGCCGAGGGCAACCTCCTGGCCGTCGACACCGGCAAGTCCGCCTTCGCCATCCGCGACGTCCTTGAGCCCCTGGGCGTCGACTTCGACTACGGCATCGTCTTCACCGGGGCGGTCCTCGTCGACGGCGGCTACCGGGTGCTCTCCGCCCGGTACCTGCCCGACGGCGTCGCCCGGGACGTGGCCACCCGCACCGTCGACCTGCCGGGCGTGACCACCTACGCCACCACCATCGAGACCGACTACATCCTGGCGGACAACAACGACGAGATCTCCTCCATCCTGGCGGTCTTCGAGCAGCTGACCCTGGAGGAGATGGACACCCACCGCTTCATCGGTGTGCCCCTGCGCGTCACCGACGCCGCCCTGCGTGATCGCCTCCACCACGAGCTCTCCGAGCGCTGGGACGGCGTTCTGGACTGCCACCGCAACCAGGACTTCCTCGACTTTGTGCCCGCCGGGGCCACCAAGGGCGAGGGCCTGCGAGCCCTCCTGGACGGCCCCCTGGCCGGGAGGGACGTCGAGGTGTGGACCATCGGCGACTCCTGGAACGATCTGGACATGCACGCCGTCGCCGACCACGCCGTCGCCCTGCCCTGGTCCCCGCCGGAGGTGACGGCCGTGTGCGAGACGACCGTGGGCTCCATGGCCGAGCTCATCACCACGATCCTGGAAGGCGACCACGCATGAGCGAGAACAGCAAGACGAACAGCAACAAGTCGCTGGGCTCCCGGATGCGCGACTGGTTCAACGGCGGCGACCCGGATGGACGCGCCAAGATCCGCACCTGGGCCACCGGGGAGGACGGCCGCTGGCGCGGCTACACCCACTCCATGAGCAAGTACGTCACCTGGCTCATGGTCATCGCCTGCATCCTCTACCCCTTGACCCGGGGGATCGGCTCGATCCTGGCTCTCGTCGTGGCCATCTTCCTCATGGGCGGCCGGGCCATGATCGAGCGCCAGGTGCGACGCGACGTCTCCGACCTGGAGGAGGCCAAGAAACAGTACGGGCTCACCCGCAACCCCGAGTACCTGCAGTTCATGACCCTGCGTGCCGAGGGCCTGCTGGAGGACAACAAGATCCTCACCCCCGACTCGCGCACGCTCCTGGAGGGCTACGCCCAGTGGGCCCGCGAGCGCCAGGAGCGCGAGGACAGGAAGCAGGCCAAGAAGGCCCGTAGGGCGGAGAAGAAGGCCCGTCGCGACGGCACCGCCCGGCAGGTTGAGGGGGACCTCGACGGGGACTTCGAGGAGGACACCGTCCCGGAGGCCGGCGAGAAGTCCGATGAGTCCGCTGACGCATCCGATAACGGTCGCGGAGAATAAGACCTCTGAAGGCTCCGGACGGCTCCCAGACCATTGCGAGACGGCTGAGGAGCCGCAGGACCTGGACGGAAAGGACTCCCATGCCACGCAGGCTCATCTCCACCGACCTGGACGGCACCATCGTCTTCAACGGGACGATCCCGCTGCGCGACCGCGAGGCCATGGCCCGCTGGCGCGAGGCCGGCAACCTCCTGGTCATCAATACCGGCAGGTCGGTCTCGGCGCTGGAGCACGTGGTGGTGCCCATGGGCCTGGAGTTCGACAACGCGATCCTCTACACGGGGGCCGCCATCGTGGACGAGGACATCAGGGTGCGTCACTCGACGGCCCTGCCCCCCGGCGTCGTCGAGGACATCCTCGACTTCGTTGAGGGGGCCCCGGGTGTCACCGTGTTCACCACCGGGCTGGACGAGGACCTGCTCGTCTACGACACGATCGGCACCGGATCCGAGCTGCTCACCCTCTTCCGACCGGCCACCCGACGCGACCTGGAGGGGCGCGAGATCATCGGCGTGCCACTGCGCTTCACCGATGCGGAGATGGCCTCCCGCACCGAGACCTACCTGCGCCGGCGCTGGGACGGGCAGGCGGTCGGCTTCCGCAACCAGGACTTCATCGACGTCGTTCCCGCCGCGGCCTCCAAGGGCGAGGGCCTCAGGCGGCTGGTGGCGAGCCTCAGCGAGCCGCCCGCCGCCGATGGTGCCGACTCCACAGGTTCCGTCGACTCCGCGAACTCCACCGACAGCGCAGGGTCAGCGGACTCGGCCACGGTCCCCACAGAGCCGGTCGAACCCATCGAGACCTGGTCCATCGGGGACTCCTGGAACGACATCTCCATGCACCGGGCCGCCGACCACGCCTACGCCCTGCCCTGGTCCCCGCCGGAGGTGGTGGCCCAATGCGACGGCACCGTCTCCAGCCTGGCCGACCTCATCGACTCCCTCATGGGCCGTCCGACTGCCTAGAATCAACAGAATCTTCATACGCGACGCGGAGCCGTGTCTTCTGTGAAGATTCTGTCGATATGAGGTGTGCCGCTGACTGCGCGCTATGCTCGCCGCCATGCGCCTGCTCGCCACGGACCTTGACGGCACCCTCGTCTTCCACCACGCCGTCGGGCAGGCCGACGCCGAGGCACTGGTGCGTTGGCGCGAGGCCGGCAACCTCCTGGTCCTGGCCACGGGCCGCTCGGTGCAACTGGTCCAGCACGCCCTCGAGGTGGCCCGGGCTTCGACGAGCATCGGGCTGGGCTACGACTACGCCGTGTGCGCCACGGGAACCACCGTCATCGACGCCGCCGGGCGGGTCCGTCGCACGCGCATGCTGGAGGCCGACCAGGTGCGGGCGGTGACCCGGGCGGTCGGCGCCGTCAGCGACGAGCCCGTCTCCGTCTTCGCCTCGACCCTGGAGCGCGACTACGTCCTGGACGACCCGATCGGACTGTCCACCGATCAGCGCACCCCCGCCGACCGCTTCACCGCGGCGCCCCTGTCCCAGGTCGCGGGCCTGGGGGTCACCTCGATGCCGCTGCACGTGCCCGACCCTCGGGCCGCCGAGGCGCTGGTCCGGGCGCTGGAGGAGATGGTTGACGGCATCTGCTGCACCCGCTCGACCGGCTTCGTCGACGTCACGGCCGCGGGCGAGTCCAAGGGGACGGGACTGGGGCGCCTTGCCGAGCTCCTCTCCTCCCAGGGCCAGGAGGTCAGTGAGGTGGCCGCGGTGGGCGACTCGTGGAACGACATCTCCATGTTCGCCCATGCCGACATCCCCTGCGCGATCGCCGGGGCCCCGGCCGACGTCGTCGCGGCCGCCGGTGGGCGCACCACCCCGAGCGTGGCCGCCTTCGTCGATGTCCTCATGGCCTGAAGGCCCCACGAGACGCGTCCGCCCTCCTCCCGGCGGGGAGAAGGGCGGACTCTGAGAACGTGTGCGGCAGTGCTCAGGCCTGGGCGTAGCGGTAGACGTTGGTCTCCCGCAGCTCGAAGCCGGCACGGCGGTAGAGGCGGTTGGCCGCCTCGCGCGAGGGGCGCGAGGTGAGGTCCACGGTGCGAGCCCCCATCTTGCCGGCGTACTCGACGGCGGCCTCCACGAGGGCCTGGCCGGCGCCCTGGCCGCGGGCCTCGCCATCGACGACGACGTCCTCGACCCAGGCGCGCAGTCCCGTGGGGATCGTGAAGGTCGCCAGCGTGAGCATGCCCAGGATCGGGGCGCTCCGGCCGGCGTCGGCCTCGGGACGGAAGACGAAGAGGAAGACCCCCTCCTGGGCGATGAAGGCCTCGCACTGCTCCGCGGTCAGCGCCGGGGCACTGCGGGAGAGCTGCGGGATGAGGCGTTCCATGGCCTCGACGATCTCCGGGTTGGAGGCGGTGACGAGTTCGACGGTCATGAGGAGTTCTCCTGCTGGTTGGAAGCTGGTTGGAAGAGGTGGCGTGCCGAGACGGGTGCTCCCGCAACGGCTCCCTGTCAGCCCCGGAGCCTACCGCCTCGGGGTGCCGCGGGCGGCGAGGCGGCCCCACCGACCGGGAGATTCTCGCGCGGGCCGAGTGACGCCGTCAGGCCGAGGCACCGATCGTCTTGACGGTGGGATCCATGACGGCGGCCTCCACCAGTGCGGTGCCGCTGGTCAGGTCCCGCAGCCGCAGCACGTAGGGATGGTCCACCGTGAGCTCGACCGGCCTGTCCGGCTCCGGTGCCGCCATGACCGCAACCTCACCCTCGGTCAGGGCGGCCGCCACCGTGCCCTCCTCGTCCAGGATGAGGCGCACCTGCTGGACCACCTGGGCCAGCGCCAGGTTGGGGGCGATCTTGTCCAGGCCCTCCGGGTCGAGGCCCTCCTCCTTGAGGAGGTCGAGGAGCTGCTTGGGCTCGGAGGTGAGATCCAGCTTGGGCAGGGCCAGCCTCACCTCGCGGGCGTCGGCGGAGTCCAGGGCGGCCGACGCCGCGGACCACGTCCCGGCCTCCATGGCGGCCGGCGGGGTTCCGGCGTCGGGCAGGACGACGTCGAGGGCGAGCTGGGAGTCCTTGCGGGACCCGTCCGGGTTGTCCTGGCCGCTGGCGTAGGCCAGGCGCACCGCTGCCCAGCCCTGGCCGGTGGCGTAGGGGATGGAGCGCGTGTCGTGCATGAGGTCGGCCCTGACGGTCTTGCCGTCGGCGAGCGTGAAGTCCTCCTGCGAGGTGTCCTCGGCCTTGAAGGGGGAGTCCCACTGGGCCGCGAAGAGCAGGGCGTTCTGCACCACCAGGCGGGTGTTCTTCGTGATGGTCAGGCCGCTTCGCGGGATGAGGCCGGCCGTGTTGCGAGAGGCCCAGGCGTCGAGGTTCTTCATCATCGAGGCCACGTCGATCTGCTCGATCTCGACGGAGAACCAGCGCAGTACCTCGTCGAGGTAGGACTGCTTGACCTCAAGGTCCTTCTCATCGGCGATCAGGACGTGGTTGGCCAGGTGGACGAGGGGCTTGTCCGGGATCTGGTCCGGGTCGAAGCCCTTGAGATCGCCGTCGTAGCGGTTCAGGGAGCTCTGGATGGCCGACCAGGCGCGGTCCCGCTCCACTCCTGAGAGCCCCAGGAGCGCGTCGTAGCCCTGCGCGGCGGCATCCGTGGCGCCGTCGGCCAGGATCGCCATGACGAGGGCGAGGCTGACTGGGGAGGCCATCGCCGTCGTCGCGGAGTCCGCCTTGAGGTAGTGGGACAGAAGCCGACCGCCGAGCCGGTCGCAGGCGGCGGCCGCGCTGGCCACCTGCGAGGCGACCTCGGAGGTGGGGACCGTCTCACGGGCGGTCTTGGAGGTCAGTGTCTTCCCTGAGGCCGATGAGCACGCGCCCAGCAGTGCCGCGGCGGCTGGGGCCAGGACGGCCAGCGCCAGCAGTCGGCGGCGGGATGGGTCGAGGCGGTCGGCGCCGGGCATGTGGTCGGGCGGAGTCATGAGGCCAGGGTAGGAAGGGCCTCGGAGCCTGTCAGGAGCTTGGCGGGGACCGGGCATGGGGAGTCATCCCCGGTCGGCCACCGGTGAGTCACCGCTCGGTCACCGCCAAGCGTGCGTCCACGACCGTGTGATCGGCAGAAAGCTGCCGGATCACTGTGATGCGTCGCCCCATCGGGATCAGCCGCCTCGGAGGGCGGCCGCGAGTAGGCTTCCGACCAAGGTCCCACGACGGCCCAGCAGGCGCCGCTGCTCCAACCTCGTTCCTGCCCCGCGCCTGCCCCGCAACCAAGGAAGGTCACTCATGGTCGAGTCCGCCGCTCCCGGCGAGCACCTCTTCACCGCCGACGAGCTCTTCTTCTCCACCACGGACTCCCACGGCCGCATCCGCCGCGCCAACTCCACCTTCATGCGCCTGTCCGGCTACCCGCGCGGCGCCCTGGTGGGGCGGGCTCACAACGTCGTGCGGCACGCGGACATGCCCGCGGGCCTGTTCCGCAGCATCTGGGACGCCATCGAGGAGGGGCGGGCCGCCAGCGCCTACATCACCAACCGGTCCTCCGACGACGGCCGCTACCGCGTCTTCGCCACGATCGTGCCCTCCGGCTCCGGCTACCTGTCCGTGCGCACGCTGCCGATGCTCACCGACCTGCGCGACGACGTCGAGGCCGCCTACGCCCGGGTCCGCGACGTCGAGGAGGCATCGGTCGCTGCCGGCTCCACCCGCCGGGAGGTGGCCGCCGCCGGGCAGGCCGCCCTCCTGGCCGAGCTGCAGGCCCTGGGATACTCCGACGCCATCGACTTCACCCGCCGGGTGCTGGTCGCCGAGGTCGGCGCGCTCCTGGCCCACGGCGTCGGCATTCCCGACAGCCCGCAGGCCGACGGGCCCGTGGCCCGGATCCTGGCAGCCATGAGCCGGATCGAGTCCGAGACCGCCGGGCTCGTCCGTATCCTCAAGGAGGGCCGGCGGCTCGTCGACCTCCTGGGGAGGCGGGCCGGGGAGATCGAGGCCCTCTCGGCCCGTCTGGGCGCCCTGCGCGAGGCCATGCGAGCCCTCGGCGCCGACGTCGCGGTCCTCGGCCACGGGCCCCAGGCCGACGACGTCGCCGAGCGCTGCCAGCAGGTCGACGCCCTGGTCCTGGAGTGCTCCGAGCAGCTCCACCCGCTGCGCAGCCAGATCGAGGCGCTGCGCGGCGACCTGGACTCGGTGAGCTTCCGCATCGCCCTGGCCCGCCTGCACAACCTGGCCGCCGGGATCTTCGCCCTCCAGATCATCGAGGGCCAGGACGAGGTCGACGCCAACGACGCCGTCGGCAGCCTCAAGGAGCTGTGCACGGCCCTGAGCGACGGCGCCAGCACCCTGACCGAGCGCGTCGCCCTCCTGGACGCGCGCCGCGAGCTGGTCGGCGGCGAGCTGGACCTCGTGGCCGAAGACCTCGGCGTCATCCAGGGCCCGATCCTGGAGCTGGTCGAGGCGGCCGCGGCCGCGGGCGCCGGGCAGGCGGACTCCGTGGCCACCGCCCGCACCCTGGCCGGCGTCGGCTTCGCCGAGGCCCGGGACCTGGCCGACCTGGCCGTGCGCGTGCGCGACCTCGAGGTCCCCTACGAGGCCGAGGCCATCAACACCTGCCTGGCCGACGTGCGCGCCGCCCTGGACGAGCTCGAGTAGCCGGCCGTCGCAACCCGCGCCGGGCCGCGCGACCGCGAGCCAGTCGCGCTGTTGCGAACGCACGATGAGGCATCCGCGTGTTCGTAGGGTAGGTCGCGCGTTCGTACCCTTTACCCCTCGAACGCGCGACCTAAGGTACGACCGCGCGGCTCGGCGTCGGCGGTCATTTCCACAGGTCTGCGACAGGGCGCGCGGTGCGGGCGACCGTCGCCGGGAAGAGAGCCGTGATCCGGGATCGCAGTACATCGAGTTGCTTGAAGTCGGCCCATATGAAGCGCTCAATGCGCCACCCCATTCGGGTCAGGGCGTCCTGGCGCCGCTTCTCCTTCCACAGGTCCTCAGGAGACTTGTACTTCACCTGGCCGTCGAACTCCGCGAGCACCCTGTACTCCGGCCAGACCTCATCGGGGAAATAGCGGTGTTCCTCGTCCCGATCCTCAATCGCCATCTGGATGCACGGAGCAGGCAGGCCCAGGGCGCGCACGAACCAGTGCAGTAGAGACTCGCCCGGCGATTCGACGAAGGCCGAGGCCATCTCGACAACTGCGCGGGCGCGCCGCGCCCCAGCACGCCCGCCTTGCGCGTCGACGGCTGCCTGAAGCTGGGAACGGGCGGCCTCGACTCGACGGTCTGACTGCGAGTACTGGTATCGCGACGGATGTGCGGCAGCTCGGAGCGCCGACTCGACCACACAGACCGAGTCGTGAGCGGGAAGGTCGAAGGCGCAGTCGACCGCAGTCCGCATCAAGGTGCTCACAGGAAGCCCCGAGACGCTGGTGATCTCCTCCTGAGTCAGAGACAGACGTCGTCGGCGCAGATACGCAGCGCGTCGTGCTCCTGGTGGGAGGGGGAGCTTCTGGTGGGGATGGTGCGGTCGTGAGGGGACGACGACGCTGACGTCCGGTTCATGCCCCCGTAGCCACAGCCCGTGGACGAGGGCGGCCGACTCGTGGCTCAAGCAGCGAGCGGACTCCACCTGCAGGCACGCTGCGGCGCAGCGGGCCAGGCTGAGGCGCTTGTCGGCTTCCCAGCGAGGCAGGTTCTGTGCGCCGATGTCCGCGTAGATTCCACGAAGGACCCTCACGGGGTTGCGCATGGCGTCCGGCGGGCCGGCGGACACGACAACGGGTGGCAGCAGAGGTCGCTCGGGATAGGGCTCCATGTGGCAAGAGTGATGGGCTGTGACCCAGGCAGCCACCGGAGTATCAGAGCCCTGTGGACGTGGCTTGGTGCGACGGTTCTGTGGCCACCGGGTGACGGCGTCGCCCGGAGGGTGCCTCGGCCTCGTGCCGACGTCCGGTTCGTAGGGTAGGTCGCGCGTTCGTACCCTTTACCCCTCGAACGCGCGACCTACCCTACGACCGCACGGGTCACACGCCGGACCGTGCGACGACGAGCTGCACGAGCTAGGCGCGGACCAGCTCGACGAGCACCTCGGCGTGGTCGGTGTGGGGGAACATGTCGAACAGGCGGGCCCGTACCACCCGCATCGAGGACAGGTGCGTCAGGTCCGCGGCCAGCGTGCGCGGGTTGCAGGAGGAGTAGAGCACCCGCTCCACGCCGGAGGCCTCGATGCGCGTGGCCAGCCGCTCCCCGATCCCGCGCCGGGGCGGGTTGACCACGAGCAGGTCCGGGGCCTCGGCCCCGACGGCCCCAGTGGCGCCGATGGCCCCAGTGGCGCCGTCGGCTGGGGCGGCCGGGTCCAGGAGGCGCGCATCGCCGGCCTCGAACCGTACGAGCGCCGGCTCCAGGCCCATGAGGGCGGCGGCATCGCGCGCCCCGTCGATGGCCGGAGCCGAGACCTCCACCCCCAGCACCCGGCGGCCCGGCGCGGCCAGGGCCAGGGCGAAGCCGCCGACCCCGCAGAACAGGTCCCACACCAGGGCCGGGTCGGACTCCTCGCCCCAGGCGCGGGCGGTGGCGTAGAGCGCCTCGGCCACGGCCGTATTGGTCTGGAAGAAGGAGCGGGTGGGCAGGTAGAGCGGCAGCTCGACGTCGTCGGCGCGCCGTCCGGCCGAGGGGCCCGTCCCCGGCGACGGCAGGCTCAGACGCATGAGGAGGCGGTCCTCCTCGGTCAGGACGATCTCCTCGGGCCCCTCGATGACGGCCTGGTGGACGCCCTGGATATTGACGCCGGCCACCGCCAGCTGGGGCAGGGAGCGCTGCAGGTCCGGCAGGGCGGCGCGCAACCGGCCCAGGTGGCGGCGTGAGCGCAGGACGAAACGCACCATGAGGTCGTCGTCGGGGGAGGCGGTCACCAGGACGTGCTTGAGCTCGCCGCGCCGCCCGGGCACGTCATAGGGGAGCAGGCCCAGGTCGGTGACGAGGTCTGCCAACACCGGCAGGGCCGCCTCGATCGCCGGCACGTGCAGCGGACAGGTAGGCAGGTCGACGCCGTGGCCGGCGCCGTCGAGGATCCCCAGGGTGGGGCGGGCGGTGGTTCCGGCCACCGCCATCTTCGCCTTGTTGCGGAAGCGCTCCGGCGCGCTCGCGGCCGGCTCCTCCCACAGGCCGGCCGGGATCCGCTCGGCCAGCAGGGACGTCACATGAGACTGCTTGACGGCCAGCTGATCCGGAAGCGGCAGGGACAGGTGGGGGCAGGAACGGCAGGTGCCGGCGTCGTGGAGGAGACACGACGGCGCCCGTGGTGCGGTCACCGACATGTCCCCTCCCGGTGGTGCGCTCGTTGCCGAGCCGTGGGGTGGGTCTGAGACAAGGAGGTGCCAGATCCCGGACGGCTGCGGATGATGAGTGGAGCCGCTTGTCGGACTCGAACCGACGACCTGCTGTTTACAAGACAGCTGCTCTACCAACTGAGCTAAAGCGGCGTGCGGCCTGCCAAGCGGCCGCAGGTGCGGGGGACAGTCTGACACAGACCGCCCCGGGGCGGGAAACCGGAGGGATGAACCTGCTGCGGCGCCGTCGGGCCCACGTGAGGGGAGGCCCGTACGGGAACCGGATGGGCCTTACCTCGGGATCAGCCCTGCTCGCCCTGCTGCTCCGCACCCTGCTGCTCCGCACCCTGCTCGGCAGGCTGCTGAGCCGGTTGCTGGGCGGGCTGCTCGGTGGACTGCTCAGTGGGCTGGGCGGTCGGGGTGGACCCGGTGACGAGCTCGGTCAGGGACGTGGGCGACTGGAGCTTGCTCAGGTCGACCTGCTCGCCCTTGAAGAAGACGGACGGGGTGCCCTTGAGGTCCCTGTCGGCGAAGGCCTTGTCGCCCAGGTCGACCCAGTTCTTGTACTTGTCGGAGTCGATGGCGGCCTTGAACTTGTCGGAGACCTCGCTGGGGACGCTCACCTTGGTGGCGGCGGCGACCAGGTTCTCCACCGTCATGAGGCTCTGGTCCTTGCTCTGCAGCACCTGGGAGAGGATCTCGAAGGCCGCGCCGTGGAAGCTCAGGGACTGCGCTGGAGCCTCGTCGAGCACCACGCCCATGGCGTTCATGACCACGCTGGTCCACTGCTGCTTGAGGATCTTGCACGGGTGGAGGGCCAGGGTGATCTTCTTGTCGCTCAGGAGCTGGTTGATCTCCTGGGTGTGGATGCCCTCGAACTGGGCGCAGTGCGAGCAGGAGTAGTCGAAGTAGATGTCCAGGACGGGGGCGGAGGCGGCAACGGTGTCGAGCTGGCTGCCGTCCCCGTAGGTCCAGGAGGCGTCCGCCAGGACCTGCTTGGGGACACCGCTCTGGTTCGCCTTCTCGGTGGCCAGGCCCTTGCCCGCGGCGGGGAACTCCTTCTTGTTCCGGTTGACCCCCAGGTAGGTCAGGTAGCCGAGGCCGCCGACCACTGCCGCGCCGCCGACTCCGATGAAGCTGCGGCGGGCGATCATGTTGCGGCGCGCGCGGCGGGCCTCGGCCTCTCGCAGCTCCTTGGCCTTGAGGCGTGCGGCCTCGCGGCGCTGGGCCTTGGACGGGCGGGGCTGGTTAGTGGACACGCGGAGCTCCTTGTGGGTGCGGTGGCTGGCGGACAACGACGACGTAGGTGAACCGTCAATAAGGTATGGCTGTAGCGATGCCATTCTGCCCGACGACGCTGTTGGAAACCACGCCTGACGTTTGCCGGTGGCGGATTGTGACGCATCGGTCGTCGTGGTGGGCCTGCTGAGCGGCGCCGTGGTGCGCTGCTGATGTCATGAGGGGTGTCACCGTGGCCTCCCTCGAAGACGCCCCTCGAATTCGACGTGAGCGTGCTCATCCCTCTGTGATGCGGCGCGGTGAAGGCGCGCGCCGCACGACCTAGTGTCGCGTGTCGTTAGTTTGTTTTTGGTTGGCATTTGGTGAGGATCTCGTCGGGGGTCTTGGTCCAGGCCAATGGGTGGCAGCGTTGGTTCCAGCCGTTGATGAAGGCGCGGATCTTGGCGTT
>NZ_JAAIJY010000017.1 GCF_011752065.1 Actinomyces sp. ZJ308
GATCCGCGCCTTCATCAACGGCTGGAACCAACGCTGCCACCCATTGGCCTGGACCAAGACCCCCGACGAGATCCTCACCAAATGCCAACCAAAAACAAACTAACGACACGCGACACTAGTAGGTATGGCCACCAGCGTTGCTCCCAATAGTCCGTCAAACCGAGCCCCGTCGTTCCTTCTTTCCTCCGACGCCGTCGCAGCGGGAGCTTCCCGCTTGTGCACTGCTCCGGGGCTGGCCCGTATCGGTCCCGGGGTCTATGCACCGGAGCAGGAGTGGAAGGCGGCCAGGCCCGAGCTGAGGCACCTGACCCTCATCCGGGCGGTACTGGCCAAGACCCGCGGGGACGTCGTCCTGCTGGGCCCCTCGGCGGCGGTGTGGCTCGGGCTCCCGCTGGTGGGCCGCATTCCCAGGCGCGTTCAGTGCCTGGGTCGTCACACGGATCGGTCAAGCACCGCATTTCTGCAGCGGCGGGAGAGGAACGGGCTCGGACCGGTGGAAGCGGTCAGAGGGGTCCCGGTATCCAACGCATCTGACACGGTTGTGGATGTGGCCCGGTGGGGTGGGCTCACCCAGGGCGTGTGCGCCATGGACGCCGCCCTGGGCAGGCGCCTGTGCACCCACGCCGAGCTGGCCGACGCCGTCGACCGCCTCCCGGCCGGCGCCCGCGGCATCCGCAGCGCCCGCACCGCCGCCCACCTGGCCGACGAGCGCGCCGAGTCCCCCGGCGAGTCCGTCTCCCGCGTCCGCATGTGGCAGGCCACCCTGCCGCGTCCCGACCTCCAGCACGAGGTCTGGATCGACGGCGAGCTCTACCGCCTCGACTTCTTCTGGCCCCAGGCCATGCTCGACGGAGAGTTCGACGGCCACGTCAAGTACACGAGGAACAGCTTCGGCAAGGACGCCGAACGCACCGTCTGGGAGGAGCGACAGCGCGAGCTCGCCCTCATCCGCGCCGGCTACGACGTCGCCCGCTGGCTCTGGAAGGACGCCTGGCCCCACGACGCCACCGCCATGCACCACGAGCTCGCCCGCCACAACATCCACCCCACCGGCACACGATGGTGAGGACGCCACCGAGCCGGGCTTTTCTCGCGTGGCCCAACAGAATTTCTGTAGGGGTTAGCGAAAAGTGCCCGGCTCGGTGGATGAGGGAGGCGAGGAGGTCAGTGGGCGTGCTGACCCTTCCACAGGGCGTGGCCCAGGTCGCGGTTGAGACGCGAGATGACCTCGAGGGGCACCAGCTTGGGGCATACGGCCGCGCACTCACCGATGTTCGTGCAGCCGCCGAAGCCCTCGGCGTCGTGCTGGTTGAGCATGCTCACCACGCGGGCGAGGCGCTCAGGCTGACCCTGCGGCAGCAGGCCCAGGTGCGAGATCTTCGCGCCCGTGAACAGCATCGCCGAGGCGTTGGGGCAGGCGGCCACGCAGGCGCCGCAGCCGATGCAGGCGGCGGCCTCGAAGGCGGCGTCGGCCTTCTCCTTCTGCACGGGCACCGAGTGGGCCTCGGGGGCGCCACCGGTGTTGACCGAGATGTAACCACCGGCCTGGACGATGCGGTCCAGGGCGGAGCGGTCCACGATGAGGTCGCGCAGCACCGGGAAGCCGGTGGAGCGCCACGGCTCGATCGTGATGGTGGATCCGTCCTTGAAGGAGGGGTCCTCCGCCAGGTGACGCATGTGCAGCTGGCAGGTGGTCGAGCGGATCGGCCCGTGGGCCTGCCCGTTGATGACCACACCGCACTGGCCGCAGATGCCCTCGCGGCAGTCGGAGTCGAAGGCCACCGGCTCCTTGCCCTCGGCGAAGAGCTGCTCGTTGAGCAGGTCGAGGACCTCGAGGAAGCTCATGTGCTCCTCGATCCCGCTCATGGCGTACTCCTCGAAGTGGCCCTTCGAGTCCTTGTTCTTCTGGCGCCAGATCTTGAGCTTGATGTTCACTTGTAACTCCGCTGCTTGAGCTCGATGTCCTTGTAGACGAGGTCCTCCTTGTGGAGGATCGGCGGACGGTTCTCCCCGCCCCACTCCCAGGCGGCGACGTAGAGGAACTCGTCGTCATGCCGCATGGCCTCACCCTCGGGCGTCTGGGACTCCGCCCGGAAGTGACCACCGCAGGACTCACGCCGGTGCAGGGCGTCGATGCACATGAGCTCGGCCAGCTCGAAGAAGTCCAGCAGCCGGCCGGCCTTCTCCAGGGCCTGGTTGAGCTCGTCGGCCTGGCCCGTGATACGGGCGTCGCGCCAGAACTCCTCCTTGAGGGCCCGGATCTGCTTGATGGCGTCACGTAGACCGGCGTCGCGCCGCTCCATGCCGCAGTACTCCCACATGATACGACCCAGGGCCATGTGGAAGTCGTCCACGCTGCGGGTTCCCCGCAGGGCCATGAGGCGGGCGACGCGCTCCTCGACGGAGCGCTTGGCCTCGACGATCTCCGGGGCGTTCGGGTCGACCTTGCCCAGGCGCAGCATGTCCGCCAGGTAGTCGTTCATGGTGTCTGGCAGGACGAAGTAGCCGTCGGCCAGGCCCTGCATGAGGGCCGAGGCGCCCAGGCGGTTGGCACCGTGGTCGGAGAAGTTCGCCTCACCGGCGATGTAGAGACCGGGGACGTTGGACTCCAGGTCGTAGTCCACCCACAGGCCGCCCATCGTGTAGTGCACGGCCGGGTAGATGCGCATGGGGACCTCGTAGGGGTCGTCCCCGGTGATGCGCTGGTACATCTCGAACAGGTTGCCGTAGCGGGCCGAGACGGCGTCCTTGCCCAGGCGGCCGATGGCCTCGGAGAAGTCCAGGTAGACGCCGCGACGCATCATCCGCTCGTTGCCGTTGGCGTCGCGCTCCTTGATGGCCGGGCCCACGCCGCGGCCCTCGTCGCACATGTTCTTGGCCTGACGCGAGGCGATGTCACGCGGCACGAGGTTTCCGAAGGCGGGATAGATGCGCTCGAGGTAGTAGTCTCGCGCCTCCTCGGGGATGTCGCGCGGGTCCTTGTCGCAGTCCTCGGCCTTCTTGGGCACCCAGATGCGTCCGTCATTGCGCAGCGACTCACTCATGAGGGTGAGCTTGGACTGGAAGTCTCCGGACTGCGGGATGCAGGTGGGGTGGATCTGCGTGTAGCAGGGGTTGGCGAAGTAGGCGCCCTTGCGGTGCGCGCGCCAGATGGCGGTGGCGTTGCAGCCCATCGCGTTGGTGGACAGGAAGAACACGTTGCCGTACCCGCCGCTGGCCAGGACGACGGCGTCGGCCAGGTGGGTCTCGATCTCGCCGGAGACCATGTCCCGGGTGACGATGCCGCGGGCGCGTCCGTCGACGAGGATGAGCTCGACCATCTCGTGGCGGCGGAACTCCTTGACCGTCCCGGCGTGGACCTGGCGCTCGAGGGCCTGGTAGGCGCCGATGAGGAGCTGCTGGCCGGTCTGACCGCGCGCGTAGAAGGTGCGGGAGACCTGGACACCACCGAAGGAGCGGTTGTCCAGCAGGCCGCCGTACTCGCGGGCGAAGGGAACGCCCTGGGCCACGCACTGGTCGATGATGTTGGCGCTGACCTCGGCCAGGCGGTAGACATTGTCCTCGCGGGCGCGGTAGTCGCCGCCCTTGACCGTGTCGTAGAAGAGCCGGTAGGTGGAGTCACCGTCGTTGCGGTAGTTCTTCGCGGCGTTGATACCGCCCTGGGCGGCGATGGAGTGCGCCCGGCGGGCGGAGTCCTGGTAGAAGAAGACCTTGACGTTGTAGCCCTGCTCGCCCAGGGAGGCGGCAGCGGCGCCGCCGGCCAGGCCGGAGCCGACGACGATGATGTCCAGCTTGCGGCGGTTGGCGGGGTTGACGAGCTTGGCCTCGAACTTGCGCTGCTCCCAGCGCCGATCGATCGGGACGGAGTGGGGGGCCTTGGTGTCGGCGATCTTCTCGCCCTCGTAGTACAGGCCGTCGATGAGTTCAGTCATAGTCGTTCACTCTCAGTGGGTCGCCGCAGCACACTCGGCGAAGTGCTCGGCGGAGGAGCCGATCGCGTCACAGAACTGCGGGTAGTAGTCGGCAGCGGACATGGGGGCGTCGACGTAGCCGAAGAGGATCGCCGTCGGAACGATCATGAAGCCGGCGAACAGCGCGAAGGCCACCACGAAGGCGATCAGCCGGATGAAGGGGATGGTGCTTCCTCGCACCGCACCCAACGTCTGCAGGGCGGACCACACGCCGTGCCACACGTGCAGGCACAGGGACACCAACGCGATCGCGTAGATGAGCCACACCCACCACAGCTGGAAGCCGTAGTACATGTTGAGGTAGGCGCGTCCGTGCACGTACTGTCCCCCCGGCGTCAGTGACAGGGTGGTGAACTGCAGGATGTGCCAGATGATGAACAGCAGGAGGATGACGCCGCCCCAGCGCATGGTGCGCATGGCGTAGCGGGAGGCGAAGTACTCGGCGCCGGGCTTCTTGACGGCGTACTTGTCGTTGCCGCGGGCCCGCTTGTTGCGCACCCACAGGTGGAAGGCGCTGCCGGCGTGAGCCAGGAGGCAGGCCATGAGCGCCAGGCGGAGGATCCACAGGACACCGCCGTAAGGCATGATCGGCACCAGCAGTGCCCGCAGGAACACGGCGTAGTGATCGTAGGCGACCTCACCCTCGAAGTAGTGAAGGTTGCCGTAGGCGTGGAAGAGGACGAAGAACAGGAACACCAGCCCCGAGATCGCCATCATGCGCTTCATGAAGACGGTCGTGGAGAAGGCGGTCCGCCTCTTCAGGGAAGGAGCAGATGTTTTGGCCACGGCAAAAGGCTAGCCGGGCTTGAAGCCCCCTTGGCACCATCTGTGCCGCCACCAGCGCAGATACGCCGACAATCCGCAGAATCACGGGGATTTCGGAAGGCCTCAACGCTGGATTCAACGCTGCGGAATTTGCTGACGGCCCCGTCTGCGGCCGCCTTTTCGTCATGGGGGTGTCAGGCAAATCTGTGAGACCTCAGACACTCGGGGTCTCACCGACGAGAGACCGTATTTATTGCCGGCAAATGCCGTGCCTATCTGCTTCTTCAACCCCGGCGCAATCCTTCTGGTCGGGTGCGGTGCGCTCGTCGGTCGGGGCGGACCGCTCGCACGGCTCAGCCTGAGCCCGGCTCACCGGCCTCGGCTGTTCCGACGGGGCCCAGGCGCGGACGCAGCGTCAGTCGCATGACCACGGCGTCCTCGGGCGGCGCCTGGTAGTAGCGGCGACGCCTGCCGATGGGGACGAACCCGTGCCTGGCGTAGAGCCCCTGGGCGGTCTCGTTGGACTGGCGCACCTCCAGCAGGACGTCGGGGCAGCCCGCCTTCCGGGCGGTATCCACGAGCTCGGCCAGCATGCGCGAGGCCAGGCCCCGCCCGCGTGCGTCCGGGACGGTGACGATGGTCAGCAGGTCGGCGCTGCTCAGGCCGCCGGCGTGGTAGAGACCGGCATAGCCCAGGAGCCGCGGTCTCGTCGCCCCGGTGTCCGCCCGGGGCCGGAGCCCCGCAGGACTGTCGGCATGACCCGCACCGTGCTCCTCGCCGGCACCATCCGGCTCGACATCAGGCTCAGCATCAGACTCGACGACGACGTAGCGGCGGTCGGCCAGGGCCCCCCGGGTGGCCTCCAGCTCGGCGGCCAGCAGATCCCGGCTCCAGGCCTCGGCACCGAACAGCTCGCCCTCGAGCCGGGCGATCCCCTCCAGGTCCGCCTCGGTCATCTCCCGCAGTCTGAGCGCCCACTCCGCTCCCGGCACCTCGGACACCTGAGTCACTCGGGGCCGGGGCTCAGCGCACGCGCTTGCGTGCGGCGGGCATCTGCACGTCGGCGTGACGCAGGTAGAGCGGCTGCGTCCCCAGCTCCTCACCGCGACCCAGCCGGGCCAGGGCGACGCGCACCTGGGTCAGGGCGTCACCGGAGACCGGGGCGAGCACCTCGCGCGAGGAGGCCAGCTCGGCCAGCTCGGGGTACAGGGCCGCGCCGGAGCCGGCTACGGCGTCGACGACTCCGACCTCGTCGAGCCGCCCGGCTACCTGGGCCGGGGGGCAGACGTCAATCTCGGTCAGGCGAGTGACGTCGTCGGGGCCGTTGGCACGGAAGAGCGCCGCGTAGACCTCCCGCCTGCGAGCGTCGGTGGCGACCAGGACGACGGGATCGGCCTCGCCCTCAGCACCCAGCTCGTCGAGGGCGCGACGGGCCACGGCGTCGAGGCTGGAGACTCCGTGGACGGGGATGCCGCGGGTGCGCCCCACGACCCGGGCCGTCACGAGCCCGGCACGCAGCCCGGTGAAGGGGGCCGGGCCGGTGGCGGCCACGACGGCGTCCAGCGGGCGTTCGGCGACGTCGGGAGCGGACAGGGCCTCGGAGAGCATCTGCCCCAGGGACTCGGCGTGGCGCCGGGTGTCGGCCTGTTCGGCCTGGCTGAGCACCCGCGGCGCGCCCGCGCCGAGCCGGCCGGCGGTCTGAGAGGTCTCGGCGGTCGAGGCGTCCTCGGCCGCCTCATCGATGTCAACGACCGCCAGCTGTGTCCCCAGGGAGGAGTCGATCGAGAGGATACGCACCGGCCCAGCCTATGCCCTCGGGTCCCGAGAGGAGTTGGCGCGGCTCTCGGGGATCGTGTCCCCCAGGGTCTCGCCGCCAGTCGTGCCGGTGTCGCCCTCGGCCCCGTCTCCGAGGAGGGACAGGTCGATGGCCGCGCGGGGGATGCCCCGGCGGACCGCGACGCCCTCGGTATCGGACTCGTCGCGGCTGAGCCGGTCGGCGCGCTCAGCCATGTCGGCGCGGTTGCGGGCCTGGCGCAGCGGCGCGGTCACCTTGCGCTCGTGTCGAACCGTGATGATGACCGTGACGATCCCGACGACGACGACCGCCAGAACCGGCCCCCAGATCGCCCAGCCTCCCGTGGTGGAGCGCGCCTCGTTCTGAGCCGCGGAGGTCTTGGGCTTGGAACCGGCGCGCTCGCGCAGGATCTCTCCGTAGTCGCTGAGCTCGATGGGGCCGGCCAGGCGCCGGGTGGCGGCCTCCCCCAGCGCCGTCACCGTGGTGCCGCTGAGCGAGTACCAGGCGTTGGCGTTGCGGTCGTGGATGAGGTGGGCCTCGCCCATCTGGTCGACGTCGGTGGCCAGGTCGTCGTCGAACACGGGTGTGCAGGTGGTGCGTCCTTTCTCCGTGACCACCTCGAGAAGGCCGATGGGCTTGCCGGCTGCGGTGGCGGTCGCGACCCAGTCGCCGGTGTCGACGGGCTGTGCGGACGGCTGGGAGCCGTCGAGGAAGCCGGGCGCCCAGGTGTAGACGCTTCTGAGGTCCCCCACCGTGACCTCGCCCTGCTCACCGGTGCTCTGGCGCACCTGGGCCACGCAGTCTCGCTCCATAAGAGCCTTGGCGGTACTGCGTGATTCCGTATCGGCCGAGGTATCCGCCGTCTGGGAAGTCGGGTCGGTGGCGGGCGTCGGCTCGGAGGCGGCCGGGCCGTCACCACCGTCCGGGGCGGCGGAGGCGGCGGAGTCGCCCGTGGAGTCCGACGGCGGGTCGGTGGCGGCTCGTACCGTCCCGGCAGGCAGAAGGGCGGTGGCGGTCAGGAGGAGGACTGCGACGGCGAGGCGGGCCAGGTTTCGCAGGCGCCCGTGGTGCCCGACGGGGCGGATGGGGATGGCATCGCTCACGGGTGCGACGGGAGAGGGAGGCTTCACAGCGGTGCTCCAGACTGCCGGTGGGAGGCGCCAGTGCCCAGTGGTCCCAGGTCAACGTCGGCCCATCGCGGACCGAGGGCGCGCACGGTGATCGTCCGGTTGCCGTCGTCGACCTCTCCCAGGTCCACGACGGGACCCTCCGTCGCCGAGCCGGCGGACCGCTGGGAGTCGGCCCGGACGTCGTCGAGCCGCGGGGCACCGGCACGCACGGCGCCGTGAGGTCGAAGCACCTGGATCTCCAGGCGGTCGGGGCTCAGGGCCTCCACCTTCTCCTCGCCCCACTCGACCAGGGTGACCGAGCGGTCCAGGGAGGAGTCCAGGTCGAGGGCGTCGATCTCCTCCAGGGAGGTGATCCGGTAGGCGTCGACGTGGATGAGGTCGGGACCGTCGGACAGTGAGGGATGGACGCGGGCGATGATGAAGGTGGGAGAGGAGACGCGGCCGCGCACCCCTAGAGCGGCACCGATGCCCTGGGCCAGGGTGGTCTTGCCGGCCCCCAGCCCGCCGGAGAGCATGACGAGGTCGCCGGCGCGCAGCAGGTGCGCCAGGCGCGCGCCGAGGCCCCGGGTCTCATCGGCGTCGCCGGTGGCGACGGTGATCTCGGGCACGGCCTCAGGTGTGTGCGGCGCACCGCTCATGTGTCCTCCTCATCAGTGCACGGAGCCGACAACCGGAGTCGGTGGACACCGGCGTACCGGGCTTCCGACATCCGACGTCTGCTGTTCTCTAGGGTCGAGCGTAGTCGCCGCCGGCCCCGGCCCCGACGTAGCGGCGCGGGATCCGGGTTCCGAGCCGGGTCACGATCTCGTAGTTGATGGTGCCGCAGGCCTGTGCCCACTCGTCCGCCGTGGGGACGGCCTCGCGTCCCGCGGCGTCCGGGGCACCCCAGAGCACGACGGTGTCCCCGACCCGGGCCGGCGCCGGCAGGGGTGCACCGGCCCCGTCTCGGGCCGGGCCGAGGTCGATGACCACCTGGTCCATGCACACTCGGCCCACGATGGTGGTCATGACGCCGCCGACTCCCACGGGGCCGGTCGAGCTGGCGGCGCGCGGAACGCCGTCGGAGTAGCCCAGGGGGACGAGCCCCACCCAGCGGTCGGTGGGGGCGCTCCAGGTGCCCCCGTAGGAGACGGCCCGTCCGGCGTCGATGCGCTTGACCTGGACCAGGGCGGACTCCAGACGCATGGCCGGCCGCAGGCCGAGCTCGGCACTGGTGGCCACGGCCGGGTCCGGGCTCAGTCCGTACAGGCCGATCCCCGCCCGAACCAGGTCCATGCGGGCCTGCGGGTACCACAGGAGCCCTCCGGTGGCGGCCAGGTGACGGATGGATGGACGCAGACCCGCCTCCTGCACGACTCTCTCGGCCTGGCGGTATCGCGTCAGGTGCTCCTCGGTGGAACCGCTGGTGGGCTCGTCGGCGCGGGACAGGTGGGACCACAGACCGACGACGTCGACCGTGCCCTCGTCCACGGCCCGCCTCAGCGCCGCGGCCAGGGCGGGCAGGTCCTCGTCCATGGCGCCGCCGCGCGACATGCCGGTGTCGACCTTGAGGTGGAGGCGCGCCGTCACCCCCTGTAACCGGGCCGCGGCCTCCAGGGCCTCGAGCTGGGACAGGGTGGAGACCGACAGGTCCAGGTCGGCCGCCAGCGCGGCGCGCAGGGGCGAGTCCTCGGCGCCCGCCCGGGAGGGATCCATGACGGGCAGGAGCCAGGTCAGGACCCGGGGCGCCCGGCCGGAGGGCTCCCCCGCCGGACGGGCCACGCCGGCCTCATCCAGGACGGAGCGCAGGGTCAGGGCCTCGGCGAGCTGTGCCACCCCCAACCAGGAGGCCCCCGCAGACAGGGCCGTCAGGGCGACCGGCCCCAGGCCGTGACCATAGGCGTCGGCCTTGACCACGGCCATCCACGGCACGCCGGCGATCTGGGCCAGGCGGCGGCCGTTGTGGGCGATGGCCTCCAGGTCGATGACGGCGCAGGAGGTGGCCGCCCCGGGCAGCGGAGGCCGGGCGGCTGCGGCTTCCGGAGCGGTGGACGGGGTCGTTGCTGCTGAGTCCGCGGAGGTGGTCACGGCGCGATTGTCGCACTGGGAGACCGGTGGCGAGCCTGTTTCCTCGCGCACTCGCTCATCCGAAGCATCCGGTTGACGCCGATCGGCTGACACGTCTCAGTGGTGCGGCACTGCCTGAAGCCAGTTGAGCTCGAGGCGGGCCGGACCGAGGGCCGCGGCGATGTCGAGGGCGGCGATCGGGTGCCCGCCGGCACCGACGCCCCCGGCGCCCTGTGGGATCGCGGCGGCGTAGGCGCCCGCGAACGCGTGCAGCCTGACCCCGGCGGCCACCGAGTCGAGCAGAGCGTCGAGGAGGGGATCCAACGCGACGTCGGTTCTCGCCGTCGTCACTGCGCCCGCGCCTGAGACGGCGTCTGCCTTCGCCCGCTCCCAGCGGACGGCCGTTCCGGCCAGAACGGCGCCCAGCACCCCGGCGAGCACGTCACCGCTTCCCGCGGTCGCCATCCATCCGGGTCCACAGTCCACGCTGATCAGGGGGCGGTCGGGGGCGGCGATGAGCGTTGTCGCGCCCTTGAGCACGACGGTGGCACCGCTGAGTCGGGAGAGCTCGCGGGCGGCATGGGCCGGGCGGGCCTCGACGCGCTCCCGGTTCCACTGCCGGCTCGTCCCGGCCTGCGCCTCCGTACCCGTCAGCGCCGTCAGAAGGGCGGCGGCCTCTCCGGCGTGCGGGGTCAGGACGTGGAGCGGCGTGCAGCCCAGGTCCTCGGCGAGGAGGTCGGCCAGGATGCTCAGCGCTCCGGCATCGACGACGACGGACGGCTCGGTCGGAGCCGTGCCTCCATCGGGCTCGGCTGCCCCCTCATCGGTTCCCTCGCCGTCGGCGCCCTGACCCTCAAGGCCGCGGGCGACGACCAGGGTGGGGCGCAGGACGTCTCGCAGCTCACCGGCCCTGGCGGTGTCGGCGGGGTCGACGCCCGGCCCCAGGACGAGCGCCTGGCTGCGTCCGGCGGTGGGGACGACCTCGGGACGGGCCGCCAGGACGAGGTCCTCCACGCGTCTGGGTGCGGCCAGGCGCACCATGCCGGCACCGGCGCGCACCGCGCCGCTGGCGGCCAGGACGGCCGCGCCGGGGTAGGACTCGCTGCCGGCCCACAGGCCCACGACGCCGCGGGTGTACTTGTGGTCGTCGGCGCCGGGCTCGGGAACGGCTCGCGCCAGGTAGTCGCCCAGGCCGCCGTCGACGGGACGGCGGGCGATGGGCCGGCTCGAGGGCGCCGGCAGACCGAGGGGGACGACCTCGACGACACCGCACAGGTGCCGGGCCGGGGGCAGGCACAGGCACCCCTTGAGGCAGGTGAAGGTCACGGTGCGGTCAGCGGCGAGGACCGGCCCGTCGACCGTGCCGTCGTCGACGCCGGTCCCGCTGGGCAGGTCGACGGCGATGACGCGCAGCGGACGCCGCCCCGGCTCTCCGGCGGCGACGAGCGGGGCGATGAGGGCGGCGGCGTCGGGTCGCAGTGGTCCGCTGGCGCCGATGCCGGTGAGTCCGTCGAGGACGAGTCCACCCCGGGCGAGGAAGGCCTCGACGGCGGCGATGGCCTCGGCGTTGTCCTGATCGGTTCCATCCTCACTGCGGTAGCCGGCGCCGTAGACGGTGACGCCGTGGCTGCGGGCCTCCTCGAGGGCGACGGGGTGAGGGTGCTCGGTGGCGAGAACGGCGCTGACCGCGCAGCCGTTGTGCGACAGCAGGCCTCCGGCCAGGAGGGTGTCGGCGCCGTTGTGCCCGCCACCGACCAGGAGAAGCACCGGCGACCCCGCGATCCATCCCGGGCTCACGTACGCCCCTCCCCCGTCGGCCGACGCCCCGGTCGGCGCCGCCGGGGAGACCGGCGAGCTGGGTGTTGCCACCGGCCCCGCGGGGCTCGCCGAGGAGAACGGGGCCACGGCCGGCCGGGCGGGGGCCGTCACGGCCCCGGGAACGACGGGGCCCTGGCGCAGCTCGCGCAGTGCCGCCCGGGCCACTGCGTGGGCGGCGGCTCTCATGTAGCGGTCGGTGCCCGCGGTCACGGGGGATTCCGCCGCCGCGACCTCCTGGGCGGGCCAGGCGCAGGCGGTGGGGTCGGTGACGTCGTCGGAACGCGTGAAGTCGTTGAGGTCACTCACCTGTCCCATTGTCCTCCGCTCATGATTCCTCGCCCCTCCAGCAAGGTTCTGAGACCAAGAGTTTCATAGTGTGAGACATTTGGAAGGCTCGCCGTCTCCCTGCGGACCCAGGAGGTTGTCCATTCCAGAAGAGGGCGGCGCGTTCAGCCCTCACCGCCCCGGCCCACCCGGCACAATGGCCAGGTGATCCGCGCAGTAGGGACTGACCTGGTCGACGTCACCCGCCTCGAAGGCTACATGGACCGGGTACCCGGCCTGCGCGAGCGCCTCTTCACCCCCGTCGAGCTGGCCGCCTGCCAGAAGCGGGCCGCCTCCCTGGGGGCGCGCCTGGCGGCCAAGGAGGCGGTTCTCAAGGCGCTGGGGTCGGCCTACGCCGAGCTCGGGCTGGACGCTCCCGAGGGGTGGGCCTACAGGGACATCGAGGTGACCTCGACACCCGGTACCCCGCCGCGCCTGCGCCTGACCGGGGCGGCCGCGATGGCCGCGCGCCAGGCGGGTATCGGCCACTGGCACCTCTCACTGGCCCACGACGGCGGCATGGCGCAGGCCTTCGTCGTCGCCCAGGCCGATCACGTGGACAACGACGACGACCTGGCCCTGTCCTCCCAACGCTCCGAGGCGCGCACGAAACCGCAGGTCAGGTCCCTGCGCCCGGCCCAGTAGCCCAGCGCAGTGACCCAGCCCAGTAGGCGCCGGGCCCCGCACGTGCGGGGCCCGGCGCCGTTGAGGGCCGAGTCGATGCGTCGGCGTCGGTCCTACTCGACGGTGACGGACTTGGCCAGGTTGCGCGGCTGGTCGATGTCCAGGCCCTTGGCCCCGGCCAGAGCGGCGGCGAAGACCTGCAGCGGCACCACGGTCAGCAGCGGCCACAGGATCGTGGGGGTGGCGGGCACTCGGATGATGTGGTCGGCGAAGGGCTCGACGTCGGCGTCGCCCTCCTCGGCGATGACGATGGTGCGCGCGCCGCGAGCCCGGATCTCCTGGATGTTGGAGATGACCTTGTCGTGCAGGACGGGACGGCGCGGGGTGGGCACGATGACGAAGACCGGCAGGCCCTCCTCGATGAGCGCGATCGGGCCATGCTTGAGCTCGCCGGCGGCGAAGCCCTCGGCGTGGACGTAGGCGAGCTCCTTGAGCTTGAGAGCGCCCTCCAGCGCCACGGGGAAGCCGACGTGGCGCCCCAGGAACAGGAAGGAGGACTTGTCCGCCAGCTCGGCGCCCAGGTCGCGCACCCCGGCCTCCTGACTGTCCAGCACGTGCTGGATCCGGTCCGGCATGGCGGCGAGGTTGTCCAGGTAGTCGGCGACCTCGTCGGGCCACTTGTTGCCGCGCAGCTGGGCCAGGTAGAGGCCCAGCAGGTAGCAGGCGGTGATCTGGGCGAGGAAGGCCTTGGTGGAGGCCACCGCGACCTCGGGGCCGGCGTGGGTGTAAAGGACGGCGTCGGCCTCACGGGCGATGGTCGAGCCGTAGGTGTTGACGATGGCCAGGACCTTGCTGCCCTGCTCGCGGGCGTGGCGCACGGCCTGGATGGTGTCCATGGTCTCCCCGGACTGGGAGATGGCGACGGTCAGGGTCTTCTCGCTGACGACGGGGTCGCGGTAGCGGAACTCGTGGGCGAGCTCGACCTCGACGGGGATGCGGCACCAGTGCTCGATGGCGTACTTGGCGACGTGCCCGGCGTAGGCGGCGGTGCCGCAGGCGATGACGATGATCTTGTCGACGCTGCGCAGGACGGCGGGGTCGATGCGCATCTCGTCGAGCTGGAGCTCGCCGCGCTCGTCGACGCGGCCGCGCAGGGTGTCGGCCACGGCGGTGGGCTGCTCGTGGATCTCCTTGTCCATGAAGGTGTCATAGCCGCCCTTGACGGCGGCCGAGGCGTCCCAGGAGACCTCCCAGGTCTTGGGCTCGACGTCGTTGCCGTCCTTGTCCCAGACGCGCACGGCGTCGGCGGTCAGGAGGAGGACCTGGTCGTCGTCGACCTCGGCGGCCCTCTTGGTGAAGGCGACGAAGGCGGCCACGTCGCTGCCCAGGAAGTTCTCGCCGTCGCCCAGGCCGATGACCAGGGGGCTGGAGCGGCGGGCGGCGACGATGGCGGCGGGGGCCAGGTCCGTGACGGCCAGCAGCGCGAAGGCGCCCTCGAGGCGCGCGGTGACGGCCTGCATCGAGGCGACCAGGAGGTCGGCGACCCGGTCCGGGTCGGAGGCGGCGGCCGGATCCTGGCGCAGGCGGGCGGTGAAGTCGATGTCCAGGATGTGGGCGACGACCTCGGTGTCGGTGTCGGAGAGGAGCTCGCGGCCGGCGGCCTCGACCTCCTCGCGCAGCGGGCGGAAGTTCTCGATGATGCCGTTGTGGACCACGGCGAGGTGACCGGCGCGGTGGGGGTGGGCGTTGACCGTCGTCGGGCCGCCGTGCGTGGCCCAGCGGGTGTGGCCGATGCCGGCGGTGGCGGGGGCCGGTGGGGTGGCCTCCAGGAGCGCGCGCAGGCCGGAGAGCTTGCCCGCCTCCTTGACGACGTCCAGGCCGGAGGGGCCCACCAGGGCGACGCCGGCGGAGTCGTAGCCGCGGTACTCCAGACGGCCCAGGCCGTCCATCAGAACAGTAAGGGAACGAGAGGAACCAGTATCAGTCAGAGGGCCGACGTGCCCAACAATTCCACACATGCTCCGATCGAATCATGCTGACGCGACGTTGACAACGAGCGCAGGGCCACGTCGGTGTGATCTCGGTGTGACGCCGGCGTGATCCCGAAGGGGCCGCCGCACGCCCCAGACGCTCTTGTTGGAGTCCCTTCCCGAGCTCCCGGTTGATATCCGAGTGGATATCCCGCCGAGATCCCGACGCGATCCCAACGCGATCCCGACGCGATCCCGATGAGATCCCAATGAGTCCTCTTCGATCCGCCGGGATTGTCCGTCGAGCGCCTCTTTTTGCGACACTGTGTCGGTGACCTCCGAGCTGAGCGACCCGAGTGACCTGGGCATCCCGGGCGCCTCGCCCTATATCCAGCTGGACCGCGACCAGTGGTCCGCGCTGGCCTCATCGGCACCGCTGCCGCTGACCCAGGCCGACGTCGAGAAGCTGCGGGGCCTGGGCGACCCCATCGACCTGGCCGAGGTGGACGCCGTCTACCGTCCCCTGACCGCGCTGCTGGAGGACTACATCGCCACCTCGCGTGAGCGCGCGCACCGCACCGGCGCCTTCCTGGGCGTGGACGAGCCGTCCACGCCCTTCGTCGTCGCGGTGGCCGGATCGGTCGCCGTCGGCAAGTCGACGACGGCGCGTCTCATCGCCCACCTGCTCTCCCGCTTTCCGGACACACCCCGCGTGGATCTGGTGACCACCGACGGCTTCCTCCTGCCCAACCGGGTCCTCGAGGAGCGCGGGCTCATGGCCCGCAAGGGCTTCCCCGAGTCCTACGACCGCCGCGCGCTGCTGGAGTTCGTCGCGGCCGTGAAGTCCGGCAGTGCGCGGGTTCAGGCCCCCGTCTACTCCCACACGGTCTACGACATCGTCCCGGGCCGGCACGTGACGGTGGAGCGCCCCGACATCCTCGTCCTGGAGGGGCTCAACGTCCTCCAGCCCGCGCCGCGGGGAACGCGGCCGGGAGCCTCGGCCCTGGCGGTCAGTGACTTCATCGACTTCTCGATCTACGTCGACGCCGACCCCGCCGACATCCGCCGCTGGTACCTGGACCGCTTCCTCACCCTCAAGCACACGGCCTTCACCCAGCCGGGATCCTACTTCCGGCGCTTCGCCGAGATCCCCGACGACGTCGCCCTGGCCGGGGCGGGCGAGATCTGGGAGAGCGTCAACCTGGTCAACCTGCGCGAGAACATCGCCCCCACCCGCGGCCGGGCCACCCTGGTCCTGACCAAGGACTCCGAGCACCGCATGAGCCGGGTCCTGCTGCGCAAGTCCTGAACAGGCCTGAGCGGGACTTGCGCAGGCCCGAACAGCCCGATCCTGAAGCCGGTACGAAGGCGGCCTGAAACCGGAGGGCCGCAGGCTGGCGGCCATGACAGCACAGGCAAGCACCAAGGCTTCTATGAGCATTCTCGTCGTCGGCCTGGGGGTGATCGGAGCGACCTACGGCTACCTCTTCCAGAAGGCCGGCCACCGGGTCGAGCACCTGGTTCGCAGCAGCAGCGCGAGGTCCGGGATCAGCTCGCTCGAGGTGGAGATCCTCGATGGCAGGACCGATACGAAGGGCTCGTTGTCCCACGACCGCTACAGCGTTCACCACCATGTTCACCACCGTGCACGCAGCCGTTACGACCTCATCGTGGTCTCAGTGCCGCAGGGCAGGATCGCCGAGGTGATGGCCGACCTCGATGCGGGCGGTATCGAGGGGCCCGTTCTGCTGTTCTGCGGTTTCTGGGGAGAGCGTGAGGAGCTCGACGGTCTACTGGCCGGCCGCGACGTCATCCTGGGGTACCCGGTGGCGGGCGGGGGGTACCCGGTGGCGGGCGGGAGCATCACGGGCAACCGGCTCGACTGCTGCGTCTTCGACCACGTCATGCTGGAGCGGCGCGACAGGGCCCGCTTCCCCGGTTATGAGCGGGTGGAGGCGTTGTTCGCCTCCTGCGGCATCAGCCTGGAGCGCCCCTACGACATGCTCGAGTGGATCTGGTTGCACATGGCGATCAATGCCGGTGTCGGCGCCGTGGCGGGAATGTACGGCGATATCGAGGACACGACGCGCTCGGCCGAACAGCTCATGGGTTCAACCAGGATGCTCGCCCGAGCGGTCAGGGCGATTCGAGAGACGTCCAGGATCGTGGCGTCGCGCGGCGTCGATCTGAGCCGTTACCGCGGCGAGCTGCTGGCATACAGGCTGCCGACGGCCGTTTCCGCACCCCTCATGAGACGCATGTTCGCCAGGAATCTCCTCACCCGCAGGATCATGACGCTGCACGGCAACACCGACGACCTGCTGTTCGTCTGCGGAACTGTCTACGAGCAGGGCAGGGGTGGAGGGATTCCCGCCCCCGTCTTTTACGAGAGCTACGAGGCGGTTCGTGGCAAGGCCGCCCGCCGTGGCTCCGGCACTGCCGACATCGCCAGGCCTTGAAAGACCGTCGCCCGAAACGGGTGCCTCGCCGGATAGGATCGACCGCCTGGCGCGATCACCCACTCATCACATCACTACTCATCGTTCGTGGTACGACCGGTCTGCCCAGCGGGAGACGGATAAGTGATATCCGGCATGTCCCCGGGGATATCGATGCGCCCCACGCTCCCATGACAAAGTGCCGCTGCTGTGCGCGCAGCGGCCGAGACATGATCCCACAAGAGGCGTGCGGCCCAGGGGCCGTATTGCTGCGCGACAGCACTGAGCTCTTCTCGCATCGCGGTCTCATCCGCTTCGTCATCGGAAGCAGCGAACACGATGCTGGCGGTAGCGCCGACGAACCACTCGCCGGCGCCGACGGCGAGGTCACCGACGAGGGCGTGGATCGGAGCGGTCTCCTCCGGCGCCATCTGTACTTCAACCGGGCTGATTCGCCACTGAACGAAGTCCTCCTCCATGTCCTGCGGCTGACAGATGACACGGACGGTCTGGAGCTGGAGGACGGTGGTCGATCGTAGTGGGAGACTCTGATCTTTCACCTCGTCAGGGTTCGACCTGGCCGTCATGCTCCCACCAGCTTGCCCGTGGACACTCGTCGTGCCGCCTCCGTCGAGGACGAGTTCCACCTGTAGTCGGACATGCCGGCGTTGCGGGTGGCAAGACGAACTTCATGTCCGTCGACAGGAACCACCTCATGGCGGATGACTGCTCCCACGGCCTTGGCGTAACGCCGTACCGTGGACAGGTGGGCGTCTGCGTGACCCGACTCGAACCGGGAGACGGAGGCCTGGCTGGTACCCATGGCGTGAGCAACGTCAGCCTGAGTCATACCGCTGCGCTCGCGCACGGCAACGAGGTCACGGATCAACGCGCGATCGGCAGAGACCAGGCTGCGTGCATGCCTGTAACCAGGGGCATCCGGATCCTCACCAAGAAGCTCGTAGATGTCCATGTGTTCTCACCACCTCGTGGGATATATCGGTGACGACATATTAGCCTCTGGTTCAGGCATGTGAAGGGCGCTTCGTCACATCTCACATCACCTCATCCGCCGCGACCGCGACCAGGACTCGAAACGCTCCTGCGCCTCAGCGATGTGCCCGTCCTGCTCCTCCAGTCCGATCATTCCGCCTCGCTTGTGGCGGAAGCTGAGCGAGAGCAGCAGGCGGTCCTCGTCGTCCGGCTCACTGAAGTACAGGCGCATGTAACGTCGCTCTCCGTCGAGGTCGACGGTCAGCTCCAGGCGGGCCTCGAGCACGTCATGCGCACTTCGAGCCTTGCAGACGACGCCCTTGGTGTAGGTGGTGTCGAAGTTGAGACGACCAGCCTCTGCATCCTGGAGTAGCTGGTGGACCTCGGCCAGGAGCATCTGCCACTCGTCTTCACCGATGCCACACGCCCGCAGCTCGCTCATCTCCCTGGTCAGATAAGGGCGCCAGTGGTTATCGACGGCGTTTCTCCAATACCCGCCAAGACGACACGAACGAGCCCCGTAGCCGTAAACCTTGTCATGGAGAAGGGCGGCCATCATGACCACGCTCGCAACGAGAACGATCTCATCGGGACTCCTGGGGGTGCTCTGGAGTGATTCATGAGGATCGTAGCTTCTGCCGTTCGGCTCGACGCCGTCGTCGGACGAGACGGCGTGAAACTCGGCTCCATCTCGGTGAAGCCGTGCTGAAACCGTGCAGATCCAGCCTTGGCGGCATGACCACACCAACAGCGACCGAATCGCCCTCACCCAACGAGCCCCCGGCCATCAGGACCGACGGACTGACGCGCGACTTCGGCTCCTTCACCGCCGTCGATTCCCTGAATCTGGAGATTCCCGCCGGCATCGTCTACGGCCTGCTCGGCCCCAACGGCGCCGGCAAGTCCACGGCGCTGCGCATGATCACCACCCTGCTGGCGCCCACCCGCGGCCGGGCGATGGTCCTGGGCCGCGACGTCGTCCGCGAGCGCCACGCCGTGCGCAGCCTCATCGGGGTGACGGGCCAGTACGCCAGCGTCGACGAGATGCTCACCGGGGTGGAGAACCTGCGGCTCTTCGGGCGCCTGCTGGGCCTTGGCCGACGGCGGGCGCGTGAGCGGGCCGACGAGCTGCTGGCCGCCTTCAGCCTGACCGAGGCGGGCGGTAAGCGGGTGAACAGCTACTCCGGTGGGATGCGGCGTCGACTGGACCTGGCCGTCTCCCTCATCGCCCAGCCCCCGCTCGTCTTCCTGGACGAGCCCACCACCGGATTGGACCCGCGCACGCGTGAGCAGATGTGGGACGTCATCCGCTCCCTGGTGAAGGGCGGCTCCACGATCCTGCTGACCACCCAGTACCTGGAGGAGGCCGACCGCCTGGCCCACCGGGTCGGCATCATCGACGCCGGGCGGCTCATCGCCGAGGGCACGCCCGATGAGCTCAAGGACCGGGTGGGCAGCAGCTCGCTCATCCTGACCCCGTCCGTACCCGAGGACCAGGCGGCCACCGCCGAGGTCATCGAGCGGGTCACCGGTCACGCCCCGGCGGTGACCGACCGGGGTATCCAGGGCGCGCGTCTGCAGACGCCGCTGACCGAGGCGTCTGTGGCCACCGAGGTGCTCGTGGCCCTGCGCGACGCCGGACTGTCCCCCAGGACCGTCTCGGTGGACCGCCCCAGCATGGACTCGGTCTTCATGGCCCTGACCGGCCAC
Source organism: Actinomyces sp. ZJ308 (assembly GCF_011752065.1). Taxonomy (GTDB): domain Bacteria; phylum Actinomycetota; class Actinomycetes; order Actinomycetales; family Actinomycetaceae; genus Actinomyces. Next base: position 19,585 of record NZ_JAAIJY010000017.1, read on the forward strand.
CCCAGGCAGGAGACCGACGCCCCGCCCATTCCCTCCGCCGAGCCGTCGGCCTCCTCCCCCGCAACCATCCGTCCCGACGACGTCGAGGAGCAGTCATGACCTCCCCCGCAGCAACCGCAACCGCCCTGCCGAACGGATCCGCCCCGTCCTCCGCCCTGTCCTCCAAGGGCTCTCGATTCAGTGAGGCGCGACTGGTCCCGGACACGCTCGCCATGGCCTGGCGCTCCCTCATCGCCATGGTGCGCAACCCTGGCGAGTTCTACGACATCCTCATCCAGCCGGTCATGTTCACCGTCATGTTCGGCGAGCTCTTCGGCGGTGCGATCGCCGGGGACGTCAAGGCCTACCTGCCCACGATCGTTCCGGGTCTCATCATCATCAACGCCCTGACCACGAGCCAGAGCGTGGGCGTGGACCTGCGCGAGGACATGGACAAGGGAGTCTTCGACCGCTTCCGCACCATGCCGATGTCCCGGATCGCACCGGTCCTGGGGCCGATGGTCTCCGATGTGCTGCGTTATCTCATCTGCACGTCGCTGACGGTGCTGACCGGCTACGTCCTGGGCTACCGGCCTGAGAACGGCTGGTCAGGGACACTCGGCGCCATCGCCCTGGCGGCGGGCTGCGCCTGGGCGATCGCCTGGACCTTCCTGTTCCTGGGGACGGTCTTCTCCTCGGCCCAGGCGGTCACCTCCTTCACGGTCATCGTCCTGTTCCCGCTGACCTTCCTGTCCAACGCCATGGTGCCCACCGCGACGCTGCCGGGCTGGCTCAAGGCCTTCGCGCGTCACAACCCGGTCTCGCACATCGTCGACGGCTGCCGCTACCTGCTGGACGGGACGGCGGGATCGTCCGGGGACGTGCGCACGGCCATCCTCGGCTCGCTGCTGGTGCTGGCGGTCATGGCCCCGCTGACGATTGTCCGCTACCAGCGGCGAAACGCCTGAGTGCGACGTTCGGTTGCCCGCCACGGCGGCCGAACGGTCAGCGGCTCCAGCCGGTCTCGCTCGCCATACGGCGGGCGAGGCCGGCCGCGTGCGCGACCAGCCGACCGCGGTCCAGGGGCCGTATCCGGTCCTCGGCCTCGGCCAGCGCCCGGGCGTCGAGCCGCTCGGTGCGGGTGCGCAGGTAGTCGTGGGAGAGCAGGCGGCAGGTCTGGTTGGTGCCCACGGCCAGTGCCGTGGCGACCAGCTCGGCTCCTGCGGCCCGCTGCGGGGAGCCCGCCGGCGCGGCGGCTGCGGCTGACAGGCCGACGGCCGCGGCGAAGGCCATGACGGTGGGGATGTCGCGCTGGCGTGGGGCGGGGTCGGACAGGATGTCGCGCAGCAGCCGAACCGCCCGGGCGCGGATGGCCCCGGCGTCGAGCTCGACGGCGTCGTCGGGGCTGAGCTCGATGTCGGTGATCAGGCACATGCTCAGGATGTAGAGCTCCCACTGCGACCCGGCCCCCAGGATGGAGCGCCAGTGCCCGGCGTAGCGCAGGCTCATGCGCTGGGTGAGGGCGGCGGTGCGCACGCGCCCGCGGGTGAGCTCCAGCTCTCCGCGCACGGAACGGGCGATGAAGCGCATGGTTCCCGGCAGGTCGACGGGATCCAGGCTCTCCAGCAGCCTGTCCGCCGTCTGCGGCCTGGGATCGAGGCAGACCGCGCAGTAGGCGGCCTCCAGCCGCAGGGTGGTGCGGAAGAACCCGCTCCAGCTCGGCAGGATCCTCTCCAGGAGCACCTGGGCGCACGTGCACGCCTCGACGACCTGGCCGTAGCGTCCCAGGGACATGAGTACCTGCAGGCGGTGGAGGTGCAGCTCGAGCAGGTGGATACCGGCCAGGTCGTTGCCGTGCAGCCGGTCCAGAAGGGTCTCGATGGTCTCCAGGGAGGCGCCGGGGTCACCGTCGTCCTCCTGCTGGGCCGCCAGGCAGCGGGTCGCGGCCCAGGCGACCCAGGGGTCGGCGTCGCGGGCCAGCTCTGGCCACTGCTCGTCTCCGGCGCGCAGGAAGCGCCGCACCCGGCTGAGGGGCCCCTCGCCGTCGAAGGAGGCCGACAGCAGGGAGCGGACCTGTGTGGGCATGTGGCTCAGGAGCCCGAACAGGGTGACGCACAGGGCCAGGACGGCGAGCCCCGCCTCGTTGCCACGCGGGTCCAGGGCCGGCTGGGCGGCGGGTCGGATGAGGCGCGAGCCGTAGTCCGCGATGCGCTCGTAGCTCCAGGTGACGCTCCACAGCCGCATGAGTGCGGCGCCGATGAGGCAGATCGCGTCGCGCAGCTCGCCGGGCAGACGGTCCGGTTCCTTGACGTCGGCCTGCGCCAGGAGCCGGTCGAGCTCCTGGACGATGACCGCCTCGTTGTCGGTGACCTGCTGGAAGACACGATCGTGCCAGTGGGCCTGAGGGTGGTCGGCAGCGCCGAAGTCGCCGGCGTCGATGGGGAAGCGGATCTGGGAGCACAGGTCGACCACCCATTCGTGCAAGGCCCTCCTGGCCGTCGTCTCGTCCCCGGAGACGGACAGCTGCTCCAGGGCGAAGTCTCGGACGGTGACGAGCATGTGGAAGCGGGGCAGACCGCGGTCGCGCACCGCGAGCAGGGAGTGGGCGACCAGGGCGTCAAGAGCATCGGCGCCGTCAGCGCCGATGAGCGCCTCCGCGGCGGCAAGGGTGAAGCCGTCGGCGAGCAGCGCCAGATGTGCCATGGCCCGGCGCTCTGCGCTATCGAGAAGGTTCCAGGACCACTCGATGACCGCTCTCAGGGTGCGTTGACGGGCGGGGGCGTCCCGAGCCCCGGTGAGCAGCTCGGGCCGGTCGGGAAGCCGCTCGGCGATCTGACGCGCTGACAGGCTGCGGGTGCGCGCGGCGGCCAGCTCGATGGCCAGGGGGATGCCGTCGAGCCGGCCGAGAAGGTCGTCCAGGTCCTCGTCGTCGATGACCTGCTCGGGACGGGCCGCCAGGGCGCGGGCGCGGAAGAGCTCGGCCGCCGAGGCCGTATCCAGCGGTGCGAGGCGGTGGACATGCTCCGCCCCCAGCTCGAGGGGACGGCGCGAGGTGGCCAGGACCCGCAGGTCGGGGCAGGCGGCCAGCAGTGGTCCGACGAGGTCGGCGACCTCGTCGGCCAGGTGCTCGCAGTTGTCCAGGACAAGGACGGTTCCGGGTAGGGCGAGGGCGGCGGCCAGGGAGCTGCGCGGGTCGCCATCGGCCGCCGGAGGGTTCCCGACGGCGTCGAGCAGGACCCTGGTCAGATCGGCGCCGGGTGCGACCTCGGCCAGGTGGGCGACGTAGACGGCGGGGCGGCGGCTGCGGGCCGCGACCACCTGGGCCAGGGTGGTCTTGCCGACTCCTCCCGACCCGGTGAGCGTCACCAGCCGGTGGGCGCTCAGGGCCTTGAGGACGCCGGTCACATCCGCCTCACGCCCCAGGAAGTGCTCGGGCGCGGGCTCCAGGCCGCGGCGCACGGGGCTCTCTGCGGCCAGGACGGCCTCGTGGGCGGCACGCATGGCCGGACCGGGCACGGCTCCCTGCTCGCGCAGGCGGCGGCGGTGCTCCTCGTAGATCTCCAGGGCGGCGGCGGGCGAGCGCGCCCAGGACTCGGCACGCATGAGGGCGGCCAGGACGGCCTCGTCGCCGGGGTCGCGCCGGGCGGCCTCGCGTAGCAGGTCCGCGGCCCGCTCGTGCTCGCCGGTGGACTCCAGGGCCAGGGCCCGGTCATGTTCGGCCGCTTCGGCCTGGGTGACGGCGCGCGCCCGCAGGACGGTGACGGGGGATGCTTCTGATCCGGCGACGTCGGCCTCATCGGGAGCGGGCACCCGGGGCAGGGCGCCGGTGAGATCCAGGACCTGGTCCCACTGGCCCTCGGTGGCGCAGGTGCGGGCCCGGTGCGCCCGATCGGCCAGGTCGAGGGCGTCGACCTGCGCCATGGGCAGCGCCAGCCGGTACCCGTCGCCGGTGCGCTCGACGACGCCCTCCCCCACCGCCGTCCGCGCCCGGGAGACGACGACGTGCAGGGCCCGCAGGGGCCGGGCGGGGGCGTCATCGGGCCACAGGGCCCCGATGAGGGCGCCGTCGCTCATCCGGGAGTCCTGGCCGCCAGCAAGGACGGCGAGCAGGTCGAGGGTCCGCCCGCTCAGGGCCCTGCCGCGCCAGGTCGGCGGATCCGTCAGGAGAGACAAGAGGTGGGAGGCCGTCACGGGGCCATCCTCCCCCATCGCGGCCGGGCCGATGGCCTCGACGATCGAGGGCCGGCTGCAGAACTCGCCACCTGGCTGGTGGCTGTGTCCGCAGCCGGCTCCGGAGAGGGGTCCGTCCTCAGCTCACAGACTGAGGTTGCTCTTGACGGTGTCGGCCAGGGAGCGGGCCACGCGGTCGGCCTCCTCCTGGGTGGAGGCCTCGACCATGACGCGCACGAGCGGCTCGGTGCCCGAGGGCCGCAGTAGGACGCGTCCGGTCTCACCCAGCTCCTTCTCCGCGGAGGCCACCGCGTCCTGCACGGACTGGTTGGTGCTGGCGGCCGCCTTGTCGACGTTCTTGACGTTGATGAGCGTCTGGGGCAGGCGGGTGACGACGCTGGCGAGCTCGGCCAGGGTCTTGCCGCTGCGCTTGACGCGCGCGGCCACGCGCAGCGAGGTGAGCACGCCGTCACCAGTGGTGGCGTGGAGGGTGTCGATGACGTGGCCGGACTGCTCGCCGCCCAGGGTGTAGCCGCCCTGGAGCATGCGCTCGAGCACGTAGCGGTCGCCCACGCCGGTCTGGACGGTGCGGATGCCGTGCTCGCGCATCGCCAGGATGAGGCCGAGGTTGCTCATGACGGTGACGACGAGCGTGTCGGAGCCGAGGGTGCCGTCGGCCTTCATGCCGATGGCGAGCATCCCCATGATCTGGTCGCCGTCGACGAGCTGTCCGTCGGCGTCCACGGCCAGGCAGCGGTCGGCGTCGCCGTCGTAGGCCACGCCCATGTCCGCGCCGACGGCCTTGACGTAGTTCTGCAGCTGCTCGGGGTGGGTGGAGCCGCAGTTGTCGTTGATGTTGAGGCCGTCCGGGGAGGCGTTGATGACGATGACCTCGGCGCCTGAGGCGCGCAGCGCGGCGGGGCCGACGACGGAGGCGGCGCCGTTGGAGGCGTCGACGACGATGCGCAGCCCGGACAGGTCGGTGGCGGCGGAGTCGACGAGGTGGTTGATGTAGTTCTGGTCGGCGACGGTCTCGCCCTTGATGACGCGTCCGACGTCGGAGCCGGTGGGCCGGCCGTTGACCTTGCCCAGGAGGGCCTCGATCTCGTCCTCGACGGCGTCGGCGAGCTTGTAGCCGCCGCGGGCGATGAACTTGATGCCGTTGTCGGGGAAGGGGTTGTGGGAGGCGGAGATCATGACGCCCAGCTCGATGTCCTGCGTGGCCGTCAGGTGGGCGATCGCCGGGGTGGGCAGGACGCCCACGCGGGTGACGTCGACTCCGGAGGAGGCCAGGCCCGCGCTGATGGCGTGGTCGAGGAACTCTCCGGAGGCGCGGGTGTCACGCCCCACGATGGCGCGGGGGCGGACGCTGCGCGAGCGCCGGGTGGCGGGGGTGTCCTTGGTCAGGACACGGGCCGCGGCCTCACCGAGCTGTACGGCCAGGGTGGGCGTGAGCAGGTCGTTGGCCAGGCCGCGTACGCCGTCGGTTCCGAAGAGACGAGCCATGGAAATCCTCCTGAGGGGTGACGAAACAGCACCATCCTGCCACGGGCCGCCCGGTGTGGGGGCATGACGGCCGGAGCACGAGCAAGGTCTGATGTCCTCCGGAGCCCCTTGGGCACGGCTCTCTCCTGCAATCTCAACCACCGGTGGCGGAGACCGGCCGGTACGGCGACGTCGGAACCGATCACGGCCACCCCTGACGGATGGCGACGGCGGCCGCCCCGGTGAGGGGACGGCCGCCGTCGTAGGTGAACGGTCGAGCGGTTCCGGCCGGAGGGGCCGGTACCGTGCCGGATCAGCGCTTGGAGTACTGGGGGGCACGGCGGGCCTTGTGCAGACCGGCCTTCTTGCGCTCCACGATGCGCGAGTCGCGGGTGAGGAAACCGGCCTTCTTGAGGGTGGCGCGGTTGGCCTCGCGGTCGATCTCGTTGAGGGCGCGGGCGATGCCCAGGCGCAGGGCGCCGGCCTGACCGGAGACGCCACCGCCGTTGATACGGGCGACGACGTCGAAGCGGCCCTCGAGGTCCAGGACGGTGAAGGGGGCGCGCACGAGCTGCTGGTGCAGCTTGTTGGGGAAGTAGTCCTCCAGGGAGCGGCCGTTGAGCGTCCACTGGCCGGTGCCGGGCACGAGGCGCACGCGGGCGACGGCCTCCTTGCGGCGGCCCAGGCCGGAGCCGGGGGCGGTGATGGACTGGCCGCGACCCGGAGCGGACTCCTCGGTCTCGGTGGTGTAGCTGGAGGGGGCGTTCTCCTCGTCCAGCGCGTCGATGTCGACAGTGGTCTCAGCCACGATGTGTCCTTTGCTTGTCGCGGGGTGCCGAGCGCTGGAGCGCTTACTGGGCGACCTGGGTGATCTCGAACGGCTTCGGGTTCTGGGAGGCGTGCGGGTGCTCGGCACCTGCGTAGACCTTGAGCTTCTTGAGCTGAGCGCGACCGAGCTTGGTGTGAGGAACCATGCCCTTGATGGCCTTCTCGACGGCGCGCTCGGGGCGGGTGGCCAGCAGCTCGCGGTAGGAGACGGCGGTCAGGCCGCCCGGGTGGCCGGAGTGGCGGTAGGCGAACTTCCTGTCGGCCTTGCCGTTGGTGAGGGCCACCTTGTCGGCGTTGATGATGACGACGTAGTCGCCGCAGTCCTCGTTGGGCGCGAACTGGGGCTTGTGCTTCCCACGGAGCAGGGTGGCGGCCTGGGCCGCGAGTCGACCCAGGACGACGTCGGTGGCGTCAATGACGTACCAGTTCTTCTCGACGTCGCCGGGCTTCGGTGTATACGTGCGCACGGGCGTTGCCTTCGTTTCTCTTGGCGAGTGGGCACGCCGAAGCGCGGTGAAGCATTCGCGGTTCGGCGAGACCACCATGGTCAGGTGAGTGGTCGGAGCACAGGCGATCCGGGGCGAGTGGGACGGCACCGCGGACACGCACACGCGTGCTGCACGACGATTGCCAACAGTACCGGGCGCCCTGCGGGAGGGTCAAAAGGTGCGCCTTCGCAGTTCCGTGAATCGCACCACGCGCCTCGGCGGGGCATCGGCGGAGCCCGGTCAGCAGGTCAGACGGCGGGTGGCGCGGGCGCGCTCGACCTGGGCGGCGAGCTCGTCATCGTTGGGATAGGTGACCTCCTCCAGGGTCAGACCGTGCGGCGGGGCGACGGGGGCGGCGCCGTCGCGAGTACGGGCCGCCAGGAGCTCGCCGGGCCAGATGACGGGCTTGCGCCCCTGTCCGACGGCGAGCCCGGCCCCCACCAGGGAGCGGACCATGGAGTGGCAGAAGGCGTCGGCGACGACGGACAGGACGACGAGCCCGGCATCCGGTCCCGTGGTGGCTCGTCGCCAGTCGAGGGCGCGCAGGGTGCGGATGGTCGTGGCGCCCTCGCGCGGCTTGCAGTAGGACAGGAAGTCGTGCTCGCCCAGCAGGGGCGCGGCCGAGGCGGCCATCGCCTCGACGTCGAGCCGGTCCACCAGCCACAGGACGGTGGCGCGCCGGGCGGGATCGCGCGGGGAGGCGGCGTCGGCGATCCGGTAGGCGTAGCGGCGGCTGAGCGCACCGAAGCGGGCGTCAAAGGCCTCCGGCACGATGCGTGCTCCGGTGACGACGACGTCACCGGCCCCGCGCGGGGTGCGCGGGAGGCTCTCCTGGGCCTCACGTGCCAGGACGCCGGCGAGCCGGGTGAGCAGGGACGCCTCGGGGCTGCGCCCGGAGCGCCCGGGCAGCGCGGCCCAGGCCTCGGGGCTCGCATCGACGTGGACCACCTGGGCGGCGGCGTGGACGCCGGCGTCGGTGCGGCCGGCCACCGTGAGGCGGACGGGCTCTCGCAGGACGGTGGCCAGGGCGTCGGTCAGCACCCCCTCGACGGTGCGCAGCCCGGGCTGGGCGGCCCACCCGGAGAAGAAGGTGCCGTCGTAGGCCAGGTCGAGGCGAATGCGTGGCATGGCCCCATTGAACCGCACTGGTTGCGTATGACGTGGCAGGCAGTGACGACCTGGGCGGCATAGACGCTCTCGGCTACCATCCGCGCCGCTCGTTCCTCGCGGCGCTCCCGCCAGCCCCGCCACGCCTTCGAGCATCCATGCCGCCCAGCTCTCAGCTCGTCACCCCAACAGCCCAGTGCTTCCACTAGGCTCGCAGCCGTGAGCACAACGACTCTGTCCGTGGACTGCGGCGGCGGCGGTATCAAGGCCTCGGTGCTTGACGCCGAGGGCAACATCATCTCCCGCGCCGTGCGCACCCCGACCCCCTACCCCCTGCCGCCGACGAAGCTGGTGGAGACCATTACCTCCCTGGCCTCCCAGCTGCCGGGCGCGGACCGGGTGACGGTGGGGATGCCGGGCATGCTCCGTCACGGGGTCGTTATCGCCACGCCGCACTACATCACCAAGGACGGTCCGCGCTCCAAGGTGCTGCCCGAGCTGGTGGAGGCCTGGGCGCGCTTCGACATGGGCGCCGGGATCTCCCGGGCGCTGGGCATCCCCTCCCTGGTCCTCAACGACGCCGAGGTCGCCGGGGCCGGGGTCGTCACGGGCCACGGCCTGGAGATGATCGTGACCCTGGGGACGGGCCTGGGCAACGCCGTCTTCGACAACGGCGTCCTGGCCCCGCACGTGGAGGTCTCCCAGGGGCCGGTGCGCTGGGGCCTGACCTATGACGACTACATCGGCGAGCACGAGCGCCTGCGCCTGGGCGACGCCCACTGGTCGCGCCGGGTGCGCCGCGTCGTCGACGCCCTGCGCCCCATGTACCTGTGGGACCGCCTCTACCTGGGCGGCGGCAACTCGCGCCGGATCACGGCGGCCCAGCTGGGCAAGATCGGCGACGACGTCGTCGTGGTCCCCAACGAGGCCGGTATGACCGGCGGCGCCCGCTGCTGGGACATGGCCCGCCCCTGAGGCCGGCCCTGAACCGGCCCTGAACCGACACTGCTCCGGTACTGGTCGAGCGCGGCGCCTCACCCGTCCCTCGACCGTCCTTCGGCGCTCATCGCACCGGCTCTCCTGCCGACGAGGCACCAACAGTCCCTTGCCCGAGCCCGCATGACCTTCTATCTTGCCGATAGTTTCTTGTGAGGTGCCGACGACGGCATCCGTATCGTGCAAGGAGGCACTATGCGTATCGGAGTTCCCCGCGAACCGGCGGATCAGCCACGCGCGGCCGCGACCCCGCAGACGGTGGAGCGGATGATCCGCCTGGGCTACGAGGTCCTGGTCGAGCGCGGCGCCGGTGAGGGGGCGCAGTTCCCCGACGACGCCTACGCCGCCGCCGGGGCCGAGCTCGCCGGTGGCGCCCGGGTCTGGGGCTGCGAGGTCGTGGTGAGTGCCTCGGCCCCGGCCGAGGAGCACCTGGCCCTCATGAACCGGGGCGCGGTCCTCATCTGCCGCCTGGACCCGGCGCGCCGGCCCGAGCTCCTTGAGGCGCTGCGGGAGCGGGGCATCACCTGCCTGGCCCTGGACGTGGTCCCGAGGGTGTCTCGGGCGCAGTCCCTGGACGTGCTCTCCTCGCAGGCGAATCTTGCCGGATACCGGGCCGTCATCGAGGCGGCCTCGCACCTGGGCCGGCTGTTCAGCGGGCAGGTGACCGCTGCGGGGAAGTTCCCGCCGGCATCCGTCTACGTCATCGGTGCGGGCGTCGCGGGGCTGTCGGCGATCGGGACCGCCTGCTCCCTGGGCGCGCAGGTGCGCGGCTCCGACGTGCGCCCCGAGGTCGCCGACCAGGTGCGCTCCATGGGGGCGCAGTTCGTGCCGCTGCCCAGCGCTCAGGAGGTCTCCTCCGACGGCTACGCCAAGGAGATGGACGCCGATCAGGCGGCTGCGGCCAACGCGCTCTACGCCCGCCAGGCCGCCGAGTCCGACGTCGTCATCACGACCGCCGCGATCCCGGGCCGCCGCGCGCCGGTGCTCCTGGACCGCGCCGCGATCGAGGCCATGCGCCCGGGATCGGTCATCATCGACATGGCGGCGGCCACCGGCGGCAACACCGAGCTGACGGTGCCCGGTGAGGTGGTCACCACCGCGGGCGGCGTGACCATCGTCGGGCACACGGACCTGGCCGGGATGCTGCCCGCGCAGGCCTCCCAGCTCTACGGGCGCAACATCGTCAACCTGCTGGGCCTGCTCACCCCCGCCAAGGACGGGGCCCTCGCTCTGGACCTGGATGACGAGGTGGTCCGGGCCATCACGGTGACCCACGACGGCGAGCTGATGTGGCCCCCGCCCCCGATCCAGGTCTCGGCCGCCCAGGGGCCGGGGCGCCCAACGGAGGCGGCCGACGACGCTGCCTCCCAGGAGGCGGCCCGCGAGGCCGCCCGGGCCGCGCAGGCGCGCTCGCGCTCCCGGCAGTGGCTGGGACTGGCCGCGGCGTGCCTGGTGGCCGCCGCCCTGGTCCTGGTGACGCCGCCGGCGGCCACGAGCCACTACATCGTGCTCATGCTCTCGGTGATTCTGGGCTTCCACGTGATCTCCAACGTGACTCCCGCCCTGCACACGCCGCTGATGTCGGTGACCAACGCGATCTCGGGGATCATCCTGGTCGGGGCGATCTCGCAGGTCGGCAACCCCCACCCGTTCATCAGCGCCATCAGCCTGATCGCGGTGGTCCTGGCCACGATCAACATCGTCGGCGGGTTCGCGGTCACTCACCGCATGCTCGCCATGTTCACGAAGGACTGAGGTGAGGAGGAGATGATGACTCAGATGGTGACCCTGGCCCCGGTATCGTCGTCGGAGCTGCTGACGGCCGCCGTGCCGTCGCTGCCCTCACCGGTGGTCCTGGCCTATATCGCCGCCGCGATCCTATTCATCCTGGCCGCCGCCGGCCTGTCCCGCCATGAGACGGCGGTGGCCGGCAACGTGGCGGGCGCCGTCGGCATGGGGGTGGCGGTGCTCGCCGCGATCGGCCTGGCCCTGAGCAGTCGCCCGGCACGGGGCGTGCTGCCGACCCTGCTGCTCATCGCCATGGGGCTGGCCCTGGGCTCGGTCATCGGACTGGTGGTGGCCAGGCGCGTGGCCATGACCGGGATGCCCCAGCTCATCGCCGTGCTCAACGGGCTCGTGGGGCTGGCGGCCGTCCTGGTGGGCTACAACTCCTACGTCTCCCCCGACGCGCTGTCCGCCTCGCTGGGGGCCTTCCACCTGGGCGAGGTCTTCCTGGGCGTATTCGTCGGAGGGGTGACCTTCACCGGCTCGGTCCTGGCGGCCCTCAAGCTCTCCGGCCGGGTGCCGGGGCGTCCGCTGACGCTGCCGGGCCGCAACCTGCTGAACCTGGGGGCGCTCATCGTGTCTCTGCTCCTCATGGTGGGCTTCATGAGCGTGCCGGCCGGCTCCGTCGCGGGCTTGGCCTTCCTCGCGGCGATGATCGTCATCTCCCTGGTTCTGGGCGCCCACCTGGTCCTGGCGATCGGCGGCGGGGACATGCCGGTGGTCGTCTCGATCATGAACTCCTACTCGGGGTGGGCCTCGGCCTTCACCGGCTTCATGGTGGACAACGACCTGCTCATCATCACCGGCGCCCTGGTGGGCTCCTCGGGGGCGTACCTGTCCTACCTCATGTGCCAGGCCATGAACCGCTCCTTCCTCTCGGTGCTGCTGGGCGGCTACGGCACCGACTCGACCTCCGCGGCCACGAGCGGGGCCCGGCACGAGGGAACAGTGGATGAGACCGACGCCGCCCAGGTGGCCCACCTGCTGCAGTCCTCCCGCCGTGTGGTCATCACCCCCGGCTACGGGATGGCCGTCGCCCAGGCCCAGTACCCGGTGGCCACCCTCACCGAGATGCTGCGCTCGGAGGGCGTGGAGGTCACCTTCGGCATCCACCCGGTGGCGGGCCGCCTGCCCGGGCACATGAACGTGCTGCTGGCCGAGGCGAAGGTCCCCTACGACATCGTCCTGGAGATGGACGAGGTCAATGACTCCTTCGACGACGTCGACGTCGTCCTCATTATCGGGGCCAACGACACCGTGAACCCCGCCGCCCAGGAGCCGGGCTCGCCGATCGCGGGCATGCCGGTGCTGCACGTGTGGGAGGCCGGGCGGGTCATCGTCTTCAAGCGGTCCATGGCCACCGGCTACGCCGGGGTGGACAACCCGCTCTTCTTCCGGGAGAACACCTCGATGCTCTTCGGCGACGCCAAGGACACGGTCGAGGCCATCATCCGGGCCCTGGAGTAGGACTGGAGTTGGAGGGGCCCGCTGTCGGGCTCAGTCGAGCCGGCCGCCCTCAAGACGCTCGACGCCGTCGACGCCGTCGAGCCCGGAGAGGGCCTCGATGAGGTGGGCGGCGGGCCGTTGCCCGTGGAAGCGCATGACGGCGTTCATGGTGCGCCCGTGCTCGCCACGAATCATCTCGGTCTCCTCCAGGGTGGCGGTGAAACCGGAGGCCGTGGCGGCCTGGAGGATCTCGGGCATGATGGCGCGGCCGACCTCGTAGTCGATCCGTACGGTCACCTCACCGTGGCGCCGCTGCAGCCGTGAGGTGAGGGGACCCAGCAGGAGGACGACGACGTAGTCGAGCGCGACGGCAGTGGCCGCCAGGGGGATCATGCCCGCCCCGCAGGCCATGCCGATAGCGGCACTGAGCCAGACGGTGGCGGCGGTGGTCAGGCCGCGGACGGTGTCGTTGTTGACGAAGATGACCCCGGCGCCCAGGAAGCCGATACCGGAGACGATCTGCGCGGCCACACGGCTGGGGTCCACGGAGACGTCGGATCCGGTGATCGGGGCGAAGCCGTAGGCGGACACGAGGGTGAACAGGCACGAGCCCAGCCCCACCAGGACGTGCGTCTTGACCCCGGCGTCCTTGTGGCGCAGGTGACGTTCGGCGCCCAGTGTCAGGCACAGGAGGAAGGTGGCCGTCATCGCGACGACCTGCGCCCCCACGTGGTCCAGGCTGAACAGCGCGCCCACACCGGCTCCCTTCCTCGTGGTCCCGATACCGGCCCTTCGCCGATTCTAAAGGAGTTCTCAAGGAGCGGCTGCCGGGGCGCGTCCGCGGTGACCTCTCCCCATCGCGGTGCTGACCGGCGCCAGCTACCGTGCAGTCACCACTGTTTTCCCGATCCCGAGGCTTTCAGACGTGTCCCTCTCCCCCCATGTCGGCCCCGAGGGTGCCGCTCATGCCGCCCGGCTGCTGGAGCTCAGTGAGCGCCTGGCCGGCTCGGGACGTCGGGGAGAGGCCCTGGATGCCGCACGAGAGGCCGGCCAGATCCTCCGGGGCCTGGCCCGGGTCGACCCGGAGCGCTACCTGGCCGACCTCGCCGAGGGCCTGACGGTTCTGGCCCTGCGCCTGAGCCAGGCCCGCCGGATCCGCGAGGGGGTGGGTGTCTCACGCGAGACGGCCCGGATCCGACGGCGCCTGACCCAGCAGGACTACGACGCGCACGCTCCCGGCCTGGCCGAGTCGCTGCGCCGGCTCGCCGTCGACCTGAGCGCGGCCGGCGAGCTGCGCGACGCCCTGTCCACCGCGCAGGAGTCCGTCGACCTCTTCCGGAGCCTGAGCCGGGGCACACCCTCCACCTACGACACCGGTCTGGCTCAGGCTCTGACCACGCTCGCCTGCCGTCTGAGCGAGTCCGGACGGCCGAGCGACGCCTTCGTCATCGCCCAGCAGGCCGTCAGCGTCCGACGACGTCTGGCCCAGACCGATCCGGACAGTCAGGTCCTCGGGCTGGCGGCGGCCCTGAGCAGCCTGGCTCCGCGCCTGCGAACGGTCGGTTACGTCGACGAGGCCCTCGATCAGGCCCGGGAGGCCGTCGACCTCTACCGCCGTCTCGATGAGGACGAGCCGGGCTCCTGCACCGGTGAGCTCGCCGAGGCCCTGAAGGTCCTGGCCGCCTGCGGTGCCGCCGTCGGATGCCATGAGGAGGCTCTGGAGGCGGCCGAGGAGGCCGCTGCGCTCTACCGGGGACTGGCTCGGCGCACACCCGCCCTCCACACCCCCGAGGTCGTCCGCTGCCTGGGGACCCTGGCCCGGCGGCTGAGCGACGTGGGGCGGCATCATGAGGCGCTTGCCGCGACTCAGGAGGCGGTCAGCATCAGCAGGGCCCTGGCCCACAGCGCCCCCGACACCCACCTGCCCGATCTGGCCGACGCTCTCAAGGCGCACGCCGCCTGCCTACGCGACGCAGACCGTCTCGACGGTGCGCTGGCCGCCTCCCGCGAGGTGGTGAGTATCCGGCGCACCCAGGTGAGGAGCAGTCCCACCACCTACACCCCAGCGCTTGCCGAGTCCCTGTACACGCTCGCCGTCGGCCTGTACACGGCTAGCCAGCTGCACGAGTCCTTGACGACCGCTCGGGAGTCCATCGACATCTATCGACGCCTGGTGCGGGCCAATCCGGCATCCCACACCGCTGACCTCGCCCGGGCTCTCAACATCCTCACCTTGAACCTCAACCGGGCCGGGCGCATGAACGAGGCCCTGGCCGCCGTCCAGGAGGCGGTCACCATCTACCGCAGCCTGGTGCAGATCGACCCGGCCGCCTACAAGCCGGACCTGGCGGCCTGCCTGCACAACGTCGCGACGTGCCTGGGCGACACCGGGCACCGATCCGCTGCCCTGGCCGCGATCCGGGAGACGGCGGTGATCCGCCGGGAGCTGGCCGAGCGGGATCCTGCGACGCACGCCCCGGCGCTGGCCCCGTGCCTGCACCGGCTCGCCAAGCGCCTGGCCGAGGCCGGCCACCGGGGTGAGGCTCTGGAGACTGCGCGGGAGGCCGCGGACCTCTACCGGAGCCTGACCCGCAGACAGCCGCAGACCTTCAGCCAGGGCCTGGCCGACACCCTGGGCACCTATGCCTCGGTCCTCCAGTGGAGCGGCCAGGAGTCCGACGCCGCCCGCGTCCGCCGGGAGCTCGAGGTCATGACGGAGCAGATGGCACGGAAGAGCTCCGTCTGAGGCCTCTCAGAGGTCGTGTCGGGCGGTAATGCGGATACGAATGGCGGGACGGCGGCGTTGATGTGGCAGCCGCTGGTACTGCACGAGGGTCGGGTGCCACTGGCCGGGAAACGGGTGTACTCCACGAGGTGCGGGGGCTCGTGCAGTAGTCACAACCCCTGGCCAGTAGAACCCCAACCTCATGCAGTAGTGGAGCGGGCCCTTAGCGGACACTCCCCTGATACGAGACCCGGTCGGTGACAACGCCATCAGCAGTCATCATCTGCGAACGCCAACCCGGAGCGCACCGGCCTGGCCAGCCCGGACGTGCCGCCGTGCCGGCGTGGGGCGGCCAGCCAACGGATCGGGAACTGCGTTCTCCGTCCAGAACGTACTTCTCCCGCAGACGACTGGGGGCAGACCTCAGTCGTCTGCGGGACAACGCAGTTCTCGTGGGTAAAGTACGTCCCCGATCAGGGCCGACCGGCTCAGGTGGCCCGCAACGCTGCTGCTTGTAGTGGACCATAGGCTTTCCGCAGTATCAGCGGTGAGGATTCTGTAGAAACCTAGCCCTCTATCGTCGTCGGCCTCTGTCTGTTCACAAACACGGGGAGGGCCGGCCACCTCGTGGTGACCGGCCCTCCCCGGAGTCTGCTGAGCGTTTCAGCTCAACGCGTCAGCCCGTGGGCTGGGCTCACTTCTCGACCTTCTGGGCGGCGGCGCCGCCGGCGGGGGCGAAGCCCGCGGCCTCGGCGTCCTCGGCGCTGGCGAACCAGACCTCGGCAACCGTGGCGTCGTACCAGCGCGAGCCGGGGACGTGGTACTTCATGGAGTCCTCGTTGCCCTTGACCAGGTGGTCGTCGTCGGGGGCGTCCGTGGCGCCCTCCTCGAGGCGAACCGCGCCGGCGTACTCGGCCTTCTCAGCCTGCTCCTCAGCCTTGTCGGCGTCGGCCTTGGGAGCCTTGTCCTCGGCGGCGACGGCCTTCTCGGCAGCCTTCTTGGCGGTGGTGATCGCGTCGTCCACGATCTCCTTGCGGGCCACCGGCTCCAGCACCAGGGAGATGAAGGCCATGGGGGCGTTGTCGCCCTTGCGGGGGGTCGTCTTGATGATGCGGGTGTAACCGCCCTCGCGGCCCTCGAACTGGGGGGCGAGCTCCTCGAAGAGGCGGTAGACGGCGTACTTGTCCGTCACCTTCTTCAGCACGGTACGGCGGGCGTGCAGGTCGCCGCGCTTGCCCTTGGTGATGAGCTTCTCGACGTAGGGACGCAGGCGGCGGGCGCGAGCCTCCGTGGTCTTGATCGACTCGTGGACGATGAGCTGCGTGGCCAGGTTGGCGAGCAGGTGGCGCTCGTGCTGGGCGCTGCCGCCCAGGCGGGGACCCTTAGTGGGGCGAGGCATGGTTGTCTCCTAGGTGAATAACGAGCTGGCTCAGGCCTGGGTCTCGTCGCTGAAGGTGGGGTTGGCGTAGTCGTCGTCCGAGACGTAGTCGACCGGGGAGCCCTTGAGGGAGAGCCCCAGCTCGGCCAGCTTGTCCTTGATCTCGGAGATGGACTTGGCACCGAAGTTACGGATGTCGAGCAGGTCGGCCTCGCTGCGCGAGACGAGCTCACCGACGGTGTGGATGCCCTCGCGCTTGAGGGCGTTGGAGGAACGGGCCTGCAGGTCGAGCTCGTCGATCATGAGGGCGAGGTCCTGCTGGAAGGCCTCGTCGATCGGCGAGGGGCCGACCTCGATGCCCTCGGCCTCGACGTTGAGCTCACGGGCCAGGCCGAAGAGCTCCACGAGCGTCTTGCCGGCGGAGGCCAGGGCATCGCGCGGGGTGATGGAGGCCTTGGTCTCGACGTCGACGATGAGACGGTCGAAGTCGGTGCGCTGCTCCACACGGGTGGCCTCGACGGAGTAGGAGACCTTCTTGACCGGCGAGTAGATCGAGTCCACCGGGATGCGGGAGATCTCCGCGTTGGGGTCCTTGTTCTGGTTGGCCGAGACGTAGCCGCGGCCGCGCTCGACCGTCAGCTCGATCTCCAGCTTGCCCTTCTCGTTGAGGGTGGCGATGACCAGCTCGGGGTTGTGGATCTCGACGCCGGCCGGCGGGGTGATGTCACCGGCGGTGACCTCGCTCGGGCCGGACTTGCGCAGGTACATGACGACCGGCTCGTCGTTCTCCGAGGACAGGACGATCTCCTTGATGTTGAGGATGATCTGGGCGACATCCTCCTTGACCCCGGGGATCGTGCGGAACTCGTGGGGCACCCCGTCGATGCGGACGCTGGTCACGGCCGCCCCCGGGATGGAGGACAGCAGTGTGCGGCGCAGGGAGTTGCCGAGCGTGTAGCCGAAGCCGGGCTCGAGGGGCTCGAGCACGAAGCGCGAGCGGCGGTCCTCGACCACGACCTCCTCGGTGAGCGTGGGTCGCTGTGCAATGAGCACGTGGTTTCCTTTCGTCGCGGCGCCCGCTATATGACGCCGTTCCTCATGGGTGGAGCCGCCGACCCGCCCGGGCCGGTCCTGCTCCGAGCCCCGCCGGTTGGGCGGGACGTGGTGAGACGACGACGCAGCACCGGCTGCGCCGTCGTCCCGTGAAGCCTCAGACGCGGCGGCGCTTGGGCGGGCGGCAGCCGTTGAAGGCCTGGGGGGTGACGTCGGTGATCGAGCCGACCTCGAGGCCGGCGGCCTGGAGGGAGCGGATCGCGGTCTCGCGGCCGGAGCCGGGACCCTTGACGAAGACGTCAACCTTCTTCATGCCGTGCTCCTGGGCGCGCCGGGCGGCGGCCTCGGCGGCGAGCTGGGCGGCGTAGGGCGTCGACTTGCGCGAGCCCTTGAAGCCGACCTGGCCGGAGGAGCACCAGGCGATGACGGCGCCCTGCGGGTCCGTCAGCGAGACGATGGTGTTGTTGAAGGTGGACTTGATGTAGGCGTGACCGTGGGTAACGTTCTTGCGGTCCTTGCGGCGCGTCTTGCGCGCGGCGGCGCGGGTCTTGGGAGGCATTCTTCCTTCTTCGTGATGAGGTCGTCACTGCGCTCTCCGCTGGGCGGGGCGCGAGCTGCTGCTTACTTGGCCTTCTTCTTACCGGCCACGGTGCGCTTGGGGCCCTTGCGGGTGCGCGCGTTGGTCTTGGTGCGCTGACCGTGCACCGGCAGGTGACGGCGGTGGCGCAGGCCCTGGTAGCAGCCGATCTCGATCTTGCGGCGGATGTCCGCCTGGACCTCACGACGCAGGTCACCCTCAACCTGGTAGCTGCCGTCGATGTGGGTGCGGAGCTTGACCAGCTCCTCCTCGGTGAGGTCCTTGACGCGGGTGTCGGGGTTGACGCCCGTCGCCTTCAGGGTCTCGTCCGCGCGGGTGCGTCCGATCCCGAAGATGTAGGTGAGTGCGATCTCGACTCGCTTCTCGCGAGGCAGGTCGACACCGGAAATGCGTGCCACGGTGTGGTTCTCCT
The DNA here is from genome assembly GCF_011752065.1 of Actinomyces sp. ZJ308. GTDB lineage: Bacteria > Actinomycetota > Actinomycetes > Actinomycetales > Actinomycetaceae > Actinomyces. Next base: position 38,035 of record NZ_JAAIJY010000017.1, read on the forward strand.
GTGTGCTCCCGGAGGTCGTCACCCATCTCCTCCACCTCGCTGGGTGGCCCCGGCCTCCGAGAACCGGGGGTTGCGGACCCGCGGTGCGGGTGCGCTGGGATGGGTGCTGGAAAGGGCCGTCCAGATCTGCGGGCGGCCCGGCGCCCGGGTCTCAGCCCTGACGCTGCTTGTGCCGCGGGTTCTCGCAGATGACCATGACGCGGCCGTGGCGACGAATCACCTTGCAGCTGTCACAGATCTTCTTGACGCTCGGCTTGACCTTCATGATGTTCCTCCGCCGGCTGCGGGAGCCGACATGTCACTTGTACCGGTAGACGATTCGGCCGCGGGACAGGTCGTAGGGGCTCAGCTCCACGACCACCCGGTCCTCGGGGAGGATGCGGATGTAGTGCTGCCGCATCTTTCCGGAGATGTGCGCGAGCACGACGTGCCCGTTGCTCAGCTCCACCCGGAACATCGCGTTCGGAAGGGCCTCGACGACCGATCCCTCGACCTCGATGACTCCGTCCTTCTTAGCCATGTTCCTCCATCGGTGCTTTCTCGCTCGAGTTCACCCCGACGACGACGTCGCCGGGCAGTCGCGGTCGCCGTTGCAGGCCCTACCACAGGTGAGCCCCTATGACCAGGGCCTCGCTTGCGGGATGAGGGCATGCGTCATCGACGGACGCGCGTCCAGCGGATAACTTTACGGCAGGCGGCCCGGGCTCCACCATGCCAGGCGGCCTGATCGCGCGGTGTTTCCTGACACACCGGCGCTTGGCCGCCGGTCAGCTCAGCGGCTTGGGCTCGATGCCGTAGGGGGCCAGGCCCTCGGCGCCGCCGTCGGGCGCGGTGAGGACCCACACGCCACCGGGGACGACGGCCACGGTGTGCTCCCACTGGGCGGCGTGGGAGCCGTCCTGGGTGACGACGGTCCAGCCGTCATCGAGCTCACGAGTGGCCGGGCTGCCGGCGGTGAGCATGGGCTCGATGGCCAGCACCATGCCGGGGCGCAGGCGCGGTCCGCGCCGCTTGATCGAGTAGTTGAGGACGTCGGGGGGCATGTGCATGCTCGTGCCGATGCCATGGCCGACGTACTCCTGGAGGATCCCCAGCTCGTGGCCCTCGCGCTCGGCGGCCGCTGCCACCACGGCCTCGACGGCGTCGCCGACGGCGTTGAGGCGCAGCTCGCGCCCGCTCCCCTCCCCCGCGGCTGCGCGGGCGACGGCGGCGATGGCCGCCCACAGGGCCTCGCGGGTGGTGGTGTCCACGAGCCGGTCGGTCTGGCTGCGGTAGGTACCGCCGACGACGGTGGTGAAGGCGGCGTCGCCGTGCCACTGGGTGCCGTCGTCGTCGAGGATGTAGGCGCCGCAGTCGAAGGTGACGAGGTCGCCGTCGGCGAGGACCCTCTCACCGGGGATGCCGTGGACCACCTCGTCGTTGACGGAGATGCACACGGTGGCCGGGTAGTCGTAGTAGCCCAGGAAGTTCGAGTGCGCGCCGGTGGCCTCGATGACGCCGGCCGAGACGGCGTCGAGCTCGGCGGTGGTGATCCCGGCGCGCACCGCCTCGCGCAGGGCGGCGTGGATGTCGGCGACGACGAGCCCGGCCCTGCGCATGAGGCGGACCTGCTGGGGGGTCTTGATCTGGATCTGCTCGCGTGAGAGCACGCTGCCTCCTGTGGTCGCGTGGGCGGTGGGAGTCTGTCAGGAGCGTTCCGAGGGGCGCCGGGACGGGCCGGAGCACACGGAGGCGGGCCGTCCGCGTGAGCAGACGACCCGCCGGTGGGGCCGGGTCTCAGGAGCCGGTGATGCCGCGGGCGGCGAGGGCCTCCATGATGCGGCCGGTGACGGCGTCGATCTCGCCCATGCCGTCGACCTGGACGAGCAGGCCGCGCTCGGCGTAGATGCCGGCCAGTGGCGCGGTGGACTCGGCGTAGACCTCGAGGCGACGGCGGATGACGGGCTCGGTGTCGTCGGCGCGCCCCTGCTCGCCGGCCCGCTTGAGCAGGCGGGCGATGACGGCCTCGGCGTCGGCGGTGATCTCGACGACGACGTCAAGGGCCAGGTCCGAGTCCTTCAGCATGGAGTCGAGCTCGCCGACCTGCGCGGTGGTGCGCGGGTAGCCGTCCAGGAGGAAGCCGGCCCTGCAGTCGGCCTGGGCGATGCGGTCGGCGACCATGGCGTTGGTGATGGAGTCGGGCACGTACTCGCCCTTGTCCATGTAGGCCTTGGCCCGGGTGCCGAGCTCGGTGGCGCCGGCGACGTTGGCGCGGAAGATGTCTCCGGTGGAGATGGCCGGGATGCCGAGGCGCTCGGCGATCCGAGCGGCCTGGGTGCCCTTGCCCGCTCCGGGGGGACCGAGAAGAACCATGCGTGCGCTCATGACAGGAACCCTTCGTAGTGGCGCTGCTGCAGCTGGGAGTTGACTTCCTTGACCGTCTGGAGACCCACGCCCACCATGATGAGGATGGTGGTTCCGCCGAAGGGCAGGTGCTGGGACAGGTCCAGCCAGATCACGGCAAGCGTCGGGATGAGGGCGAGGACCACCAGGTAGATGGAGCCCGCCGCCGTGATGCGGTTGATGACGTAGGACAGGTAGCGCACGGTGGGCTCACCGGCGCGGATGCCCGGTATGAATCCGCCGTAGCGCTTCATGTTGTCCGCGATCTCCTCGGCGTCGAAGGTGATGGCCGTGTAGAAGAAGGCGAAGAACAGGATGAGGATGCCGTAGGCGGTCAGGTAGATCGGGTGGGTCTGCTGCAGGTGGGTCATGATCCACTGCACCCACTTGCTCGTGGGGGTGCCGAAGCCGGCGATGAGCTGGGGCATGGCCAGGATCGAGGAGGCGAAGATGACGGGGATGACGCCGGCGGTGTTGATCTTGACCGGGATGTAGGTGGTCGAGCCGCCGTACTGACGGCGCCCGATCATCCGCTTGGCGTACTGCACGGGGATGCGCCGCTGGGCCTGCTCGATGTAGACGACGGCGAGGGTGGCCACCAGGACGACGCCCACGACGATGAGGAACTTGGCCGCACCGTTGTTGCCGCCGGCGATGGAGAACATGTTGGAGGGGAACTGGGCCACGATGGAGGTGAAGATCAGCAGCGACATGCCGTTGCCGATGCCGCGCTCGGTGATGAGCTCGCCCAGCCACATGATGAGGCCGGTGCCGGCGGTCATGGTGATGATCATGAGCAGCATGGTGATGACCGAGCCACCGGGGATGATCTCGGCGGTGCAGCCGGGGAAGAGACGCCCGCTGTTGGCGGTGGCCACGATGGTGCTGGACTGGAGCAGCCCCAGTCCGATGGTGAGGTATCGGGTGTACTCGGTGAGCTTGGCGGTACCCGCCTGCCCCTCCTTGTGGAGCTCCTCGAAACGGGGGATGACCACCCGCAGGAGCTGGATGATGATGGAGGCGGTGATGTAGGGCATGATGCCCAGAGCGAAGACGCTCAGCTGCAGCAGCGCACCACCGGAGAAGACGTTGACGAGGCTGAGCAGGCCCTGGTCCTGGGTCTGACCGATACAGGTCTTGACGTTGGCCAGATTGACGCCTGGGGCCGGCAGGATCGACCCGAGCCGGAACAGGGCCATGATGCCGAGGGTAAAGAGCAGCTTCGCCCTGAGGTCTGGCGTTCTGAACGCCTGGGTGAACGCGCTGAGCACTCGATCTCCTGTGGACTCGGGGTTGGGTTCGGTCTTGCACGCAGCAAGGCGGAGCGCAGGGGAGCTGCGCCCGGTCCAGACTACCCCGCCGAGGTCTCGACCTGGGCGCTGAGACGGCCTTGCAACGCCGATGAGGTGCGGGTTTTGTCACGTCTCGTCCCGGCTATGCGTCGTCGGGTGATCCAGCGCACCTCGCCGTCAGCCGGTGCCACCGGTCACTGTCCACCGGTCGGCGGGCCGGGATGCTCGACGTCGGAGCACGACGGACCCCGGCGGCCCAGGTCTCCCTGGACAGCCGGGGTCCGTGGCTGCTCATCAGCGCGGTTTCTTTGCGGAGCTCACTCCCCCGCCGAGAGACCGGGCGTTCAGCGTGCGGCGATGGTGCCGCCGGCGGCCTCGATCTTCTCCTTGGCGGAGCCGGACCAGGCGTCGGCCGTGAGCGTCAGGGCCACGGTGACGTCGCCGCCGCCGAGAACCTTGACGAGCTGGTTCTTGCGAACCGCGCCCTTGGCGACGAGGTCCTCCACGGTCACCGTGCCGCCCTCGGGGAACAGCTCGGCGATGCGGCCGACGTTCACGGGCTGGTACTCGACACGGTTGGGGTTGCGGAAGCCGCGCAGCTTGGGGAGCCGCATGTGCAGCGGCATCTGGCCACCCTCGAAACCAGGACGGACCTGGTAACGCGCCTTGGTGCCCTTGGTACCGCGACCGGCGGTCTTGCCCTTGGACGCCTCACCACGACCCACGCGGGTCTTGGCCTTCTTGGCGCCGGGGGCGGGACGCAGGTGGTGCAGCTTGACGACGCGCACCTTCTCCTCCTGCGTGTTCTCGGTGTCAGCCATCTCAGACCTCCTCAACGGTGACCAGGTGGTGCACCGTGGCAATCAGGCCGCGCACGCTGGGGGTGTCCTCGCGCACGACGGACTGGCGGATCTTGCGCAGGCCCAGGGTCTTGAGGGACTCGCGCTGGCGGTGGGTGCCCCCGATGCCAGAGCGAATCTGAGTGACCTTGAGCTGCTTGGTCATCTGCTTCGATGCGGACTCAGCCATCACGCACCCACTCCTTCAGCGGCCTTCTCGGCCTCCTGCTTCTCGGCCTGGGCGCGCTTGTCGGCCTCGCCCTCGGCACGGGCCCGCAGCATGGACTGCGGGGCGACGTCCTCCAGGGGCAGGCCTCGGCGGGCCGCGACGACCTCGGGCTGCTCAAGCTGCTTGAGGGCGTCCACCGTGGCGTGCACGATGTTGATCGCGTTGGAGGAGCCCAGCGACTTGGACAGGATGTCGTGGACACCGGCGCAGTCCAGCACGGCGCGCACCGGACCACCGGCGATAACACCGGTACCGGGGGAGGCCGGGCGCAGGAGGACGACTCCGGCGGAGTCCTCGCCCTGGACCAGGTGCGGGATGGTGCGGCGGATCATCGGGACGTGGAAGAAGTTCTTCTTCGCGATCTCGACGGCCTTGGCGATGGCGGCGGGAACTTCCTTCGCCTTGCCGTAGCCCACGCCGACGGTGCCCTCACCGTCACCGACGACCACGAGGGCCGTGAAGGTGAAGCGGCGGCCGCCCTTGACGACCTTGGACACGCGGTTAATGGCGACGACGCGCTCGATGTACTTGTCGTCGTTGCCGCGACCACGGTCGCGGCGGTCGTTGTTGCGGTCGCGGCGGCCGCGGCCCTCGCCCCGGCGCTCGTCGTTCTCGCGCTGGGCCGAGCCGTCGGACGACGCGGACCTGTCTCGCTGCGGTGCAGCCATCAGATGTTCCTCTGCTTTCTCGTCGTCTTAGTGCTCACAGCTTCAGGCCGCCCTCGCGGGCGCCCTCGGCGACGGCCGCGACACGGCCGTGGTACTTGTTGCCGCCGCGGTCGAACACGACTGCCTCAATGCCCAGCGCCTTGGCACGCTCGGCGATGAGCTCGCCGACCTTGTGGGCGGCGCCCACCTTGTGGCCCTCGACGCCCTTGGCGGCCTCCTCCAGGGTGGAGGCGGCGCACAGGGTGTGGCCGATGGTGTCGTCGACGACCTGGGCCACCATGTGGCGGTTGGACCGGGTGACCACCAGGCGGGGACGCTCGGGGGTGCCGGAGATGTGCTTGCGCACGCGCTGGTGGCGGATCTTGCGGGCGATGGCGCGGGGGTTGCCCTTGCCCCTCTTGATCGAGTAAGCCATGGTCACTTACCAGCCTTTCCGACCTTGCGGCGCACGTTCTCGCCGGCGTAGCGCACGCCCTTGCCCTTGTAGGGCTCCGGCGGGCGGATCTTGCGAATGTTCGCCGCGACCTCGCCGACCTGCTCCTTGGAGATACCGGAGACGGTGATCTTCAGGTTGCCGTCGACCGTGAAGGTGATGCCCTCGGGGGGCTCGACGGTCACGGTGTGGGAGAAGCCGAGGGAGAGCTCGATGCCCTGGCCCTTGGCCGCAACGCGGTAACCGGTGCCGACGATCTCGAGCTGCTTGGAGTAGCCCTCGGTGACGCCGACCACCATGTTGTTGATAAGGGTGCGCGACAGTCCGTGCAGCGAGCGCGAGCGGCGCTCGTCGTCGGGACTCGTGACCAGGATGGAGCCGTCCTCCTGGCGAGTGACGCTCAGGGGCTCGCTGATCGTGCGGGACAGGGTGCCCTTGGGGCCCTTGACCGTCACGTCCTGGCCTTCGATGGTGACGTCCACTCCGGCGGGAACCGGAACGGGGAGCCGTCCGATACGAGACATGGTTTTCCTCCGTTCCTTCTCTTACCAGACGTAGGCGAGGACTTCGCCGCCCACGCCTCGCGACTCGGCCTGCCTGTCGGTCAGGAGGCCGGAGGAGGTGGACAGGATCGCCACTCCCAGGCCGCCGAGGACCTTGGGCAGGTTGGTGGACTTGGCGTAGACGCGCAGGCCGGGCTTGGAGATCCGGCGCAGGCCCTGGATGGCCCGCTGGCGGTTGGCTCCGTACTTGAGGCTCAGCGTGAGCGTCTTGCCGACCTCCGCGTCCGTGACCTCGTAGCCGGCGATGTAGCCCTCGGACTTGAGCATCTCAGCGATGTTCACCTTGAGCTTGCTCGACGGCATCGACACGGTGTCGTGGTAGGCGCTGTTTGCGTTGCGCAGACGGGTCAGCATGTCTGCGATGGGGTCTGTCATTGTCATGAGTGGGCCTTGGCCCTTCCTCGTCGTGGTTTCCTTACCGGACCTGCGACGTAAGTTCTTACCAGCTGGACTTGCTCACGCCCGGGAGCTCGCCGCGAAGGGCCATCTCACGCAGGCAGATACGGCACAGGCCGAACTTGCGGTACACCGAGTGCGGGCGGCCGCAGCGCTGGCAGCGCGTGTAGGCACGGACACCGAACTTGGGCTTGCGGTTCGCCTTCTCAATCAGAGCGGTCTTCGCCATGTCACTTCTCCTTGAAGGGGAAGCCGAGCTGCTTGAGCAGCGAGCGGGCCTCCTCGTCGGTCTTGGCCGTGGTCACCACGGTGATGTCCATGCCGCGGACGCGGTCGATCTGGTCCTGGTCGATCTCGTGGAAGACGGCCTGCTCGGTCAGACCGAAGGTGTAGTTGCCGTTCCCGTCGAACTGCTTGGGGCTGAGCCCGCGGAAGTCGCGGATGCGGGGCAGGGAGATCGACACCAGGCGGTCCAGGAACTCCCACATGCGGTCACCGCGCAGCGTGGAGTGCGCGCCGATCGGCATGCCCTCACGCAGCTTGAACTGCGCGATGGACTTGCGGGCCCGGGTGACCTGGGGCTTCTGACCCGTGATGGCGGCGAGGTCGCGCACGGCGCCCTCGATCATCTTGGAGTCGTGGGCGGCCTCGCCCACACCCATGTTGACGACGACCTTGACGACGCGCCCGACCTCCATCACGTTGTCGTGGTGGAACTCCTTGAGCAGGGCGGGGCGCACCTCCTCGGTGTACTTCGTCTTGAGACGGGGGGTGGTCTTGTCAGCCATGGTCACAGGTCCTCCCCGCTCTTCTTGGCGTAGCGCACGCGGACGGTGCGCTTGCGGCCGTTGGGACGCACGCCCTCCTCGACGCGGAAGCCCACGCGGGTGCGCTTCTTGGTCTTGGGGTCGACGAGCATGACGTTGGAGGCGTGGATGGGCGCCTCAACGGTCTCGATGCCGCCGGTGCGGGCGCCCTGCTGGGACTGCCCCACCTTGGTGTGCTTGGTAACGCGCTGGACGCCCTCGACGATGACACGGTCAGTGCCCTTGAGGACCTCCAGGACGCGGCCGGTCTTGCCCTTGTCCTTACCGGCGATGACGATGACCTGGTCGCCCTTCTTGATGCGTGCCATGTTCAGATCACCTCCGGGGCGAGCGAGACGATGCGCATGAACTTCTTCTCGCGAAGCTCACGGCCGACGGGGCCGAAGATGCGCGTACCGCGCGGCTCTCCGTCGTTCTTGAGGATGACGGCGGCGTTCTCGTCGAAGCGGATGTATGAGCCGTCGGGACGACGACGCTCCTTGCGGGCACGCACGACGACGGCCTTGACGACCTCGCCCTTCTTCACGTTGCCGCCGGGAATGGCGTCCTTGACGGTGGCGACGATCGTGTCGCCGATACCCGCATAGCGCCGACCCGATCCACCGAGAACACGGATGCAAAGGATCTCCTTGGCACCGGTGTTGTCGGCGACCTTCAGTCGCGACTCCTGCTGGATCATTGAGTGTTCTCCTGTCGTCGAGCCGGTTCTCAGGAAGCTCCCGAGCCTGGCCGAACGTTCTTCTGGTCTTGCGCACGTCTCCCCCGGCCGCAGGCCGCACGAGGCCGACCCAGGGATGGGGGATGTCCGCGGTACGCTCTCCCGGCAGACACAGGCGCAGAATGCACGAGGTCTCTGCCGGGCGCACCGAGGGCGCGCGCAACTCCATTAGCCTAGTCCAGCCGCCGCATCAAGCGGTACCTGAGACCACCACCCCGCCCTGTGCCTTTGCTCACCGGCTTTTCCCGGTCTCCCGGCTCATTCATCGAGCCCCGGGAGCACGACGACGCCGCAGCCTCCCGGGTGGGATGCTGCGGCGTCGGGGGCCGTTTCGACGTCGTCGAGCCGGCGTTCAGCCGAGGGTCACTTGGCGCGCTCGAGGATCTCCAGGAGGCGGAAGTGCTTGGTGGCGCTCAGCGGGCGGGTCTCCATGATGGAGACGAGATCGCCGACGCCGGCCTCGTTGTTCTCGTCGTGGACCTTGACCTTCTTGGAGCGACGGAGAACCTTGCCGTACAGGGAGTGCTTGTAGCGCTCCTCGACGAGGACGACCACCGTCTTGTCCATCTTGTCGGAGACGACGTAGCCGCGACGCACCTTGCGCTGGGGGCGCTCGGTGGCCTGCTCGACGTTCTCAGTGCTGGTCTGCTCGCTCACTTGGACTCCTCCGTGCTCGGGGCGGTGCGAATACCGAGCTCACGCTCGCGCACGATCGTGTAGATACGGGCGATGTCGCGACGCACAGCCTTGAGACGTCCGTGGTCCTCGAGCTGGCCGGTCGCCGAGGCGAACCGGAGGTTGAACAGCTCGGCCTTGGCCTTGGAGAGCTCCTCGGCGAGGCGCTCGTTGTCCATGCCGTCGAGGTCGGCGGGGGTCAGGCCCTTGGAACCGATTGCCATCAGACGTCACCACCCTCACGAGTCACGAAACGGGTCTTCATCGGAAGCTTGTGCTGTGCGCGGCGCATGGCCTCGCGGGCGAGGGCCTCGTCGACACCGCCGAGCTCGAACAGGATGCGTCCGGGCTTGACGTTGGCGATCCACCACTCGGGTGCACCCTTACCGGAACCCATACGGGTCTCGGCGGGCTTCTTGGTCAGGGGGCGGTCCGGGAAGATGTTGATCCACACCTTGCCGCCACGCTTGATGTGGCGGGTCATGGCGATACGGGCCGCCTCGATCTGGCGGTTGGTGATGTAGGCGGGCTCGAGAGCCTGGATGCCGTACTCACCGAAGGCGATCTGGTTGCCGCCCTTGGAAAGGCCCGTGCGGTGCGGGCGGTGCTGCTTGCGGAACTTGGTCCGGCGGGGAATGAGCACGGCTCAGGCCTCCGTTCCCTGGTCTGCGGCAGCGGTCTCGGCGGCCGGCGTCTGCTCGGCGGCCTGCTGCTGCTCGGTGTTCTGACGCGAACCGCGCTCACCGCGGTCGCCACGACGGCCGCCGCGGCGCTCGCCCCGGCCCCGGCCACGGGAGCCGGACTCGGCCTGCTGGCGGGCGAACTCACGCTCGGTGATGTCGCCCTTGTAGATCCACACCTTGACGCCGAGGCGGCCGAAGGTGGTCTTGGCCTCGTAGAAGCCGTAGTCGATGTTCGCGCGCAGGGTGTGCAGCGGCACGCGCCCCTCGCGGTAGAACTCGCTGCGGCTCATCTCGGCGCCGCCCAGGCGGCCGGAGCACTGCACCCGGATGCCCTTGGCACCGGCGCGCATCGCGGACTGCATGCCCTTGCGCATCGCGCGACGGAAGGACACGCGGGAGGCGAGCTGCTCGGCGATGCCCTGGGCGACCAGCTGGGCGTCCAGGTCGGGGCTCTTGACCTCGAGGATGTTGAGCTGGACCTGCTTGCCGGTCAGCTTCTCGAGCTGACCGCGCAGGCGCTCGGCCTCGGCCCCGCGCCGACCGATGACGATGCCGGGACGGGCGGTGTGCAGGTCGACGCGCACGCGGTCACGGGTGCGCTCGATGTCGACCTTGGAGATACCGGCCCGCTCCATGCCGTCCTCCATGAGGCGGCGGATCTTGACATCCTCCTCCACGAAGTCGCGGTAGCGCTGACCGGGCTTGGTGGAGTCGGCGAACCAGCGCGAGCGGTGGTCCGTGGTGATGCCCAGGCGGAACCCGGTCGGGTTGACCTTCTGCCCCATTACCGGGCTCCTTCCTTCGTTGCGGCGTCGGACTTGTCCCCGACGATGACGGTGATGTGGCTGGTGCGCTTGAGGATCCTGCTGGCCCGGCCCTGTGCCCGGGGACGGAACCGCTTCAGGGTGGGACCCTCGTCGGCGAACGCCTCGATGATGAACAGGTCGTTCTCGTCGAAACGCTCACCGTCACGCTCAGCCTTGAACCGGGCGTTGGCGATTGCGGACTCGAGGACCTTGCGCACCGGCACCGCAGCGGCCTGCGGGGCGAATCGGAGCACGTTGACGGCCTCGACGGCGCGCTTGCCGCGGACGACGTCCACGACCCGACGCGCCTTCATCGGCGTGCAGCGCACGTACTTGGCCTGCGCCTTGGCTTCCATGTTCTCTGCCTCTCAAACTTTCCGACGTCCGTCAGCGACGCGACTTGCGGTCGTCCTTGACGTGCCCGCGGAAGGTGCGGGTCGGAGCGAACTCACCGAGCTTGTGGCCCACCATGGACTCGGTAACGAAGACCGGCACGTGCTTGCGACCGTCGTGGACGGCGAAGGTGTGCCCCAGGAAGTCCGGCGTGATGACCGAACGGCGGGACCAGGTCTTAATGACGTTCTTGGTGCCCTTCTCGTTCTGAGCGTCCACCTTCTTGATGAGGTGGTCGTCGACGAAGGGACCCTTCTTCAGACTACGCGGCATGATTCAGGCTCCTATCAGCGCTTCTTGCCGGTCCGACGACGACGCACGATGAGGCGGTCGCTGGACTTGTTGGGACGACGGGTGCGGCCCTCGGGCTTGCCCCACGGCGAGACGGGGTGACGACCACCGGAGGTCTTGCCCTCACCACCACCGTGCGGGTGGTCCACCGGGTTCATGACGACACCGCGGACGGTCGGGCGCACGCCCTTCCAGCGCATGCGGCCGGCCTTGCCCCAGTTGATGTTGGACTGCTCGGCGTTGCCGACCTCGCCGATGGTGGCGCGGCAGGCGGCCTCCACGTTGCGGATCTCCCCGGAGGGCATGCGCAGCTGCGCGTACTTGCCCTCCTTGGCGACCAGCTGGACGGAGGTGCCGGCGCTGCGGGCGATCTTGGCTCCGCCACCGGGACGCAGCTCGACCGCGTGGACGACCGTACCGGTGGGGATGTGACGCAGCTGGAGGTTGTTGCCGGGCTTGATGTCGGCGTTGGGGCCGGCCTCGACGACGTCGCCCTGACGGAGCTTGTTCGGGGCGATGATGTAGCGCTTCTCGCCGTCCACGTAGTGCAGCAGGGCGATGCGCGCGGTGCGGTTGGGGTCGTACTCGATGTGAGCGACCTTGGCGGGCACGCCGTCCTTGTCGTGGCGACGGAAGTCGATGAGACGGTAGGCGCGCTTGTGGCCACCGCCCTTGTGGCGGGTGGTGATGCGGCCGGAGGAGTTGCGTCCACCGGACTTGCTCAGCGGGCGCACCAGCGACTTCTCGGGCGTGCTGCGCGTGATCTCCACGAAGTCGGCCACGGAGGCGCCGCGACGACCCGGGGTCGTGGGCTTGTACTTACGGATTCCCATATCGGTCCTTTACCTTCCGTGGCGCACTAGGCCACATCACCGAAGATGTCGATGGTCCCCTCGCGCAGGGTGACGATCGCACGGCGGGTGTCCTTGGACTTGCCGATCCCGGTGCGGGTGCGGTGCGTCTTGCCCTTGCGGTTGATGGTGTTCACCGAGGAGACCCTGACGTTGAAGATGGCCTCGACGGCCTGCTTGATCTCGGTCTTGTTGGATCCTGGCGCCACGATGAACGTGTACTGGCCACGGTCCATGCAGGCGTAGGACTTCTCGGAGACCACCGGCGCGATGATGACGTCGCGGGGGTTCTTGGACTTCTCGAGGCTCACTTGGACTCCTCCTCACCCTTGCCCAGGAACGCATCCAGGCCAGAGGCCGTGAAGACGACGTCGTCGGACTTGAGGACGTCGTAGGTGTTGAGCTGGTCGGCCCACAGGACGTGCGCCTCGGGGGCGTTGCGCAGGCTGAGCCTGGACAGGTCGTCCTGACGGTCCACGATCACCAGGGCCTTGCGGTCGGTGAGGTTGCGCAGCGCGACCAGGGCGTTCTTGGTGGAGGGCACCGTGGTGGTGACGAACTCGGTGATGACGTGGACGCGGCCGTTGCGGGCGCGGTCGGACAGGGCGCTGCGCAGGGCGGCGGCCTTCATCTTCTTGGGGGTCCGCTGGCTGTAGTCGCGCGGCTGGGGACCGTGGACGGTACCGCCGCCGACGAACTGCGGAGCGCGGGTCGAGCCCTGGCGGGCGCGGCCAGTGCCCTTCTGGCGGTAGGGCTTGCGGCCACCGCCGCGGACGTCGCCGCGGGTCTTGGTGGCGTGGGTACCCTGACGGGCCGCGGCCAGCTGGCCGACGACCACCTGGTGCATGAGCGGGATGTTGAGGGGGGCGTCGAAGACCTCGGCGGGCAGCTCGACGCTGCCGGTCTTCTTGCCCGCGGAGTCGACGACGTCGACGGTGAGTGCCTCAGTCATGGTCTCAGGCTCCCTTCACGGCGGTGCGGACGACGACGACCGAGCCCTTGGGGCCGGGGATCGCGCCGTTGACGAGCAGAACGCCCTTGTCAACGTCGACGCCGCGGATCTTGAGGTTCTGGACGGTGCGGCGCGCGTGGCCCATGCGGCCGGCCATGCGCAGGCCCTTGAAGATGCGGCCGGGGGTGGCGCAGGCACCGATGGAGCCGGGCTTGCGGTGGTTGCGGTGAGCACCGTGGGAGGCGCCCACACCGGCGAAGCCGTGGCGCTTCATGACACCGGCGAACCCCTTGCCCTTGGAGGTCCCGGTGACGTCGACCAGCTGGCCGACCTCGAAGGTGTCGGCGGCCAGCTCCTGGCCGGGGGTGAACTCCGATGCCAGGGAGGTGCGCACCTCGGCCACGTGGCGGCGGGGCTCGACCCCGACCTTGGCGAAGTGACCGGCGAGCGGCTTGGTGACCTTCTTGGCGTCGATGTCGCCGAAGGCGAGCTGAACGGCCTCGTAGCCATCGGTCTCGATGGTGCGGACCTGGGTCACGACGTTGGTGTCGACCCGGACGACGGTCACGGGGCGCAGGACCCCGTTCTCGTCCCAGATCTGCGTCATGCCGAGCTTGGTGCCGAGCAGCGCCTTGGCAGGCGCGGCGGCAGCCGGCGTGTTAAGCGTTGTCATGGCAGTCCTCAGAGCTTGATCTCGATGTTGACGTCAGCGGGCAGGTCGAGACGCATGAGCGAGTCGACGGCCTTGGGCGTCGGGTCGACGATGTCGATCAGCCGCTTGTGCGTGCGCATCTCGAAGTGCTCGCGGCTGTCCTTGTACTTGTGCGGCGACCGGATCACGCAGAACACGTTCTTCTCGGTCGGCAGCGGCACCGGGCCCACGACCGTCGCACCAGCGCGGGTCACGACGTCGACGATCTTGCGCGCCGAGGAGTCGATGACCTCGTGGTCGTAGGACTTGAGCCGGATGCGGATCTTCTGTCCCGCCATGGCGCCTAACCTCTCTTGTACTTGCTTCTGGCCGGTCCACGCGCTCGGGCGTGTCGCTGGGCGACACACGCTGCTCCCCGGGAGGAGGGCGGCGAACCGGTCTGGACACACGGAAACCCGTTCAGGAGGAACGGGTCCGTCAGAATGGATCCCGGGTGACCCCGGGGCGGCACAGCCAGGAGCATGCGAACGCATGCCTTGGCCGGCCGGATTACGCTATCAGGGCCCGCACGGGCAGCGGAACCCGAGATGGCGCCTAGAGGCTGTGAGTCCGCCCACTGGCACCCGCGCTCGGGCGTGTCGCGGTCAGTGCCGGGATCTCGGTGGTGTCGATGAGCTCCTGATCATCTGATCTGCCTGGAGGCTCCGACAGGGATGCGATCTCCTCCAGAAGCCTCAGATTCTCCGCCTCGGAGACCTGTGGTGGGACCGGCAGGTCGGTGAACCAGCGCCGGGGCTCGACGCCGGCGTCGTCGTCCATCCAGTTGCGCATCTGCTCCTCCCAGGTCTGGGGCCGCGGCTCCTGCTCCTCACCGCGCTTGAGGGCCAGGGCGCGCTCCTTGGTCCGAGCGGCCGCGTAGCCCGAGCGCCACAGGTAGAGGCCGACGACGACGAGGCCGCCCACCAGCGCGACGATCCACCAGGGGAAGGTGGGAACCTCGGGCCGTTTGCCGGCTGCGGCGACGTCGGCGGCCGGGGTGGGGTAGATGCGCTCGCCGGTCAGCAGGATGCGGTGGGTGTTGATGCCCAGCGGCGTGCAGGTCACCAGGGTGAGCAGGTCCTTGCCGGCCTCGACGCGCAGGGCCTCGGTCTCCTCGGGCTCGACGACCTTGGTGCTGGTGACCCGGTAGGTGAGGACCTCGCCGAAGACCTCGATGATGAGGCTGTCACCGTTCTTCACCCTGTCCAGGTGGGTGAACATGGTGGCCTCGGCCAGGCCGCGGTGCCCGGTGATGACCGAGCGCGTGCCCTCTCCCCCGACCGGCAGCGAGGTGCCCTCCAGGTGGCCGAGTCCCTTGAGCAGGGTGTCGTCGGCGGTGCCGTGGTAGACGGGCAGGTCCAGGGAGATGGAGGGGATCTTGAGGCGCGCCATGAGCCCCTCATCATTGGCCTTGAGGATGGAGGCGTAGCTCAGTGAGGTGTCGGAGCTGGAACCGGCGCCGGTGGGAACATGGTTGTTGGCCTCCAGGACCGCGCCGGCGGAGAGCGCCTCGTTGTAGGCGTGCGCCTGGGCGATCTGGGTCCTGGCGTCGGGTCGGGCGTCGTCGACCTGGGCGGCGTAGTCGGCAGTCACCTTCGACTGGTTGTACTGGGAGATCCAGGAGGCCGCCGTCGGGTAGGTCAGGAGCCCCATGCCGATGACCGCCATGATCGAGGTGATGAGGGCTGAGACCGACAGGCGCCAGGCGCGGGGGCGACGGTGCTTCTGGACGCTCGAGGCGCGCGAGCGCGGGGGCCGGGCGGTGCGGGGCTTGCGTGCGGTGCGGGAGATCATGGGGCCTCGTGCGCTTCCAGGGTCGTTGTCCGGGATCAAATGGTGCGAGATCGCACTGATGGCGCGGGCGCCCGACGAACCGCGGTTGGTCGGGCGCCCGCAGCGCTGCCGTTCAGCTCATGGCCTCATGGTCGCAGTCACGGTCACAGCCTGATGAGGACGTTCGTGAGGACAGGCCTTCTCGGCGGTGTCCGTCGGCCGGGGTCCACGAGCCCCGGCCGACGGCGGTCGTCATCAGACGGCGAGCTCCGCGGTCCGCTTGCGCTCGCGGTAACGGGCCACGAGCACGGAGCCGACGGCGATCATCAGCAGGGCCGCACCGGAGGCGGTCAGGATGAGCATGCCGTTGGCACCGGTCAGGGGCAGACCGGGAACCCTCTGCTTGAAGTTGTCGATGGTGACGTTGTCCGACAGAACGGAACCGGCCTGGATCTTGACGGCGGTCATAGCGTCCTCACCCGAAGGCAGGACGAAGCCAGCCGGTGCCTTGGTCTCGACCAGGACGTAGCAGCGCTCCGTGGCACCGACCTTGTTGTCGCGTTCCGCCCCGTCGACGGAGTCGGAGACGAAGAGGCCTGTGATTGTGAAGGATCCGTCGGTGTCGGTGGTGAAGGTGGTCTTACCACCAACGGCGATCGCGTCGCCCTCCTTCTCCTTGGAGCAGGTTCCGGCGTAGGCGTCCTTGGCCTTGAAGATCTGGAACTCAGCCCCCTTGAGGCCGATACCGGCCGCACTGAGGTCGCCGTCCACCTTGCGAACCATGAGGTCGCCCCAGTTGGAGGTCACCTCGTCGGTCGTCGGCGGGTTGTTGGGGTTGGCCGGGGGGTCACTCGGCTCCGGAGGCGTGGCAGCGTAGGTGGTGTCGGAGATGAGCTGGGCGGTGTTGGTGATCGCGCCGTTACCGATCGAAGCAACGGTACCCTCGAAGATAGCCTGGACCTTCTTGCCCGGGGCCGCCTTGAGCTTGGCCAGTCCCTCCTTGGTGAAGGTCACCGTCACGGTCTGACCGTCGGTGGCCACCTTGTAGTCAGCGGCGTCGAGGGTCGCCCCGTCAAGTGTGATGTCCGTGGCGGTTGCGCCGGTGAGGCGCGTGTCCAGGACGTCCTTGAGCTGGAAGTACTTGTAGTAGGAGGTGTCATCCAGCTTCGGCAGGGTCGAGGTGACCGGGAAGCGGACCTTGGAGCCAAGGCCGTAGCCGTTGACACTCTGGTCCTGGATGCTCTTGGAGACCTCGATCTTCTCATTCTTGGGGTAGACGTGGACGTCGTAGAGCCAGTAGCTCCCTCCCTGAGCGTTGGGGTGAGGGATGGTCACAACGAAGGGCTTGGCCTTCTGAACGATGTCTCCGGGGGTCTTGGTCTCGCAGACCAGGTAGGCCTTGACCGGCATGTTGGAGATGGTGGCCACGCCATCGCCGTTGGTGTCAGGGGAAGTCATTCCCGCCTCGAAGGTGTAGCCGTCCAGCACGGGCTTGGCAGGATCGGCGCAGGCGGCGTCCGGGATGGCATCGGGGGCGGACAGAGCGCTCACCTTGTCCCAGTCGGTGGACTCCTTGAGGTTGATCCCGGCGATCGGGTAGGCGGTGAACTGCACGCCGGAGACGGGGGCGCCCTTGGCTGTCTGCAGGACGGGCGTCACTTGGAAAGGCTCGGACTCGATGATTCCCTCGGCCCGCTGCGGCCTCGTCAGAGGGTTCGGCGCAGGGATCGGGGCCTCGTCGCTGCTCGTACCGTCAGCGCGACCGATCGGTCGACCATCACCGTTGAGGTGCTTGTGGATCGTCAAGGAGCCAATCGCGTCCTCCTTGATGTTGCCGTAGTTCGGGTCCTCGGCATGGGCCGTGGGGGCCAGGCCGAGGAGGGCCAGGGTGAGGACACCGGCTGCGGCGGCAGCCCGACGCCCCAGTGTGCTGGCGTTGTGCTTCATGGGTCGGGATTTCCTCTCACTGTGCGCCGCGGGGAGATGCGAACGCGTGTCAGAAATGCGGATAGGGAGTGTGTTCTCCGGTGGACGGTTCCGTCTCGTCCGACAGCGTCACCGGCACCTCCGACGCTCCTTGCGAGAGTCGGCGGGCGGATCAGTCGAGGTTGCGGCGACGGCGCCTCCTGAGGAGTCCGGCAGTGATGGCGAGAACGGAACGGCACTGGTATCGCGCGCTGACATGCGCCTACGTCCATACACCTGGGGACAGCCGATAAACTAGCCGACGCACCGAAGAAAAACAGGCGCGGTAATTGATCTGAAATCGTCCGTTACTGCATTGCGACGCCATTCATTACGCCCGCATCACGAAACTTCGGAGGCGATGTCATTTGCATGACTATTCCCATTTCCGGTCGGCACCGTGGTCGACATCAACGGCACACGAAAAGACCTCCCCGGTCGGAACGAGTGTTCCGACCGGGGAGGTCTGGTGCTACGCGTAGGCGCGGAGCGTCAGTGGGTCACTTGATGACCTTGGTGACGCGGCCGGAGCCGACGGTGCGGCCACCCTCACGGATGGCGAAGCCGAGGCCCTCCTCCATGGCGATGGGCTGGATGAGCTGGACGGACATCTCGGTGGTGTCACCGGGCATGACCATCTCGGTGCCCTCGGGGAGGGTGATGACACCGGTGACGTCCGTGGTCCGGAAGTAGAACTGCGGACGGTAGTTCGAGTAGAAGGGGTTGTGGCGGCCGCCCTCGTCCTTGGTGAGGATGTAGACGTGGCCCTCGAACTCGGTGTGCGGGGTGATGGAGCCGGGCTTGCAGACGACCTGGCCGCGCTCGACGTCCTCGCGACGGGTGCCACGCAGGAGCAGACCGCAGTTCTCGCCGGCCCAGGCCTCGTCCATCTGCTTGTGGAACATCTCGATACCGGTGACCGTGGTCTTCTGGGCCTCACGGATACCGAGGATCTCGACCTCGGAGTTGATCGGGAGCTTGCCGCGCTCCACACGACCGGTGACGACGGTGCCGCGACCGGTGATGGTGAAGACGTCCTCGATGGGCATGAGGAAGGGCTTGTCCATGTCACGCTCGGGGGTGGGGATGTACTCGTCCACCGCGTCCATGAGCTCCTTGATCTTGCCGGCCCACTCGGCGTCGCCCTCGAGGGCCTTGAGAGCGGAGACGCGGATGACGGGAGCCTCGTCGCCGTCGTAGTCCTGGGAGGAGAGCAGCTCGCGCACCTCCATCTCGACCAGGTCGAGGAGCTCCTCGTCGTCCACCATGTCGGACTTGTTGAGGGCCACGAGGAGGGCGGGGACGCCCACCTGGCGGGCGAGCAGGACGTGCTCGCGGGTCTGGGCCATCGGGCCGTCGGTGGCGGCGACCACGAGGATCGCGCCGTCCATCTGGGCGGCACCGGTGATCATGTTCTTGATGTAGTCGGCGTGACCGGGGGCGTCGACGTGCGCGTAGTGACGCTTGTCGGTCTCGTACTCGACGTGCGCGATGTTGATGGTGATACCGCGCTGACGCTCCTCAGGAGCCTTGTCGATCTCGTCGAAGGGGGTGAAGGGGTTCAGCTCGGGGTACTCGTCGTGCAGAACCTTGGAGATCGCAGCGGTCAGCGTCGTCTTGCCGTGGTCGACGTGACCGATCGTTCCGATGTTGACGTGCGGCTTGGTCCGCTCGAACTTGGCCTTGGCCACTGGTGTCCTCCTGGGACTCGGGTAGTTCTCTTCGTCGGGATTCGACTAGCACACATGCTAGCCGTCCGGGCGTCGAGAGTCTCTACTGGTGGATGTTGGAAATCTTACTGAACTGGGTCCCGCCGGCGCGCAGGGGCGCCGCCGGGCCGGGGTCCGCCACGATTGCGTGCAGCCGCAGCGGACCCCGGTGCGCGGACGTCAGGCGCCCCTGACCTTGGCGATGATCTCGTCGGCGACGTTCTTGGGAACCTCGGCGTAGGAGTCGAAGGTCATGGAGTAGACGGCACGTCCCTGCGTCTTGGAGCGCAGGTCGCCGACGTAGCCGAACATCTCGGACAGAGGGACGTTGGCGCGGATGACCTTGACGCCGACGGCGTCCTCCATCGAGGCGATCATGCCGCGACGGGAGTTGAGGTCACCGATGACGTCGCCCATGTACTCCTCGGGAGTACGGACCTCGACGGCCATGACGGGCTCGAGGAGGACCGGCGAGGCCTTCTTGGCACCCTCCTTGAAGGCCATGGAACCGGCGATCTTGAAGGCCATCTCGGAGGAGTCGACCTCGTGGTAGGCGCCGTCGATGAGGGTGGCCTTGATGTCCACCATCGGGTAGCCGGCCAGGACACCGGTGAGCATGGCGTCCTGGACCCCGGCGTCCACGCTGGGGATGTACTCACGGGGCACGCGGCCACCGGTGACGGCGTTGGCGAACTCGTAGTGCGCCTTCTCGCCGTCGGCGGTCTCGGCAACCTCCTCGGCCACGAGGGGCTCGAAGCTCATCTGCACCTTGGCGAACTGGCCGGAGCCACCCGTCTGCTTCTTGTGGGTGTACTCGACCTTGTCCACCTTCTTGCGGATGGTCTCGCGGTAGGCGACCTGCGGGGCGCCCACGTTGGCCTCGACCTTGAACTCGCGGCGCATGCGGTCCACGAAGACGTCCAGGTGGAGCTCGCCCATACCGCCGATGACGGTCTGGCCGGTCTCCTCGTCGAGGGAGACGGTGAAGGTGGGGTCCTCCTCGGAGAGCTTCTGGATGGCCACACCCAGCTTCTCCTGGTCGCCCTTGGTCTTGGGCTCGATGGCCACGTGGATGACCGGGGCCGGGAAGGTCATGGACTCCAGGACGATCGGGGAACCCTGGGCGCACAGGGTGTCACCGGTGGTGACGTCCTTGAGGCCGATGAAGGCGTAGATGTGGCCGGCGTGGGCCTCCTCCACCGGGTTCTCCTTGTTGGAGTGCATCTGGAAGAGCTTTCCGATGCGCTCCTTCTTGCCCTTGGTGGCGTTGAGGACCATCTCGCCCTGAGCGACCTTGCCGGAGTAGACGCGCACGTAGACGAGCTTGCCGTAGAAGGGGTGGGTGGCCACCTTGAAGGCCAGGGCGGAGAAGGGGGCCTTCTCGTCGGCCGGGCGGGTGAGCACCTCCTCCTCGTTGCCGACGGCGTGGCCCTCGACATCGGGGACGTCGAGCGGGGAGGGCAGGTAGTCCAGGACGGCGTCGAGCACGGGCTGGATGCCCTTGTTCTTGAAGGCGGACCCGGCCAGGACCGGGAAGGCCTCGCCGGCCACGGTGAGCTTGCGGATGCCGGCCTTGAGCTCGGCGACGCTGAGCTCCTCACCCTCGAGGTACTTCTCCATAAGGGTATCGTCGGCCTCGGCGACCGTCTCGACCAGCTGGCCGCGCAGCTCCTCGGCCTTGGCGACGAGCTCGGAGGGGATCTCCTCGTACTCGACGACGGAACCGCGGGTGTCCTTGCCGTCGGCGTCCTTCTCGGGGAAGCGGATGGCCCGCATCTCCAGGACGTCGACGAGGCCGGAGAACTCGTTCTCGGCGCCGATCGGGAAGTTGAGGACGATCGGGGTGGCGTGGAGGCGGTCCCGGATGGTCTGGACGGAGAAGTCGAAGTCGGCGCCCAGCTTGTCCATCTTGTTGATGTAGCAGATGCGCGGGACGTTGTACTTGTCCGCCTGGCGCCACACCGTCTCGGACTGCGGCTCCACACCCTCCTTGCCGTCGAAGACCGCGACGGCGCCGTCGAGCACGCGCAGGGAGCGCTCGACCTCGACCGTGAAGTCCACGTGGCCGGGGGTGTCGATGATGTTGATCTGGTTGTTCTTCCAGAAGCAGGTGGTGGCCGCGGAGGTGATGGTGATACCGCGCTCCTGCTCCTGCTCCATCCAGTCCATCGTCGAGGCGCCGTCGTGCGTCTCGCCGATCTTGTAGTTGATGCCCGTGTAGAACAGGATGCGCTCTGTCACGGTGGTCTTACCGGCATCGATGTGGGCCATGATGCCGATGTTGCGGACCTTGGTGAGGTCTGTCAGCACGTCAAGTGCCACTTGTGGTGTCCTTCGTTCGTGTGGGGTACGGAGCTGCTACCGGCATTACCAGCGGTAGTGGGCGAAGGCCTTGTTGGACTCGGCCATGCGGTGCATGTCCTCGCGGCGCTTGACCGCGGCGCCCAGGCCGTTGGAGGCGTCGAGGATCTCGTTCATGAGGCGCTCGGTCATCGTGTTCTCGCGGCGCTGGCGGGAGAAGTCCACGAGCCAGCGCAGGGCCAGGGTGGTGGCGCGGCCGGGGCGGACCTCGACGGGCACCTGGTAGGTGGCGCCGCCCACGCGGCGGGAGCGGACCTCCAGGGCGGGACGGATGTTGTCCAGCGCGCGCTTGAGGACGGAGACCGGGTCCTGGTCCGTCTTCGAGCGGACGCCCTCCAGAGCGCCGTAGACGATGCGCTCAGCGGTGGACTTCTTGCCGTCCAGCAGGACGCGGTTGACGAGCTGGGTGACGACCGGCGAGCCGTAGACGGGGTCGACGACGAGCGGGCGCTTGGGTGCGGGACCCTTACGAGGCATTACTTCTTCTCCTTCTTGGCGCCGTACTTGGAACGTGCCTGCTGACGGCCCTTGACACCCTGGGTGTCGAGGGCGCCGCGCACGATGTGGTAGCGGACACCGGGAAGGTCCTTCACACGACCACCGCGCACGAGCACGATGGAGTGCTCCTGGAGGTTGTGGCCCTCACCGGGGATGTAGGCCGTGACCTCGATACCGGTGGACAGGCGCACACGGGCGACCTTACGAAGGGCGGAGTTCGGCTTCTTGGGGGTCGTGGTGTACACGCGGGTGCACACGCCACGGCGCTGCGGACTGGCCTTGAGCGCCGGCGTCTTGGACGCGGAGCGCTTCGTCGAGCGGCCCTTGCGGACCAGCTGCTGAATGGTAGGCACTACTCATTCTCCATGGGGACGTGTCTGTATCTGGCTGCTGCCTGCGTGCCGGGCCGCTCCCCCACCGGTGGCTCGACGGCGCACGCCACCGCGGAGAGGGCCGGCCCGCCGGGATCGGGGCACGCCCGATACGACGTCCGGAGCCCCGCAGTCAGGGGCCCGTCGGTTCCCGCCGCGGCAGACCCGCGTCACGATGTCGAGCCGGGCAGGCCGTGAGGGCCCGAGCCGGAGCCGATGTCGCTGGGAACGGAATGGAGATGCGGTGACCCGTCAGCGGGCACCGTCGGCCAGGCTACCCGTTTGGCACAGGAGTGCGCCAGGGAGGGCGGAGCAGTGAGGGCGTGGTGCTGGACACGCCCACATCCGTGCCCGCGACGCGGAACCTGCGGGGAAAGAATGATGGACAATCATCGCGGCCTCGGCTCCTCATCCGTCACCGCCTCACCGCCCGCTCGTCGAAAGGCTCTCCGATGTCGGTCTCAGCGATTCAGCCCTGGCCGCTTGCGATGGTGGCAGCGATGTCCGCAGTCTCCGTCGCGCTGGTCGCGGGGCCGGTATCGACGTGGACCAGGAGCTACGTCAGGCGCCCCGCACCCGATGACCCCACAACTCCTTCGAATGACGCCGACGGCGAGGATCCGCGGGCACGTCCGGCACCTCGAGCACTGAAGCACCCCGGCCTGCTGGAGAGCAGGCCCCAGGCCCTTCTGGCCCTGGCTCTGTGCTGCTGGCCCGCGTGGTGGGGCGTACCTGCGGGCGCCGTCGGATCGACCCTCGTTGCCCTTCCTGTCTACACGCTTCTGGGTTGCGCAGCCAGCACCGACAGCGTCGCCCACCTGCTGCCCAACCGGATTCTGGGCTCGGTCACGACCTGGCTGCTCATGTGCGGAGCAGCCGTTGCGATCTGGCGGCCTGAGACCGTTCACGCCGCCGGGCGGGCCCTGCTGCTGGCGGCGGCGGCCGGCGGGATCAGCCTGGCACTGGCCCTCATCGGTACCGGAATGGGGATGGGCGATGTCAAGCTCTGCGCCGTTATCGGGCTGTGGCTGGGCTGGCACAGTCCCTGGGTGCTCGCCTACGGATTCATCACGGGCATCCTCATCGCCGGGATCGTCGCCCTCGCCCTCCTCGCCACCCGACGAGTGACTCGCAAGGACTCGATCGCCTACGGGCCCTACCTCATCGCCGGCGCCTTCCTGGTCTGGCCGGCGGCGATATAGCGTGATCCCAACTCCGGCTCCGGCCCGCCCGGCCCCCTCACATGCCAGACTGAACCCCGCCGGCCGGGCCAGGTCGACGTCGTCACCCTCACCCCCAGCGCACGTCCACGTGGCGGTTGGCGGCCTTACCGGCCTCGTTGACGCTGCCGTCCTCGTTGGTCTCGGAGGCCACCGGCTCACTCTCCCCCTTTCCGGAGGACTGCACGTTCAGGGACGCCACCTTGGAGGTCAGGTAGTCCGCCACCGCCTTGGCCCGCTGCTCGGAGAGCGTCTGGTTGTAGGCGTCGTCGGCCACGGAGTCGGTGTGGCCCACCACGGTGACCGTGGCCGGCGGCTTACCGTTCCAACGAGTGACGATCTCATCGAGCACCTGCTTGGCGCGGTCGGTCAGGGTGGCCGAGTCAACGTCGAAGGTGACGTCACCGGACAGTGAGGCGACGGTCGTCTGACCGTCCGAGGAGTAGGTGACCGCGCTGTCCGAGCTGCTCGATCGCGACACCGGAGTGACAACACGGTCCAGGGCCTGCAGCACGCGGGGGTTGCCCGGACCGGCACTGGCGGGATGCTTGACGATCGGCGTCGGACTAGGAGTAGCGCTCTTAGTCGAATCCGCCACCGGACGGCCTTCCTGTGGTGCCATAGGCAGGGCGGCAGCCCCGACAGAGACCGACCACGCTGCAGCGCTCACTGCGGCAGCCATCGCCGCCCGCGCCCCAGCCCGACGGAGGCACTTCGCATTCGTCGTCCAGGTTGCACGAAGCCTTCGCTGTCTCATCGGGACACCGCCACGTTATTGAAGGTTCCGCCGTTCGGAATGGTGACGGTGACACTCTTGGCATCTGCCGGAACACCGGAGAAGGTCGCCTGGAGCGCGATCGTCTGACCGGGTTTGACGTATTCCGCGAGGTCGCTGGAGCACAGGCAACCCCCTTGGGAATCGTAGGAGACACGGTAGACGTTCGAGGAGGACGGCTCAATAAGCGTCAGGCCGTCGGCGTTGTTCGTACTCCCTCCCGGACTCGCCTTTCCGCTGGGCTGAGGAACCGAGTCATCTCCGTCGGAGAATGAGTCATAGATCCACATATCATTTTTCTTGTCATTATTCGTCACGGAGAACATGACCGTCACCGTCATCCCCGTCCCGGAGACAGAGTTCAGAGAAACAGTCCCGGCCTCACCGTCAATGCTGGTGGTATGTGATTCGATAGCCTCACCACTACCATTACTACCACTCGCCCCGCCCTGCGCAGATTTCGGCGCAGATGCCGACGTCGACGCACCGGCTTTGTCCGAGCTCGAGCCACCTGCCAGTTCACAGGACGCCAGAGTCGCCGTCAGGCCGACGGCGCTGACAATGGCCAGGACTCGCTGAGAAACACTCATCATGATGGGACCTCCATTGCTACTGCTCAGGCCACCTCGACCTGAGGATCACCAAAACCCTAAGCGGCGTCCCTCAACCATCAAATGGGGAGCCACACACGGGGAGACAGCGTGTGGTACACGGATATGACAGGGGTACCCATGGATAGTAGCGCTAAGCACCCGGGGACTCCCCGTGGAGCGATGGGGAGTCCCCGGGGAGCAGCCCTTGTAAGGTAATCACATTTTGATTACGCTCAATCGTTGAATAGTTCCAGCGTTCCCCGAAGGAGTTTCTGTGGCCTCGGCATTCTTCGATTCACGCGGTGTTTCCTTGACGACACCGTCTCGTCGTTCTTTCATCGTCCTATCGGCTTTGGCCGGGCTTGGGTTACCGGTGCTGGCGGGGTGCGACCTGCCGGGGGTGTCTAGGAACAAGGGTGGATCCGCTTCGTCGTCGAGATCCTCGGCGGGTGAATCAGCCTCGGCCAGTGGCAGGGAAAAGGCCAACAGCACGGACTGGCAGGAGCTCGATGCCCACGTCATGGGTCACAAGGTGGCGGTGCGAGTCTCCCCCGTCATCCGCAAGGACGACTCCACCTCGATCATGGCCCTGGAGCTGACCCGCGCATCCGACGACGCCTCCGTCGACGACATCAACGCCACGGCCTTCAGTGACAACGACAACAAGCTCAACCTCTCGAGCTACTTAGGGACCCCGTCCATCTATCGTCCCGGCGCCGGCGCCTCCGGGGTCAAGCTCCTCGACCTGGGCTCAGGGCGCGTGTGGAGCGCCACCGACGGTGGTGGCGGGTTCATGGACCTCACCCCCGGCGAGAAGGTCACCTCCTACCTGTCCTTCGGCAAGGTCGACACCGTCACCGTCTACGTCCCGATGGCCGGCTTCACCACCGTCTCGATCCTCGAGGCCGAGGCCACCAAGAAAGCCAACATCAACCTGGACACCGCCCAGACCGAGCTCGACAAGTACCCCAACCCCGCCACCGAGCTTGCCGAACCCGTCGCCATCGAGCGCTACACCCGGGCCCTGGACGACTCCACCAGCACCAAAGCCGGCGGCAAGGATGTCACCGTCACCCTCGCATCAGACGTCACTTTCGCCTCCGACTCCGCCGACCTGACCCCAGCATCCGACACCCAGCTGCAGACCGTGTCCGGTCAGCTCGCCCAGTACCCCGACGGCGGGACCCTGACCATCGTGGGCCACACCGACGACATCCAGGACGACGCCTACAACCAGGCCCTCTCCGAGCGGCGCGCCAACGCCGTCAAGACCCGCCTGGAGCAGATCACCAGGCTCGACAAGTGGCAGACATCCGTCACCGGAAAAGGCGAGAGTGAGCCCAAGATCAAGGAGACCACCGACGAGGCCCGGGCCGCCAATCGACGCGTTGAGATCACCCTGACCCCCACCGGCGGCACCACCCCCAGGAACAACGCCACCGCCTCCCCCGGCAGCGGCGGCAAGGTACCCGACCCGCAAGGCCCCGTCGCCAAGGGCCCCGAGGGCGTGACCCTGACCTCCAAGGGCACTGACACCAGCGGCGAGGTCACCATCGCCCTCGACCACGTCACCCGCACCGGCGGCTACCTCCTGGGAACCCTCACCTGCACCGTCAAGGCCGGCTCCACCGGAGCCCCACTCCAGACGCTGCTCCGGGACCCCCAAACAGTGCTGGCCAACCAGCGCGATGAGGAGGGCAGCGCCCTACCGACCTTCTACGCCACTGACGGGCTGACCCTCATCGCCGGTGGCGAGCGCATCTTCCCGGCCGACTACCAAGAGGCCGACCTTGAGGCCCACATCCCCCTGACCGAGCTACGTGTCTCCGACCACCTCAAGGGCGGCATCACCACCATCTGCGTCACCTGGCCCGACCCCGGCGGCGACACCATCACCCTCGACCACCCCGAAGGCAAGTACTCCCCCAAAGGCACCGCCTACCGCCTCACCGACATTCCCGTCAAGAACAGCTGAAAGGACCCGCACCAATGCGTCGTCGAGCATTTCTCTCCAGTTCCCTCTTCATCGGAGCGGGACTGTTTGTCCTGGCCGGCTGCAAGGTCCCGGGGAGATCGAGCCGCAAAACCGGCTCGGCCTCGTCGTCGGCCTCGGCGGGTAGATCACCGGGCACCGCCGTACCAGCACCATCACCACCACCGCAGGGCTGGCAGCAGCTCGACGCTCATATCCTGGGCCACCACCTGGGTATCCAGGTCTCGCCGCTGGTACGCCGCGATGAGAACACCACCGTCCTGGCACTGAAGCTGGCTCGAGCCAAGGACGATTTATCAGTGAAGGACGTCACGACATCTGACAGCTCCGGAAAGGGCGACAACAATATCTTCGAGGTGAACAACTACTTATCGCGATCTGGGAGTAATCAGGACTCCTACATAGCCGGCGGTGGAGTGCGCCTCCTTGATCTCAAAACAGGTCGGGTGTGGGAGGCCACCACTGGTGTGGAGCAGACCGGCAAGGACAACTATGCGAACGCTATGCCCCTCAAACCCAGCGAGACGACCAGCTGCTACATACTCTTCGGACCCGTTGATGCCCAGCAGGTCACCGTCTTCGTCCCCCAGACAGGCTTCGCCACCATCGACGTCGTCGACAGCGACGCCGCTGAAGCCTCCAGCATCGATTTCAAGGCCGTGGACAAGGCCTTCGATGATGTCATCAGCTACTCCCAGGACAAGCTGAAACCGAACGACACATTCGCGTCCCCGGTACCGATCGAGCGCTACACCCGAGCCCTGGACGGATCCACCAGCACCCACACCGGGAGCAAGGACGTCACCGTCACCCTGGCCAGCGACGTCACCTTCGCCTCGGACTCCGCCGACCTGGCCCCCGGAGCCCAGGCTCAGCTCCAGACCGTCGCCAACCAGCTGGGCCAGTACCCCGACGGCGGGAGCCTCACCATCATGGGCCACACCGACGACGTCCAGGACGACGCCTACAACCAGGCCCTGTCCGAGCGGCGGGCCACAGCTGTCCAGACCCGATTGAGCCAGCTGGCCGACCTGGGAAAGTGGCAGACCAGCGTGTCGGGCAAGGGCGAGAGCGAACCCCGCGTCAACGACACCACCGACGAGGCCCGGGCCGCCAACCGACGCGTCGAGATCACCCTCACCCCCACCGGCGGCACTGCCACGAAAGACCCAGCTGCGACCCCCAGCAGCGGAAGTGGTTCTCTGCCCGAGGCGAAGGGCGCCGTGGCCAAGGGCGCCGAGGGGATCTCCCTCAACCACTACTCCGGCAAAGGCACAGTCACCATCACCCTGGACCAGGTCACCCGCACCGGCGGCTACCTCCTTGGTCAGCTTCAGGTCGTCAGTGCTCATGGAACCGACGACACGTCCGACCTCGCCAGCTACCTCCATGACGAAGGAGAGCTCCTCTCCAACACCCGCGGTGAGAGACGCGGAATGCCCAGCTACTGGGCCGCTGACGGTCTGACGCTGCTGGCCGGAGGGGAGCGCATCTTCCCAGCCGACTACCTCACGGCCGGAGCCGAGGTACACATGTCGCTCACCGAGCTCCGTCTCATGTACACCCCCAAGACCGGCACCACCACCGTCTGCGTCGTCTGGCCCGAGCCCGGCGGCGACACCATCACCCTCGACCACGACGCCCCCAAGTACGGAAGCCCAGACAATGCCTTCCGGCTTACTGGAGTGCGTGGTGTTTCTCGGACAGGGGGAGTTTTTCTTCCCGTGAGTCGATAGGATGGAGACCATGCCAGCAGCGAAATACTCAGAGGAGTTCAAGGCCCAGGTCGTGCGTGAGGTCATTGAGAAGGACCGCACGATCGCCTCGG
>NZ_JAAIJY010000018.1 GCF_011752065.1 Actinomyces sp. ZJ308
CCGCGCCGGGTCGGCCAGTGCCTCCAAGGTCATCCTCGTGGCTCGCTCGCGCAGCTCATCGGGGTACTTCTTCTGTCCCATGACAGTGATCCTTCCGTGTCATCACTGCCTCCATCAAACCCGGGGCGATTCATGGGCAAGCTCGACGCGCTGACCCGCCTCCAGCTCCAGGACGAGATCATCAAGCTGTGGGAGTCACAGCGCTTCACCGCCGTCCTGGTCACCCATGACGTCGACGAGGCTCTGCGCCTGTCCGGCCGGGTGATCGTCCTGTCCGAGCGGCCCGCACGCATCGTCGCCGACATCGAGGTGCCCGTGCGCGACGAGTCCGCCGACGAGCACCGCGAGCTGCGACGCCGGATCCTCACCCTGCTGGGCCGCTGAGCGAGTCACGAGACGGACCTCACCTGTGATCCGACCCGCGAGGGGACGGCGCGGCGCCGGTCCTCCCGTAACCTGGTCCCAGGAGCGATCCGTGCCCTGTTGACCCCGTTCGGGTTCTGCAGCACCTGGTGTGCGGCAAGAGCATCCCGTGAGTCTGTGCGTGTTAGCCCGTGAGTCACCCGGCCAGTCCGGGTGCGGGCGAGTGTGGTGGGCCAGGTACGGCAAAGAGTGGAGGACAAAAGGTCCTCCCCCACACTCCGCCGCAGTCCCCGTTTTCTTAGTGAGGGGACAGATATGGGAAAACTTCATGACTACCTCCAGCAGTACTGCGCCCGGCACCTCCGACGACGCTCAGGGCAGTGAGAGCAGCGGTCCGCTCAGCCTCGACGCACTCTTCTCCGCCGAGCTCTCCGGTGGCCGACCGGCCGACTCAGGCGGTGACAACAGTGACAACAGCACCGACGAGACCGTGGCCGCGCCGCACCACTCCGATGAGGCCGCTTCCTCGCCCGAGGACTTCGCCACCCCAGCCTCCTCAGACTCACCGGAGGACCCTGAGGACGTCGACCACGAGGACGAGGCCGACGACGTCGACCGAGACCGCCCCGAGGTCGACCCGGAGGACGTGGCCGAGGAATCCGATGAGGACGACGGCGTCGACATCGACGAGGACGAGGTCGACGGTCACACGCCCTTCATCGACTCCGACACCGACTCCGATGACCACCAGCAGGAGGACCGCTCCTCCCGGGACTCCGAGGCCCCCGGTGACCGTCAGGACAGACGGGAGGTGAAGGAGGACCAGCAGGACGACGACATCACCTTCGCCGACCTGGGGCTTCCCGGTGACCTGCTCAAGGCCGTCACCGACATGGGCTTCGTGACCCCCACCGCCATCCAGAAGGAGGCGATTCCGGTCCTGCTGGCCGGGCGCGACGTCGTCGGCGTGGCCCAGACCGGGACCGGCAAGACAGCCGCCTTCGGGCTGCCGCTCCTGGACGCCGTCGACTCCCGCGACAGCGTGGTTCAGGCCCTCGTCCTGGCCCCCACCCGCGAGCTCGCCCTCCAGAGCGCCGAGGCCATCACCGACATGGCCGCCCGCTCCCGGGGCCTGGACGTGGTGGCCGTCTACGGGGGAGCCCCCTACGGCCCCCAGATCGGCGCGCTCAAGGGCGGCGCCCAGGTGGTGGTCGGCACCCCCGGACGCGTCATCGACCTCATCGACAAGGGCGCCCTCCAGCTCGACGACGTGCGCTACTTCGTCCTGGACGAGGCCGACGAGATGCTGCGCATGGGCTTCGCCGAGGACGTCGAGACGATTGCGGAGTCCCTTCCCACCGAGCGGCGCACTGCCCTGTTCTCCGCAACGATGCCCCCGGCCATCCAGGCCGTGGCCAGGCAGCACCTCCACGAGCCCGTCCAGGTCGAGGTCTCCCGGCCCGCCTCCACCGTCGCCACCGTGCACCAGACCTACGCGGTGGTTCCCTTCCGCCACAAGATCGGTGCCGTCTCCCGCGTCCTGGCCGTCACCGACGCCGAGGCCGCCATCGTCTTCGTGCGCACCAAGTCCACGGCCGAGGACGTCGCCATCGAGCTGGCCGGCCGGGGCATCCAGGCCGCCGCCATCTCCGGCGACGTACCCCAGCGCGAGCGCGAGCGTCTGGTGGAGCGTCTGCGCGCCGGCACCCTCGACGTGCTCGTGGCCACCGACGTGGCCGCCCGAGGACTGGACGTGGACCGCATCGGTCTGGTCGTCAACTTCGACGTGCCTCGCGAGGCCGAGGCCTACGTGCACCGCATCGGCCGCACGGGCCGCGCAGGCCGCCACGGCGAGGCCGTCACCTTCCTGACTCCCAAGGAGAAGGGCAAGCTCCGTCAGATCGAGCGCCTCACCGGCAGCCGGCTGGAGGAGATCACCCTGCCCTCCCCCGCCGATGTCTCCGAGCACCGAGCGCGCAAGCTGCTGTCCAAGGCCGCCGCCCGCCACGAGCGCGGCCGTCTGGACATGTACCTGCCGCTGGTGAGCAGCTCCGCCCAGGAGCTGGACATCGACGTCGAGGAGCTGGCGGCCACGCTGCTGGCCCTGGCCGTGGGTGACGAGGGACCACGCAGGCGTGAGGACCGAGACCGCGGCGAGCGCCCCCAGCGCGCACGCCGGGAGGAGAACCTCGACTCCGAGGGGACCTTCCTGTCGGCCTCCTTCGAGGGCGGGCGTGAGAAGAACCGTCGCTCCGATCGTGGGGACCGGGGCGAGGGACGTCGCTCGGCCACGCGCTCCGGGCGCCGTGAGCACGAGGGCCCCGGGACCGTGTACCGGATCGAGGTGGGCCACCGCGACCGGGTCCTTCCCGGCGCGATCGTCGGCGCCCTGGCCAATGAGGGAGGTATTGAGGGCTCGGACATCGGCAAGATCGACATCCTCCAGTCCTTCTCCCTGGTCACCATCTATGCCGACCTGAGCCCCGAGCAGCTCTCCGTCATGGGCCGCGCGACCTTCGCCGGCCGTGAGCTGCGCATCCGCCCCGACGAGGGACCGGGCCACGGCTGGTCCGGCCCCGGTGGCGGGGAGCGTGGTCCCAAGCGGCGCGACTGGGACAACCGCGGTGAGCGCGGCGAGAGGCCGGGACGGTCGGACCGCGGATTCCGACCCCGCCATGACGACCGCCGCGATGACGGTGACCGTGGTTGGAAGGACCGTGACGGACGTGGCAGCAGAGGCGGCCATGACCGTTCGGATCGCGGCGACCGTCGTGAAAACCGCCGGTGGGACGACCACCGCGGCGACCGCGACGGCTTCCGGGGCCGGCGCGAGGACCGCGGCGGTTACCGGGGCGATCGCGGCAACGACCGTGGAAACAACCGCGGCTACGGCGACCGCAACCAGAACCGCTTCGGCAGCAACCGGGGTGACCACCGAGGCGGCTTCCGAGGAGGACGCGGCGATCGCTGAGCACCTGAAAGCTCATTGACCTGATATGGGGTGGCAGCACACGCTGTCACCCCATACCAGTCTCCCGGGCGAGACGATCAGCACCCCGGAGGGGTTCCTCGCATACTGTGGCTGCATGAGACTCAGACACGCCATCCTCGGGCTGCTGTCCCATGCCCCGCAGAGCGGCTACGACCTCAACCGGGCATTCAACAGCTCGATCGTCTACTTCTGGTACGCCGACCAGTCCCAGATCTATCGCACCCTCGACCGCCTTGAGGCCGATGGCGCAATATCGACACAGGTCATTCCTCAGAACGGTCGACCGGACCGACGAGTGCACAGCCTGACGGAGTCGGGCCGCGCCGAGCTCGATGCCTGGCTGGCGAGCCCGCTCGAGCCCCAAACGGGTAAGGATCCTCTGCTGGCGCGCGTCTTCTTCGCCGCCCGCCTGGGCCACGAGAAGGTCGATGAGATCCTCACCGAGGCCGAGGAGAGGTTCCGCGGTGAGCTTGAGGCCCTGGAGACGATCGACATCGACGTGGTGGACCTCGACACCGCCATGAAGGCCGCAGTCCTCCGTCTCGGGATCGACGGCACGAAGGCCCAGCTGGAGTGGGTCGCCCAGACCCGGCGGGCCGTTGCCGCCGACGCCGCCAGGACGCGGCCGGATACCGCCGAGAAGGACGAAACCGCTGGTGGGGAGTCCCGCTGAGAGAGGTCGCCAACTACCCATACTTGCAACGTCCACTAGTTGTATTGCATAGTATGACCATGGCACGCACACCTCGCCCCAGCGGCGCCGCTGCCGCAAGCTCCACCATCCGTCTCGTCATTTTCAGCATCATTACTCTCAGCTCCGGCTGGATCGGACTCCTCGTCAACAACGCCCTCGGCGTCCCCCACTCCATGAACTCACTGGGTAGCCTCATCTGGATCGTGACGCCGCTCCTGGCCGGTGCCGTCATGGCTCTGAGCGACCCGTCGCTGCGCCGGCCCTACGCCGCCTCGTGGCTGCCGGGCAGGCTGCGGGCCTATGGCGTGGCGCTCGGCGTCTTCCCGCTGTCCTTCGCCTTGGCCATCGTCGTCGGTTGGGCGGCGGGGTGGCTCACTCCCGCCGGGCTGGGAGCGTTCGGGGGCGCGGTGGCCGCAGGCGTGCTGGGGACCGTGCTCAAGAACGTCGCCGAGGAGGGCGCCTGGCGCGGCTACCTGGCACCTGCGCTCATCGGCCGACAGCTGTCCGCCCCCTGGATCTGGCTCATCTCCGGAATGATCTGGAGCCTGTGGCACATCCCCTACTACGGGTGGCTCCTGGACGAGTCCCTCACCCGCTCGGTCTACGACGTCCCACCGCTCGTCTACGCCCTCATCACAGTTCCCATCATGATCTGCTGGGCCCCCTTGTTCACCGAGCTTCGGATCCTCAGCGGCAGTATCTGGCCGGGCCTCATCGCGCACTCGATCGCGAACCTCAGCCAGATCCCCCTCAGCCTGGGCGGCCTGCCGATCGCACCGGGCCGGGAGCTGCTGGTCTCCCCGCTGGTGGGGGTCATTCCCAACGCCGTCGTCCTGGCGGCGGGCCTGGGGCTGTGGGCGCGGCGCACCGGCCGGCTCCGCCGTCGGCCTCGGTGAGTCGCACGGCGGCTGAACGGGGACCAGATCGACGTTCGCGCCCTCAGGTTCTGCTACCGCACATAAATGACATCAAAACGTGAGAGCGGTGGTGTCACGTCGGGTGATTCGCCCCAGAGTCTGCGCGAGCTCCACCCATCCGCGTACCTCAGCCCTAAGCGGCTCGATGACCTCAGCGTCGATGACCTCATCGGTCGCGCGACGCAGAAGGCGGGCGATCCGCCTGCTGTGACGTCTGGCCTGGAGGCGGGCCAGGAGCGTCCCCAGGCCGGCCAGTAGCAGGCCGATCATCAGGCCGCCGAGCAGGAGGATGGTGGGCCAGGGGACTCTCCCCCAGCGGGGCACGTCCACAGTGATCAGGAGGAGGTAGTCCTCCAGGACGCGGATCGCCACCAGCCACAGCGCTCCGACCAGCGCGGTCAGCGCGGTCACCCATTGCAGCAGGTTGGCCGCAGCCCACCAGGCCGGGCGCCTCCATATCTCGTAGTCCACCGCGGACACGGCCCGGTCCAGGGGTACGGCGAGGCCATCCGCACGCTCGTCACTACGGAAAACGGCCTGCGCCGCCAGATCGTCCGGCAGCCCCGAGCAGGCCGCCTGGGCATAGACGTGAGCGGCACTGCGCAGGTTGCCCGTCGCCGCTGGTCCGGCGGGGGGCAAGGAGCTGATGTCGACCACAGCCCGCACCGCCGCGCCGTCGGAGTGATCGTCAGACTCACCCGCCGCAGACGACCGGCGCCCGGCTCCCAGGTGCAGTGCTCGCAGCGGGTCGCGTCGTAGGCGCTCGATCCACCGCAGCCAGAACCAGCCGACCCGGGGGCGGGCCCGGTGCCGGTCGGATCCCTCCACAGCCTGTGCGACGACGTCGATCCCGGCGACGCCGGCCGCCGCCCGTCTGAGGGTGGTCACGGACTGCTGCAGCTGCGGTGCCTGGGGGGCAGGCGGTCGCGGCCCACCGGCGGCCGGAGGAGCAGGGACGACAAGCCCTGTCCGGTCTCCCAGCTCCTTGGCGGCGCGACGAGCGTGAGCAACGAGGCTACGGGCACTGGCCAGGCGGTCAGAGGCCACCGAGGCCACGGTGCGGGCCAGGGTCTCGACGCCTTCGC
The DNA here is from genome assembly GCF_011752065.1 of Actinomyces sp. ZJ308. Taxonomy (GTDB): domain Bacteria; phylum Actinomycetota; class Actinomycetes; order Actinomycetales; family Actinomycetaceae; genus Actinomyces. The sequence goes on from NZ_JAAIJY010000018.1 coordinate 6,052, forward strand.
CGGTGCGGGCGCTGACGGGGACGACCGGGACACTGTTCAGCCCCTCTCGGTCAAGGATCCGTCTCAGATCGGCCGCTACGGCGTCTCGGCCCTCGAGGTCGAGCCGGTCCACCTGGTTGAGGGCGACGACCATGACCTCGGCGTGCGCCGCCATGGGAATGAGGAAGTCGCGATGAACGACGCCGTCGGCATACTTCTCCGGATCGAGGACCCACACCAGGACATCGACCTTGCCCGCCATGCGCTCAGCGATATCGCGGTGCGCCGGTTCATCGGAGTCGATGTCGGGCAGGTCGACCAGCACCGTGGCCTCACCCAGCTCCCAGCCTCCACCGATGCTCACCCTCCGGCTGATGTCGAGCCAGTCCAGCAGCTCGGTGGCCTCGTGGACGGTATCCGGGACGACGGCGAGCGGCTGGGTGGTCGTAGGGCGGGTGCGAGCGGTGCGGGACACCTCGGCGCCGGTCAGAGCGTTGGCGAGGCTGGACTTGCCCGACCCGGTCGCCCCGAGGAGGGCTGCCACCGTGCTCTCAGGCGCCAGGCGCCGGCGATGAGAGGCCTGCGCGAGGACATCCCGAACCTGGGTGAGCTCGTCCCGTAGGCCGAGCCGTTCGCCCAGGTCGATGGTCCGCTCCAGGTCCTCGAGAACGGAGGTAAGACCAGCGGCACCGGAGTGGTCGGTCGTCACCGCACTCTCCTCCCGGACGGCCGACTCCTGCGGGCGGGCGTGGTGCGCAGCGATGTCGCCGCCTCCTGACAGGCCTGAAGCTGCTCTCGCAGCGTGTCTGCGCTGGGCGCCGGAACCGGGAGAGCGTCGGTGAAGCACTTGACCTGATTGGCGAACAGGGCGGTGGCGCGCTTGGTGAGGTCCTCCCGGGCCCGCTTGGTCATGCCGCGCATCGCCTGGTCGCCGAAGACGGCCTCCAGGACCCGCTGGGCCAGGATGGCCGTGCCCCCCGCGATGCCCACCTCTCCCCCGGTCAGGCCACCGGTGTGCGCGAAGACGAGGATCATGAGAACGACGCCGGCACCGTTGACCCCCAGGGACAGCAGCCTGGCGGTGAGCCGCTTGTCGGCCCCCTCGGCGCGGATGAGCGTGAGAACCTCCCGCTGCCAGTCGTGGACGAGGGCCGCGGCGATGACCTCGAGCCCGGTCTGGGTCGGCACCTCCGCCAGAGCGCGGTTGAGAGCCTGCTGGGAGGTTCCGGCGCGCCGCCAAGAGCGTTCCGTGGCCAGGCAGGCCCGCTGGGACTCGGCGACGAGGAGCTCGACCAGAGACGAGCCGATCGCCTGCTCCACGCGCTTGGCCGGGGCCGGGCGTCCGCGCAGAAGAGAGGTAATACGGTCACGCACCCGGCCCACCTGAACCTCCAGCGACCGGAACAGGTCACCGGTTCCGACGAACTCCTGCCAGCGGGCCAGCACCTCACCGTGCAGCATGGAACCGTCCTCGGTGGCCTCGATGACGCGCTCCAGGGCGTCGTCGTGCTCGGAGGTGGCCGCGCGGCGGAGCTCGGCGTACTCGGCCTCCTGGGATTCCAGCTCGACGGCGAGCAGCTCACTCTGCGCCAGGACCGCGTCAATGGCCCCGGTCAGGCTACGGTGTGCGATGTCCTGACGGGCGGCCGCGTCGGAGGCCAGTGCGCCCAGCCACTGGCGCACCGGCGAGACACAGGACTCGGGCAGGAAGCCGTTGTCGTCAAGAGCGGTCTCGGGAATCGTGAAGACCGGGGCCTCACCGAGGTTCGCCCTCACGAGCCGATGCCGCAGGTCGGCCTCCACCTCACTCTGCGCACCGTCCGGTACCCGGTCCAGGATGACGGCGATGGTGACGTGTCGCTGCGCGGCTGCCCTCAAGTGCTCCCAGGGGACGGCGTCGGCATAGCGCGCCGCCGTGGTGACGAAGATCCACAGGTCCGCGCCGGCCAGAAGGGTGGCGGCCAGGTCCCGGTTGTCCTCGACCACGGAGTCGACGTCGGGGGCGTCCACGATCGCCAGCCCCTGGGGAAGTCCATCACACGAGCGCAGCTCGAGCTCTCGGGGCGTGTGGTCCGTGGGCGGGCTCGCGGGTGCGTCGGGGGCCACGCGCAGGCGCGACAGGGAGCCCAGGACCCGGTCGGTGTCGAACCAGGCGGCGTCCATCGGCGCGTGCAGGAGCAGGGGGCGACGCGTCGTGGGACGGATCGCAGAGGCCCTGGCCACGTGTCGGCGCACGAGCGAGGAGACGAGGGTCGACTTGCCCGCTCCGGTGGAGCCGCCGACCACGGCCAGCAGAGGCGCGTCCAGGCTGGCCAGGCGCGGCAGGATGTAGTCGCCGAGCTGGTCGCGGATGAGCGTGGCCTTGTCCGAGGCGGCGGCCGTCCCCTGCAGGACATAGGGCGTCGACAAGGCGGTCAGGCTGTCCCGCAACGCGGACAGCTCCCTGGTCGCCTGCTGGACCTTCTGGGTGCTGCTGGACTCGCCTCGACTCTCGGTCATGAGGCGGAGTCGGCCTCTGTGTCAGCTTCGGTGCCGGCCTGTGAGCCGGTCCCGCTACCAGCCGCGGCATCAACCCCACTGAGGCTGACCGTGACCTGCGGGGCGATGTCGGCACTTGGCGGCCGCCAGGTGGAGGTGTCGGCCTCGACCTGCTCGCCGGAGCGGATGTCCTTGACCGAGTCCGGCGCCCCGTCGGCACCAGGGAACCACACGAAGGGGATGGAGCGCTTGTCCGCGGCCTTGATCTGCTTGCCGAACTTGGCGGCGCTGGGGGCGACGTCGGCGCTGATACCGCGGGCACGCAGCGCGTCGGCGATCGCGTCGGAGGCGGAGCGGTGAGCCTCGTCGGAGACCGCCACGAGCACCGCCGTGGGCACGGGACGGCTGACCTCCACAAGTCCCTCGCCGATGACACGCGCCAGGAGCCGTGACAGGCCGATGGAGATGCCCACGCCGGGGAAGGTGCGCTTGCCGTTGGTGGCCAGTGAGTCGTAGCGGCCGCCGGAGCACACCGAGCCGAGGTCCTCATGGCCCGCCATGAAGGACTCATAGACGGTGCCGGTGTAGTAGTCCAGCCCACGGGCGATCTTGAGGTCGGCGACGACGGCGCCGGGGCGGCGTCGGCCGGCGGCCTCGAGCAGGGCGGTCAGCTCGGCCAGTCCCTCCTCCAGGAGCTCGGCGGGCTCGGCCCCGGCCAGAGCCCGCAGGACCTGACCGGAGACGTCCTGGCCGTCGGTTCCGGTGATGGTGGCGAGCCTGAGGGCCTGAGCCGCCTGCTGCGCGCTCACTCCGACGCTCTGGGTGAGCTCGGCGGCCACCTTCTCGGGACCGATCTTGTCAAGCTTGTCGACGACGCGCAGAACCTCGATGAGCCGGCCCGAGTCGATGCCGATGGACTGGTAGAAGCCCTGAGCCACCTTGCGGTTGGAGACGTGGATGGTGACTGCGGGCACCGGCAGGGCGCTGAGCGCCTCGTGCATGATGAGGGGGACCTCGACGTCGTGGTGGAGCGGCAGGGCGCCGTCGCCGACGATGTCGATGTCCGCTTGGATGAACTCGCGGAAGCGCCCCTCCTGGGGGCGTTCGCCGCGCCAGACCTTCTGGATCTGGTAGCGCTTGAACGGAAAGGTGAGCAGCCCGGCGTTGTCGACGACGTAGCGGGCGAAGGGAACCGTCAGGTCGAAGTGGAGACCCAGCCGCTTGCGCGGGTCCGTCTCGGCGTCGGAGTCACCGGGGTCCTCCTGCAGGCGGTTGAGGAGGTAGACCTCCTTGGAGGTCTCGCCCTTCCTCGTCAGCTCGCTGAGCGGCTCGACGGCGCGGGTCTGAATGCCGCTGAAGCCGTGGAGCTCGAAGGTGCGGCGCAGGATGTCGACGAAGTGCTGCTCGACGATGTGGCCCGCGGGAAGCCACTCGGGAAAACCGGACAGTGAGGAGAGCGCTTGTCGTACCTGTGCCATGGTCCGCATTGTGTCATGACGGGCGGCGCGCTGGCGCACCGTCGTCAGGCCTTGAGGTCTCCCCCACGAATCTTGGCCTCGGCGAGATAGGGGTTGCCGTGGTGCTCGTGCTCCATGGTGGTCACCGCGCCGTGCCCGGGCAGCAGGACCGTGGCCGGGTCGATGGCGCTGGCCAGGAACCGCAGGGTGCCGAGCATCTGCACCTGGTCCCCGCCGGGGAGGTCGGTACGGCCGACGGAGCCCTTGAAGATGACGTCGCCGTCGAGGGCCATGAGGTAGGTGCGCTCCTCGTCGACGGTGGAGGGGTCGTCCTCGATGACCTCGGCCTCGTAGAGCAGGGAGTTGTCCGCCAGCCGGGCCTCGAGGAAGAACAGGGTCGAGCCCTCCGAGTGGCCGGGCGCGGGAACCGCCCGCAAGGCGATACCGGGGACGAGCTCGACAGCGCGGGAGAAGCCCTCCCCGGGGAAAAGACGAACATCTGAGGGAGCCCGCCACGGGGTGCCGGCCATGTCGGCGAAGGTCATGCCGCCTGAGCTGATACCGGTGGTGGCGTCCGGGTCATCAAGCCGGTACCGGTCGGGCTCGGGGATGTAGACCGGCACGTCGACGGCGTCGTCGCTGGTGAGCAGCCCCTCACCGTGGGCGGCCTCGATGAGGGACTGGGTGTCCCACACGTGGTCGGCGTGACCGTGGGTGAGCAGGATCGCTCCCAGGGTGAGGCGGTTGGATCGCAGGAGCGCCAGGGCGCCCCGGACGGATCCGGCTCCCGGGTCGACGACGAGGGCGGGCTCGCCGGGGCCTGCGGCCAGGACGTAGCAGTTGGCTGCGAACACGGGTGCGATGGTGCGCTCCAGGATCATGCTCCCAGCCTACTGGGATCGGTGGTGGGCCGCGGGCGGTGGACGAGAGGCAGCGGGGAGAACCGGGGAGAATCTGCCGCCTTTCACCCCAGGTGAAGCCGTCGCCCCCACCAGTGCGAGATCAGCCAGCGGTCGTGGCTGGCGACGATGAGCGTGCCCGTCCAGGACTTCAGGGCGGTCTCGAGCATCTCCAGGGCGTCCAGGTCCAGATAGTTCGTGGGCTCGTCGATGGCGAGCACCTCGGGCACGGCTGCAGCGGCCAGAGCCAGCTGGGCGCGGCGCTGGTTGCCGTCAGAGAGCTCACTGATCGGGCGGTTCCATAACTGCGGGTGCAGGATCCCTTTGCCCTGTTCCCCCACACCTCCGGTCCAGACGGATTCATCGATCCCAGGGTCTCCGGGCTCGGGCAGGTGCTGGGGTACCCGGAAGACTGAGCCGGAGACCGTCAGGGTGCCACAGGATCCCTCCGCGGGCGCCGTGCCAGTGGCCAGCCAGGTCAGGAACGTGGACTTGCCGGCCCCGTTGGCGCCGGTGATCAGCAGGTGCTCACCGGCCATGACATCGACCGTGACCGGCGCAAGGCGCCCCGGTACAGCGGCTGCCCTGGCCGACACCGCCATCCCACGCGGCGACACCGGTGCGGCCAGACGCAGCTGCAGGCCGTAGGAACGAGGTCTGCGCACCTCGGTCTCGGCGAGCGCCTCCAGCCGTCGATCATCCTGGGCCTGGCGTCGGGTGGAGACACGCTGGGCCCGGTCGGCACAGAACTTCCTGGCCATACGGACCTCTGTCCGAGGTGCCGCTCCCCTGTGCCCGACCGTCTTGGACTCCTGACGGTGACGTGTGAGGCTGCGTCGTTGCGCCTGCTGGCGTTGGTGGAGACTGCGGTGGGAGGCCCGGGCGTTCGCCTTGTCCACGAGGTAGTCGCTGTATCGTCCCGCGCACCTGTAGGCACCGATGGCTTCCCCGTCCCCGGCTGCGGTAGCCAGTGCCTGCCAGGGCGCCGTGTCCAGGTCGACGACGGCGGTGGCCACGGTGTCGATGAAGGCGCGATCGTGTGAGGTGAACAGGACCGGACCCGGCCACTGGGTCATCATTCGGCCCAGATAGTCGGAGCCGTCGGCATCCAGGTGGTTGGTCGGCTCGTCAAGCACCAGCGCCTGACCCGCCGAAAGGAGCAGGGCGGCGATCTCCAGCCGCCCGCGCTGCCCCGGAGACAGGGAGGAGACAGGACGGTCGGTGGATACCCGCTTCAGCCCCAGCCCGGCCAGGGCCTCGGCTCGCCTGGTCGGCAGGTTCCAGGCGTCCAGCGTCTCAAGCCGGACCAGCAAGGAGTCGTACTCCTCGACGAGGGAACCGGGTACTGGCCCGGCCTTGGCAATGGCCTCGTTCAGGACCTCGAGGCGGTCAAGCGCGTTCAGGGGCTCACCGCAGGCGGCGTCGAGGTAGGCATTGATCGACTCCGACGGGTCGGCTACCGGTGGGACGCAGTTCTCGAGAACGGTGACAATCCCCCGGTCGGCAGACAACTCGCCGGTCGCCAGACGCAGAAGCGTTGACTTCCCCGATCCGTTGGGGCCGACGACGCAGACGCGCTCCCCGTCGCAGACCGTGAGACTGATGTTCTCCAGCAAGGGTTCAGAGGTGTGGGAGAAGCTGACACGGGAGAAGCTGATCGCAGGCATGACTCGTCCTTGACATGAGCCGGGGTAACGGGCCGGGGCGAGTCAGACGAGCATGGCCACAGTCTACTAGCAGCGCCGGTTGCTGGAGTGGTGCACGACTTCGGCACCAGGCCACCTACCGGGGAGATGAGAGATCAACGAATCAACTGAAATCGACGGGGTCAAGGATGGTGATTGCCGCCCGCGGGAACGTAGACTCTCGGCACTGCCGTCCTCCGACGGCACGTCACCACCACCCGGCCTGAAGGCCGGGCGCGAACGGAACGGAGCGGTCATCCTGCTCCCTCCCCGTCAACCCATGAAGGAGCATCCCGTGACTGAGCGGAACCAGCCCGACACCCAGCCCGACACCGAGCAGGCCGACCAGCCGACCGGTTTGAGTGAGTCGGCAGCGCCCACCCCGACGGAGCAGGCACCAGAAGTTGGTTCCTCTCCCGCCACCAGCTCAACGGCGGACGTTGAGGATCCAAAGGAGTCCGAGCCCGGCTTGCCCGAGAGCAAGCCCGCCGAGGTGCCCGCCCGAACCTCCTCCGACGAGTCGGCTACTGCCGCTTCCGAGGACCCCGCCCCGTCCGAGCAGCCGGCTGAGGCGGCGCAGTCGGCCGAGACCGAGCAGGAGGGCGCTACGCCGACTCCCGCCGAGGTTCCCGCCCCGGCTGCGGCCCCTGCGGCACCCGCGGAGCCCGCTGTCGACCCGCAGGAGGCGATGGACGCCGCCAAGTGGGGGCGCGTGGACGGCGAGGGCCGGGTATACGTCCAGGACGGTGGCGCTGAGCGTGAGGTCGGCCAGTTCCCCGATGCTCCCATCGCCGAGGCCATGGCCTTCTACGTGCGCCGCTACCTGGACCTCAAGGCGACCATCGACCTGTTCGCCACCCGCCTGCCCCAGCTCAGCGTCCGTGAGATCGATACGACCCTGTCCTCGATCTCCGAGTCCCTCACCGAGCCGGCCGCCGTCGGCGACCTGGAGGGGCTGCGGGCCCGCTTCGCCGCTCTCAAGGCCGTGGCCGCCGAGCGCCGTGAGGCCGTGGCCGCCGAGCGCGCCGCCGCCAAGGAGCAGGCTCTCAAGGAGCGCACCGCGATCGTCGAGCGCGCCGAGGCCATCTCCGAGCAGGACCCGGCACGTACGCAGTGGAAGAACTCCGGCGCCGAGCTGCGCGAGCTGCTGGAGTCCTGGAAGACGGCGCAGCGGCGCGGTCCGCGTCTGGACCGTCCCACCGAGGACGGCCTGTGGAAGCGCTTCTCCCACGCCCGCACCACCTTCGATCGCCACCGCCGCCAGTTCTTCAGCGAGCTGGACGCCAAGCAGGCGCAGGTACGTGCCGCCAAGGAGGCGCTCATCAAGCGCGCCGAGGAGATGCAGAACTCCACCGACTGGGCCGGCACCTCCGCCAAGTACCGCGACCTGCTCGCCGAGTGGAAGAAGGCCGGACGCGCCTCCCGCAAGGAGGATGACGCCCTGTGGGCCCGCTTCCGGGCCGCCCAGCAGGTCTTCTACGACGCCCGCCGTGCCAAGGACGAGGCCGTCGACGCCGAGTTCGCCGAGAACCTCAAGGTCAAGGAGGCCCTGGTGGCCAAGGCCGAGGCGCTCCTGCCGGTCAAGGACGTCAAGGCCGCCAAGAAGGCCCTGCGCCCCATCCAGGACGCCTGGGAGGAGGCCGGGCGGGTCCCGCGCGGAGCCGTGCGTCGCATCGAGGGCCGCATGCGCGCCGTCGAGGACGCGATCCGAGAGGCCGAGAACGCCGAGTGGCGCCGTACCGACCCGGAGACCAAGGCGCGTGCCGAGGGGCTGGCCGGTCAGCTCCAGGATGCGATCGCCGGTCTGGAGAAGGATCTGGCTGCGGCCCAGGCCGCCGGCGACGCCAAGAAGATCGCCGAGGCCGAGGCCGCGCTGACGGCCCGCCGGGCGTGGCTCGAGCAGGTGCTGCGCTCGGCCAAGGCCTGATCGCTCCCTCCATCAGGTCACCAGCCAGCGCCGGCAGAGCCTGAGGCAGGCCGTTGCGACTGCGGGGGCCGACACCATGTCCGGTGTCGGCCCCCGCCTCGTGTCCCACGTCGGCCCCGAGCCGGAAGGGCTCCTAGTCCCAGGTGGCGGTCGCCGGGTCCACACCCTCGGACCGGGCGCCGGCATCGATGACGTCCTTGAGCCAGGCGGCCAGTCCCGGCGCGCGCTTGTCGTAGTACCGGGCGTAGCGTTCGTCCGCGACGTAGCTGCGGGCAATGAGCACCTGCTTGGAGACGGAGACCTCGAACCACCGGTTGAGCTCCCGGCGGTGCCACTGGGCCAGAGCATTGGCCTCAGGGCTACCCGGTTCGACACCGCTGCGCATCGCCTCGACCAGCGCGGTCTCCAGGGCGACCGTCTCCTCGTGGGCCCGCCGCCAGTCGGCGCGCGACATCCGGGCCTTGCGGCGGGCGGACTCGGCCCACTCCTCCGTATCGCCCCAGCGGGCATGAGCCTCCTCGATGTACACCGGATCCCAGTCAGTCCCCCAGATCTTCACCATCTCGGCCACGGAGATCCTTGCTCCCAACAGCTGTATCTCCATGACCGTGTCGATGGAACGGAGCATCCGCTGCAGGTGGGAGATCTGCCCCTGAAGCATCTCGCGCTGACGGCGCAGGTGGGCGACGGCGTCCGTGTCCGGATCGTCGAGGACCCCCTTGATGTCGGTCAGGCTCATGCCGGTCTGCCGGTAGACGAGCACCTGCTGGATGCGCATGAGGTCCGCCTCGCAGTAGAGACGGTAACCGGCGTCACTGCGCCGGGAGGGGTGCACCAGGCCGGAGGCGTCCCAGTGGTGCAGCGCCCGGACGCTGACGCCCAGGAGGGTTGAGACCTCCCCGACCGTCATCGCCATGTCATCATCGTCCAGCACCGCGTCACCTGGCCCGGGTCCGTCGTGCTCCCACCCCGTCACCATGTCTCCTCACCCCAATCATTCTTCAGTCATTCATTCATCACTGCCTTGCCCAGTCAGTGCACGGGCAGTGCTCGATCTGTGATCGCTCGGTGCTCAGTCTGCTCCTCGGCGCGTTCCGAGTACCTTGACGCCTCACGCTAGGTGAGGGTCAAGTTCTCGTGCTAGCACCGAGGTTATCCACAGGCGGTCGATTCACTGTGGCAACGAGAGCGAGGAGAAGTCCACGATGGCGTATGGCTCGTTTCGTCCCGGTTCCGGGTCACGCCGCCGTGGCCCATCTGTCCGCCCGTCCACTCTCCCCCGTTCTGGGTACGCTTCCGCCCCAGGACATGCAGGTGCTGCGGTGCGCCGGCCTCGACTCCCGACTCCTGGTCAGTGTCCTGGGCAACCTGCAACCGGTTGACCTCCTGCGCTCGGCCGAGGGGCGCCTGCGGGCCGTCACCGCCGCCCTGCCCTGCCGAGGAGTGCTGCTGGCGAGCACCGCCCTGTGGGTGCACGTCGGCGGGCCACCGCCGGACGTCCTGGAGGTCTGTCTGCCGGGAGGGCGTCGAAGCCGGCTGTCCTACCTGGTGACCAGGCGAGGCAGGCTGCCCCGCTCCGACACCACCGTGATCAACGGTGTCACCTGCGCGACCATCGCCCGAGCCGCCGTCGACGTCGCCCGTCTGGGACCTCCGGTGGACGCCGTCCGGGCCATCATGACGGCCCGTGACCACGGAATCAGCCGGGTCCGCCTGCTGCTCACGCTCAACCACTGTCGTGGCGCCGCCAGCCGGGGCTGCCCGCGGGCGCAGCACATCATCGAGGCGGTCATGCCGAGCGGTTCGTAAGTGGTCGGGGGTGAGCGCCCGGTGCCGGGGCTCAGCTGGAGCGCCGCGCTGCGGACAGGCTCCTGCGCGCCTCGAAGACGCCGTCGATGCGCCGCAGGGCCGCCAGCGTGTGGTCCAGGTGGCCGACCTCGGCCAGCTCGACGACGAAGCGCCCGGTGACGACCCGGTCGCGGCTGGTGGCGATGTTGGCGCTGACCAGGTTGACGTGACTGTCGGCGAGCGCCCGGGTGACGTCGGCGAGCAGACCCCCGCGGTCGAGGGCCTCGACCTCCACCTGGACCAGGTAGGCGGACTGGGCGTGGTCCGCCCAGGAGACGGTGATGAGCCGCTCGGGCTCGCGCTGGAGCTGATCGACGTTCTGACAGTCCGCCCGGTGCACCGAGACGCCTGAGCCCCTGGTGATGAAGCCGACGATGGGGTCGCCCGGCATGGGGGTGCAGCAACGCGCCAGCTTGACGTAGACGTCGCCCTCCTCCATGCCGGCGACGACGACACCGGCATCGGCCGTGCGCGGGCGACGGTGCGCCGTCGCGCGAGTGGGTAGGACTCCCTCGGCGAGGGTCTCCTCGGCCCCGTCCTCCCCGCCCATGGTTGCCACCAGGGTGTCGACGACGTGCTGGGCGGAGACGTGCCCCTCGCCCACGGCCGCGTAGAGGCCGTCGATGTCGACCTTGTCGAGGGTCTTGGCCACGTTCAGGAGGGTCTCGTGGCTCATGAGACGCTGGATCGGCAGATTCTGCTTGCGCAGCGTCCGGGCAATGGCGCCCTTGCCCTCCTCAATGGCCTCCTCACGGCGCTCCTTGGAGAACCAGGAGCGGATCTTGTTGCGGGCACGGGTGGATCCGACGAAGGTGAGCCAGTCGCGCGAGGGGCCGGCGTTGATGGCCTTGGAGGTGAAGACCTCCACCGTGTCGCCGTTCTCCAGACGGGTGTCCAGGGGCACCAGGCGGCTGTTGACACGTGCGCCCACCGTGCGGTGCCCGACCTCGGTGTGGACGGCGTAGGCGAAGTCCACGGGGGTGGCCCCGGCGGGCAGCGCCAGGACATCGCCCTTGGGGGTGAAGACGTAGACCTGGTCACCGGCCATCTCGTAACGCAGGGCATCGAGGAACTCGGAGGGGTCCTGGGTCTCCTTCTGCCAGTCGACGAGCTGACGCAGCCAGCCCATGTCGCCCTGGTCGGAGTCTCCGGGTCTGCCCCCCAGGGCGCTGGGACCCGAGGCGTTGGGGTCCTCCTTGTAGCGCCAGTGCGCGGCCACGCCGTACTCGGCCATGCGGTGCATCTCGTGGGTACGGATCTGGATCTCCACCGGTTTTCCGTCCGGTCCCACGACCGTCGTGTGCAGCGACTGATAGAGGTTGAACTTGGGAACGGCGATGTAGTCCTTGAAACGCCCGCTCATGGGGGTCCAGCGCGAGTGCAGGGAACCGAGCACCGCGTAGCAGTCCTGGACGGTGTCGACGATGACCCGCACCGCCACCAGATCGTAGATGTCGTCGAAGTCCTTACCCCGAACGATCATCTTCTGGTAGATCGAGTAGTAGTGCTTGGGCCGGCCGGTGACGGCCCCCTTGATCTTGTTGACCCGCAGGTCCTCCTCGATCTGGAGGCGCACCTGGCGCAGGTACTCCTCACGAGCCGGGGCCCGCTCGGCCACCATGTGCTCGATCTCCTCGTACACGCCGGGGTAGAGCGCCTTGAAGGAACGGTCCTCCAGCTCCCACTTGATCGTGTTCATTCCCAGGCGGTGGGCCAGGGGCGCATAGATCTCCAGGGTCTCCTTGGCCTTGCGGGCGGCGTTCTCCGCGGAGACGTACTTCCAGGTACGGGCGTTGTGCAGGCGGTCGCCGAGCTTGATGACCAGGACGCGGATGTCCTTGGACATCGCGATGATCATCTTGCGCACGGTCTCGGCCTGGGCGGCCTCCCCGTACTGGAGCTTGTCGAGCTTGGTGACGCCGTCGACGAGCAGGGTGATCTCGTCGCCGAAGTCGGCGCGCAGACGGTCGAGGGTGTAGTCGGTGTCCTCAACCGTGTCGTGCAGGACGGCGGCAGCCAGGGTCTGGGCCGTCATGCCGAGCTCGGCGAGGATCGTGGCCACCGCGACCGGGTGGGTGATGTACGGCTCCCCGGACTTGCGCCGCTGGCCGGCGTGGGCCTTCTCGGCGACCTCGTAGGCACGCACGATGAGGCTCGTGTCCGCCTTGGGGTGATTGGCGCGCACTGCGCGCAGCAGCGGCTCGATGGCGGCCGGGGTGGAGTGTCCGCGCGAGCCGAACCACGCCAGGCGGCTGCGCACGCGCGAGCCGGGGACAACACTGTCACCTGCCGTGCCTGTGGTGCTCTTCGTCTCCGTCATTGACGCATCATATAGCGGCCTGCGCACAGGGGCCCGCCGGCACTGCCGGTACACCTGCGGTGTCGTGCCCGTCAGGGCCGCGACACCGCACCGGAATCAGCCGTCGCAAGCCTCCAGCCGCCGCCCTGAGAGCCGGAACCGCGTCAGAAGATGACGATCGAGTCGACCTCACGCCCCTGAAGCTGGTGCCGACCGCCGAGATCGGCCAGCTCGAGAAGCATGCAGATGGCCTCCACCGTGGCACCGGCCTGCTCGATGAGGGAGATGGACGCCGCGGCGGTCCCACCGGTGGCCAGGACGTCGTCGATCACGAGGACGCGCGAGCCCTGGGTGATGGTCTCGGGGCGCAGCTCCATACGGGCCGTGCCGTACTCCAGGGAGTAGTCCACACCGATGACCGGTCCGGGCAGCTTGCCGCCCTTGCGCACGGTGATCATGCCGATGCCGAGCCTGACCGCCAGGGGCGCCGCCAGGATGAAGCCGCGGGACTCCAGGCCCGCCACCGCGTCGATACGACCGCGGTAGTGGTCAGCCAGTCCGTCGACGAGCTCGGAGAACGCCTGTCCGTCTGCCAGGAGCGGGGTGATGTCCCGGAAGAGCACCCCGGGCTCGGGAAAGTCGGGAATCTCCCGCAGGTGGCTCATCACCAGCCTGGTCAGGGACTCGGGAACCGTCTCGGAGTGGGCCACTGAGGTGGTCATCTGCGCTTCTTCTTCCTCTTGGGCTGAGCCGCCACACCGAGGTGGTGACCGGGGGTGACGGGAGAGGCGGCCGGGGCCGCATCGATCTTAGCCAGCTCCTCGACGTCGTCGCCGGCCTCCTCACGGCGCTGCTGGCGAGCCGCCGCCACCTTGGCGTCGTGGTCCTTGATGCGCTTCTCGCGCGAGCGAAGGTCCACCAGCAGGGGGGTGGCCAGGAAGATCGAGGACAGGGTGCCCGCGATCATGCCGATGAACAGGGTCAGGGCGATGTCGCGCAGGGTCCCGGCCCCCAGGATGAAGGCGCCGACGACCAGGAGCGAGGCCACCGGCAGCACGCCGACCACCGAGGTGTTGATCGAGCGGATGAAGGTCTGGTTGACCGCGAGGTTGGCGAGCTCGGCGTAGGTCGATCGGCTCTGGGCCTCGAAGCCCTCGGTGTTCTCACGGATCTTGTCGAAGACCACCACCGTGTCGTAGAGGGAGTACCCCAGGATCGTCAGCACGCCGATGATCGTGGCCGGGGTGACCTCGAAACCGGACAGGGCGTAGATGCCCACCGTGACGACGATGTCGTGGCACAGGGCCAGCAGAGCCGCCACCGCCATCTTCCAGGTGCGGAAATAGGCCCAGATGAGCAGCCCCACGAAGAGGAAGAACAGCACCAGGCCGCGGGCCGCCTTCTTGGTGACGTCGGAGGACCAGGTCGGCCCCACGGTCGTGGCCGAGACGTTGGAGGCGTCGGTCTCGTAGGCGCTGGCGAGCTCGCCGGCCAGCGACTCGAGGCGCTCCTTGCTCAGCTGGTTGGTCTGCACCCGCACCGAGGAGGAGCCCATGGTCGTCACCGAGGAGCCGTCCGTGAGGTCGTCCTTGGACAGGACCTCGTTGGCGGGGCGCTCCGATGGTGAGGACAGACCCGTCACCGTGATCTCCGAACCGCCCTTGAAGTCGATTCCCGGGGTGAGTCCCACGGTGGCCAGGAGCGTGGCCGAGCCGGCGATGACGGCGACGGCGATGAGGTACCAGATCCGCCGCCTTGCGACGAAGGGAATGGACGTCTTGCCCGAGTAGAGCTCGTTACCGAGCGTGGCGAGAGACTTCACTTCGTCTCACCGTCCTTTCCGTCGCCGGCCGTGACATCGACCGCGTCATCCTCCTCCTGCTCAGCTGCGTCGTCCGCATCGTCTGCGTCGTCGAGGGCTCCGTCAGCGGACTCGCCTGCGGCGTTGTCCGGACTGTCGGCGGCCCTGCGGGCCTCGGCCTTGCGACGTGCCAAGGAGCCGGTCACACGGTCAGCCACGGCCTCGCGTCCCTTGCCGTAGGTGGATGCCGACGTCGCCCCGAGGTGCTCGGGGTCGAGGCCGGAGAGCCGGTGCCCCTCACCGAAGAAGCGGAAGCGGACGATCCACTCCATGAACGGGTGGGTGAAGAAGACGATGATGGCCAGGTCCACGCAGGTGGTGACGCCCAGGGTGAAGGCGAATCCCTGGACGCCGCCGACGGCGAGGAAGTACAGGACGATCGCGGCCACGAGGTTGACGGCGTCGGAGACGAGGATCGTGCGCCTGGCGTGCTTCCACCCCTCGTCGATCGCCGTCTTGAGGGTTCTCCCCAGACGTACCTCGTCGCGCACGCGTTCGAAGTAGATGATGAAGGAGTCCACCGTGATGCCGATGGAGATGATGAGCCCGGCCACGCCCGCCAGGGACAGGCGGTATCCCATGGTGGCGCTCAGCGCGGCGATCACCAGGTAGGTACCGACCGCGGCCACCACCAGCGAGGCCACGGCCACCACCGCCAGACCGCGGTACTGCCAGGCCAGGTAGAGGATGATGAGTCCGAAGCCGATGAGGCCGGCGATCAGACCATTGCGCAGCTGCTCGGTGCCCAGGGTGGCGGAGATCTGCTGCTCGGACTGGACCGTGAAGCTCAGCGGCAGCGAACCGAAGGAGAGCTGGTTGGCCAGCGTGTTGGCCTGGTTCTGGTTGAAGCCGCCGGTGATCTGCACCCGCCCGTCGGTGATCGGCGAGTGGACGTCCTGGTTGAAGCCTGAGGCCATGATCGTCAGTCCGTCCAGGACGATGGCGAACTGGGCCTTGGCCTGGTTGTTCTGGGCCTGCTGGGACTGAGCGCCCTGGGCGCCGGCGGCGCCGGCCTGGTCCCGGTAGGCCAGCAGGCGCTTGGACAGGTCGGAGAACTTCTGGGTGCCGTCAGGGTTGAAGGCCAGTGAGACGACCCACTTGTTCGTGGTCTGCCCCCGGGAGTCGGTCTCCAGACCCGAGTTGGCGCTCTTGAGCTCGGTGCCGGTGATATCGGCCGGGCCGAGGATGTAGGCGCCGTGCTGCTGGGAGCCGGCCTCCTTGGAGCAGGAGATGACGGCGACCTTGGGGTCCTGCGTCTGACCGGTGAGGTTCTTCGGGTCGGAGCAGTCCGTCATGTAGCCGTCGTAGAGGAGCTGCTCAGTGATCCAGGAGTCGGAGGAGTTGTCCTGGGAGGTGGCGGGCAGCGGGTCGGAGGAGATGACGCCGTCCTGGTTGACGTCCGCCAGCTGCTTGGCGATCTCCTCGGGGGTCCTGGGCTGCGCGGCGGACTCGGCAGTGGGCTGGGAGGTGGCGGCGGGCTGCTCGGCCGAAGCGCCGTCCTGCCCCTCCTGGCCGGTGGCCTGCTCCCCCTCGCTCGAGCCGCTCTCGCTGTTCGCCGAGTCCTCGGCCGGCTGGGCGGCCTCATCACCGGAAGCCGGGTCGGGCTGGGCCTCGGCCTGAGCCGTGGGCTGATCCGTAGGAGCGGGTGTCGCCACTGCGGAGGGGTTCTGGCTGGCGATGTTCTTGGCCGCCTGCTGGGCGCTGCCAGGCAGGATGCGGATGACCGGTCGGAAGTACATGACGGCGGAGGTCCGCACCAGATCCAGTGTCGCCTGGCTGGGCTTTCCGGGGAGCGAGACCACGATGTTCTGTCCGCCCTGACGGGAGATCTGGGCCTCGGAGACGCCGGAGGCGTCCACGCGCTGGCGGATCACCTCAATGGCCTGCTCGACATCGTTGTCACTGATCGACGAGCCGTCAGAGGTCGTGGGCGTCAGGATGATCTGGGTGCCGCCTTCGAGGTCCAGGGCGAGGCCGGGCGTCAGCGACGCCTTGTGCCTCATGGTTCCCGCCACCAGCGCACCGAAGCCGATAACGAGGACGAGGATGAACATCAGGAGGCGGCGCCCGGGGCGCTTTCGCTGCTTGCTGGACACGTGGTCCCTTCCTGGGTGGGGTGGGTTCGGGGGTGACCCGATGGCGGGGTGAGTGCGGGGTTGGCGCCGTGGGGCAACGAACCTGGACTGGTGGTCTCCGAGCGACGGAGCAGATCTGCTCGACCGGGCCGGGGTCCTCTCGGGGAGCGGGGCCTCAGCCGCCCGACGTCGTGGGGTGCCTGGTTCGCGACCGGACCGAGGACCGGTGAGCGAGGTGGCAGCCGGACGATGTCAGGACTGCGACTCGGTCGTGTCCTGCTCGGACTCGCGGGCGTCGTCGTCGGCCTGCTCGGCCTCCGGCTCCTCGTGGTCCTCAGGCTCCTCGTGGGCACCGGCGGACCCGAAGGGAGGCTCCTCGATGGCGGCGATGGCCCGCTTGCTCCACAGGGTCTCATCGCCCAGGGGCGTGGCCAGCGTGACCACGTCACCGTCGACCTCCACGACCGTCCCGTAGAAGCCGCCAATGGTGCGCACCCAGTTCCCGGGCACCAGCCCCTTCTCCGTACGGCGCTGCTGCTCCTCCTGCATCGCGCGCTGCCTACGGCTGACGAACCACATCATCAGGACCATCCCGATGAGCATGATCCAGAGGAAATACGACGGCATGGAGGCTTCTCCGTTTCGACTAGGCAGTCTCGGCTGATGCGGACCCACGGCTGTCACAGGCCAGCACTGGTGAGTCTAGGGCACGTGGGCAGGAGCGTTACCTACCGCTGGCGAGTGGTCGGGCACAACTGGGTACCAACCGGTCACGAAATGATCACATTACCCGGTTGTTCGTCAGGAGAACAGTGCTCCGTCCGCAGGGGGCTCAAGACCCAGATGGCTGTAGGCCGCCGACGTGGCCGCTCTTCCCCGCGGGGTGCGCACGACCAGCCCCTCACGCACGAGGTAGGGCTCGGCCACGGTCTCCACCGTCTCAGGCTCCTCCCCCACGCTGACCGCCAGCGTCGTCAGCCCCACCGGGCCGCCCCCGAATCGGGTGCACAGGGCCTCGAGCACCTGACGGTCAAGACGGTCCAGCCCCAGGGCGTCGACCTCGAAGACGTCCAAGGCGCCGCGGGCCGCCGTCAGGTCGAGCCGACCGGGCCGTCCGTGGACCTCCGCCCAGTCCTGGACCCGGCGCAGCAACCGGTTGGCGATGCGAGGGGTGCCGCGCGAGCGCGAGGCCAGCTCCTTGGCGGCGTCCGCCTCCAGGCTCACCCCCAGCAGACCCGCGCTGCGCGTGAGGATCCGGGTGAGCTCGCCCGGCCCGTAGTAGTCGAGGTGCCCGGTGAAGCCGAAGCGGTCACGCAGCGGGGCGGGCAGCAGACCCGCTCGGGTCGTGGCACCGACCACGGTGAAGGGCGGCAGCGACAGGGGGATGGAGGTGGCACCGGGCCCCTTGCCCACGACGATGTCAACCCTGAAGTCCTCCATCGCCAGGTAGAGCATCTCCTCGGCGGTGCGGGCCAGGCGGTGGATCTCGTCGATGAACAGCACGTCGCCCTCCTCCAGGGAGGACAGGATGGCCGCGAGGTCTCCGGCGTGCTGGATGGCCGGCCCGGAGGTCAGGCGCAGGGAGCCGTCCACCTCGGCGGCGATGATCATCGCCAGGGTGGTCTTGCCCAGCCCGGGCGGACCGGACAGCAGGACGTGGTCGGCCGTCACTCCGCGGGCCAGGGCGGAGCGCAGGACCACCGAGAGCTGACCGCGTACCACCTCCTGGCCGGTGAAGTCCTCCAGGCGCTTGGGCCGCAGAGCCGCCTCGGCGGCCCGCTCGGTGGCGTCGGCACCGCCGCCGACCAGGCGCTCCTGGCCGTCCTGCCCCGCATCAGCCACGGTGCCCGCCCCCCAACCATCTCAAGGAGGCCCGGAGCAGAACCGCCATGTCGGGGCTCTCACCGGCCTCGGCGTAGTCGGCCTCGACGGCGGCCACGGCCTGGCCGGCGCTGGCCTCGTTCCAGCCGAGCTGAACCAGGGCGGCGACGACGTCGGCGTTGGGCACCGCGCCGTCCAAGGAGGTCTGCGGATTCCCTCCCCCCGCATCCGGCGAGACCGGCGACGCGGTGTCGAGATCGTCGCCGGTGACGGGACCGAGCTTGTCGGCCACGTCCAGGATGACGCGCTGGGCGCCCTTGGGGCCGAGCCCGGGCACCCGGGTGAGGGCCGCGACGTCCTGGGAGGCGATGGCGCGCCGGAGCGTGTTGGGGGTGTGGACCGCCAGCATCGCCAGCGCCAACTTGGCTCCGACTCCCTTGGCGCTCATGAGCGTGCGGAAGCTGTCCCGCTCGTCGGCGTCGGCGAATCCGAACAGCGTCAGTGAGTCCTCGCGAACGACCATCTCGGTGTGAACGAGGGTCTCCTGGCCGACCCTGAGGCCGGACAACGTGGTGGGGGTGGCCTGAATGCTCATGCCGACACCACCGGTCTCGATGACGGCGCCGGTCAGGCCGACACTGAGGACAGTGCCGCGCAGCGAGGCGATCATGGGCAGCTTCTCCTGGACGTTCTCGGTGAGTCGGACGGACTCAGGCAGACTGAGATAGACGCGGACGGACTCGAACAGCTGTTCGGATCCTAGCAGCCCGTGGTTGCCATCGCCGTCAGCGCCGCACCCGCCGCGGGTCGACGGCGCCGGTGCGCCGAGCGGCGGCCTGGGCGGCGGCCCACTGGCGCTGGGCAGGCGTGCGGGCGGAGACGCGTACCGCTCCCCCGGCCGAGACCATCTCAGTGGCGTCGTCGGTCCCCGTCCCGCCGCCGCGCCAGCCGTGGCAGATCGCCTGGGCGAGGGCGTCGGCGGCGTCGGCCGGTCGGGGCGGGGCGTCAAGTCCGAGGATGCGGGTGACCATGGTCTGGACCTGGGTCTTGTCCGCGATCCCCGACCCGGTGACGGCGGCCTTGGCCTCGCTGGGCGTGTGCTGGGCGACCTCCAGGCCCGCGCGGGCGGCGGTGGCCATCGCGGTGCCCATCACCTGGGCGACCCCGATGACGGAGCGCAGGTTGTCCTGGGCGAAGACCCGCTCGATGGAGACCACGGAGGGGCCCAGGCGGGCGATCCAGTCCTCGATGGCCTCGGTGATGGTCAGCAGCCGCAGCTCGGGACTCTGCGACGGTGGGGTGCGCACGACCCCGACCTCCACCAGGCGGACCTGGCGGCGGGGGTCAATGTCCACGCACCCCAGGCCGCAGCGGGTCAGCCCGGGATCGATCCCGAGGACCCGCTGCTGGGCGACGACTGCTCGAGCCGAGCGCGACCGGGAGCCCGCGGCGCCCAGGGGCTCAGTCCTCGTCGCTGGCGAACTCGGCGGCCACCTCGGGGCTGAGATCCACGGAGGTGTAGACGTTCTGGACGTCGTCGGAGTCCTCCAGGGCATCGATGAGACGGAAGACCTTGCGCGCGCCGTCGACGTCGACCTCGACCTTGGTGCCGGCGACGAACTGGACCTCGGCGGAGTCGTAGTCCATCCCGGCCTCCGTCAGGGCGGTGCGCACGGCGACGATGTCACCGGGCTCGGAGTAGATCTCGAAGGACTCCCCCATGTCCTCGACCTCCTCGGCACCGGCGTCCAGGACGGCCATGAGGATGGAGTCCTCGTCCACGCCGTCGGCCTTGGCGACCTCGACGACGCCCTTGCGGGTGAAGTTGTAGGCCACTGAGCCGGGGTCGGCCAGGTTGCCGCCGTTGCGGGAGAAGGCCACGCGCACGTCGGAGGCGGCCCGGTTGCGGTTGTCGGTGAGGCACTCGACGAGGAAGGCGACGCCGCCGGGGCCATAGCCCTCGTACATGATGGTCTGCCAGTCGGCCCCGCCGGCCTCCTCGCCGCTGCCGCGCTTGACGGCGCGGGTGATGTTGTCGGCCGGCACGGAGTTCTTCTTGGCCTTCTGGATGGCGTCGAACAGGGTGGGGTTGCCGGTCGGGTCGCCTCCGCCGGTGCGGGCGGCGACCTCGATGTTCTTGATGAGACGCGCGAAGAGCTTGCCGCGCTTGGCGTCGATCGCGGCCTTCTTGTGCTTGGTGGTGGCCCACTTGGAGTGACCCGACATATGTGCTCCTTGGGAGTCGAGAATGAGGGCGCAGCCGGCGCGGTCAGGCGCGGCGCGTCACCATGGAGACGAAGACGTCGTGGACCCGGTGGTCGCCTCCGACCTCTGGGTGGAAGGACGTGGCGAGCAGGGTCCCCTGACGAACCGCGACGATCCTACCGCCGTCGGCCCCGCTGACCCCAGCCGCGCGTCCCGCGCGGGTCGTGGCGAGGATCTCGACGCCGGACCCCACCTCCTCCACCCATGGCGCCCGGATGAAGACGGCGTGCAGCGGCCGGTCCTGTCCGGCCCCCAGCGCCGGAGCGACAAGGTCCTCCTCGTAGGAGTCCACCTGGCGACCGAAGGCATTGCGGCGCACGGTCATATCGATGCCGCCCAGAAGGGCCTGTCCTGCCTCCGCCCCTTCGACGCGATCGGCCAGCAGGATCATCCCGGCGCACGATCCGTAGGCGGGCAGGCCCTGAGCGATCAGCTCGCGTAGCGGCTCGAGCATGCCGAAGGAGCTCAGCAGCGTGCTCATGGTCGTCGACTCACCGCCGGGGACCACCAGACCATCGAGCCGGTCTCCCGGGGCATCGCCCAGATCAGCCGAGCGGCGAACGACGACGGGGCGCGCCCCTGCCGCCTCCAGGGCCAAGGAGTGCTCACGCACGTCGCCTTGGAGCGCCAGGACGCCGATCGTGGGACGGGAGTCGGCCGGAGCGATCGCGGGGAAGAGCGCCCGGGGGTGACGCGTGTCCATCGTCTGGGCTCGGCGGTAGGGGTGCTTCGGGCTAGTCATCGGGGTCCTTGCTGAGCGGTTCGGGACGTTGGCGAGGGTGCGCCGTCAGCTGGGCCAGGACCTCGGCGTCCACCGGATCGGTGAGGTCGAGAATCTTGCCGCTCCAGCCGGCGGCGAGCTCCCCCAGCAGCGCAGGCAGGCGCACCGGGTAGATCTCCTGACCTCGTTCCTGGGCGGAGTGCAGCTCCTGGGGGCTCCACCAGGCGATGGAGTCGACGACGTCGCGCTCCAGCGCGGTCCAGCCCTCCTTCCCGACAGCGCATCTGTCGGGAAGGCGCAGGAGGAAGAAGATCTCGTCCTGGCGGCAGGTGACGGTGGCGAAGCGGAAGATCGCCTCCCGGTGGGCGACGGGGCCCTCGAGATCAGTGGGCACGACGCCGATCCCGGACTCCTCGGCCAGCTCACGCGCGGCGCCTTCCCGTGGGTCCTCGCCGGGGCGGAGTCCTCCGCCCGGGGTGAAGACCCAGCTGTGATCCGGGTCGGCCGCGTCGTGTCCCTCCAGGAGGAGGACGTCGGAGTCCTGAGTGACGACCAGGACCCGGGCAGCGGTCCTGAAGGGAAGACCGTCACTGCCCAGAGCCCACTCCGAGGTATCGAGGTATCGACCCCAGTCCTCAGGCACGAGCACCGGGTGTCGGCCATCGGTGGTCAGCCGTCCCGCAAGCCCTGGGAAGCCGTCGCCCTGGGAACCGGCTGCGGAAGCGGCCTTGCCCGGAGACTCAGTCACCAGCCGCGTTCCGCCAGGCGGTGGGGTTCGGGGATCTCGTCGACGTTGATGCCGACCATGGCCTCTCCCAGGCCTCGTGAGACCTCGGCGACGACGTCGGGGTCGTCGAACTGGGCGGTGGCCCGAACGATTGCGGCGGCGCGCTTGGCCGGGTCCCCGGACTTGAAGATGCCTGATCCTACGAAGACGCCCTCGGCCCCCATCTGCATCATCATGGCGGCGTCGGCCGGGGTGGCGATGCCGCCGGCGGTGAACAGGACGACGGGCAGGTGCCCGGTGCGGGCGACCTCGGCGACGAGCTCATAGGGGGCGGCGAGCTCCTTGGCGGCCACGTAGAGCTCGTCCTCGGGGAGCGAGGTCAGGCGGCGGATCTCGTCGCGGATCGTGCGCATGTGGGTCACCGCGTTGGAGACGTCTCCCGTGCCGGCCTCGCCCTTGGAGCGGATCATGGCCGCTCCCTCGGTGATGCGGCGCAGCGCCTCACCCAGGTTGGTGGCTCCGCAGACGAAGGGGACGGTGAAGGCCTGCTTGTCGATGTGGTGGGCGTAGTCGGCCGGGGTGAGGACCTCGGACTCGTCGATGTAGTCCACGCCGAGGCTCTGGAGGACCTGGGCCTCCACGAAGTGGCCGATGCGGGCCTTGGCCATGACCGGGATGGAGACCGCCTCGATGATGCCGGTGATGAGGTCGGGGTCGCTCATACGGGCCACGCCTCCCTGGGCGCGGATGTCCGCGGGGACGCGTTCGAGGGCCATGACGGCGACCGCTCCCGCGTCCTGGGCGATGCGGGCCTGCTCGGGCGTGACGACGTCCATGATGACGCCGCCCTTGAGCATGTCCGCCATGCCGCGCTTGACGGTGAGGGTGCCGGTGCTGGGGGTGGTCTGCTCTGTGCTCAATCGTGGTCCTCGGGCCATGGGCCGTCACCCGCGCCCGTGCCGGGGCAGGATCGACGGCTCCGTGAAAAGATGCTGACGCCACGCATGCTACTACTCGGCCCGCGGGCGACCCGACGCGCTCACGCCGTGAGACCCGAGGCGTCGACACGGGCCCGCCGGCTCCCAGTGGCTTCCGCCCGGTTCCTACGCCGCTCCGATGAAGGCGCGGCGCGCCGAGGTGATGCGGTCGAGCAGCTCGGTCTCCTTGGTGGAGAAGTCGACCTGGGCATGGCCGTCCACGGCCTGCTGGCGCAGCTGGGCGAGCTCCGCCGCACTCTTCTGGAAGACGTTCATCGCGTACACCGCCTGCGGGCCCCGGGTGGCGGCCCAGCGCTTACCCGCCTTGCGTCCCCCGCCAGTGGTGAGCATCTGGACCTCGGCCGGTGCGAACCAGCCTGCGCGGGCATAGTCGTCGAGTCGGTTGCGCATGGTCATGCGTTCGGCCCACCGCAGCCACGCCACGATCCCGATGCAGACGATGAAGACCGGAAGATCCACCAGGAAGAACATGACCAGAGGGCTTCCGGCGGAGGAAATGACCCCGTTCCAGATGGCGTGGAGGATGATCGCGCAGACCAGGCCGATGGGGGTCATCCAGACCCAGGCGGCCGGTGAACGGCGCCGTGAGGACATCCCGATGGCCAGGCCCGTGCAGGCGGTGAAGGTCACGTGCGCAAAGGGGGAGAACACGCCTCTGACGATGAAGACGGTGGTGATGGAGTCCCAGTAGTTGATGAAGTACCCGATGTTCTCCGCGAAGGCGAAGCCCGCGGCGACGACGGAGGCGTAGACGATTCCGTCAATGGCGCCGTTGAAGGTGCGCCTCCAGATGAGGAAGATGATGAGGACACCGAGACCCTTGGTGGTCTCCTCGATGAGCGGCGCCGAGACGACCGCGGATATCTGGAAGGCCCCCTCCAGGCTGAGCGTCGACTCGGCCGCGGCATAGAGCACGGTGGTGTTGACCAGCATGGAGATGGCGGTGGCCACACCGGCTCCCCACAGGAAGGCCACGACGAGGGTCGGCAGTGGCTCGGGCTCCCAACGGTCGATCCAGAACACGACGACGAGCACGAGCCCCAGGGGGATCAGTGCCAGGAGAATCGCCGCGGACAGCACGGAGGAGTCCGAGGCCGACTGGGAGGCGACCCA
This sequence comes from Actinomyces sp. ZJ308, assembly GCF_011752065.1. Classification (GTDB taxonomy): domain Bacteria; phylum Actinomycetota; class Actinomycetes; order Actinomycetales; family Actinomycetaceae; genus Actinomyces. The sequence continues at coordinate 30,205 of NZ_JAAIJY010000018.1, forward strand.
GATGACGACGATCATGAGAAGAGCCCCGATGGAGGCGAGAACCAGACGAGCGATGAGCTCGCCCGTCCTTCTCGCGGAGTGGGGACCGGGGCGGGTCCAGGCCGGCGCAGCCTGCTGACCGGGCTGCCCTGCCGGGGCGAAGGGAGCACTCTCCCGGTGAACCTGGTAGCGCCGACCCGTGCCGGGAAGCGGACTGGGGTCGGCGGAGGTCTGGGGCAGTGCGCTGGAGCGCTGGTACCCGGGGCGGGGCGCCCAGGGGCTGGGAGTCGTGCTCATCGGTTCACCTCGGTTGCACCTCGTCGTCATGGGCCGGCTGCACCTCGGGGGTGGTGTCGTCGTCGGCGTCGAAGGTCTGGGGCATGGGAGCGCGCCCGGCCAGGTGGCACACCCGAACGAGCAGCCGGCTCCTGAGCGCCTGAGCCTCGCTGACATGGGTGTTGTGGAACCTTCGGGCCAGGACCAGGCGGGAGCAGGCCCGGTCCAACCGGCTGAGCGCGGGCACGCTCAGCGGGTCCTCGGACAGGTCCCGGCGGGCGGACTCGGAGACCACCGTGCGTAGGACCCGGCTGAGATCGGACTCGATGAGGGCCCGGCTGCGCGCGGCTCGCACGGCTGCGGCACCGCCGACGGGATCCGCAGCGGCATCGAGGCGCGGCGAGGTGTCCAGGCCGTCGTCGACGATGGGGCCCTCGGCATCCAGCGCCTCCCGGGCGGCTCGGCTGAGCAGAAGCCCGGAGGCCGGGTCCAGGGCCCGGGTGGTGGCCAGCTCCGCCGCGGCCTCGGCCCGGTGAACGAGCTGGGCCTCGAGGGTGGCCCGCGATCCCAGGACCTGCCGGTGCAGCCGGTCCACGCGGACGGCCCTGGCGTACAGGGCCCACCCGATGGCCACGGCCAGTCCGACGAGCAGCACGACGACGCTCCACACCGGCACCATCGCGGCGGGTGCCGTCCAGGACAGCGTCGGGATGGCTGTGCCTGCCGGAAGGCCGATCGCCTCAGTCATGGCTGTCGTCATGGTTGCCATGGTCGGTCCCTCATCACTCCTGAGATGGTCTGCGTCGGTCGTCGCCGATTCGGCTCGTGCGCTGTGTGACGCTCTGATCGTGCGTCGATCGCATGCTAGTCGTCCAGCGCGTCACGCAGCCGCCCCAGCATCGTCCGTGAGCCGGGCGCGGGGGCCACCCGGGTGTGAGCCGTGGACAGGGCCATGTCGTAGACGTCGAGAACCTCATCGGTGACTGCGGACCAGTCGTATCGCCCGACCACCTGGGATGCCGCCTCCTGACGGGCCTGAGCCGCCGGGGCGTCCTGCAAGGTATCGATGATGACCCGGGCCAGGTCCTTGCCGTCCTCGTTGCGGAACAGCGCCCCGTAGCGCCCTTCGGCGAGCACGTCGGAGAAGGCCTTGAGGTCGGAGGCGACGACCCGGGTGCCTGCGGCCATGGCCTCCACCAGGACGATGCCGAAGGACTCCCCGCCGGTCTGCGGAGCCACGTAGCAGGTGGCCGAGGCCAGCATGGCGGCCTTGTCCTCATCGCTCACTCCCCCCAGGAAGTCCACGGAGCCGCCGAAGCGGGCGAGCTCGTCGCGGATCTCCTGGGCCTGCCCCCGACCGGCGATGAGGAAGCGGGCATCCGGGACGGACTCCAGCACCGTGGGAATGGCGTCGGCGAGGACCCGTAGCCCCTTGCGGGGCTCGTCGAGGCGTCCCAGGAAGGAGATGGTGGGGGCATCTTCCGTCCCCCGGAAGCGGGGGTCGTCCTTGGGCGCGCGGCTGAAGGGAGCGACATTGACCCCGTTGGGGATGACGACGGCGTCACCGCCGTGGTACTGGATGAGGGTGCGGCGCGCCTCCTCCGAGACGGCGATGCGGGCGGAGAGCTTCTCCATGAGCGGTACCGTCGCCGGGCTCAGCAGCTCGCGCGCCAGTGAGCGGTCCATGGCCGCGTGGAAGGTGCCCACGACGGGACCGGTGGCGGCCTGGAGGGTCAGCATCCCCACACTGGGGGTGATGGGCTCGTGGATGTGCAGGATGTCGAAGTCCCCGGCCTCCAGCCAGCGCCGGGCCCGTCTGGCCACGAGTGCACCGAAGTTCAGCCTCGCCACCGAGCCGTTGTAGGGGATGGCGATGGAGTCGCCGGCGCTGGTGACCCACTGCGGCAGGTCGGTGTCCTGAGAGGCCGGTGCGAGGACCTGGACCTCATGGCCGCGTCGGAAGAGCTCACCGGCCAGGTCCATGACGTGGACCTGGACGCCTCCGTGCGCGTCGAAGGAGTAGGGGCAGACAATACCGATCCTCATAGATCCTCCTGCTGCCTGTCGTCACTCTGCTGCTCGCGGGCGTGGCTCCGGGCCAGGCGCTCCTGGTCCAGGTCGGCGTCGAAGACGGGCTGGAGCATGTGCCAGTCCTCGGTGTGCTCGGTGATCAACGGCTCCAGCTCGGCGACCCAGGCACGGGTATGGGCAACGACCTGCTCCCTGCCCGCCAGGTTCGGCGGCGGTGGAACCTTACGGGCGGTCAGGACGAGTCCCCAGGGTGATCCCGCCCGACGGCGTCGCTCACCGGTCAGTGTCTCGTAGTGGATCGATACCGCGTAGAGGGGACGGCCCAGGCGCTGGGCGATCGCGGCGGGTCCTGCCGCCACTCGGGCGGTGGCGGCGCCGAGCCGGGCGGTGATGCCGGCCGAGGACAGGTCCCGGTCGGCCAGAAGAGCGACGACGTAGTGTCCCCCGCGCGCCGTCTCAAGGAGACGGTCGAAGACCTTCTCCCCGTGGGCCTGGCCGATGATCCGCATGCCCAGGGACTCCCGGAAGGCGACGAACTGGTCGAAGAGGTCGTCGGGCTTGAGGCGCTCGGCGACGGTCAGGACGGTCGCGAGCTCGCGGCAGGCCCAGGCGCCGACGAGGTCCCAGTTGCCCATGTGCGGCAGCGCCATGACGATGCTGCCCGCGCGCACGTCGTCATGGATCTGGGGGTCGAGGTCCGCCCGCACGCGCGCGAGGACCTGGTCCGGTGTGAGTCCGGGCAGGGCGAAGGCCTCGTAGAAGTAGCGCATGTAGGAGCGCGCTCCTGCTCGGGTGGTCCGGCGCAGCAGGCGCGGCGGTGTCCCCGGAGGAAGGATGCGCGACAGGTTGCGCTCGAGCTGTCCCACGCCGGTGGTGGTGCGTCGTAGGCGGTGCCATGCCCACAGGACGTCCGCGACGGTGTGTGCCAGGCCGTAGCCCAGGGGCGCGGGCAGTCGGCGGGTCCCACGCCAGGCCAGCCGATAGGCGTCGGAGACGGCGGGCGGACGCATCCTCATGCGGGCTCTCCCTGCGGCTGGATCTGGCGGTAGACGGTCCATACGCGCTGGACCACGGTGATGAAGGAGGCGATCGCCACGTAGACGAGTGCCGTGGTGAGGACCCACTGGGGTGCGCCCAGGCCCACGATGAGGGTGGCTCCGAGCGCCACGAGAAGCCGGTCGGTGCGCTCGGCGATCCCCACCTTGGCGGTGGCGCCGATGGACTCGGCCCGGGCCCGGGCGTAGGGGACGGTGGCCGCCAGGACGATGGTGGCCAGAGCGGCCACGATCGTCACGGTACGGAGCGTGCCGGCGGGCATGAACAGTGCGGCCCAGGCCGCCAGGGAACCCAGGACGGCGCCGTCGGCCAGACGATCCATCGTGGAGTCCAGGAAGGCTCCGAAGACCGAGCTCCTCCCGGTGGCGCGGGCCAGGATGCCGTCGAAGGAGTCGGCCACCAGCACCACGAGCAGGACGAGTGGCCCGGCCACGAAGTGTCCTCGGGGCAGCAGGGTGACCGCCGCCGTCACCGACAGGACCGTCCCGGTGACGGTGAGCATGTTGGGCGTCACCCCGAGCCGCCCGAGCGCGAGGGCGGGGCGGGTGAACAGGGCCTTGGTCAGACCGCGGCCATGGTTGCCGAGCATGGGGTCCTTAGGTCTCGGATGGAGTCTGGGGTGCCGATCAGTGTGACGGGCCGAGACGGGCTGCGACGAGGAGGAGCGCACCCGGCGTGACGGTGATCGTTACTGTGATCGTCATGGTGATCGTCATGGTGATCGTCATGGTGATCGTCATGGTGATCGTTGCGGACGGCCAGGGGTAACGGTAGCAAGGGGTATCAGTCCCCGGGCTCCTGGGCGCGGACGGCCCAGGCGTCGGCGAGCATGTCCCGCTGCTCCCCGAGCAGTTGGGGCACGGGCTTGGTCCGACCGATGATGGGCATGAAGTTCGCGTCCCCCTTCCAGCGCGGCACGATGTGCTGGTGGAGGTGGGCGGCGATCCCGGCGCCGGCGACCTCGCCCTGGTTCATGCCCAGGTTGAAGCCGTGAGGGTGACTCACCGAGCGGACGACGCTCATGGCCGTGGCGGTCAGCTCACCGATCTCCTCCCGCTCGACGGCGGTGGCCTCGGTCCAGTCGGAGATGTGCCGGTAGGGGCACACCAGCAGGTGACCGGTGTTGTAGGGGTAGAGGTTCATGATGACGTAGCTGGTCCGCCCCCGGTGGACGATGAGCGCCTCCTCATCGCTGCGGGCCGGCCCCGTGCAGAAGGGGCACTGGGCGGGGGTGTCATCGGTGGGCTTGTTCTGCCCTCCGATGTAGACCATGCGGTGCGGGGTCCACAGGCGCTGGAAGGCCTGGGGGGCGTCCTCGTGGTAGAAGGGCGCCTCCACCTGGTCACCCATCCGGACACCGTCCGCGGTCGGCAGGTCGTCACTCACGGCGTGACCCGCTGCCTGGGTCGCCTCCGTGGTCTCTTCAGTCGCATCCTCAGTCCCTGTGTCATTCACTGTGCAGCTTCTCCCCCGCCGGGTCGTTGATACGGGCGTCGATGACGCTGACGATGTGCGCCACGGCCTCCTTGACCGGAACGCCGTTGGTCTGCTCTCCGTCACGGAACCGGAAGGAGACGGCGCCGGCCTCGGCGTCCTCCCCTCCGGCGATGAGGGTGAAGGGGACCTTGTCCTTGGAGGCGTTGCGGATCTTCTTGCCGAAGCGGTCGTCGGAGTGGTCCACCTCGACGCGCACGCCCTGGGCGCGCAGCTGGGCGGCCACGTCGTCGACGTAGGCGTCGAAGGCCTCGGCCACGGGAATGAGCCTCACCTGCACCGGGGAGAGCCAGGCGGGGAAGGCACCCGCGTAGTGCTCGGTGAGTACCCCGATGAAGCGCTCCACGCTGCCCAGCTTGGCGGAGTGGATCATGATGGGACGCTGATGGGTGCCGTCGGCGGCCGTGTACTCCAGGTCGAAGCGCTCGGGCTGGTTGAAGTCGTACTGGATGGTGGACATCTGCCAGGTCCGGCCGATGGCGTCCTTGACCTGCACCGAGACCTTGGGGCCGTAGAAGGCGGCGCCGCCGGGATCGGGGACGACCTCCAGCCCGGAGGCGTCGCAGGCGTCCTGAAGGGCCTGCGTGGCGGCGGCCCAGTCGGCGTCGGAGCCGATGAACTTGTCCTTCTTGGCGCCGTCCTCGTCGCGGGTGGACAGCTCGAGGTGGAAGTCGGTCAGTCCGAAGGCCTTGAGGATGGACAGGAAGAAGTCGATCTGGGCGCGGATCTCCTCGCCGGCCTGCTCGGGCGTGCAGTAGGTGTGCGAGTCGTCCTGGGTGAAGCCGCGCATGCGGGTCAGCCCGTGGACGACGCCGGACTTCTCGTAGCGGTAGTCGTGGCCCATCTCGAAGAAGCGCAGCGGCAGCTCGCGGTAGGACCGTCCCCGGGAACGGAAGATGAGGTTGTGCATCGGGCAGTTCATGGCCTTGAGGTAGTACTCCTGGCCTGCCTTGGTGATGCTGCCCTCGGCGTCGCGCTCCTCGTCGGCGAGCATCGGCGGGAACATGGTGTCGGCGTAGTAGGGCAGGTGACCGGAGGTGTGGAAGAGCCCGCCCTTGGAGATCTCGGGGGTGTGGACGAAGTCGAAGCCGTAGTCCAGGTGGCGGTCGACGACGTACTGCTCGATCTGATGGCGCAGCATGGCGCCCTTGGGGTGGAAGACCACCAGGCCGGGCCCGATCTCCTCGGGGAAGGAGTACAGGTCGAGCTCGGCGCCGAGCTTGCGGTGGTCGCGCTTGGCGGCCTCGGCCAGACGGGTCTGGTAGGCCTTGAGGTCGTCCTTGCTGGCCCACGCGGTGCCGTAGATGCGCTGGAGGGAGTCGCCGGACTGGTCGCCCTTCCAGTAGGCGGAGGATGACTTGGTCAGGGCGAAGCCCTGCCCGATGAGGCGGGTCGAGGGCAGGTGGGGGCCGCGGCACAGGTCGGTCCAGGCGACGCTGCCGTCGCGCCGGACGTTGTCGTACATGGTGAGCCCGCCGGCGCCGACCTCCACCGAGGCGCCCTCGGCGCCGGCGCCCTTGGTGGTGATGAGCTCGAGCTTGTAGGGCTGGTCGGCCAGCTCCTCGCGCCCCTCGGCCTCGGTGATGTCGCGGCGCACGAAGCGCTGGCCCTCCTTGACGATCCGCTTCATGCGCTTCTCGATCTCGCGCAGCATCTCGGGGGTGACGGCGTCGATGGCTCCGAAGTCGTAGTAGAAGCCGTCGGTGATGAAGGGGCCGATGCCGAGGTTGACCTCCGGGAACATCTCCTGGACGGCCTGGGCCATGACGTGGGTGGCGCTGTGGCGCAGGATGTTCAGGCCGTCCTCGCTGGACAGGGTGATCGGCTCGACGACGGCGCCGGCCGGGACCTGGCGGTCCAGGTCCCAGGGCTCACCGTTGACGCGCATCGCGACGACGCCGTCCTTCTTGACGGCGTCCTGCAGGAGGAGCGTTCCCGTGGTGCCCGCCTCGATGGTGCGCGGTGCGCCGTCGAGGGTGATGTCGATCGTGGGCTGGTCTGACACGGGCTCGTCTCCTCTTGCATCGGTGTGGGGCGCTGTACTGGTGCACCCCGGTTCGGCCGCGAGTCTACGTCCTGACCGCGTGGACTCAGTGCTCCCGTGAACCACGCCGCGCGCGCAGTGCGTCACGCAGGCGCTTGGCGGTGGACATGCCCGAGTAGATGAGCCGGGAGACCGGGACGTCCCAGGCGCCGTCGACCTCGGTGACGTGCTGGGCGTAGCGCTTCTTGTACTGGCCCACCGTGTAGAGCGAGGGGACCCGGGTGGAGCCGGCGCCCATGAGGTCCAGGCCGCGGTAGCCCTCCTGCGCCAGGGTGCAGGCGGCCCACCAGTCCAGGGCCTCGGCCCCGCGGAAGGTGCGGGACTCGTTGGAGGAGGCTCCGTAGTAGGCCACGGAGTCCTTGCCCGAGGTGAGGATGAGGTCCCAGGCGTGAGGGACGCCGTCCTTGCGCAGGACGAACAGGCGGGCGTTCTTCTCCCCCAGGGCCGTCAGCATCGTCCAGTAGACCTCGGCGTCGTGGGGCTTGAAGCCGTCGCGCTCGGCGGTCTCGCGCAGGACCTCGTAGACCTTGTCGAACTCCTCGCGGCTCAGGCCGGTCTCGTCACTGATGGTGCAGCCGGCCTCCCGGGCCACGCGTTCGGCGCGCTTGACGGCGCGACGGCCGTCCTTGGGCATGACGGCGGCCATCTTCTCAGGTGTCTTGGGCACCAGGTCGATGACGTAGGTGCGGTCGTAGGTGATGGTGGACAGCAGCTCGCGCAGGTCGGTGTCCCGGTAGCGGGCGTGCATGCGGATGAAGCGCACGGAGCGGTCGCGCTCCTTGACCACCGAGCGCAGCAGTCGGCGCAGGTGGGCCTCGCGCTCGGGCGACTGCTCCTTGAGCCAGACCGGACCGTGCTTGGCCCACAAGAAGGTCTGGCCGCCCATCTCGTAGCGGTACAGGGCGACGGCGGCCACGGGCTTGCCCTCGTCCTCATACAGGTAGCGCCCCCACAGCGGGCGCCCCATGGCCTCCTCGAAGCGCTCCCAGGCCTCGGTCTGCTCGACCGGGAAGGGGCTGTTGCCCACGGCCAGACGCATCTCGCGCCCGTCGACCCGGCGCAGGGTCTCGGAGCGGTCCGAGGTGGAGTGCACCGGCTCGGGGTGCGTTGGGCGAGACGCCTTAGGTTTTTCTGCCTTCTCGGCCTTGTCAGCCTTCTGAGCCAGCGGTGTCTTCTGCTCCGTCGTCGGCTTCGGCTTGGCCGGCTCTGCCGACTGAGCCTTCTCAGACCCCTCAGTCTTCTCGGCTTCTCCGACTTCCTCGGCTTTCTCAGGCTTGTCAGAACCGGCCTCAGGAGCGGCGCCCGCAGTGCCTTCGGTGACGGCAGTGACGTCAGCGACGTCCTGGGGAATCTCGGGGGTCTGGGCGGTGGTGTCGGGGCTGGCGTCGGGAGTGGTGCTGTCGGACATGTTCTCGTTCTTGGACATTCAGCGGGACCTGTCGACTCGTTGCGGATAGTTGCGGGCGAACTTGCGGTAGTGGTTGAGGCGCTGGAGCTCGATCGTCACGCGCCGGCGGAGCGAGCGCTCGGCCGGATCGCGCAGCGGATCGATGCCCCGCCCCAGGCTCTTGGCCTTGCGGCGCAGGGCCTCGTCGGACACGTAGCGTGCGATGACGCCGTCGGGAACCAGGGAGTAGAGGACCTGCCGGGTGACCTCGATGGGCTCATCACGCTGATCCAGGACCAGGTCCTTGAGCATGACGGCCATGGGGTTGGCACCGGCTGCGGTCAGGTAGAAGGAGTTGCGGCCGATGCGGGGGTTGACCTCGAAGAAGAGCCGGCGCCCGTCACGCGGGTCCACCTTGATGTCGAGGTTGGCGAATCCTCGGTAGCCGGCGTGGCGCAGCAGGCGGCTCGTCGCGTCCCACAGGTCGGGAAAGGCCTCGGTGATCATGGCGACCGGGTTGCCGATCATGGTGGGGGCGTGGTCCTGCAGGAGGACACGTGCCGAGCCGATGAGGCGCAGCTCGCCGGTGGAGTCCATGTAGGCGGTCACCGAGCGCATGGCGGTGTCGTCGCCGGGGATGCACTCCTGGACCAGGAAGGTCGAGCGGTAGCCGGCGTCCTTGAGGCTCCTCCACATGCCGGCCAGCTCGGCGGCGTCGTCGATGAACCAGATCTTGCGCTTTCCGGGGAAGGAGACGCGGTCGTAGTCGGCGCCGATGGCGGCCTTGGCCACGAGCGGGAACTCCAGCCCCAGCTCGGCGGCGGAGGCCGGTGGCTCGCAGTCGGGGTCGGCCAGGTCGACGACGACCTCACGGGGCGTGAGCACCCCCACCTCGGCGCACAGCCGGGAGAAGGAGGCCTTGTCGCTGACGGCGTCGAGCACGTCGATGTCCGGGAAGGGCAGCACGTAGGTGGGCTCCAGCTCGTCCCGGTGGGCGGAGATCATGGCCGCTGCCGCGTCGGTGTTGGCCATGAGGACGGCGCTGCGGGGATCACGTCCGCGGACCAGGTGCCGCAGCAGCTCGATCGTCCGCTCCGGCGGCGCACCGGCCTCCTGGTGGACAACGGTGATGTAGGCGGACTCGGAGATCGCCACGATCGGGTCCGAGGCCACGATCGTCACCGGCGTGCCGGTGACCTCGTGAAGCTGCCGCGCCAGGGCGTAGGCGCCGATATCGCCACCGAGGACCACGGGCAGCAGGTGCCTGAAGCGTTCCGTCATAACCATCCGTTTCTTGCCGCAGGGACCAACTCCTCCCCAGATGGTAGAGCACGCCGGGACGGCCCGTTCCCGACCACTGCGGGGACATCACGATCCAGACACGCATCCGGGCCCGGACACTGCGGGAGGACTTCTGGAATCCAGCAGGATTCCAGGCGATTCCCTCGTTGCTCAGCGACAAGGCCGAGATCCTCCGGTGACACATACCACCTGGCGCACCCACGACGACGGAGACGGCCGGAGAGTCACGACCGCGAACGCCGACATGAAAAAGTCCGGAGCGCCGTGCTCCGGACTCGTCGATCCTCAGTTCTGGTGGGCGATACTGGGATCGAACCAGTGACCTCTTCCGTGTCAGGGAAGCGCGCTCCCGCTGCGCCAATCGCCCGAGCGGATGACGGGACTCGAACCCGCGACCCTCACCTTGGCAAGGTGATGCTCTACCAACTGAGCCACATCCGCGTGACACCCTTGTGGGGTGCGGGAAGAAAGGTAGCAGAGGTATCCGTCGGAGGCAAAACCGGCCCGACCTCGATTCCTCATGAGGTGTCTCACGCTCCAGTGAGCCGGTTTCGCGATCACAGGTGGATCACAGAGGACGGACAGAGGAGCAGGCGGAGGACAGACGCAGAACACGGCCGGTGGTGGTTCGACGTGACATGTCTTTCTCCCACACGCCTGCCTTCACACCTCAGTCGTGGCAGGGTAGTCCCTATGACCACGCCGACGACACCGATGCCTCAGGCCACTCAGGATTCTCAGGAAGCTCCGCAGCGCCAGACCTGGCCGGGACACCCCTACCCGCTCGGGGCGACCTACGACGGCTCAGGAACCAACTTCGCCCTCTTCTCCTCGGCGGCCAGCGGCGTCGACCTGTGCCTGTTCGACGACGAGGGCAACGAGGAGAGGGTGGCCCTCAAGGAGGTCGACGGCGACGTCTGGCACGCCTACCTTCCCGGGATCTCACCGGGGCAGAAGTACGGCTACCGGGTGTCCGGCCCCTACGACCCGACCTCCGGTGACCGTTGCGACCCCTCCAAGCTGCTGCTGGACCCGTACGCCAAGGCGATCTCCGGCGAGGTGACGCCCTCGCAGACCCTGTACTCCTACTCCTTCGACAACCCGGAGGTGCGCAACGAGGAGGACTCGGCCGAGCACACCATGCGCTCAGTGGTCATCAACCCCTACTTCGACTGGGGCCACGACCGTCCCCCGGCTCACGAGTACCACGAGACGATCATCTACGAGGCCCATGTCAAGGGCATGACCCAGCTGCACCCACTGGTCCCTGAGAACCTGCGGGGCACCTACGCCGGTCTGTCCCAGCCGGCCGTCATCGAGCACCTCAAGAGCCTGGGCGTCACCGCCATCGAGCTCATGCCGGTCCACCAGTTCGTCAACGACACCCACCTGCAGGAGAAGGGGCTGTCGAACTACTGGGGCTACAACACGATCGGCTTCTTCGCCCCGCACAACACCTACGCCGCCTACGGAGCCGAGGGCGAGCAGGTCCAGGAGTTCAAGTCCATGGTCAAGGCCTTCCACGAGGCCGGCATCGAGGTCATCCTGGACGTCGTCTACAACCACACGGCCGAGGGCAACCACCTGGGTCCCACCCTGTCCTTCCGCGGCATCGACAACAGCTCCTACTACCGGCTCGTCGACGGTTCCCCGACCCACTACTTCGACACCACCGGCACCGGCAACTCGCTGCTCATGCGCTCGCCGGCGGTCCTCCAGCTCATCATGGACTCGCTGCGCTACTGGGTCACCGAGATGCACGTGGATGGGTTCCGCTTCGACCTGGCCTCCACCCTGGCCCGTCAGTTCCACGAGGTCGACAAGCTCAGCGCCTTCTTCGACATCATCCACCAGGACCCGGTGCTCTCCCAGGTCAAGCTCATCGCCGAGCCCTGGGACGTGGGCGACGGCGGATACAACGTGGGCGGCTTCCCGGCCCTGTGGAGCGAGTGGAACGGGAAGTACCGCGACACCGTGCGCGACTTCTGGCGCGGAGAGCCCTCCACGCTGGGTGAGTTCGCCTCCCGCATCACCGGCTCCTCCGACCTCTATCAGCACGCCGGACGCACCCCGGTGGCCAGCATCAACTTCGTCACCGCCCACGACGGCTTCACGATGCACGACCTGGTCTCCTACAACGAGAAGCACAACGAGGCCAACCTCGAGGGCAACGCCGACGGCGACAACAACAACCGCTCCTGGAACTGCGGGGCCGAGGGCCCCACCGAGGACCCGGCGGTCACCGAGCTGCGTCATCGTCAGACCCGCAACTTCCTGGCCACCGTCCTGTTCAGTCAGGGCGTGCCCATGATCTGTCACGGAGACGAGCTGGGGCGGACCCAGGGAGGCAACAACAACGCCTACTGCCAGGACAACGAGATCTCCTGGATCGACTGGGAGCTCGATGAGCAGGACAACGACCTGCTGGAGTTCACCCGCACCATGATGTGGCTGCGCCGGGACCACCCGGTGCTGCGGCGTCGGCGCTTCTTCACCGGCGACGCCGGTCACGGCGGCGAGAGCGAGCTCGGCGAGATCGAGTGGCTCACCCCGGCCGGGGAGTCGATGACGGATCAGGACTGGACCACCTGGTACGCCCGCGCCATGATGGTCTTCCTCAACGGGGAGGCCATTGCCGAGCCCGACGAGCGGGGCCAGAGGATCGTCGACAACTCCTTCCTGGTGCTCATCAACGCCTCGGACGAGGACATCACCTTCACCCTGCCGGGTGAGGGCTACTCCCCCACCTGGAAGGTCGCCCTGGACACGGCTCCCGCGGTCGACGGGGACTCCGACCCGGTGCTGGCCGCGGACGACACCGTCACGGTGGAGGCCCGCTCGATGCTCTTCCTCATGGACGCCCCCGAGTCCGACGCCACGACGGAGAGGCACCAGCGCTAGGAACCGGCGCCGTCCGGCACGTGATCGGGCACGACCGAACGCACGTGGGCAGCCACGCGGGCAACGGGGACGGACAGACAACAGCACACCGCCCGACGTACACCAGACGATCTCAGGAAGTCACATGACCGACGCAGTGGACGCAGCAGTGGATTCAGCGGATTCGCCCGTTTCCGTGGACTCGGCGGAGACGCCCGCCTACGCCCCCTGGTCGGGGCACGTCCCGGCGCCCGAGCGCCGCACACCGGTGACCACCTACCGTCTCCAGCTGGGGCAGGACCTCACCTTCGCCGATGTCGAGGCCCTGGTCCCCTACCTGGCCGACCTCGGAGTCACCGATCTCTACCTCTCCCCGGTCCTGGCCGCCGCGCCGGGCTCCACCCACGGCTACGACGTCGTCGACCACCGACGGATCTCCGCCGTCATGGGCGGACGCGCCCAGCTGGAGTCCCTGGCCGCCGAGGCCGAGGCCCGCGGAATGGGCATCGTGGTGGACATCGTTCCCAACCACATGGCGGTCCCGACCCCGGGCTGGCACAACCTGCCCCTGTGGTCGGTGCTGCGCGAGGGCCCTGATTCGCCCTACGCCGCCTGGTTCGACCTCTCCCTGGACGAGCCCGTCCTCATGCCGATCCTGGGCAAGCGCATCGGCGCCGTCCTAGCCGACGAGGAGCTCACCCTGGAGCAGATGGTGGTCCCCGGGCAGGAGGACGTGGGCGAGCAGTGGGTGCTGCGCTACTACGACCACGCCTTCCCCGTCGCCCAGGGCACCGAGTCCCTGCCGATGCACGTGCTGGTCGAGCGTCAGCACTACCGCCTGGCCTACTGGAAGGTCGGCGACGAGGAGATCAACTACCGGCGGTTCTTCGACGTGGGCACCCTGGCCGCGGTCCGCGTCGAGGATCCCGACGTCTTCACCGGCAGCCACGCTCTCATCCTGGAGCTCATGCGAGCAGGCGTCATCGGAGCACTGCGCGTCGACCATCCCGACGGCCTGGCCGACCCCGGCGGCTACCTCACCCAACTGGCCGACGCCACCGGCGGATCGTGGATCGCCGCGGAGAAGATCCTGGCCCCCAGCGAGTCCCTGCCCACCTCCTGGCCGGTGGCCGGAACCACCGGCTACGACGCCTCCTGGAGGATCGACCAGCTCCAGGTCGACCCCGCCGGCGCCGCCCGCCTGGGCGCCCTCATGCAGGAGCTCACCGGGGACGCACCAGTGGACTACGACCGCATCGTCGAGGAGGCCAAGCGGGAGGTCATCACCGGGTCACTGGCCGCGGAGGTCGACCGCCTGGCCCGCATCCTGGACTCCCTGACCTCCCAGGACGTCCGCCTGCGCGACCACACGCTGCGCGACCTGAGGGCCTGCGTCGTCGAGCTGCTCGTGGCCGCGGACCAGTACCGGGTCTACGTGGTCCCCGGCATACCGCCCAGCCCGGAGACGGCCGCCGTCCTGCACGCCGACGCCGAGCGCGCCCGCCAGCGCCTCGAGCCGGACCAGGGTGAGACCCTTGACCTCGTGGTCGCGATCCTCCTGGGAGAGCCGGTCGGGTCCGAGGGCCTGTCGGAGTCCCCGGAGCGCGCCGAGGCCGTCATCCGCTTCCAGCAGGTGTGCGGGGCCGTCACCGCCAAGGGCGTGGAGGACACGGCCTTCTACCGCTGGACGCACCTGACCAGTCTCACCGAGGTCGGCGGCAATCCGGCCGGCTTCGCGCTGAGCACCGACGAGGCCCACGCCTGGGCAGACCGGGTCCAGAACACCTGGCCCGACACCATGGTCACCTCCACGACCCATGACACCAAGCGCGGCGAGGACGTGCGCGCCCGCCTGGACGTCCTGGCCTCCTACGCCGACGAGTGGAGCGACCTCGTCCACCGTCTGCGTGCTCTGACCACCCAGGCCCGTCCCCTGGACCTCGACGGACGCAGCGAGAACCTCCTGTGGCAGACCCTGTGGGGCACCTGGGCCCCGGACAGCGACGATCCCATGACCCCCGAACGGCTGAGCGCCTACCTCATCAAGGCCTCCCGGGAGCAGAAGGTCTGGACCACCTGGACCGCCCCGGACCTGGCTCGTGAGCAGGCCCTGACGGACTACGCGACCCACCTGCTCACCAACGAGGAGGTCACCCGTGAGCTCGAGGCCTTCGAGACCCTGACGGCCAAGGCCGTGCGCACCATCATTCTCGCCAACAAGGCGCTGACGCTGACCTGGATGGGCGTCAGCGACATCTACCAGGGCAGCGAGACCACCCGCACCTCCCTGGTGGACCCCGACAACCGCCGCCCGGTCGACTACAACGGGCCCAGCGGTCTCATCAGCACCCTGGAGCGCCTCGACTCCGGCGCCGCCCCACGCAGCCTCGACGAGGACAAGCTTCTCCTGACCTCCCGTTTGGCGCGCCTGCGCGCCTCACGACCCCACACCTTCGTCGGCCCCCGGTCGGGCTACCGGACGATCCCGGTGACCACCTCCTTCGCCTTCGCCTACGCCCGCCTACTCGATGAGGTCCCCGACGTCGTCGTCATCGTCAGGCGCCTGTCCAAGCGTCTCGAGCAGCTGGGCGGATGGCGTGAGGAGAGCGTCGTCCTGCCCGAGGGCGTATGGGAGCACGTCCTGCACGGCGGCACGGTGGAGGGCGGCAACCAGCCCCTGGCCGAGGTGGTCGGGGACGCTCCGGTGGTCGTCCTGGCCAAGGTCGCCTCTCAGGCCCCCGCCCCGTCCGTCCGGCCCGCCGAGGAGGTCGCCCCATGAGCCCGACGCCCCAGACCTGGACCTCCCCCGCCCTTCCCGTCGGACCCCGGGTACCGGTGTGGGCGCCGTCGGCCCGGACGGTCGAGCTGCACCTGCCGGGTGAGGACCGACTGGTCGACATGGCGCCCGCCCCGGACGGCTGGTGGACCGCCCCCTTCGACCTGGAGCCGGGTACCGACTACGCCTTCCGCGTCGACGGGTCGCCGAACCGCCCCGACCCCCGCAGCGCCCTGCAGCCCGATGGCGTCCACGGCCCCTCGCGCACCGTGGATCCGTCCGCCTGGCGGTGGACCGACCAGGACTGGGCGGGCAAGGACCTGCGCGGCTCAGTCATCTACGAGCTCCACGTGGGCACCTTCACCCCCGAGGGCACCCTGGACGCGGCCGTCTCCCGCCTGGGGCACCTAGCCGAGCTGGGTGTCGACATCGTCGAGCTCATGCCGCTGGCGGCCTTCCCCGGCAAGGCCGGCTGGGGCTATGACGGAGTGGGCCTGTGGGCCGTCCACGAGGCCTACGGCGGCCCCGACGCCCTGGCCCGATTCGTCGACGCCGCCCACAACGCCGGCATCGGCGTGTGCCTCGACGTCGTCTACAACCACCTGGGCCCGTCGGGCAACTACCTCAGTGTCTTCGGCCCCTACTTCACCGGGGCCCACCACACGCCCTGGGGCGAGGCCGTCAACTACGACCACGACGGCAGCCGGCAGGTACGCGCCTTCGTCATCGACTCCGCCCTGAGATGGCTGCGCGACTTCCACGTCGACGCCCTGCGTCTGGACGCCATTCACGAGATCAAGGACGACGCCGAGGCCGCCGACCCTCCCCAGGCGCACGTCCTGGCCGAGCTCTCGGACGCCGTGGCCGCGCTGTCCACCGAGCTCGGCCGCCCCCTGAGCCTGGTGGCCGAGGCCGATCTCAACGACGTCGGGGTCATCACCCCCACCGACCAGCGGCCGCCGGCCAAGGCGCCGAGTCTGGGCATGACCGCCCAATGGGCCGACGACGTCCACCACGCCCTGCACGCCCGGCTCACGGGCGAGGTTCAGGGCTACTACGGCGACTTCGCCGAGGCGGGCGCCTGGGCCAAGGCCTACGGACGGGCCTTCCTCCACAACGGAACCTGGTCCACCTTCCGGGAGAGGAACTGGGGGGCTCCCGTACCCGAGAACACCGACCCCCGGCGCTTCGTCGTCTTCGGCTCCGACCACGACCAGGTCGGCAACCGCGCCGTCGGCGACCGCCCCTCCACCAGCCTCGACGACGCCGCCCTGGCCGCCACCGCCGCCCTGGTCCTCCTGTCGCCCTACACCCCGATGCTCTTCATGGGCGAGGAATGGGGCACCCGCACCCCCTTCCAGTTCTTCACCGACCACGAGGAGGAGGACCTGGCCCGCAGCGTCAGCGAGGGCCGTGCGCGGGAGTTCGCCGGCTTCGGCTGGGACGCCGACGAGATCCCCGACCCCCAGGCCCCCGATACCATCGAGGCCTCCCGCCTGCGCTGGAGTGAGCTGGACCAGACCGAGCACGCCCGCATGCTGACCTGGTACCGGGCGCTGATCGCTCTGCGCCGCGAGCTGAAGTGGTCCCGGCGCACCGCCTGGCCGCAGGTCGACGAGATCGACGACGTGCTCACGGTCACCTACAAGGACATCGTCGTGGCCGCCAACCTCTCCGGTCAGGCACGTCCCGCTCCCGCCTTGACGACCGTGCTCCTGTCCTGGGACCCGGTCGAGGCCACCGCCCCACCGTCCCTGCCCCCAGGGCAGACGCTCATCGCCAGGCGCTGACCACCTCCCCCGGGAGGCTCCAGGAAGGGCATGCCGCCGCACCGAGACGCAACCGACGCACATCCGTTCACAAAGGCAGGTACCTCGTTGACACAATGCAACCCTCCCAGCGGCGTGGCTTCATTTACCCGTCGCCGTTGCGCACTAGCGTGTCATCCGTGACTGTCAACGGTAGGCCGCGCCAGAACGAGGCAGGTGCCATCCCCGAACGATTCGAGGAAGCGCTCCTGTCCCTGCGTGACGCGCCCCGCCCGCGGGGTCTGCTCATGGAAGAGGTTCCCGCTCCCAAGAAGCTGGCTCCCTACTCCGCCGCACTGACCGCGGAGACCGTTGAGACCGTCGGTGCCACTCCCCTGGCCACCGGGCGCTTCGTCGTCCTGTACGACCCCAACGGCCAGGAGGCCTGGGACGGGGACTTCCGCATCGTTGTCCAGGCACGCGCCCGCATCGACGACGAGGTCGGCATGGACCCGGTCTTCGAGTCAGCGGCCTGGAGCTGGCTCACCGACGGGCTCGAGGACTCCCGCGCCGGCTACCGGGCGCTCGTGGGAACCGTCACCAGGGTCCTGTCCGAGACCTTCGGCGGGCTGACCCTCACCGACTCCTGCGCCCACGCCGAGATCCGGGCCTCGTGGTCACCCACGACCGCCCAGCTCGGCCCCCATCTGACGGCCTGGCACGAGCTCCTCCTGGTCGCCTCCGGTCACGAGCCGGCCGCGGTTCACCCCCTCACCCTCGCCGGGGTCGCCAGGTGACCACCCGCGCAACCGGCACCTCCCGCCCAGCTGCATCCTCGGCCGTACCCCGCCCAGCTGCATCCTCGGCCGTACCCCGCCCAGCTGCATCCTCGGCCGTTCCCCGCCCAGCCGTATCCCCCGGGACGACGGATCGCCCCATCAGCACTCACGACGTCGTCGACTACCCGCGGCCCCGGGACGGGTTGCCGGAGATCACCGCCACCCCCGCCCAGCTGGGACGGGCCGCCCGGATCCTGGCCGACGGGCAGGGCCCCGTGGCCGTCGACGCCGAACGCGCCTCCGGCTTCCGCTACGGTCAGGACGCCTACCTCATCCAGCTCCGGCGCGAGGGCGTCGGCACCCTCCTCATCGACCCGGTCACCTGCGGCCCCCTCACCGAGCTGGCCACCGCCCTCAACGGCCCCGAGTGGATCCTCCACGCCGCCGACCAGGACATCCCCTGCCTGAGCGCACTCGGTCTGACCGCCGCCTCCCTGTTCGACACCGAGCTGGCCGCACGCCTCCTGGGACGCCAGCACGTCGGGCTGGGCGCCGTCATCGAGGAGACTCTGGGACTGCGGCTGGCCAAGGACCATGCGGCAGCGGACTGGTCCACCCGGCCCCTGCCCGCTTCCTGGCTCATCTACGCCGCCCTTGACGTCGAGCTGCTCATCGACCTCAGGCACGCCCTGACCGCCGAGCTCGAGACGGCGGGCAAGGCTCAGTGGGCCGCCCAGGAGTTCGAGCACGTGCGGACCAGACCGGCCAGGCCGGCCAAGATCGACCCGTGGCGCAAGACCCCACGAGCGGGAAGCGCCGTGCGCTCCCCCCGCTCGCTCGCCATCCTGCGCGAGCTGTGGACCTCACGCGAGGAGCTGGCCGCGGAGCTCGACCGGACCCCGTCCAAGGTCCTCTCCCACCAGGCGCTCATCGCCGCCGCCGTCGCCCGGCCCCGCTCACGACGCAAGATGACCGGCCTCAGAGAGTTCTCCTCCCGGCAGGCGCGCCAGAACCAGGAGCGCTGGTGGCGGGCCATCGAACGCGCCCTGGAGCTGCCCGACGACGAGCTGCCTCCCACCCGTGCGCCGATGGGCCCCGATGAGCTCCCCCACCCGCGCACCTGGCAGCGTCACCACGCCGAGGCCGCCGACCAGCTCAACCGCGTACGCGGGGCCGTCCGGAAGCGCGCCGAGGAGATCCGCGTCCCCCAGGAGCTGCTCCTGGCACCGGGATGCCAGCGCCGTCTGGCCTGGGACCTCGGTGAGGAGATCGAGGCCGGGCGCACCGGCACCGTGAGTGCCCAGGAGATCGGCGAGCGCCTGACCGCCATGGGTGCCAGGCCGTGGCAGGTCGAGCAGGTCGCGCCAGCCCTGGCGTCAGCACTGAGCTGAACGGACTTCAAGCACGCATGATGATGCGCCGTCCACCACCAGGGTGGCCGGCGCATCATCATCGTGGCTCGGGATCCGGGGGACCCGCAGCCTGAGAGAGCCTCAGTGGACCTCGAAACCGTAGGAACGGAAGATCGCCCGCGTGGACTCCACGAGCTCGGGCTCCGGAGGCCTGGTGTCGCGCAGCTGGTACGTCAGTCCCAGCGCGTCCCACTTGTCGGTGCCCATCTGGTGGAAGGGCAGCACCTCAACGCGGCTGACCGAGCCCCAGCGCTCGATGATCCGGGCCACGTTGTGGACGTTCTCGGGGTCATCCGTCAGGTCCGGTACCAGGACGAACCTGGCCCAGATCTCGATCCCCTTGGCCGCCAGCCGGTCGCCGAAGGTGATCGTCGGAGCCAGGGAGCGCCCCGTCACCTTCTTGTAGGTCTCCTCGTCACCGCTCTTGACGTCGAGCAGGACCAGGTCGATGTTGTCGAGCATCTCATCGCTGGCATTGGCCCCCAGGAACCCGGAGGTGTCGATGCAGGTGTGGATGCCCATCTTCTTGGCACCGGCCAGAAGCCTGCCCGCGAAGGCGGGTTGCATGAGGACCTCACCGCCCGACAGCGTGATTCCGCCCTTGGACGCACGGAACACTCCCCGGTAGCGGCGCATGCGGCGAAGAAGCTCCGCGGCCTCGACCGGCTCCCCGTCCTTCATGAGGAAGGTGTCGGGGTTGTGGCAGTACAGGCACCGCAGAGGGCATCCGTTGAGGAAGACGGTCATGCGGGTACCGGGACCGTCCACCGCGGTGACGAGCTCCCAGGAGTGGATCGAGCCCAGCTCACCGGCCCGCATCCGGGCCAGGCGCTCGGAGCGCTGAAGATCCGTCAGCTCCTCGAGGCCGCCGATACCCGCCCCGCGCAAGCGGGCGGCCGGGGCCAGGAAGTCCTGGTCCCGACCGCCGTCGCGCACGGTCGTCGTGGTCTGCGTCATGACCGCTCGCCGTGCTCCCCGGCTCAGGCCTGGGAGTGGAAGGTGCGGTGGAGGACGTCAAGCTGCTGCTCGCGAGTCAGCTTGACGAAGTTGACGGCGTAACCGGAGACGCGAACCGTGAGGTTCGGGTAGTTCTCCGGGTGCTCCATCGCGTCCTCGAGGGTGTTGCGGTCCAGAACGTTGATGTTGGCGTGGTACAGGCCCTTAACGCCGCCATTGTCCTGACGCTGTGCCTTCATGGAGGCGAGGCGCTCTTCGTACGTGGCCATGGTGGCCCCTTTCTGAGGTGGTGTTATCGATGTGAGAAAAATTGCTGCGGTGCGATCAGCCGGATGGACGGCTGGATCAGATCTCGGCGCAGTCGTCGGGGACGAAGCCGGCGTCGAGGATGCCCACGAGGTTGGCGACGCGCTCGTCGAGCGTGCGGCCCAGACCCTGCGGGGTGATCGTGTTGGTCAGCGAGATCCCGTCGAGGGCGTCGTTGTAGTCGAGCTTGCCGACGCTGAGCATCGAGGCGACCATGCCGTGGGTATCCATCCCGTTCTCCGGGTTGGCGCCCGGAGAGAAGGGCGTGCCCTTCTGGTGCCCCGAGGGGAAGGAGCCAGTGGCCTTGCCGTAGACGACGTTGGAGGTGATCGTCAGCACCGACTGGGTCGGGATGGCGTCCCGGTAGAAGGGCTGGGCCTTGATCTTCGACATGATGGTGTGGACAACGGTGGCGGCGATGTCGTCGGCGCGGTCGTCGTCGTTGCCGTAGATCGGGAAGTCGCCCTCGGTGATGTAGTCGACCACCAGGCCGGTCTCGTCACGCACCGGGGTCACCTTGGCGTACTTGATGGCAGCCAGGGAGTCGGCCACGATCGACAGGCCGGCGATGCCGCAGCCCATGGTGCGCACGATGTCGGAGTCGTGCAGCGCCATCTCGATGGACTCATAGGCGTAGCGGTCGTGGCAGTAGTGGATGATGTTGAGCGCCTCGACGTAGGTGGCCACCACCCAGTCGAGCATCTTCTCGTACTTGTCCCACACCTCGTCGAAGTCGAGGGGGCCGTCGCCCTCGACGCCGGGCAGCCCGGTGACGACCTGCTTGCCGGTCATCTCGTCACGTCCACCGTTGATGGCGTAGAGCAGGGCCTTGGCCGAGTTGACGCGGGCGCCGAAGAACTGCATCTGCTTGCCCACACGCATCGGGGACACGCAGCAGGCGATGGCGGCGTCGTCGCCCCAGTGCTCGCGGATCTGCTCGTCGGCCTCGTACTGGATGGAGGAGGTCGTGATCGAGATCAGGGCGCAGAAGTCCTTGTATCCCTGCGGCAGGTTCTCGTCCCAGAAGATCGTGATGTTCGGCTCCGGGGCGGGACCGAGGTTGCGCAGCGTCTGCAGCAGGCGGAAGGAGGTCTTGGTGACCAGGGCCCGACCGTCCTCACCGAAGCCGGCGTCGGACCAGGTGGCCCAGTAGGGGTCGCCGGAGAAGATCTGGTCGTAGTCGATGGTGCGCAGGAAGCGCGTGATGCGCAGCTTCATGACGATGTTGTCGATGAGCTCCTGGGCACGGGTCTCGTCGATGACGCCGTTGCGCAGGTCGCGCTCGAAGTAGATGTCCAGGAAGCCGGAGAGGCGACCGATGCTCATGGCGGCGCCGTCCTGGGACTTCACGGAGGCCAGGTAGGCGAAGTAGGTCCACTGGACGGCCTCGTGGGCGTTCCTGGCCGGGCCGGAGATGTCGTAGCCGTAGGAGGCGGCCATCACCTTGAGCTTCTTGAGCGCCTTGATCTGCTCGGAGTGCTCCTCGCGGTAGCGGGCCCAGTGCTCGGAGAAGGGCTTGTCCGCCACTGCGTCCTTGGCCCGCTGCTTCTCCTCGATGAGGAAGTCGACGCCGTAGAGCGCCACCCGGCGGTAGTCGCCGATGATGCGGCCGCGGCCGTAGGCGTCGGGCAGGCCGGTGATGATGTGGCTGGAGCGCGCCGCGCGGATGCGGGGGGTGTAGATGTCGAAGACCGCGTCGTTGTGGGTCTTGCGGTAGCGGGTGAAGATCTTCTTGACCTCGGGGTCGACCTCCTTGCCCGCCTCCTTGATGGCGGTCTCCACCATGCGCCAGCCGCCGTTGGGCATCATGGCGCGACGCAGCGGGGAGTCCGTCTGCAGGCCAACGATGACGTCATCGTCCTCGCTGATGTACCCGGCCGGGAACGCGTCGATGTCGGCGGGGATATGGGTGTCGACGTCGAGGATGCGGACCTTGCGCTCCTCGGAGAGGTAGTCCTTCTCCAGGGTGTCCCACAGGCGCAGGGTCTTGTCCGTGGCGCCCGCGAGGAACGAGGCGTCACCGTCGTAGGGGGTGTAGTTACGCTGGATGAAGTCGCGGACGTCGATGTCCTCGGTCCACGGGCCGGTAACGAAGCCCTCCCAGGCGTCATTGCCGCTCACCGTGGTGGCAGATGTTGTGACCTCAGTGGTCATCCGTGCCCTCCTCGTGTGGGTGACCGGAGGGCCACCCGGTTGTTATCGCCCTTGCGAGGCGAGGCGGCACATCGGCGCGCCGTCGATCTCAGACTAGAACTCCGAGAAGGCCTTGTGGGCCACTGGTCCCAAGAAGGGCCGGTGTGATGACTCACAGGCTGATCGACACCACCCCAAACTAGGACATAAGTCCCTATGGTTACCGCCCGGAAAGATGGTCGTCACCCGGGAACAACACCATCCTGCCTTCGGCAATATCAGCAAACGGGAACGCGGCTCCCGGCTGAGAACCTATCGCAACGATTAGGACGGGTGTCCCAGCAACGGCCGGCTGCGATCTCGGGAACGGGTGGGCCGGACGGCTCGGAGCGATGCTGCTGCACCCTTAGTCGGCCCCAAGGTCCCGGCCGGTCGGGGCATCGGGAGGACCGGGGAGGCCGGGAGGTCCATCGACCGCCGTCCGAGCCGCTTCGGCGATATCGGCGGCCCGCATGCCGAAGTCCTCCAGCAGCTGGGCCCTGGTGGCCGTGTCGATGAACTGACGCGGGATGCCGATGCGACGAAAGACCGGTGAGCCGGCTGCACCGGGACGGGCGGCCTGATTACTCTCGACGGCGTCGCGCAGCTGGGACCCGATGCCGCCGTCGACCAGTCCGTCCTCGACCGTGACGACGACGTCGGCCTGGGATGCGTCCTCGACGAGAGGACCCGGCAGCGGGATGACCCAGTGCGGGTGCACCACGGTGACACGGCGCCCCTCCTGCTCGAGGATCCGGCCGGCCTGACGGGTCTCGGCGGCCATGGCTCCGACGCCCACCAGCAGGATCCGCGGGGTGCCGGCCGGCCGGTCGCTCTCGAGCAGCACGTCGACGACGTCGAAGACGGACAACTCCCCCGCCAAGGCCTCCTCCCCCGTCCGCTCATCGCCGCGCCCGGCATCCTTCCGGGCCGCCCCGAGGCGGCGCACCGCCGCCAATGGCTCGGGCAGGGCGCCCTTGGGGTAGCGCACGACGGTCGGGGCGTCATCGACGCCCACGGCCAGGCGCAGGCTCTCGCGCAGCGTCACCTCGTCCCGGGGCGCGGCCAGGCGCAGGCCCGGGACATGAGCCAGCAGGGCCATGTCCCACATGCCGTTGTGGCTGGCTCCGTCGGTTCCGGTGATCCCGGCCCGGTCCAGCACGATCGTCACACCCGCACGGTGCAGGGCAACATCCATGAGGACCTGGTCGAAGGCGCGGTTGAGGAAGGTGGCGTAGAGCGCCACCACCGGGTGCATGCCGGCGAAGGCGAGCCCGGCCGAGAAGGTGAGCGCGTGCTGCTCGGCGATGCCGACGTCGATGACCCGCTCCGGCATGGCGTCGGCCAGTGGCTGGAGGCCCACCGGCGCCTGCATGGCCGCGGTGACCCCGATGACCCGCTCGTCGCTACGCGCCAGGGAGAGGATCTCCTCGGCGAAGACGGTCGTCCAGCCGAAGCGCTCGGCCACGACCGGCAGCCCGGTCTCGGGGTGGATCCGTCCCACGGCGTGGAAGCGGTCGGGGACGTGCTCCTCGGCGGGGGTGTAGCCCCGCCCCTTCTCGGTGATGACGTGGACGATGACCGGCTCGGCGTACTCACGGGCCCGGGTGAGGGCGAACTCGATGGCGGTGATGTCGTGACCGTCGACCGGTCCGGTGTACTTGATCCCCAGGTCCTCGAAGAAGACCGAGGGCACCAGGACGTCCTTGAGCCCCCGTTTGAGGCCGTGGAGGGCGTCGAAGGCGGCCCGGCCGGGAGCGCCCTGGGACAGGAGCGTGCGCTTGACCCCGGACAGGACGCGCTCGTAGCCGGGGTTGGTGCGCAGCGCGTCGAGATGATGGGCCAGGCCTCCGATGGTCGGGGCGTAGGAGCGGCCGTTGTCGTTGACGACGATGACCAGGTGGCGGTCGGAGGAGTCGGCGATGTTGTCCAGGGCCTCCCAGGCCATGCCCCCGGTCATGGCTCCGTCACCGATGACGGCCACGACGTGGCGCTCGTCGTGCCCCTGAAGATGGTTGGCCCTGGCGATGCCGTCGGCCCAGGACAGCGAGGTGGAGGCGTGGGAGTTCTCCACGACGTCGTGGACGGACTCGGCCCGTGACGGGTAGCCGGACAGCCCGCCCCGCTCGCGCAGGTGGGTGAAGTCCTGGCGGCCGGTGAGCAGCTTGTGAACGTAGGCCTGGTGGCCGGTGTCGAACACGATGGTGTCCCGCGGCGAGCGGAAGGTCCGGTGCAGGGCGATCGTCAGCTCGACGACACCGAGGTTGGGCCCCAGGTGACCGCCGGTGCGCGCCACCGAGGCGACGAGGTGTCGGCGGATCTCGGCCGCGAGCGCCACCAGCTCCTCACTGGTGAGCCGGTTGAGGTCGGCGGGCTTTCGCACAGAGGACAGGAGCGCTCTGCCGGTCTGCTCGGCGGGCCGCCCAGGGTGCTCAGCTGCTGGCACGGTGCGCCTCCTTGTTGAGGGTGTGGTCGAGGGTGAAGGTGATGACGAGTCGTTCATGCAGTGATGTCTCGGATGCCTCGGACGCCCCGGACGCCCCGATCACGACCTGGGGCGGCGAGGCGCCGAAGCGGCACCCGGGAAAGGGTAGCCGCTGGGCCCGGGGGAGGTTTCCTGTGGAGGTCCTCCTCCGGTACCGCCGCTCGACGGCGGTTCATAGCGGTCCAGGACGCTCCGGGGCATCCCTCAGCATAGGGCCGTCCTGATCGGCGTGCGGTCACGTGTCACGCGGGTCACGGATGAGCACGTACTGTATGCCTTGACCGGCGGAACCGTTCGCCCCCGCCGGTCCGCGGCATCGTTCCCGATCGCCCGACCGCCCTCAGGACAGCCCTCCAGGAGGAACCATGAGCACCACAGCCCCTTTCGGCACCTGGCCCTCGCCCATCACTCCAGGCACGATCACGACCCGGACGGTCCTGCTGTCCCAGGTCCGTGTGGACGGTGGTGACACCTACTGGGTGGAGCAGCGCGCCTCGCAGGCCGGGCGTAACGTCCTGCTGCGCCGCGACGGCGACGGCCAGACCGGTGAGGTGCTTCCGCTGACGCCGGCCGACGAGCTGGTCGATGTGCGGACCCGGGTGCATGAGTACGGCGGGAGGGCCTACGCCGTCGACGGCGGGATCATCGTGGTCTCCCACGCCGGGGACGGGCGCCTCTACCGCTACGACGTGGCGCACCGCCTGCGTGGACTGGTCCCGCTGACGATCTACGGCGACGTGCGTCACGGCGACCTGGAGATCGACACCGGGCGGGGCCTTGTCTACGCGGTCCGCGAGGACCACCGCGGCCAGGGCGAGGCCGTCAACACCCTGGTGGCGATCCCCCTGGACGGCTCGGCCGCACGCGACGACTCGCGCGTGCGCACGCTGGTGTCGGGAACGGACTTCGTGGTGGCCCCGACGCTGTCGCCCGATGGCGAGCACCTGGCCTGGATCACCTGGGACCACCCGGGGATGCCCTGGGACAATGCCGCCCTGCACGTGGGCGACCTGGGCCCGGACGGCACGCTCGGCGAGCAGGCGCTGGTCGACGGCGGGGACGGGCACTCGGTCTCCGAGCCGCGCTGGACCGAGGAGTGCGACCTGGTTCACGGCTCCAACGCCTCGGGCTTCTGGAACCTCTACCGCACCGAGGGCTTCCCGGTACGGGGCACCAACCGTCCCGGCTGGTCCGAGAACCTGCGCACCCGGCCCCTGCACCCGGCCGAGGCCACCTTCACCAACCCCGCCTGGCAGCTGGGACCGCACTCCTTCGACGTGCTCGACGCCGACCACATCATCACCTCCTGGGCCCGGGACGCGGTGTCGCACCTGGGGACCATCAGGCTCGCCAACGGTGAGCTCGAGGAGTGGAACGTGGGATGGCAGCCGATCGGCAACGTGGCCTCCAGCGCCGGCCGCGTCGTCATGCTGGCCTCCAACGAGATGGCGATGCCGAGCATCGTGGAGGTCAAGAACGGCACGGTCCAGGTGCTGCGCGGCTCGGGCGAGTTCGAGCCCGAGGGCATCGGGGTGTCCTTCCCCGACCCGGTCTCCTGGCCCACGAGTGACGGCGCGACCGCCCACGGCTTCTACTACCCGCCGACCTCGGCCTCCCACGTGGGGGGTGAGGACGAGCTGCCGCCCCTGATCGTCAACGTCCACGGCGGTCCGACGGCGACGGCCGTGCCCGGATACGACCTGCGCATCCAGTACTGGACCAGCCGGGGCTTCGCCTACCTCGACGTCAACTACCGCGGTTCCATGGGCTACGGGACCGGCTACCGCAAGGCCCTGGAGGGCAAGTGGGGCGTCTACGACGTCGACGACTGCGTCAGCGGCGCCCAGCACCTGGTGGACGCCGGGCTCGTGGATCCGCGCCGCATCGCGATCCGCGGGGGCTCGGCCGGAGGCTTCACGGTGCTGTCGGCCATCACCCACTCCACGGTGTTCACGGCGGCCAGCTCCTGCTTCGGGGTGACCGACCTCAAGCGGCTGGTGCGCACGACCCACAAGTTCGAGTCGCACTACATCGGCCAGCTCATGGGCACCCAGGACATCGACGACCCGGTTCTGGACGAGCGCAGCCCCATCAACCACATCGAGGACATCGGTGTCCCGCTGCTGCTCATCCAGGGCTCGGAGGACCCGATCGTCCCGGTGGATCAGGCCACCGCCATGTACGAGGCCCTCAAGGCGGCCGGCGCGCCGGTGGCCCTGGAGGTCTTCCAGGGTGAGGGGCACGGCTTCCGCCTGGCCGCGAACATCCGACGCCGCTACGAGGCCGAGCTGAGCTTCTACCGCCAGGTGTGGAGGATCGGCGGGTCCTGCTCCCAGACCGAGCGGCGCGGCGAGGAGGACACCTTCATGGTCAAGGTGGAGAACCTGCGCTGATGACACGAACCTGGAAGAGGCTGTCCCAGCCCCTGTCAAGGCGCGCGGGCAGCCTCTTCCGTCATCACCGTGTCGGGCTCTACATCCTGGCGGTGCTGGTGGGGCTCGCCTCGGGCCTGGGGGCGGTGCTGTTCCGGCTGGGGATCGATGCCTGGTCCCAGCTGCTCAGCGGGGCCGATGACTACACCGTCTCGATGGGCCCCTCGGTCGGGTGGTTGGCGCCGCTGGGCACCTGGTTCGTCCTGGTGGCACCCGTGCTCTCAGGCCTCATCGTGGGCCCGCTCATGTCCCGGCTGGGCCACACGCCCACAGGTCACGGCGTGGCCGGCGTCATCTGGTCGACGCGACACCGCGACGGCACGATGGCGCCGCTTGCGGCCCTGGCGATGACGACGTCGTCGGCCCTGACGATCGGGGGCGGCGGCTCGGTGGGTCCGGAGGGTCCGATCGCCGAGCTGGGCGCGTCCACGGCCAGCGTCATCGGACGGGGCCTGCGCCTGCCCAGGCTCCCGGTGCGCCACCTGGCGGCCGCCGGCACCGCCGCCGGGATCGCCGCAGCCTTCAACGCTCCTCTGGCGGGGGCCTTCTTCGCCCTGGAGGTCGTCCTCATGGGTTTCAGCGCCGACGCCTTCATCGTCATCGTCCTGGCCTGTGTGGCCTCAACGGTCCTGTCGCACCACCTGCTGGGGACGACTCTGTCGCTGTCGCTGCCTTACCTGGACCTGTCCGGGGACGCACAGCTGGGCTGGGTGGCCCTCCTGGGTGTGGCGGGTGGAGGCGTCGGCATCGGTTTCATGCGTCTTCGCTTCATCGTGCTCGACGCCCTGACCCGCGCCTGGCAGCGACTGGGCGTCCCGATCTGGGTGCGTCCCGGAATCGGGGGGCTGGCCGTCGGCGCTGTCCTGCTGGTCCTGCCCGAGATGTACGGGGAGTCCTCGGCCGCGCTCAACCGGGCGCTGGCCGGTCGCTACACCCTGGCGCTGCTGCTGGTGCTGTGCGTGGCCAAGATGCTGGCGACCTCGATGACCTTGGGAATGGGCTTCGTCGGCGGGGTGTTCGCACCCTCCCTGTTCATCGGCGGGACGCTCGGGGCGGCCTTCGGCACCCTGGTGGCACCCAGCTACGCACCAGCGGCCGGGGTCTTCGGGGTCATCGGTATGGGGGCGGTGTTCGCCGGCGCGGCCCGCGCCCCGATGACGGCGGTCCTGCTCATCATCGAGATGACCGGGCAGCACGCGCTGCTCCTGCCCCTCATGCTGGCCACGGTGCTGGCCACCTTCACCAGCCGTTTCCTGTCGCGAGGCACACTGTTCACCGAGGAGCTGCGCCGTCGCGGTGAGGACGTCGAGGACCCGATGACCACCACTCTCCTGGGACGCACCCGCGCCTGCCGACTCATGGTGGACCCACCCGCCGTTGTCGAGGCCACGGCGACGGTGCGTGAGGCGGCCGCCCTGATGAGTCGGCACAGCGCCTCGGTCCTGCCCGTGGTCACGACGACAAGTGAGGACGCCCGTGAGCTGCTCGGCTGCGTGACGGCCGCTCAGCTGACCACAACGCTCCTGAGCGACGATCCCGACGGCGCCGGCGCGATGACGGTCACGGACCTGCCCCTGGTCCCCGACCGCCTGTCCCACGACTCCGAGGCGACTGATGTGCTCGAGGCCCTCACCCGAACCCGACTGGAGGGGATCCCGGTGGTGGCCCCTGCGTCCGACTCCGGTCCTGAGCGGCTGGTGGGGTGGGTGTGCCAGCGCATCGTCGTCGAGCGGATCTACGAGGTCCAGGCCCAGGCCCGCACCGCAGCCGCCGCCTACACCTCGCTGGGATCCCGGCTGCAGGACAGATGGCACGCGCGCCCCGTTCCTGCGCGCAGGATCAGCAGAATCAGTCGTATCAGCCGGATCAGCTCACGCGGCTCGCGCCGATCCCGGCGTCGGTGACGCGGCCGCCGTCCGGGCCGTTGTCTGAGCCGTTGTCCGGGGCGCTGTCCGGGTGGCTGTCCGGGTCGCTGAGGGTGCGGTGCCGGTCCCTATCGCTCGTCGCCGCTAGGAGGACTCTTGATCGATCGGTTCTCCTGGACCACCCGCGCCCTCTCGGTGAGGCTCTCGGTGAGAGTGTCGGACAGCTCGGTGATGCGCTCGGCATTGGCCACGATGCGCCGAGGGTCGGACATCCACATCCAAGCAGCGGCGACCACCGGGAGGATCACCGGCAGGTACCACCGGGACCCGCCCCAGTGCGCCCACACGGACACGCTGAGGTCGGCGGGCGTGTGCGGGGTGTCAGTCAGGGTGAGAACGCCGATGAGCACGGCCATGGTGGCCAGCGCCCCCAGGCTCATCCAGCCGATGTTGCGCATCCGGCGCCCGTTGTGGGCCACGCAGACGGCCAGGAGGATGTACAGACCGCCTCCCAGGAGGTTCAAGGACCACACCGCGGGCGCCTCATGGGGGCTTCGAACCAGGGCGACCAGGGCGGGGACGAGGACGATCACCCCGAAGACGGCGAAGACACCGACCAGGATGCGCCCCCATCCGTAAGCGGGGCGGCGGGTGTCCTGAACCGGGCGTACCGATGAGCGCTCGTCCATGGGGAACGACCTTTCCACGTGATGACCTCCGGCACGCGCGGCGCCAACTCAGCCTCTAACCGATGCCAGAACGTTACTATTCACAACGTGAGCACCATTAAGTTGACCAAATCCCTGAACGCACACGCCTCGGTGGACGATGACCGTAAGGATACCGACCTCAGCAATCAGGCCGAGGCCAACACGGTCCATGAGACCGAGGACTCCGACACCACCGGCGCCGAGGACCGGGCCGGCTCCAAGACCACCAAGCAGGGAACGAAGCAGGACACTGGCAACGCCAAGGACGACGCGCAGGCGCGCAAGCCCTCCGAGGACCAGGACAGCAACGCCGACGACGCCGACGACGCCGCTGACACCGCTGATACCGCCGATGCGCGTGCCGAGGCCGGTGACACCGCCGACGTCTCACCAGCACAAGGCCCCTCCGGGACCGAGCCGGCAGCCGACGTACTCGTCCTGGCCGCGGCACCGGGAAGGGACGGGGCCGAGACTCCCGAGATCCTCCTGGAGGGCCTGGAGCCCCCCTCCAGCACCGCTCTGGAGGGCCTGGACATCGAGGCGCTCGCGGCCCTGCTGCCGTCGCTGGGCTTCTCAGGCGCTCAGGACTCCGTTGTGCGTCTCCCCTCCTCGTCGGTCAGCACCGCGGCCTACCACGGTCCGACGACGATTCTTGTCGTCGGCGTCGGGACGGGGTGGGCCGACACCGATCCGCTCGCCGTCACCACCGATGATGAGGCCGCCCTGGGCTACGACCAGACGGGCCTGCTGCGTCGGGCCGCCGGGCGCGCAACCCGGGCGCTGGCCGGAACCGGCTCCGCGGCCCTGGCGCTGCCCACGCTCTCCGAGGAGCAGCTCGCCGCCGTCGCGCACGGGGCCGCCCTGGGCGCCTACTCCTGGAAGGCGACGAAGAACGAGGACCGTCCCGGACAGGAGTCCTCCTCCAAGCAGACCTCCCCGTTGAAGGACATCTCCATCGTCTCGCCTCTGTCCGACACGCCGGAGGGGCAGGAGGCGCTGACGGGCGCCCTGGCACTGGCCGAGGCCACGGCCCTGACCCGCGACCTCGTCAACGAGCCGCCGAACCGTCTGACCCCGGAGGTCTTCGCCGAAAGGGCCCGCTCAGCCGGGCAGGAGGCCGGGATCCGGGTCGACACCTGGGACGCCCCGGCACTGATCGAGCAGGGATTCGGCGGAATCCTCGGCGTGGCACAGGGCTCGGTGCACCCGGCGCGTCTGGTGCGCCTGGAGTGGGTGCCGTTGCATGCCGGCGAGGGCGCTGTGAACCAGACGCGCTCCGAGGGCGAGGATGACAACGACCCGACCCGTCCCAGGCACGTCGCGCTCATCGGCAAGGGCATCACCTTCGACTCCGGAGGCCTGTCCCTCAAGCCGGCCGCATCCATGCCGGAGATGAAGTCCGACATGGCCGGCGCGGCCACCGTGCTGGGCGCCGTCATCGCGGCCGCACGCCTGGCCCTGCCGATTCGCGTCACCGCATGGCTGGCACTGGCGGAGAACATGCCGGGGGCCGACGCCCAGCGCCCCAGCGACGTCGTCACCATGTTCGACGGCACCACCGTGGAGGTGACCAACACCGACGCCGAGGGCCGCCTGGTCATGGCCGATGCCCTGGCCCGGGCCGTCACGGAGGACCCCGACGCCGTCCTGGACGTGGCCACGCTGACCGGAGCCCAGATCGTTGCCCTGGGCGACCAGGTAGCGGCCGTCATGGGAACACCCGACCTTCGTGAGGAGGTCGTGGCCGCGGCCCAGCGGGCGGGAGAGTCCTTCTGGCCGATGCCGCTGCCCGCGCACCTGCGTGCGACTCTGGACTCCCCCTTCGCCGACCTGCGCAACACCAAGGTCGGCTCCCGGGCCGGCGGGATGCTCTCGGCCGGTCTGTTCCTGCGCGAGTTCGTCGGGCGTCGGCCATGGGCACACCTCGACATCGCCGGCCCCGCCTACAACGACTCCTCGCCCTGGGGACTGACGCCGACCGGCGGTACCGGCATGGGCGTCTCCACCCTGGTGGAGCTGCTCCGTTCGCTGTCCGCCGAGGTCAGCATCCTCTCCTGAGGCCGCCACCTGTCGGCAACGAGCCGTGACGCAGACCGCGATGCGGATCCCAGCGGCTCGTTGCCGGCACCACCGATATGCGGTGACACGTATCACCCGGTTTTCAGGACTCTAGTCCCTAAACAGCAACACTCCTGGCTCCTGCGCCTCCTCTTCAGGTGGAACAATGGCCCCGTGCCGAGCCGCCCCACAAGGGCGTCGTGACCAACCAACAAGGAGTGAGTTCGTGACAGAGACCGTCTACGACATGGTCATTCTGGGTGCGGGATCAGGGGGCTACGCCGCCGCCCTGCGCGGCGCCCAGCTGGGCCTCAAGGTCGCACTCGTCGAGGCCGACAAACTCGGAGGCACCTGCCTCCACCGCGGCTGCGTGCCCACCAAGGCCCTGCTGCACGCCGCCGAGACCGCCGATGCCGTGCGCGAGGCCGCCACGGTGGGCATCAAGGCCGCCTTCGAGGGGGTGGACATGCCGGGCGTCCAGAAGT
This sequence comes from Actinomyces sp. ZJ308, assembly GCF_011752065.1. GTDB lineage: Bacteria > Actinomycetota > Actinomycetes > Actinomycetales > Actinomycetaceae > Actinomyces. Next base: position 62,839 of record NZ_JAAIJY010000018.1, read on the forward strand.
ACAAGAACAGCATCGTCTCGCGGATGCACAAGGGCCTTGAGGGCCTGGTCTCCTCGCGGGGCATCGACCTGATCCAGGGCTGGGGGCGCCTGGTGGCCGCGGACGCCGTCGAGGTTGACGGCCGTCGCATCACCGGCCGCAACGTGGTCCTCGCCTCCGGCTCCTACTCCAAGACCATCGGGCAGGAGATCTCCGGAGGTGTCATCACCTCCGAGGAGGCCCTGGAGATGGACCACGTCCCCGCCTCCGCCGTGATCCTGGGGGGCGGTGTCATCGGGGTGGAGTTCGCCTCGGCCTGGGCCTCCATGGGCAGCCAGGTCACCATTATCGAAGGGCTGCCCCACCTGGTCCCCAACGAGGACGAGGCGATCTCCAAGCAGCTCGAGCGCGCCTTCCGTAAGCGCAAGATCGCCTTCCGCACCAACACGATGTTCGAATCGGTCGAGCGCCACGACGGCGGCGTGACCGTGCGCACCCAGGACGGCAGGACCCACGAGGCCGAGGTCCTCCTCATCGCCGTGGGCCGCGGACCGGCCACGGCCAACCTGGGCTACGAGGAGGTCGGGGTCGCCATGGACCGCGGCTTCGTCCTGGCCGACGAGTACGGTCGCACCAACGTCCCCGGCGTGTGGGCCGTGGGAGACATCGTTCCCGGCGTCCAGCTCGCCCACCGCGGCTTCGCCCAGGGCATCGTCGTGGCCGAGAAGATCGCGGGCCTGGATCCCACCCCGGTCGACGACGTCCTGGTCCCCAAGGTCACCTTCTGCGAGCCCGAGATCGCCTCGGTGGGCCTGTCCGAGGCCAAGGCCGCCGAGGTCCACGGCAAGGACAACGTCACCACCGCCGAGTTCAACGTGGCCGGCAACGCCAAGAGCCAGATCCTGGGGACCCAGGGCTTCGTCAAGCTCGTCTCCCTCAAGGACGGTCCCATCGTGGGCTTCCACGCCATCGGCGCACGGATGGGAGAGCAGGTCGGGGAGGGCCAGCTCATGGTCTCCTGGGAGGCCGACGCCGACGACGTCGCCTCCCTGGTCCACGCCCACCCCACCCAGAACGAGACCCTCGGCGAGGCCGCCATGGCCCTCGCCGGCAAGCCGCTGCACAACCACGGCTGACCCAGCTAGACAAGAGTAAGGAAGACAGCAATGTCCGAGTCCGTGAAGATGCCCGCGCTGGGCGAGTCCGTCACCGAGGGGACGGTCTCCTCCTGGCTCAAGGCCGTGGGCGACACCGTCGAGGCCGACGAACCCCTGCTGGAGGTCGCCACCGACAAGGTGGACACCGAGGTCCCCTCCCCCGCATCCGGCGTCCTGCTGGAGATCCGCGTCCCCGAGGACGAGACCGTCGAGGTCGGCACCGTCCTGGCCATCATCGGTGACCCCTCCGAGGCCGGCTCCGCCCCGGCCCCGGCAGCACCTGCCGAGGCGCCCTCCGAGGCACCCGCCCCCGCCGCCGAGCCCGCACCGGCCCCCGCGGCGCCGTCGGCTCCCGCCCCCGCCTCCGGTCCTGCCGAGGGCACCGAGGTGAAGATGCCCGCGCTGGGCGAGTCCGTCACCGAGGGGACGGTCTCCTCCTGGCTCAAGGCCGTGGGCGACACCGTCGAGGCCGACGAACCCCTGCTGGAGGTCGCCACCGACAAGGTGGACACCGAGGTCCCCTCCCCCGCATCCGGCGTCCTGCTGGAGATCCGCGTCCCCGAGGACGAGACCGTCGAGGTCGGCACCGTCCTGGCCATCATCGGTGACCCCTCCGAGGCCGGCTCCGCCCCGGCCCCGGCAGCACCTGCCGAGGCGCCCTCCGAGGCACCCGCCCCCGCCGCCGAGCCCGCACCGGCCCCCGCGGCGCCGTCGGCTCCCGCCCCCGCCTCCGGTCCTGCCGAGGGCACCGAGGTGAAGATGCCCGCGCTGGGCGAGTCCGTCACCGAGGGGACGGTCTCCTCCTGGCTCAAGGCCGTGGGCGACACCGTCGAGGCCGACGA
>NZ_JAAIJY010000019.1 GCF_011752065.1 Actinomyces sp. ZJ308
TGGGGGTCAGCGGTGCGTTAGCGTGGGTCATGAAGGCCTCCGGTCAGTGATGCGATGTGTCAACCCACATCCTGCCGGAGGCCTTCACACAACCTCAGCCCTGTTCACAACCTCCCGAGGAAGTACAGCTAGGGGTGCGCGCGAGCAGGGCGTGCGGGACGGCGGAGACCTGCTGGCCCTGAATGGCGAGGCGGTGAGCCACCGCCTGGACGACGTCGGGCGCGGCGGTTGCCGTCACAAGGCCCTGGGAGATGATGCGGGCCAGGCTCACCTCGCGCGGCAGCGGCGGGGAGGACTCGCGGGCGGCGGTCATGGCTGTCTCCCCTTAGAACAGGCGGGAGGTGGGGTCGTCCATGCCGCGCATGGCGTCGTAGTCGAGGGTGACGCAGCGGATGCCGCGGTCCTCGGCGAGCACGCGGGCCTGGGGCTTGATCGTCTGGGCGGCGAAGACGCCCTGGACGGGGGTCAGCAGCGGGTCGCGGTCGAGGAGCTCGAGGTAGCGGGTGAGCTGCTCGACGCCGTCGATCCCGCCGACGCGCTTGATCTCCACGGCCACGGAGCGGCCCTCGGGGTCCTTGGCCATGATGTCGACCGGGCCGATGGCGGTGGGGAACTCGCGGCGCACCAGGCGGTAGCCGTCGCCCAGGACCTCGATCTGCTCGGCCAGGAGCTCCTGGAGGTGGGCCTCGACGCCATCCTTGGTCAGGCCCGGGTCCACGCCGAGCTCATGGCTGACGTCGGAGATCGTCTCGAAGACGCGGATGACGAGGCGGTCGTCGGTCTTGGTGGCGCGCACCTCCCAGACCTCGCGCACACCGTCGGCGGCGGCCTCCTCATCGGGCTCGGTGACGGCGAGGCGGGCCGGGGCGCTCATCCAGTTCAGGGGCTTGTAGGAGCCGCCGTCGGAGTGGACGAGGACCGAGCCGTCGGCCTTGAGCATGAGGACGCGGGTGGCCCGGGGCAGGTGGGCATCCAGGCGGCCGGAGTAGTCGACGGAGCAGGAGGCAATGACGAGGCGCACCCGCCCACCCTAGCCGGGACGCGGCCGAGGCGGCGCGACGCCGGGGCGGGCGCACCTGAGCATCGCGTCACCCGGGCGGGCCGCTCAGGTGTGCCGGAACGCCACTGCGCGAGGGCCGGGCTCTACTGCAAGGGTTGACCGCACTGCACGGGACCCCAACCCCGATGCAGCACACCCACACCTTCGCCCAGTAGGACCCAAGGCTCGTGGAGTGCAGGCGGCAGAGTCGTCCTCAGGCCAACGCATGGGTAGTCCACGGTCATGAGCCCCGTCGAGGACGTACTTTTGCCGCGAGGACTGCCTCTTCTCGCAGATGACTGGGGTCTGGTCCCAGTGATCTGCGGGGGAACGCAGTCCTCGAGTGAAAGGTACGTCGCCGATCCGGCACCGGGGTGGTCCAGCGCGCGGAAACGCCCCTGAGACAGGGTGAGCCAGACAGCGACCCGGCTCACGAGGGCCGGTGGAGGCCAACGGGCCTCATCAGCCGGACCTCAGTACAGGCTGGGCTGCTCGGGGGAGGCGGACTCCACCCAGGCGATGAGGGCCGAGTGCGACTCCTCCATCATGGCCAGGTCGAAGCCCTCGGGGCTAGCGGTGGCATCCACGCAGTGGACCTCGACGACGCGCCCCTGCTCGCGGCGCCGCCGGCCCGCGGAGAGCTCCAGGTCCAGGCGCCTCCACACCCGTGAGGGCCGCGTGGACAGGGACATGAGCCGGTACCACTCCAGGGAGTCGAGCCGGAAGGAGGCCACCCCGCTCAGCCAGCGCTGCGCCCCGGGCGGGCGCATGGCGCACTCGAAGGAGCCGACCTGTCCGGCCAGGTAGCGCAGGCGCACCAGGAACCCGCCGGTCAGCAGCACGAGGACGATGGCGCCGATCGCCACGATCATCCATACGTGCTGCCCCATGCCTCAGACCTCCGCGTCCTGCTTCACATGGTCGGCGGCGATCGTGATGACGTCGTGGTCCACGGAGCAGAAGCCGCCGGACACCTCGATCCTGTGCGCCTCTCCGGCCACCGGGCTCAGGCGCACCGGCCCGGATCCGAGGACCGCCAGGAGGGGCTGACGGCCGGGCAGGATGCCCAGCTCCCCATCGACCAGAGGGACGGAAACCTGCGTCACCTCACCGGTCCAGGCCTCGCCCGCCGGCGAGACCACCTCAACGCTCAGGGCACTCAAGCGCGTCTCCCCCTTTCCTGCTCCTGTACCGGGCCTGACCCGAATCCTACGTCTCAGTCCTTGAGCTCGGCGGCGCGACGCTCCAGGTCCTCGATGCCACCGATGTTGAAGAAGGCCTGCTCCGGCAGGTCATCGTAGTCGCCGTCGCAGATGCGGCGGAAGGCCTCGATGGTCTCAGACAGCGGCACGGTGGAGCCGGGCACGCCGGTGAACTTCTCCGCCATGTAGGTGTTCTGGGACAGGAACTGCTCGATGCGGCGGGCTCGGGCCACCGTCACCTTGTCCTCCTCACCGAGCTCGTCGACGCCGAGGATCGCGATGATGTCCTGGAGCTCCTTGTTCTTCTGGAGGATGGACTTCACGCGGGTGGCGACGTCGTAGTGCTCCTGGCCCACGTAGCCGGGGGCCAGCAGGCGCGAGGTGGAGGTCAGCGGGTCCACGGCCGGGTAGATGCCGCGCGAGGCGATCTCACGGCTGAGCTCAGTGGTGGCGTCCAGGTGGGCGAAGGTCGTGGCCGGCGCCGGGTCGGTGTAGTCGTCGGCGGGCACGTAGATCGCCTGCAGGGAGGTGATGGAGTGGCCGCCCGCTGAGGTGATGCGCTCCTGGAGCTGACCCATCTCGTCGGCCAGGTTGGGCTGGTAGCCCACGGCCGAGGGCATGCGGCCCAGCAGCGTGGAGACCTCGGAGCCGGCCTGGGTGAAGCGGAAGATGTTGTCGATGAACAGCAGCACGTCCTGGTGCTGGACGTCGCGGAAGTACTCGGCCATGGTCAGGGCGGACAGGGCCACGCGCAGACGCGTGCCCGGCGGCTCGTCCATCTGGCCGAAGACCAGGGCGGTCTTGTCGAACACGCCGGCCTCGTCCATCTCGACGATGAGGTCGTTACCCTCACGGGTGCGCTCCCCCACCCCGGCGAACACGGAGACACCGCCGTGGTTCTGGGCCACGCGCTGGATCATCTCCTGGATGAGGACGGTCTTGCCCACGCCCGCGCCGCCGAACAGGCCGATCTTGCCGCCCTGGACGTAGGGGGTGAGCAGGTCGATGACCTTGATGCCGGTCTCGAACATCTGCTCCTTGGACTCGAGCTGGTCGAAGGCCGGGGGCTGGCGGTGGATGGGCCAGCGCTCGGTGATCTCCAGCTGCTCGCCGTCGGCGAGGTTGAGGACGTCGCCGGTGACGTTGAAGACGTGGCCCTTGGTCACGTCGCCCACGGGCACGGAGATCGGCGCGCCGGTGTCGCGCACCAGCGAGCCGCGCACCAGGCCGTCGGTGGGCTTGAGCGAGATCGTGCGCACGATGTTGTCACCCAGGTGCTGGGCGACCTCCAGGGTGATCTCGTGGGGCTCCTCGCCGGCGCTGGTGGCCTGGACGGTCACCTTGAGGGCGTTGTACATCGCCGGGATCGCATCAGGCGGGAACTCGACGTCGACGACGGCGCCGATGATGCGGGTGATGCGTCCCGTCCCGGGGGTGGTGGTGTCAGCCATGTGCGTTCTTCCGTATCTTCCAGAGCTGAGAGGGGGTCCTGCTCGGTGAGGTGAGTCTGTATGGGGTCTCGACGACGTCGGGTGCTGCCTTCGGCCTACTCGGCCCCCAGGGCGTCGGCACCCGAGACGATCTCGGTGATCTCCTGGGTGATGTCGCCCTGGCGCGCCGCATTGGCCAGGCGGGTGTAGGTGATGATGAGGTCCTCGGCGTTGTCCGTGGCCGTGTGCATGGCCTGCTGGCGGCTGGCCAGCTCGGAGGCGGCCGACTGCAGCAGGGCGTTGCGGATGCGGCTGCCCATGTAGCGGGTCAGGAGCGCGTCGAGCACCTCACCTGGACTGGGCTCGAACTCGTAGAGCGGCATGGAGCCGCCGTGCTTGGCCGCCAGCTCCTTCTCCAGGGCCTCGTTGCCGGCGTCGTCGAGCTCACCGGCCCCGGCGACGTCGACCACCTTGAGCGGCAGCATCCGGCGCACCTCGGGGACCTGGGAGACCATCGAGACGTAGCGGGTGAAGACGATGTGGACCTCGGCCACCCCGCCGGCCTCGGGCGACTGGAGGAAGTAGTCCAGCAGGGTGGTGGCCACCTCCTCGATGGCCGCGTCGCTGGGGCGGTCGGACTGTCCGGTCCAGGAGAACTCGATCGGTGTGCCCCGGAAGCTGAAGTAGCTGTGGGCGCGCCGGCCGAAGGTGAAGATGACCGGCTCCTTGCCGTCCTTGACCAGCTCCTCGATGAGGCGGCCGGTCTCGCGCAGGATGGTGGCCGAGTAGGCGCCGGCCATGCCGCGGTCGGAGGTGACCACGAGGATGGCCACGCGGTTGGTGTCCGTGCGCTCCTGGGTGATGGGGTGGTCCAGCCTGGCGTAGGAGCCCAGGGCGGCCACCGCCTGGCTCAGGGCGTGGTCGTAGGGCGAGGCCTCCTGCGCGTTGCGGCGCGCCTGCCCGATCCGGGACGAGGCGATGAGCTCCATCGCCCGGAACACCTTCTGGAGGGTCTGGGTCGATCGAATGCGCTGCTTGTAGACGCGCTGGTTACCTGCCACGTCAGCCCCTCTTGACCACGAGCTGCTCGGTGGTTCTCTCGGCGGTGGGCTCCTCCTCGGGGGCGGCGACCTGGGCGTCGAGCATCTGCTCGCCGGAGGCGAAGGTGCGCCGGAAGGTCTCCACGGCCTCGACGAGGGCCTGCTCGGTGTCCTCCTCCAGCTGACCGGTGGACTCGATGGTGTCCAGGATGTCGGTGTTGCGCCGCAGGTAGTCCAGGAAGGCCGCCTCGAAGGGCAGGACGTCGGCGACGTCGAGGTCGTCGAGGTAGCCCTTGGTCCCGGCCCAGACGCTGGCGACCTGCTCGGCCACCGGGTAGGGCGTGTACTGGGGCTGCTTGAGCAGCTCCATGAGGCGCTCGCCGCGGGTGAGCTGGGCGCGGGTGGCGGCGTCCAGGTCGGAGGCGAACATGGCGAAGGCCTGCATGGAGCGGTACTGGGCCAGCGTGATCTTGAGGGTTCCGGCGACCTTCTTCATGGCCTTGACCTGGGCGGCGCCGCCCACGCGGGACACGGAGATGCCGACGTCGACGGCGGGGCGCTGGTCGGCGTTGAACAGGTCGGACTGGAGGAAGATCTGCCCGTCGGTGATGGAGATGACGTTGGTGGGGATGTAGGCCGAGACGTCGTTGGCCTTGGTCTCGATGATCGGCAGTCCGGTCATGGAGCCGGCCCCCAGGTCGTCGGAGAGCTTGGAGCAGCGCTCCAGCAGGCGCGAGTGCAGGTAGAAGACGTCACCGGGGTAGGCCTCACGGCCCGGCGGGCGGCGCAGCAGCAGGGAGACTGCGCGGTAGGCCTCGGCCTGCTTGGACAGGTCGTCGAAGACGATGAGGACGTGCTTGCCCTGGTACATCCAGTGCTGGCCGATGGCCGAGCCCGTGTAGGGCGAGAGGTACTTGAAGCCGGCCGGGTCGGAGGCCGGGGAGGCCACGATCGTGGTGTACTCCAGGGCGCCGCGCTCCTCCAGGACGGCGCGCACGGAGGCGATGGTGGAGCCCTTCTGGCCGGTGGCCACGTAGATGCAGCGCACCTGCTTGTCCGGGTCACCGGTCTCCCAGGCGGCCTTCTGGTTGAGGATCGTGTCCAGGGCGATGGCGGTCTTGCCGGTCTGGCGGTCGCCGATGATGAGCTGGCGCTGGCCGCGGCCGATCGGGATCATCGAGTCGATGGCCTTGAGCCCGGTCTGAAGGGGCTCGTGGACGGACTTGCGGGACATGACCCCGGGGGCCTGGAGCTCCAGGGCGCGGCGGCCCTCGGCCTCGATCTCGCCCAGGCCGTCGATGGGCCGGCCCAGCGGGTCGACGACGCGGCCCAGGTAGGCGTCCCCCACGGGCACGGACAGGACCTCTCCGGTGCGGCGCACGACCTGGCCCTCGTCGATGCCGTCGAAGGAGCCCAGGACGACGACGCCGATCTTGCGCTCCTCGAGGTTCATGGCCAGGCCCGCGGTGCCGTCCTCGAAGGTGAGCAGCTCGTTGGCCATGACGCCGGGCAGGCCCTCGACGTGCGCGATGCCGTCAGCGGCGAAGACGACGTGCCCGACCTCCTCGGCCGCGACCTCGGCGGGCTTGTAGGACTCGGCGAACTCGTTCAGGGCCGAGCGGATCTCCTCGGGCCTGATGGTCAGCTCTGCCATCTCGTCTCCTTGCTGGTTGCGTTCTGGGGGCCGGCGGCGCGAGGCGAGGGCGGCGTCGGCGCGGGGTGGGTGGTGAAGTTGTGGTCTCCGGTGCGTGACCGGTTCGCAGCGGGTGCGGCTGCGGTGGGAGCTATCCGGCCAGGCGGGTGCGCAGCTCGGCGACGGCGCCGCGCACGGTGTGGTCCAGGACGTGGTTGCGGATCATGACGCGCGCCCCGCCGATGACCTCGGGGTCGACCTCGCAGTTGAGGTCGATGCGGGTGCCCAGGCGGCGCTCCAGGATGGTGCGCAGACGCGCCTCCTGGGCCGTGGTCATGGGGATGGCCGTGACGACGTCGGCGATGGTGCGGTGACGCATGGCGGCGGCCAGCTCGACGACGCGGCGCAGGTTGCGCAGCGGCCCGCCCTCGGCGCGGTGGCGCACGCACCAGCGCACCAGGCTCATGGCCGGGGCGCTGATGTGGGGGCCGAAGACGGACTCGGCCAGACGGACCCGGGCCTCGGTGCGGGTGCGCCGGGAGGGTGCCAGGGCCTCGCGCAGCTCGCGGTTGTCGGCGACCTGCTCGTGGACCTCGAAGAGCTGCTGCTCGATCTCGCCGGTGGTGCCGTCGACGTGGGCGCCGGCGAGGATCGCCTCGATGCCCAGGTCGTGGAGGGCGGAGATGAGGTCGACCGGCTTGGACCAGCGGCCGCGGACCATGGCGCTGAGCAGGTCGACGACGCGCTCATCCGCGCTCCCGGTGAAGAGCCGTCGGGCCAGGGCCGCCTTGTCCTCGGGCTCGCGGCCCGGGTCGGTCAGCGGCCCGGACAGCGAGTGGACCGCGACCTGGTGGGCCAGGGCGAGGATCTGGCGCCCGAGCTCCTGGCCCTCGACGCCCGCCGCCGTGAGTACCGGGCTCCAGGCCTGGCTCACGGTCTCGCGGGTGGCGGCGGTTCCGGTCCTCACTGCCTCTCCTCCGTGGTGGGCTCGGAGGCGGAACCGGCGGTCACGGACGCGTCAACGCCCTCGACGGGGGGCATGTCCTCGAGCTCGTCGAGGAAGCGGTCGATGACGCGCTCGGACAGGGCCGTGTCCTTGAGCTGCTCGCCGACGATGCGCTCGGCCAGGGTGGAGGCGAGCATGCCGACGTCGGTGCGCAGGGAGATCTGCGCGGCCTGCTTGTCCGCGAGGATCTGGCGCTGGGCGCCCTCCAGGACGCCGGCGGCCTCGGCCTGGGCGTCGGCGCGGGCCTGGGCGATGATGTCCTTGGCCTCGCTCTGGGCGTTGTCGCGGATGCGGGCGGCCTCGCGGCGGGCCTCGTCCACCAGCCGGGCGGCGCGCTTCTCGGCGTCGGCCTGGTCCTGCTCGGCCTTGTCGGCCAGGTCGAGGCCCTCCTGGATGCGCTTGGCGCGCTCGTCCAGGACGGCGTAGAGCCGGGGCAGGGCGTAGCGGCCCACCACCAGGAGGATGAGCAGGAGGACGACCGCCGCCCAGAAGATCTCGTAGAGCGGGGGCAGGATGAAGGCCGTGCCTCCCCCCTGCCCGCCCTCGGCAGCCAGGGGAAGCATCAGCGAACGACGAGCGGCAGGACGAAGCCGATGAGGCCCAGGGCCTCGACCATGCCCGCGCCGATGATCATGTTGGTGAACAGGCGTCCGGCCACCTCGGGCTGACGGGCCGTGGCCTCCTGGGTCTTGCCGACCAGCAGGCCGATGCCGATGCCCGGGCCGAGCGTGGCCAGGCCGTAGCCGACGTATGCGAGCGCGGTGAGGGACATGTGTGGTTCCTTCTTTCTGGCGCCGGGTGGCGCGTGGGGTCGGTGGGTCGTGAAGAGTCTGGGGCGAGGAGTCGGCAGCGTCTAGTGGGCCTCGATGGAGAGCTTGATGTAGACGGCGCTGAGGATCGTGAAGATGTAGGCCTGCAGGACGGCGACGAAGACCTCGAACAGCGTCACCACGATCATGGCGGCGCCGGTCAGGAGACTGATCGTCGAGGAGGCCTGCAGGTGCAGGAGCAGGCTGGTGGTGCCGAAGAAGGTCATACCGAGCAGCAGGTGCCCGGAGACCATGTTGCACAGCAGACGCAGGGTGAGCGTCACCGGCCGCACGATGAAGTTCGAGAGGAACTCGATGGGGGTGATGAGCAGGTACATCGCCTTGGGCAGACCGGGCGGGAAGAGCTGGGAGGCGAAGAAGTGCCCGGCCCCCTGCTCCTTGATGCCGGCTCCGATGAAGGTGATGTAGGTCAGGGCCGCGAACACCATGGGCACGGCCACCACGGAGGAGGCGGCGATATTGAGTCCCGGGATGATGCCGGAGAGGTTCATCGCCAGCACCCCCAGGAAGAGGGTGCCCAGCAGAGGCGCGAAGCGGCGTCCGTTCTTGTTGCCCAGGAGCATGAGGGCGACGTTGCTGCGCACGAAGTCGGCGATGATCTCCAGCGGCGCCTGGCCGCGTCCGGGGACCATCCGGAACCGGCGTGCGGCGGCGACCCCCAGGGTCAGGCACAGGAGGCCCCCCATGACGAGGCGCACGAAGGTGAGCCGGTTGAACTCCAGGAGGGTGCCCTGGCCGAAGATCGCCTCGGGGAAGAAGTCCTCGACGCTGGGCGAGTGAGGGTGCTGGGTGAAGGCGGGCACGGCGGTCGCCGCGATGACCGCGACCAGGATGACCAGGAGCACCCAGTACCACAGCGGCTTGACGAACGGCTTGGCGTCAGCCGTCCGCGGCGCGGCAGCGTCGTCGACTGCTGCGCCGTTCTCGGTGACGGTGTTGGTGGACAGGAGATCCTCCCGAATGTCTCTCACGCTTCGAGGTCTGTCCTCACAGGCCTGCTAACCACTGGCAATGCTAGCGCTTAGGGATGTTTCAACGAAGCGAACTGGCAGGCTTCCTGCTGGCCACCATGGCTGCCGCGTTCCGCGGAGGAACCTGCGCCTCGGTCAGGACCGGTCCGTCGAGTCTCCCCGCATCGGCTCCACGGCAAGGATTCGCGCCTGTGCCAGGACAGTCGCCTCGGCGAGCATGCCCACCAGGATCGCAGCGATGAGTGAGAGCCCAATCACTCTGATGTCGAGTCCCAGGGCCCGCCCTCCCAGGAGCGCCACGGCCAGGATTGCGACCTTTCCCAGGTACCCGCCCGCCATCCAGACCACGAGGACCCCCATGCCGGAGCGGACCATGCGGTCCAGGAACCACCAGGTCGCGGCCAGCAGCACCGTCGTCGAGCCCACGGCGGCCGGCAGCGTGCCCAGCGGGCGGGCCACGGCGCCGCGGGCACCGCCGATGAGGCACCACAGGGCCTCACCGACCACGAGGACCACGGCGGCCACGGTGAGGATCCGGCGCAGACGGGCGGAGGCCTCGCGCAGGGTGCGGGTGTTGGCGCTGCCCGACTCACTCACTCCACTCACCGGTGCGTCCCCTCAGCCGGTCCGGACGAGGCCGGCACAGCGGCCCCGTGCGGCGCCTGCCCCTCTGCCGGGCGCGTCACCTCACCGGTTCCCGACACGTTGCGGGAGATGACGATCCGCTGCTCCTGGCGGTCCTGACGGCGCCGCAGCGCCGAGCGCAGGCCGTGACGCACCCCGGGCATGAGGTCGACGGTGACGACGAAGGCGAACAGGACCGCGATGGCGGCTCCGACCATCACCCAGGGCAGGGGGAAGAAGGCCATCGCGGCCACGGGGAAGGAGGCGACGGCGGCCCACAGGTACATGACCAGAACGGCGCGGCGGTGGGAGTGCCCGGCCGCCAGGAGCCGGTGGTGCATGTGCATGCGGTCGGGATGGGTGGGGCTGAGCCCCTTGCGGGTGCGGCGAACGATCGCCATGAGCATGTCGGTCAGGGGCAGCAGGAGGATGGCCAGCGGCAGGAGGATCGGCATGAAGGCGGGCAGGGCGCGTGAGCCGTCGAAGCTGCCGGGGTCGATCTGCCCGGTGACGATGATGGTGGAGGCGGCCGAGACCAGGCCCAGCTGCATCGCCCCGGAGTCGCCCATGAAGATGGTGGCCGGGTTGAAGTTGTGGGGCAGGAAGCCCAGGCACACGCCGATGAGCGCGGCCACGATCGTGGCGGCCAGGGAGCTGTAGGAGCCCGGGCTCGTGGCGCGGGTGAGGACGTAGGTGTAGAGGAAGAAGGCGGTCGAGCCGATCCCGATGATGCCGGCGGCCAGCCCGTCGAGCCCGTCGACGAAGTTGACGGCGTTGATGGCGGCCACGACGACGATGACGGTGGAGATGAGGGACAGGCGCGAGGAGCCGATCGTCAGCCCCGCCACCGGGAAGGTGAGGAGCTGGACCCCCTGCCAGGCCATGACGCCGGCGGCCAGGATCTGGCCTGCGAGCTTGGTCATCCAGTCCAGCTCCCACAGGTCGTCGACGACGCCGAGCAGGCACACCAGCCCCGCCCCTAGGACCACGGCCCAGGCGCTGGAGTCGATGACGTCGGAGAGGTAGGGGATCTGGGAGGCCACGGAGATCGCTGAGAACAGGCCGAAGAACATGGCGACCCCGCCCAGGCGCGGGATGGGGGTGGAGTGGACGTCGCGGGCCCGCACCGGGGTGAGCGCGTTGCCCACCAGGGCGACGTGCCGGACGATCGGCACGGCCACATAGGTGGTCACGGTGGCGATGGCCATGACCAGGAGGTAGACCCTCACGCGCCCACCTCCGTCCTGTCGTCCGCTGTGTCCGCTGTGTCCGCTGCGTCCGCCCGCCCGACCAGGTCGACGCCGGCTTTCCGCGCCAGGTCCGCGGGCGTCAGGACTCCCTGGCGCAGGACGCGGGGGGCGCGGGCGTGCACTCCGGCGAGGGTGACGATGGTGGAGGGGACCGGGCCGGGGGTGGCCCCGCCGTCGAGCAGGAGGATGTCCCCGCCCCCGGCGGCGCCGGCGGCACGGACCCGTCCGGGGAAGGCGGCACGGGCGGAGGCGGCGTCGGTGGCGGGCGGTGCGCCGGTGGGGTTGGCGGAGGTGACCGCGAGTGGTCCGCTGGCGCCCAGGAGCTCCAGGGCGAGCTCGTGGTCGGGCATGCGCACGGCGATGGTGCCGCCGGTCTCCCCCAGGTCCCAGGTCAGGGACTCATCGGCGGTAAGGATGAGGGTGAGCGGCCCGGGCCAGAAGACGTCCATGAGGGCGCGGGCGGCGTCGGGAACCTCGGAGACGACGCCGTCCAGGTCGGCGGGGTCGGCCACGAGCACCGGCGGTGGCATCCGGCGTCCGCGCCCCTTGGCGGCCAGCAGTCGCTCGACCGCCCCGGCGTCGGCGGCCTCGCATCCGATGCCGTAGACGGTGTCCGTGGGCAGGATGACGAGCCCGCCCGCGCGCAGGTGCTCGCAGGCCGGACCGATGGGGTCGGGGTGGGGATGAGCGGTGCTCGCGGAGGGCTGCGGGGGGTGGCTCACGTCCCGCATCCTGCCACGGATCGGGCCGGTGGCGGGACAGTGCGACGGTGTGGGCCGGGCCGCGATGCCGGACCGTCACCTGACGCAACCGTCCATCACCTGCGAGTACCCCGGCCCGGCCCGGTTGAGACGATGCGGCTAGACGATGCGGCGGGCCATGGCCCAGCGGGTGAGCTCGTTGCGGTTGGACAGCTGGAGCTTGCGCAGGACCGCGGAGACGTGGGTCTCGACGGTCTTGACCGAGATGAACAGCTCGGAGGCGCACTCCTTGTAGGTGTAGCCGCGGGCGATGAGTCGCATGACCTCCCGCTCGCGCGCCGAGAGACGGTCGAGCTCGGTGTCGGCCACGGCCACCTCCCCCGCCCCGGCGCCGAAGGCGTCCAGGACGAAGCCGGCCAGGCGCGGGGAGAAGGCGGCGTCTCCCGCGGCCACGCGCCGCACGGCCTGGGCCAGGTCCTCCGTGGAGATGGCCTTGGTGACGTAGCCGCGGGCGCCGGCCCGGATGACGCCGACGACGTCGTCGCTGGCGTCGGAGACGCTCAGCGCCAGGAAGCGCGTCTCGGGCACGTCCTGGCAGGAGACGACGACCTCGGCCCCTCCCCCGCCGTTGCCTCCGGGCAGGTGGACGTCGAGCAGGACGACGTCGGGCCTCAGTGCGTGGACGGCGGCGACGGCGCCCTCGACGTCGTCGGCCTCGGCGATGACGTCCAGGTCGGGGGCGTGGGCCGTCAGCTCGGAGCGGACCCCGGAGCGGACCAGGGCGTGGTCGTCGACGACCAGGACGCGCAGGGGCGCGGTCGTCGCAGCGGTCGGGTGGTTGTCTGACGGGGTGCCGGCGGGTGTGTCAGCCATGGGCCTTCCTGGTGGTGACGTCGGTGGGGTGTGACGGGGACAACGATAGGCGGGGACAGGCGGGGACAGGCGGGAGGGTGCGGCTCAGGCGGGCAGGGACAGGGCCACCTCCGTGCCGGTGGCCATGCGGCGCACCCTGGCGCTGCCGCCGTGGCGCTCCATGCGGGCGATGATGGACTCGCGCACGCCGTGGCGGTCCTCGGCGATGGCATCGAGGTCGAATCCGGGACCGTGGTCGCGCACGAACACCTCGAGGCGCTGGTCGCCGGCCTCGACGTAGAGGGAGACCGGCGCGGCGCCGTGGCGCACGGCGTTGGACAGGGCCTCGCGGGTGGCGGCGACGATGACCTCGGTGTCGCGGTCGGGGGTCCGGTCGCCGACGCACACGGTGTCGACGGCCACGCCGTGGCGGTCCTCGATCTCGCCGGCCAGGTCGGTGAAGGCGTCGGCCGCGGAGGTGCCCGGCGCGGGGCGGTCGGTGTAGAGCCAGGCGCGCAGCTCGCGCTCCTGGGAGCGGGCCAGGCGGGCGACCGTCTCGGGCTCGTCGGCGCGCTTGCGGATGAGGGTGAGGGTCTGCAGGACCGAGTCGTGCAGGTGGGCGGCGATGTCGGCGCGCTCGGCCTCGCGGATCTCGGCGGCGCGGGTGTCGGCCAGGGCCCGGTTGGTCCGCAGCCACAGGGGCGCCAGGACCACGCCGATCCCGGCCACGAGCGCCCCTCCGGTGACGAGCCCGGAGATGAGCTTGTAGGGGGAGCTGTCCGCGGCCACCCATACCAGGATGCCGACGACGGCCAGGCACACTCCGCCGGCGACCCGCACGACGGCACCCAGGTTGCGGTCCGGTCCCACGAGGTTGTCCATCTGGGACCAGGCCAGGGCCGCCCCCGCGATGATGACGATGACGATTCCCACCGCGCCGACCCGGTCCAGCAGCCCGAAGCGCCAGGAGGCCAGGAAGAGTGCGGCCAGCAGGAGCGAGCCGCCGTCGATGACCGTCTGCGACAGACCGGGAACGGAGCCGCCGTCTGCCCCGTGGCCTTCAGCGCCGACGCCGTCCGCGGCGCGGGTGGCCAGGCGGGCCCGGGAGACCTGCGAGGCCGAGCCGGATCCTGCCGGGGCGCTCTCTCCGGGCAGGGTCGCCCACAGCAGGGCGTAGAGGAAGGCGCCCGCACCGCCGCCGAGCGCGAGGACGGCCATGGCCGCACGGACGTAGCGCACGGGGATTCCCAGATGGAGGCTCAGCCCCGCGCAGACCCCGGCGATGCGGGCGGGCCTGCGCAGCCGGGCGGCCTCCTCGGGCAGGTCGGCCGGGGCCGGCCCCAGATGGTGGGGCAGGCGTCGCAGAGGGGGACGCTGCGGGGGCGGGGGCGGGCTCCACGGGCGTCCCGGCCCCGCAGGCTGCGCGCCCCACTGCTGAGCTGTCGTCATGGCACCATCGTGGCACGTCAGGGGTCCCGGTCCGGCCGTCCCCCGGGGGTTTCGGGGGACAATCGGGGATCATTCAGGGGGTCCCCTGATCGTGGGGAGCGGCGTCGACACGAAGAATTGATGACATGAACGACATGCCCACTCCCCCGTCTGACGGCGACTCCGCCGCCGACTCCTCATTCCCCGGCTTCTCCACCGGCAACGCAGGCAACAACGCCGGCGCCACCGGTCCTCAGCCCGGCCCCGCGCCCTCCTACCAGCAGTACGGGCCGTCTCAGTACGGTCCCGACGGCGCCGCGAGCCGCCGCTTCTTCGACTCACTGCGCGGCTCGGGCCTCATGCGCACCAACGACCGCTGGATCGCCGGGGTGGCCGGCGGCGTCGCCCACCGCTTCGGCCTGGACCCCATCCTGGTGCGCTGCGTGTGGGTGGTGCTCTCGATCTTCTCCGGCGTCGGACTGGTCCTCTACGGCGTGGCCTGGGCGCTCCTGCCCGAGGAGTCCGATGGGCGCATCCACCTGGAGGAGGCCCTCTCCGGCCGTTTCAACGCCGGTCTGGCGGGCGCCATCGGTGCCACGATCGTCGGCATGTCGACGATCGACAACGGCTTCATCCCCGGCTGGTACGTCAATCTGTGGGGCATTCCGGGCATCGCCGCTCCGGTGTGGTCGCTCTTCTGGTTGGGGCTGACGGTCCTGGCCGTCATCTTCGCCATCCGATTCGTCCAGAACCGTCGCGGCGGCAGGCGTGCGTCCCAGGACCCCCGGGGCCCCCAGGGAGCACAGGGACCGCAGGGACCGCAGCCCTGGCAGACCACCCGGAACAGCACCGCGCAGGCACCGGGGCCCCGCCCTGGCGCCCAGACGGGCCAGGCAGGGGCCGCCTCGGCGGCCTCGGACTCCGCCGTACCCTCCGGCTCCCCCGTCTTCACCGCTCCCGGCTCCGGGGCCTCGACCTTCAACGGCCCCGTCAACGGTCCGGCCTGGCAGAACCGCTCCTACCGCCAGCACCAGCACTACCGGCCGGCTCCCATGCCGGTCCGTCCGCCGCGCCCGCGCCGTCCCGGCCCCGATTCCTCGATCTCCCTGGCGGTACTGGGCCTGGGGCTCCTGACCGGAGCGGGCGTCTGGTACGGCACGGCGACCCACCGCCTTGGACTGCTCCAGGGCCAGTTCATCCTCATCGGCACCCTGGTCGCGCTCCTGGGCGCAGGCATCGTCATCAGTGGTCTGCGCCGTCGTGGCGGCGGCTGGATGACGGTACTGGGCTGGCCGGCCTTGTTCGTCATGGCGATCCCGGCTCTCGTGACCGCCTCGGTCGTGCCCACCAGCCTGGCCCGCATGCCCTTCGGAACCATCACCAACGAGGCCACCTACGACTCGAGCACGGTGACCTGGAAGGAGCTGACGTCATCGGCCAGCAGCGGCACCGTCACCCACAGCAAGGAGGTCGGCAACCTCACCCTGGACCTGCGCGACATGCCCGCCGATGAGGCCGGCAGGCTCTCCACGATCAACGCTCACCTCGACGTCGGACGCCTGATCATCAAGACCGACGGCAACCAGCGGGTGACGGTCAAGACCGACATCGACATGGGCGCGATCGAGTCGCGGGTCTCCCGGGCCTGGAGCGTCGACGGAAGACAGATGGAGAAGGACGACGAGAGCCCGACCAGCTACGACGTGGGCGGTGCAACCGTTCCCGCCTACAGGAACTCCCAGGGTGGCCTGAACGTCACGTCCACCTTGACCTCCCCCGGCGGCGAGGACGGCCGGCCGGCGATCACGATCAACGCCTCGGTGGACACCGGGACGATCGAGGTCGAGGAGCACAGCGGCGCCGTCTCCTGGTACGGCAACATCGAGGAGTCCGTGTGGATCGTGAGCTTCTGGACTGACGAGAAAGGGGAGTCCCACCACGGCGCCCTCCCGGTTCCGGGCATGAGCCACCAGGCCGTCACGGCCGACGACGCCGAGGCCTGCATCCGCACGGCCCACGAGAGCGAGGACGAGGCCAACCGCAGCGAGGGCGTCACCTGGCGCAACCCGTCCGACCTCACCTCCAAGGAGCGCGCCTCCTACGACGCCTGCGTGCAGAAGGCCCTGTCCGAGCAGCCCACTGCGCAGCCGAGTGCTTCCGGGACGACCACACCAGCGCCGTCCCCGGCCCCGACTGAGCAGCAGCCTCCCGCCGACGCCCCGGCGGACGCCGGCTGATCGGCTCACCCGCCCACGCTCCGGCACTCGCTCCAGACACCCAGACCTCTTACTCGGGCACTGCCCGAACCTCACGCAAGGAGACCCCCATGAGCAGCACCTCGTCCGCGACCTCGCCAGACGACACGAGCACAGACACCACCGAGAATCCCACCGAGAATCTCACTGAGAACCCCACTGAGGACACCTCTGAGAACCCCACGGCACCCCTCCCCGCCTCGGCAGACACCCAGCCCCTGACTCAGCCACCGACCCAGCCGCTGACTCAACCGCTGACTCAGCCACCGACCATGCCGCTTCCCGCCTCCGACGGCGTGGCCACCGACGTCCTGAGCACCGGGGAGGCACCGGACGACAGCGTCCCGGACGCTCCCTCGGCTGACGCCGAGACCACCGAGACCGAGGCGATGGCGGTCACTGACACCATCACCTCTCCGGCCTCGAGCTCGGCCTCGAACCAGGACGGTTTCTCCACCGCCTTCGATGCCGCCCCCTTCGGTCAGGACGGCAGGAACGGCAGGAGCCGCAGCGCGTCAGCGGATTCGGCACCCGCGTCGTCGGCACCCGACTCGGTGTGGAGCGCCGGGACGGTGGCCGGCAAGGACCAGCAGCCGCAGGCTCCCAGCGACATCAGGGGATCCACGCTCCTGTGGGGGGCGTTCCTGCTCCTGGTGGGCGGGCTGCTCATCGCGGCGGGCCTGGGGCTGCGCTTCGACTTCACGACGACGGCCATCGTCTGCCTGGCGGGACTGGGAGCCCTGCTCGTCGTCGCCGCCCTCATTCCCAAACGGCGCCACAGCACCAAGGCCTGATCCGACCGGACTTACGTCCGCGCGGACGCACCTGAGAATTCGCAACCGTCCCGGCACGGTGGGCACGCGATCCCTCGGTGCGTCCGCGCGGACGTACCATGACAAAGAAGCGACAGACGGCTCACCGTCTCCACGATTCTTTGCCAGGCCGATGAGAGCGAGGGGTGCTGATGGCTGAGACCGCGTTCTCCGTGCTCATGATCCTGCTCCTGGGCGCGGCGGGGATATTGCTCCTGGTCATGGGGTGCAGGATGTCTCAGCGCAGACTCCCGCCGAACTCGTGGGCCGGAGTGCGGTACGCGGTGGCCCTCCAGTCCGAGGAGAACTGGTACGAGATGCAGGCCCAGTGCGCGACGGCCACGGCAGGCCTGGGCGTCGTCCTCATCGACTCCGCCGTCCTGTTCGCCATTCAGGCGTTTCTCCGCGACACGATCTCAGTCGTGATCCCCATGGTCGTCATGCTGATTCAGGTGGCTGCCGGCATCGCGCTGCTTCACGTGCGAGCCCGCAAGTACCGAACGCACCTTCTGAGAAATGCGAAGTGAACCCATCTAGACAACCGACGTCAGATAAATTCAAGAAGGACGCACCTCCGGGAGATCGTCAGCAACACCCCCTCATAAAAATCAAGAACTTAAGGGCGTAAGACACTTTATCCCGATCCTCGAACAATAATTCTTCCGTAAGTCACAGCACGTCCTGACCACGGATCCTCAACCATGGTGCGAATCCAGTCCGAATAATAGTCGCATATTTTTTATGCGGAAACGCTCTCCGGAGTATCTCGTGTCGGCCGCAACATCATTCTTAATGGTCCATATTTTGAGATCAACCTGACCGTCAACCCAGGAGCGAGCTACCGTTCAGTTACTCCCATTTCGATTCATTTCGATTCCCTTCTACCGCACACAAGGAACCGCTATGCGCAAACTCGTTCGTCGCCATCGCCTCACCACCATGCTGGGCGGAGCAGTGATCGCTGGATCATGCGCATTGGCAGGATGCTCTTCCGGAGGCAGTACGGCAGGGGCGCCCGCAAGCAGCTCCGCGACACAGTCGATCAGCGCTTCCCCAACTCCCACGGCCAAGAACGTGACAGTGTCACCCGAATCCGTCTCAGACACGGAACTGGGTTACATAGTCACCGAAGTCACCCCCGAGATGACAGACGAGAAGCTTCCGGTCCTCAAGGCCTCCGTCGCCTACGACCAAGCACTCTGGCGCCTCAATATCACCGGAAAGTCCGCCGACAATCCCGACTCACTTGCGATCGACAAGGCCCGGGATGACCTCATCGAGAATCCAGAATTTCCGAGGAGAGTACACCGCACAGCACCCATCAAGGTGTCGATTGACATCGTGGACTTTGAAGCCAATAGACGCGACCTCGCCCAGGTGACCACCTGTCTCGATCTGAACGAGAGCAAGGCGGTCAACACCAAGGGTGAGGACGTCACCATGTCGACGGATATAGGAAAGTACAGAGTCGAAACGACGCTGGTTCTAAATGACGACAAAAAATGGGTGGTGAAGCAGCAACGTACCGCCGATGTGGGGACGTGCGGTAATGACACCTCCTCGGCCAGCCCCTCGACCGCGACCCAGCAGTCGACTGCTGGAGCCACCTCCAGTCACACAGGCGGCTGATGCCGCAGCATTGTCATCAGGCGAGGTGACCTGGGTCCGAGCTTGTTGCCGAAGCATGGCCCTCCCGCTCATCAGCCCTGGTAGACGATCTTGGCCTTGACGTCGTCGACGGCCTCCTCGCCCAGGTAGTGGCGCACGATCTCCAGGCCGAAGTCGATGGCGGTGCCCATGCCGCGGGAGGTGATGACGGGGCCGTCGGTCACCACGGCGGCCTGACTGACCTGTGCTCCGTGGTCGGCCAGGACGCCGATGAAGCCGGGGTTCGACGTCGCCTGACGCCCCTCGAGCAGGCCCAGTTCGGCCAGGATCGAGGGGGCGGCGCAGATGGCGGCCACCGGTCGTCCGGCGCGGACCCGCTCGGTGACCTCGGCCATGAGCGGCTCGACGGCCTTGAGGTTGGGGGTGCCGGGGATGCCGCCGGGCAGGACGAGCATGTCGTAGTCGGCCAGGTCCGCCTCGGCCAGGGTGAGGTCGCAGGTGACCACGATGTTGTGGGAGGAGGTGACGGTCCGCTCGGGGGTCACGGAGATCATCGTCGTCGGGATGCCGGCGCGGAAGAGGACGTCCACGGTCGCCAGCGCCTCGACCTCCTCCAGTCCCGGCGCGATGAGGACGGCGACGGACTTGTCGGTCCTCTGGTCGGTGGGCGCGTGGAAAGCGGGCATGTCTCCTCCAGGAAGGTCGTCTCAGCGGTGTGCGGCTGCCGCCATCACCCTACGCGCCCACGGTGCCGGCCGGGAAGGCGACGGCTCGGGGCGCAGAATCAGCGCTGGCGCAGGAGGTACTGCTCGGCGCGCTCCAGGATCGGACGGGCGGTCTCGGGCGCGTAGACGCTCAGGCCCCCGTCGGAGACGGGCAGCTCGACTCCGCCGTCGCCGCCGATGGTGACCGGCTCGTGCCCGCCCAGGACGCAGACCCACTGCTCGCCGGCGTGCCGGGCTCCGACGTGGAGTCGCTTGGCGCCTGCGCGGCGGTCGGACAGGACGACGGCGAGTCCGGAACCGGGGTGGGCGTCGTCGCCCTCGCGTGCGAAGCCGACGACGTCGGGCTCGTCGAGGGCGTCGTGCTGGGGACCGTGGGCCAGGGCGCGCCGCATGGTCATGAGCAGCGGCAGTTCGGTGACGGCCGGCAGGTCGCCGGTCTCGGGCGTGCCGAACAGGTCACCCCAGAAGACGCAGGGGGTTCCGGCCTCGCGCAGGAGGATGAGGGCGTAGGCCGACGGCTTGAACCACGACTCGATGGTGGAGGCCAGCGACTGGCCCGGCTGGGTGTCGTGGTTCTCCACGAAGGTGACGGCGCGCGCGGGGTCGGTGGCCACGAGGGTGCCCTCGAAGAGGCGGGACAGGTCGACGTCGCCGTTGGAGGTGGAGGCGGCGTGCAGGTGGAAGTGGAGGGGGACGTCGAACAGGCTCGTGAAGGGGACGGCCTCCAGGTAGCCCTCCAGCTCGGCGACGTCGCGGGACCAGTACTCGCCCACGGCCGGCAGGGCGCGCCCGGTGGCGCGGCGCAGCTCGGGCAGCCAGCGGGCGAAGAAGTCGGCGCCGACGTGCTTGAGGGCGTCCAGGCGCAGGCCGTCGACGCCGGTGGTCTCCACGTACCAGCGCCCCCAGCGGTCCATCTCGGCGCTGACGGCGGGGTCGGTGACGTGGACGTCGGAGCCCATGAGGTAGTCGTAGTTGCCGAGCTCGTCGGTGACGTTCTCGTTCCACTGCTTGCCCTCGAAGAGCCACACGCCCTTGAGCCGGCGGGCCTCGTCCCAGTCGGTGCCGTGGAAGCAGGTCCAGTCCCAGGTGAAGTCCGAGTAGGCGCCGGCGCGCCCCGGGAAGGTGTAGCGGGTCCAGGCCGTGATCTCCTCGGCCTCGCCGATGGGGCGAAGCCGGTCGTGAGGGTCGACCGGGGTGGCGCGCACGACCTCGGTGTCGTCGCCGCCCATGCGGTGGTTGAGGACGATGTCGGCCACGACGCTGACGCCCGCGGCGTGCAGGGCCTCGATGGCGGCCAGGTAGTCCTCCTTGGTTCCGTACTTGGTGGGGATGGTGCCCTTCTGGTCGAACTCGCCCAGGTCGTAGGTGTCGTAGACGCCGTAGCCGACGTCCTCCACGCCGGCCTGTCCCTTGTAGGCGGGCGGCAGCCAGGCCGAGCTGACCCCGCAGTCGGCCAGGAGGGCGGCGTTGTCGGCCAGGAGACGCCAGTGGCCGGCGTCGGCGGGCAGGTCCCAGGCGAAGGCCTGGAGCAGGAGGGGGTTGACGACGTCGTCCGTGTGGGCGGGGCGGGGCTGGGCGTGGTTCTCGGTCACGGCACCGATGCTGCCAGTCCGCTCCCGACGGCGAAAGCCGAACGGGCAACCGAAGGGTGCGCTCACCTCTGGCCGGGGACATTCGGCGCCGTCGGGGACAGAATTTCTGTCCCCGCACGTGCAAGATGTCCCCGGCCAGGAAAATGTGCACCCCTACGCGCAGGATGTCCCCACCAGCCGAGCCCGCACATCCCTCTGATACCACTTTGGTACCACCTGTTAGTCTTGGTGCGTGGCGATGACACTGCGCTTGAGCAAGGAGGATGAGCGCCTTCTGACACTCCTGGCACAGGAGGACGGGATCAGCCGTCAGGAGGCGACGATCCGGGCGATCCACGAGGCGGCCGCGCGCCGCGGGCATGAGCAGCGGGTCAAGAAGGCTTCCGCCCGCGTCCGCAGCCGGTACGCCGATGTCCTGGAACGCCTCGGCCGCTGATCGGTCGCCGACCAACCGCAGATGATCGAGTACCTGACACTCGAGGACGCCCTCTCACTCATCGAGGATCTCGCCGTGGGACCGGTCCGGGATCTCGGCCTGCTTGACTCGGCGCTGCACCGGCCTGCGGCCACTCTCTGGGGACGCGACGCCTACGCCACGATCGACGAGAAGGCTGCGGCCCTGCTCGACTCCCTGGTCCTCAATCATCCGCTGGTAGACGGCAACAAGCGGTTGGGATGGTTGGCCACACTGGTCTTTCTCGATGTCAACGGCCACTGGATCGAGGCTCCCGACGACGACGCCTACCAGCTGGTGATCGCTGTCGCGGCTGGAGAGCTGTCGCTGGAGGAGATCACCAAGGCTCTCGCACGATGGCATGGTCGCGGCCCGGAGTAGATCCGGAGTGGATCAGGCAGGAGGGAGCAGGGCTGCGACGTCGTCGAGCTGGGCGGCGATCTCGGTGAAGTCCCGGTCCAGGTCGAGGGTGCGCACGTGGAAGCGGTGCCCGGTCTCCGTCCAGGTCTCGCGGATCGGCGGGTCGACGGTGGTCTGGGCATAGAGCAGCATGCCCTCGACCTCGCGCCCGCTCTGGCGGGGGTCGCTGGCCTCGTGCATGACGTAGCTGTAGATCTGGTTGCGGTTGGCCGGGGACAGGATCTGCCTGTCGAAACGGGACCCGAGGATCCGTCCGTAGCACTTGGTGTCGATGATGAGGGTGCGCGCCGCCCCGGTCAGGACGATGTCCGTGTGCAGTCCCGGCAGGAAGACCGGGGCGTCCTCGATGCCGCCGCTCACCCACGGGGCCCCGGCACGCAGGTGGGGATGATGGCGCCGGAAGTAGGCCAGGACGAAGCGCTCGTAGAGGGCGCTCAGCTCCTGAGGGTCGAGGAGGTCCGCGAGGGCGACTGCGCCGTCGGCACTGCTGAGCAGCCGCTGGTCCAGGACGAGCCGGCACACCCCCATGAGCAGCCGGTAGGAGCGGTTGCCGCGGTGGAAGCGCAGCGTCTCCCAGCGAAGGCATCCGAGCTCGCTCGCGCTCATCAGCTCGACGCCGCCCATGACGAGCAGCGTGGACTTCAGCCTGGTCCTGCGAGCCGAGGTGATGTCGCCGTGCAGGATCAGGCGCAGGGCGGCGGTCTTGAGGAGCCGGTTCATGAGGGTGTTCTCGGTACGTTCGTCGTAGCCGCAGCGCATGAGCCCCTTGCGGCGGGCCTGCAGCCGCAAGGTGGCGGCGGGGTCGATGCGTCCCCGCACGAGCGCCAGGTCCTCGGTGAAGGACTCGTAGTCCCGCTCGAAGCCGCGTCGACGCTGGTTGTCGAGTCCCTCGGCGAGGACGGCGGCGAGCAGGTCGTGGGCATGATCGAAGTCCTCAGCAGCCAGGCGCCGGTGCTCACCGGTCTCCAACGCGGTGAAGGCGTAGGCGAGCATGTAGTAGACGTTCTTGAGCAGCACGGTGCTGGGGCCCTCGGGGTGGGGCCGGCCGGGCTCCCCGTTGGCTACCCGGCCGGGGGATGCGGTGGCCGTCACAGCAGGACGCTCTCCAGCTGGTGAATGCTCTCCTCCATGGCGGCCCGGTTATCGAACCAGTACTCGCGCACCAGCGGTTCGAGCTCGTAGCGCACCACCGAGGCGACGTCCGCGTCTGCAGCGCCCTCTGCGCTCCCGGAGCCCCTGGGCGGCAGGCACAGGTAGGAGTGGCCGATCTGGAACCCGGGCCCGAGGGTCTCGTCCTCGATGATCCGCTGGTTGAGGCGACGTACAACGTCGACCAGAGCCTCCAGCCTCGGGCTGCCCACGGCCGCGACGTGCCGGAGGAAGCCGGGGTGGTCGAGGGCCGGTTTCATCTCGAAGAAGGCGAAGCGGCGCCGCAGCGCGTAGTCGATGAGAGCCAGGCCCCGGTCGGCCGTATTCATCATGCCGATGAGGTGGAGCCGCTCCGGGACGGCCAGCAGCTCCCCGGAGACCGGCAGGCGCAGTGCATCCCCGCGGTGCTCGGCCTCGATGAGCATGAGCAGCTCGCCGAAGGCCTTGGAGATGTTGGCGCGGTTGATCTCGTCGATGATGAACACGTAGTCCCGACCCGGCTCCGCGGCGGCACGCCGGCAGAACCTGGCGAACACGCCCTCGACGGCCGCGAACCCGCCCTCGCTCGTGGGCCGCAGCCCGACGACGACGTCCTCGTAGGCGGTCGACTGGTGGAACTGCACCATCTCCACCCGCGAGTCGTCCACCTGCCCCATGAGCGCATAGGCCAGGCGCTTGGCCGCGAAGGTCTTGCCCGCCCCGGGAGCGCCCTGAAGGATGAGGTTCTTCTTGCGTCGCAGCAGCCCGAGCATCTGCTCCAGGTCCTCGGGATCGAGAAAGACCTCCTCCAGGAAATTCTCTCGCGTGTAGAGGTCGACGACGTCACCGCTGACCCGATCGGCGTCCTCAGCGCCCGGGGCCTGGATGGAGTCCGGGGACGGCGCCAGTTCCTCGCGCTCCCTGAACAGCGACTCGAGCTGGGCCGGGTTGTAGCTCGTGTTCTCCGTGACACGTTGCAGGGTCACGGCGCCGACCCGACGGTCGAGCGTCCAGGAGCCGATATGCGTCCACTCGACGTCGCGCACACAGCGGTAGGAGGACCGGACGTCGTCGTAGCGGAACCCTGAGCGGACGATGCCGCGTCCGATGATCTCGGTCGGAGTGCGCCGGGCGTAGACGACGTCGCCGGGGCGGATGGTGTGGGCGAAGTCCCGGATCATTCTCGCCGCGCCCCTCGGGCGCCCTCCCCAGTCCCCATAGCTGGACTCCAGTGCCTCGATGATCGCCTCCTCGTTCGGGTAGCGCGTGGGGTCACCGATCCGGTCCCAGTTGAGGGCCATGATCCCGGCCGTCTGAAACTCCTCCCACTTCCCGGCGCCCTCGCCGGGGACGTAGAGCCAGTACCGGCGCTCCTGCTCCTCAGCCGTCTCAGGCGTGTCCTCGGCCGACGTCGTCACCGACTCGCTCATGGTTCCTCCTCATCACCCGTGCTCGCGGCGCTGCGAGCACGTCCAGGGAGAATAGTAGTGCCACCGTCGGCCATCAGTACCAGCCGGGTGCGGCCACCTCCGGCCGGGGGCATTCCACGCGGCCAGGTGCGCTCACCTCCGGGCGGGGACATTCGACGCCGTCGGGGACAGAAATCCTGCACCCGTACGCGTGGCATGTCCCCGGCCAGAAGAATGTGCACCCCTACGCGCAGGATGTCCCCGCCGGAAGACGTCCTCAGGCCGGTGCGCGCAGTACCACGATGCGCTCGGAGAGCGGCCCCACCAGCGGCAACCGCACCAGGGGCGCGAGCACGGGGTTGTAGCGCGCAATGGTGTCGGTGAAGGGGACGTCGTGGAGCAGCGTGAAGCCGGGCGCGACCGTGCGGCGGAACTCGGCGGCGCTGGAGCAGCCGTAGGTGTATCGCGCCCCCGCATCCTCCACCGAGCGCTCCCTGCCGTACTTCTGGAACAGGCGGGCCATGACCTCGATGAGAACCGTCGCGCCGGGCAGCCGCGCAGCGATGATGTCCAACAGGGAGCGCACCTCGTCCTGCTCGAGGTACATGCTCAGTCCCTCAATGATGACGAGCATGTCACCGCTCCCCTCACCGCTAGCCCTGTCCTCTTCCAACCGGTCGGGCCAGGCGGGGTCGAGGGCGGAGGCGGCGATCGTGCGGTGGCGCTCGCCGTCCTCGAGCAGCCGGCGTCGCAGCTCGATGACGTCGGGCAGATCGAGGTCGTACCAGGTGACGCGCCCGTCGTCGAGGCGCTGGAAGCGGGTATCGAGCCCGCAGGCGATGTTGACCACCGTGCAGCCGGGGTGGGTGGCGAGGTAGCCGGCGACGAGCGGGTCGAGGGTGAGGGTGCGCAGCACGACGCCGTCGGCCATGAGCCGGTCCTGACTCGCCATGGTGAAGTCGTAGTCGAGCCGGGAGACGAGCTCGACGGCGGCGGGGTCGGTGAAGCGGGGCCGCTCGGAGAGCGTGTGCTGCGCCCGGGCGTAGAGGGTCAGCAGCATCGTCTTGCTGACCCCGGTCAGGTCTGCTGTCTCGTATGCGCTCATGCGGTCAATTCTGCGACTCCGATGCCGCAGGCCGCTACCGCCGTCACGACATCTCCCGGCGTCCCTCGATGCCCGACATCGACCTGCGCAGCTCAGTAGCGGTGGATGCCGCAGGCCTCCTTGATACGGCGGATCCTGGGAGGCAGCTCCTCGGGCGCCATGGTGCGCGGAACGTCGCAGGAGCCCGCCTGGGTCGCCACCTCGTAGAACCAGCACTTGTAGTCGATGAAGTCGAGGGTGGTCTCCAGGTCCCTGATCTGGCGGAGAACCTCCTCGCGCCGAGCCTCCACGATCCGGCGCCTGGCCGCGATGGTCGAGTCGCCCTCGACGTAGAGGCGCACGTACTCCTTGATCTCCCTGATCGGCATGCCGGACTTCTGGAGCCTCTCGATGTAGCGGATCCACTCCAGGTCGTCCTCGGTGAAGCGGCGGGTACCTCCCTCGGTGCGAACCACCTGGGGCAGCAGGCCCTCGCGGTCGTAGAAGCGCAGGGCCGACGTCGTCAGTCCCGTGGCCCGCGAGGCCTCGCCAATGCCGTAGGTGCGTTCCTGGTCGGCGGTCACCGGCATCGTCATGGTGTCTTCTCCTTCCTGACCTCGGTGAGCAGGCACGTGCAGCACCTCACTCACCCGGCGCTTGATCTGAAGTGCACTTCATATCCGAGAGTAGTGACAACGGCCCGCGGGGAGGAACCCACCGCCGGTATCCACCCCACCGCCCGCCTCGCCGTCTGCTCACCACCTACCTCAGGAGATCATCGTGTCCGCCTCTTCCACCTCACCCGCCACGCCGAACGCTCCCCTGCCCCGCATCGCTCTGGGAACCTGGTCCTGGGGGTCGGGCGCCGCCGGAGGCGACCAGGTCTTCGGCAACCACCTCACGGATGACGACCTCAAGCAGGTGTTCGACGCCGCCATGAGCCAGGGCCTGCGCCTGTGGGACACGGCGCTCGTCTACGGCATGGGCGCCTCCGAGCGCGCGCTCGGCGCCCTGATCGCCGACGTCCCGCGCCAGGACGTCATCATCTCCACCAAGTTCACTCCGCAGATCGCCGGAGACGGGACCGACCCGGTCGCCGACGAGCTGGCGCAGTCCGAGCAGAACCTCGGCACCAGCGACATCGACCTCTACTGGATCCACAACCCCGGTGACGTCGAGCGGTGGACCCCGCTGGTGGCCCAGCTGGCCGCGGAGGGCAAGGTCGGGCGCGTGGGCGTCTCGAACCACAACCTCGCCCAGATCAAGCGGGTTGAGGAGATCCTGTCCACCAGGGGCGTCCACCTCTCCGCCATCCAGAACCACTACTCGCTCCTGTACCGCTCGAGCGAGGACGCGGGCCTTCTGGACTACTGCCGCGACAACGGCATCGACTTCTTCGCCTACATGACCCTGGAGCAGGGCGCCCTGTCCGGCAAGTACGACGCCGACCACCTCATGCCGGCCGACTCCCAGCGCGGCCGCACCTACAACCCGCTGCTGCCCAGGCTCGGGGCCCTGCTGGAGACGCTGCGCGCCATCGCGGCGGCCCACGACGTCGCCCCCGCTCAGGTCAGCGTCGCCTGGGCCATCGCCAAGGGCACCATCCCGATCATCGGGGTCACCACGCCCGCCCAGGTCGACGACGCGGCCAAGGCCGTCAGCCTGACGCTGAGCGCGGACGAGGTCGCCAGGTTGGAGGAGGCCGCGCAGGCCTCCGGCGTCGACACCCGGGGCTCGTGGGAGAGCCCGATGTCCTGAGGGGCTGCACGCCAACCTGCACGCCAACCTGCACGGCCACCTCCCGCAGCCACCACCACCCACCTACTTGAAGGAACAGACATGTTCATCATTGACCTGACCATCACCGAGACCGTTGACGAGCAGAGCGCTGCGGAGCACCTGGCCGCGCACCGAGCCTGGTTCTCCGCGCACGTCGAGTCCGGAGACTTCATCCTCCTGGGACCGCGCCTGGACCGTGAGAAGGCCGGCATCATCGTCGCCCGGGCGGCGTCGCGCGAGGACCTGGAGAAGATCCTGTCCCAGGACGTCTACTACCCCGACGGCGCCACCTACGAGGTTGCCGAGTTCAAGGCGGCCTCCGGCGTGCCCGAGGTCGCCGGTCTTCTGGAGTAGGAGCGGTGGCCCCGCCTTCTAACGGCGCGGCACCGGGCTCGGCCGGTTGCCCCCTCAGCCTCCGGGTGGCGACCGGCCGGCGACGTCTGCACCGCTGTGCGCGACCGGCCGTGCGGCTCAGTCCTCCTCCAGGACGCCGTTCCACGCCAGGAAGTCGGCGGTGCGGCGCATGGCCTCCTCCCAGTTGGCGTCCCCGAAGCCGTGGGCGGCGCCGGGGATGGTGACGAGCTCGGCGTCGGGAAGGGATCGTGCGGCGGCCCGGGAGACCTCGATGGGCACGGCGCGGTCCTGCTCCCCGTGGACGATGAGGACGGGACGGCGGTAGGTGGCCAGCTCGGCCCCGACCTCCAGGTTCCAGCCGTCGACGGCGTAAGCGCGCCCCAGGCGGCTGCCCGCCCAGTCGAACTCCTCGGGCACGGCCGCCAGGGTGCGGAAGGCGGCGCGCAGGTTCTCCCCCAGCCGCAGGGCCGGGTACCACAGGGCCAGGGCGGCGATCCGCTGCGGGTGCCGGGCGGCCGCGAGCGCAGCGACCGCTCCTCCCAGGCTCAGCCCGAACAGGGCGACCCGGGAGGCGTCCGCCTCCGGCCAGGCGCAGGCGGCGGTGAGCACGGCCTCCAGGTCCGCCAGCTCGGTGAGGGCCGACATCGCGGTGGTCTCGCCCTGGCTGGCACTGCCGCCGCCCCCGCGGAAGTCGAAGCAGACGGCCACGGCACCGGCCGCGGCAAAGCGTCGCGCCATGGGGGCGACGCGGGTGTGGGATCCCTCCATGCCGTGGCCGCAGATGACCAGGGGCGCGGGGGCCGACGACGCCGCGCGCGGGATGTAGGCCAGTCCCCCGATCCTCTGCCCCTGGGCGGTGAAGGTGACCTGCCGTGAGAGGTAGGGCTGCGTCGTCGTCACATGTGCTCCTTGCCGTCCGGGCCAGGCGGAAGGCGCCCGGCCCGGCAGCCATGGTAGAGCCACGGTAGACGCCCCGCCGGACAGCCCCGCCGCGCTCCGGTCCTGCGCCTCAGTCGTCGAGGTGCGCCAGCAGCGTCGGAATGAACTCCTCATGGTGCTGGAAGACGCCGCCGTGCCCGGACCCTGGGTAGATGACCAGCGCACTGCCGGGGATGCGTTGGTGCAGGTCCTGGGACAGCGGGGTCGGGACCATACGGTCGTGGTCACCGTTGGCGATGAGGGTGGGGGCCGTGATCCGGGACAGGTCCTGCGGCTGCTGGCGTCCCCAGGCCTTGATGGCGGCGATCTGGGTGCGGAAGGCCTTGAGGGTGATCGGTGTGTCCCGGTCCATGACTCGTTCGCGGATCCGGGCGAGGTAGTCGCGGGCCGCCGCCTTGCCGGTGGGCGTGCGCGGGAAGAAGAGGAACTCCTTGGCGTCGGTGCGAGCCAGCGCCCCGCGCAGCATGTCGAGGTAGACGTAGGCCGCCCCGGTGGGCCGGTTGATCCCTTCGCCTCCGGCAGGGCCTGTTCCAGCCAGGACGAGCCGTCGCACCAGGTTCGGGGCGTCGAGGGCGACCTGCTGGGCGACGAATCCTCCCAGCGAGAAGCCCATGAGGTCGATCCGACTGAGGCCGAGCGCTGCGATGAAGGCCCGTACGGCGCCGGCCATGCCCTTGATGGTCGGTGGCACGCTCCCGGCGGAGGAGCCGATGCCGGGCAGGTCGAGCGCGATGACGCGGCGACCGGCCGCCAGGGCGTCGACGACGCGGGGATCCCACTCGTCGAGGGTGGCACCGAGGTGGGTGAGCAGGACGATGGGCATGGCGCCGTCGGCCCCAAGATCCCGGTAGGCGAGGGACTCGTTCCTGACCCGCAGGTGCCGGGTGGGAGCGGAGGTCCATCGAGTCGCGCGCCCACCGTTCAGTGTGGTGCCGCCTGTCTCAGGCATGGGTGGTGACCTCCTTGGAGTCGATGGTGACCAGGACCTTGCCCCGGGTGCCGCCGGCCAGCAGCTGGTCGAGCGCGGCGGGGGTGTCGTCGAAGGGCAGGACCCGGTCGACGACGGGTTTGAGGACACCGTCGTCGACGAGTCCGGCGACGGCTCGCAGCGCCTCGCCGTCGGGCTCGATGAACAGGAACCGGTAGCGCACGCCGAGCCTGCTGGCCCGGCGGCGCAGCCTGAGGCTGAGGGCGGACAGGGCGAGCTTGACGACGGGGCCGGCTCCGGCCTGGTCGGCCAGCGCGGGGTCGGGCGTGCCGGCGATACCGACCACGATGCCTCCCGGGCGCAGCACCTCGAGCGACCGGGAGGTGACCTCGCCGGCCTGGGTGTCGATGACGATGTCGACGGGGGTACCGGCCAGACGCTCGACGAAGTCCTCGTTGCGGTAGTCGATGATGACGTCGGCACCAAGATCGCGGACGACCTCAGCGCTGGATGCGGAGGCCGTGGTGGCCACGGTGGCGCCCAGGTGCTTGGCGAGCTGGATGGCTGCCGCGCCGACGCCGCCGGCCCCGCCGTGGACGAGGACCGTCTGACCCGCCTCGAGCCGACCGATCGTCACGAGCGCCTGCCATGCGGTCAGTGCGACGACGGGCAGCGCGGCGGCCTGGACCAGTGGGATGCTGCGCGGGGCGGGGGCCAGGGAGTCGGCATCGACCGCGACGATCTCCGCCCAGGTCCCCATGGCGACCACGCCGGTGTAGCCGTAGACCAGGTCGCCGACGGCGAGCCCCGTGACCTGGCTGCCAACGGCGATCACCTCGCCGGAGAGCTCTCCTCCCATGACCTTGGGCAGGTCGAGACGGAAGACGGCCTTGAACTCCCCGGTGCGGGTGCGCTCGTCGGCATGGTTGACGCCGGAGGCGATCATCCTGACGAGCACCTGGTGCGGACCGGGCTCGGGAACGGGCATGTCCACGGGGCGCAGGGGCCGGCCGTACTTCTCCAGGACGAAAGCCTTCATCGTGTCCTTCCTGTGATGCAGGATCACTGCATCTAGTTGCATTGTGTTACCACTTGGAGGAGACGTTATGCTATCCAGTAACAGAATGCAACTACCTCCAGGAGCGCGCATGATCCCCCACCCCCGCTCTGACTGCCCGATCAACCGCAGCCTCGAGCTTCTCGGCGACCGGTGGAGCCTGCTGATTCTGCGCGACATCGTCCTGCATGACAGACGTTCCTTCCGCGAGCTGCTCACCGGCAGCCAGGAGGGCATCAGCGCCCCGGTGCTGTCCCGCCGACTGGCCGACCTGGTCGAGACGGGCTTCCTGACCAAGAACGAGGTCACTCGCGGCAGGCAGGGCCGCTACTCACTGACCGAGCAGGGTCTGGCCGTCGTGCCGCTGCTCATCGAGCTCGGCCGGCTCGGCGCACGCATCGACCCGACGACGACGCACAACGCCCCCGACCTCGACGAGGCCGGCCTGACCGAGCGCATGTCCGCCCTGCGCAGGGCCCACATGGAGTCATGACGCGATCTCGGTCAGGGAGCAGGACCCCAGAACCGCCTGCGGGAGCACGCCGGAGACCGGCGCACCCCCGCAAGGACACGACACGACAGGACCCCGGAGATATCAGATGGCGCTGTAGCCGCCGTCGACGAGAATGGGCGATCCGACGACGTAGCCGGAGGCCTTCGAGGCCAGGAACAGGATGGCGGTGTCGAGCTCGCCCTCCTTGCCGAAGCGGTCCAGCGGGATCATGGCACGGAAGGCCGATCCGGTGTCCTCGGCGTCCAGGACGTCGGTGGTCAGCTCGGAGTAGAAGTAGCCGGGACACAGGGCGTTGACGGTGATGCCGTACTTGGCCCACTCGGCGGCCAGGGCGCGGGTGAGGTTGACGGCGCCGCCCTTGGCCGCGTGGTAGGCGGCCATGCCGGCAACGTTGGAGCCGACCATGCCGTACATGGAGGCGACGTTGATGATGCGTCCGTAGCCGGCGGGGATCATGGCCTTCTTCGCCGCGGCGCGCGAGACGCGGAAGATGCCGTACAGGTCGATGTCCACCTCGGTGTCGAACTGCTCGTCGGTCAGGTCCTCGGCGGGGCCGAAGCTGCCGGTTCCGGCGTTGTTGACCACGATGTCGAGGCGGCCGAAGGTCTCCAGAGCGGCGTCGACGGCGGATTCGACGCCGGCGGTGTCGCGCACGTCGCAGTGCAGGGCGAGGGTCTTGACCCCGAACTCGTCGGCGATCTCCTTGGCAACGGCCTCGACGCGCTCGACGCGGCGGGCCACCGCGACAATGTTGGCTCCGGCGCTGGCCAGCGCCTTGGCCATCTGGATGCCGATGCCCGACGAGCAGCCGGTCACGAGGGCCACCTGCCCGGTCAGGTCGAAGTAGTTGCGGTCCATGGTCATCTCTCTTCCTTGAGTCATTCTTGAGTCGTTCCCGGGCCGGTTGGCCGAGAGGTTTTTGGCGTCAGGGTTGAGCACCCTGACGAACAAGAACCTATGAGGAAAAGAGTTGTTAGTACATATGATGAATCAGTTGTTGACCTGGGGTAAATGACGTCAAGTCGAGAAATCGCCGCCCATCACACATTGTCATCTCGACAGCGAGGGGCGTCCCCGAAACTCGGGAACGCCCCTTGGACGGCGGCGGATGGTCTACAGGATCGTAGGCGACTCCGCTCAGCCCATCAGCGGGACTCCTACTGAGCGTCACTGTCGCGCGTCTCGCTCCAGTCGACGACGAGGGTCCGCTCGGCGAAGTACCAGACGTCGTCGCGCTTGACGAAGACGTCCAGGTAGCGCAGGGAGGCGATCATGACCTTGCGCGTCCCGCCCTCGTTGTAGAAGTGGTAGGCGATGGTGTAACTCTCGCCCGTGGCACGGTCGCCGTCGAGCTGCACCGTGCTCTGACCGTTGAAGTGGGTGGTGACGTCATAACGGTTGAGGTCGGCGAAGACCGGGGTGAGGGCCTCACGCCCCTCGAGCACGTAGCTGGGCTCGCTTCCCGCCCCGTCCATGTGGACGGAGAAACGGGCGTCCTCGGTGAACAGGGCCTTCTGGCCCTCCAGGTCCCGCCGGTCGGCGCAGTGGGCGTAGGCGTCGAAGAGCTCGCGGATCGCGATTCGGTCTGCAACCTGCTCGAGGCTGACGGTGCGGTCGAGGTTGCGCGAGTCGGTCATGACTGTCTCGTTTCTGTGGATGATGTCAGGTGGCTGGGCCCGCCGTCCTTGCCTCGGCCGGGCCGGCGCGCCGGACACAGGCGCGTCCGGGCGCGAGGTAACCGGTCATGAGGCCGGTCAGTATGTCGGCGAGCTGCCCCTCGACGTCGACGACGGCGCAGCGCAGCTCGGGGTCGCTCTCGTAGAGGTCCCGCAGTGGGGTGTCCAGGGCCGCCATCTGCCACAGGGCGCCGGCCATGCTGGTGGCGGTGGCGACGACGTTGAGGGCTTGTGCCTCATCCAGCGGCAGCAGCCGGCGGATCAGGTCGCTGATACGCTGAACCTGTCCCACCATCTCCCGCTTGGAGGTGCGCAGGGAGTCCAGGGACACGTTGCGCTCCAGGTTGAGGGGAGCCTGCGCGAGCAGGTCGCACAGGACAGGACGCTCTCGCAGCGTATGGGCCATGACGCGCGCGATGGCCGCGGCACACTCGGCGTCAGTCTCCCGCGCTGGGCGGGGTTCGAGCTGCTCGTGCAGGACGTCCGCCCACTCCTGCCACCCCTCGCCGGTCAGGATGAGGAAGATCTGCTCGCGTGTCTCGAAGTAGCGCAGCATCGCCGACTTGTGCATCCCGACGGCGTCGGCGATGTCGGTCAGGGTGACGACCCGCACTCCACGCCGGCGAGCCAGCTGGGCCGCCGCGTCGAGGATCACTCGTCGCCTGTGCTGCTTGGCCTCGGGGCCACGGGCTCGCTGGAACTGCTGTGGGGGCGGTGAGGGCATAGCCCTATGGTTTCATGCCGCTCCTCCGGGGCAGCCCGGCGGGCCCGCCTCACACGTCGTTGGGAAGCTCCACCGGGTAGGGGCGCTCGAAGTCCAGGGAGACACTGACCGGCAGCCAGGTCGTGGCCTCGGCGATCTGTGAGAGCGAGTAGTCGATGGCGGTCTGCGCGGCTCGAGCACCGAAGAGGATGTGCCCGGGCAGGTTGTCACGCTTGAGGATACGCACCAGGGTCTGGCCGGCGCGCACGGGGTCGCCTTCGGAGGCGATGCCGGTGCTCATGAGGTTGGCCATGGCTCCAACCGTGTCCCGGTAGCCCTCATCGATATCCAGGATCTCCATGGAGGGTCCGGCCCAGTCGGTGGCGAACCCGCCGGGCTCGACGACCAGGCAACGGACCCCGAAGGGGGCGAGCTCGGTGGCCAGGACGCGGGTGAAACCGTCGACAGCGAACTTGGCGGCCTGATAGGCGCCCAGGCCCGCGTGTCCGCCCACTCGTCCACCCAGGGAGGAGAACTGCACGATCACTCCGCTTCCCTGACGCCTCAGGATCGGAATGAAGGCCGTGGAGACGTTGTAGACGCCCCAGAAGTTGGTGTCGAACTGACGGCGGAAGTCCTCCTCCGGAGCGGTCTCGATGGGGGCGATGTTGGCGTAGCCGGCATTGTTGACCACGACGTCGATCTGACCGAAGTGCTCGACGGCGCTCTGGGCCGCTACGCGAGCCTGCTCCGCGCTCGTGACGTCGAGGGCCACGGGCAGCACTCTGCTCTCTCCGTAGCGCTCAACGAGATCGGCCAGCTGCTCGGGTTTGCGGGCGGTGGCGACAAGCCGGTCTCCCGCCTCGAGCACCGCCTCGGCCAGGGCGCGACCGAAGCCGCGCGAGGATCCTGTGATGAACCATGTCTGAGTTGCCATGCGTTCAGCCTGTCAGGCCGACTACGTTTACGCAACCGCGTTTCGTTATGCCGTCGGCATACGCCTTCGTGTCGAACCCCGGCATGAATCGAATGGAAGCAGCGAGGCGAGAAGAAACCGGGGTGGGGATCCGGCACCTCAGTGCCGGCTCCCCACCCCGGTTCTCGAGAGTTCCCGGGAGTCCCTAACGGCCTCGCCTAGCGGTAGGCCTCCGAGGAGGCGTTCTCGTCGTACCTGGCCACCAGGACGAGGCCGGACAGGGCGTAGGGGCCGCCGATGTAGGGCATGACCTGGACCAGGGCGGCCGCCACCTTCTGGCGGGAGGACCCGGCCTTGATGGCCCCGGCCACGTGCGGACGCAGCTGGGTGGCTGCGCCGATGGCGGCGATGGCCACAAGGCTGACGAGCTCGCGCTGGGCGACGTCGAGCCCGCCGCGGGTGGCGAAGTCGCCGAAGGCCCAGGAGGTCAGCAGGTGGGGCACGAACTCATCGAAGGGCTCGGGCAGGGCGGAGAAGACCTCCCTGACCTCGTTGCCGTACAGCGGGGTCTGGATGGCGGCTCCCTCCTCCTCCCGGGCGCTGGGGTCGGTGGCGTCAACGGTGCCGGCGTTCTCCAGGGGCAGGGAGATGCCGTGCGCCTCGAAGACCTCGTTGGCCACACCGATGGCGTTGAGGGTCTTGGGGAATCCGATGTAGGGGGCGCACTGGTAGATGACCTCGCGCAGCTGCAGGGGCGTGGCGCCGATGTTGAGGGCGGCGCCCACGTGGGCCTTGAGCTGCGGGAGGGTCTGCATAGCGGCCAGGACGGTGACGGTGAGCAGCTCGCGCTCGACGTCGGTGAGGACACCCGTGGAGAAGGCCTCGTCGAAGATCCCGTTCTGGAGGATGTCGAACAGCTCGGGGTCCGTGGGGTGCGGTTGGGGCTCCACCCCGAACAGCCTGGTGAAGGTCTCGCGTGCCTGGGGTGTCAGCGCCATGGAGGGCTCCTTACGATGTGCGGGCGGCTTGTCCTGAGCATGTCATGTCTACCGCCCGGGCGACAGGTTCTTTCACACCCCGGCTGCGGCAAGCCTCCAGGCCATGCGGATGACGCGGGCTGCCTGCGTCTCGAGCTCGGCGCGCGTCAGGCTCACCGCGCCGTCGGCCTGCTCGGGCCGGCCGGCCGCCCCGAGGTCCTCACTCCCCCGTCCCAGGGCGGCCAGGAGGTCCTGCCGGTCCGGCTCGCCGCCGGGCATGAAGAGCTCGTTGCCGGCCTTGACGGTGGCGGCGGCGGTGGCACGCGGGTGCCTCATGTCGCTGCGGGCCATGCCGTCAACGACCCAGTCGGTCATGACCAGTCCGTCGAAGCCCCACTCCCGGCGCAGGATGACCTCGAGCAGCTGGGCCGACTCGGAGGTGTGGACGCCGTTGATGAGGTTGTAGGAGGTCATGACGGCGGCCGGCCGGGCCCGGCGCACACAGATCTCGAAGGCGCGCAGGTAGAGGTCCCGCAGGGCGCGCGGGCCGACCCGGCTGTTGGAGTTGAGGCGGTTGGTCTCCTGGTTGTTGCAGGCCAGGTGCTTGATGGTCACGCCCCGCCCGGGGTGGGACTGGACGCCGCGGGTGATGGCGGCGGCGATGATCCCGGCCAGGAGCGGGTCCTCGGAGAGGTACTCGAAGTTACGTCCGCACAGGACGGACCGGTGCAGGTTGAAGGCCGGGGCGAGCCAGAGGTGGACGCCGAAGCGCTCCATCTCAGCCCCGACGACGTCGCCGAGCCGCTCAGCCAGCGCCGGGTTCCAGGACTGGGCCAGCGCGGTGCCGATGGGGATGGCCGTGGCGTACTGCTCGCGGATCTCTACGGGCTCGCGGGGCTCGGGCTCGCCTGCGATGCCCAGGGCCTCGCGTCCGGCGTCGTCCATGAGCTCGAGGAAAGTGGGAGGCAGGCTGGAGTCGCCCAGGGAGAAGGGGCCCTCGGCGTCGACGCCGTAGGTGGGGGCCAGGCGCAGGCCGGCGGGCCCGTCGGCCATGATGATGCTGGGCACCCCGGCGATGCGGGTGGTGGACTGGCCCGCCGCGCCGACGACGGTTGTGGAGGCCGCCCCGATGATGGACCCGGACTCCTTACCGCTGCGGTAGTCGCCCAGAACGGTGTGGATGAGCTCGTCGTCGGACAGGGTCCGAGCCAGGGCGAGCGCCTCGCCGAGGTCTGCGGCGCCTGCGGGCTCATCCCGGTCGGGGAGGTGCAGACGGGCCGGGTCGACGGCGAGCAGTGGCAGGTCGGCCGGGATGTCGAGGACTACCGGGGACTCGGGCCTCCAGTCGGTGAATCCGGGGTCGCCCAGGTCTCCGGTCAGGCGACGCACGATCGTATCCTCGCCGAGGCCGATGACGGCGACGGGGCTCAGGTGCCGGCTGGAGGTTCCCACCCGCAGCAGGTAGCGGCCGGCCTCCAGGACGGTGGCGTGGGCGGCCGCGTCGTAGGAGGCCAGGTCGGTCAGGTCGACGTCGACGGTGACGCGCGTCGTCTCCCCGGGGGCGATCTGTCCGGTCTTGGTGAAGCCGACCAGCGCCTGGAGCGGCTGGTCGAGGCGGCCGGACGGAACAGCGGCATAGACCTGGACGGTCTCCTTGCCGGGGTGGGAGCCGGTGTTGGTGACGTCGACGTCGATGCTCACGCGCGCGCCGTCGAGGCTCACCTGGCGGGTGCAAAGGTC
The DNA here is from genome assembly GCF_011752065.1 of Actinomyces sp. ZJ308. GTDB lineage: Bacteria > Actinomycetota > Actinomycetes > Actinomycetales > Actinomycetaceae > Actinomyces. The sequence continues at coordinate 37,077 of NZ_JAAIJY010000019.1, forward strand.
GAAGGTCGCGTAGCCCAGACCGAATCCGAAGGGGAAAAGGGGCTCCTTGCCGATCGAGTCGTAGAAGCGGTAGCCGACGTAGACGCCCTCGCGGTAGCGGGTGTCGTCGGGGTCGCCGAAGTCGCCGATCTGGTCGGTCTCGTCCCAGGCGGCCCATGTGGTGGTGAGCTTGCCGGAGGGCTGGGCCCGCCCCAGGAGGACGTCGGCGAAGGCGTCGCCGATGGTCGCGCCGAGCTGGGAGAGCAGGAGGATGTTGGTGACGTTCTCGATCGGGCTGAGGTCGACGACACCGCCCACGTTGAGGACGAGCAGGAAGCGTTCGAAGCGCTCACTCAGCGCGCGGATGTCACGGATCTCGGAGGCGGTGAGCCTGAGGTCACCGGCATCGGGGGTGCGGTCGCTGCCCTCCCCGCAGGTGCGGGCCAGGACGTAGACGGCCACTTGAGGGTCGGTGTCGGTCTCGACGTCGAGGGGGATCGCGTGCTCGGGCTCGGGCATGACCGAGCCCATGCCGATCATGATGGCGGGGACGCCGCGCTTCGCGGCCTCGGCCCTGATGCCGGCGATGAAGTCCTGGTGGGCCTGCTCGTGGACGCGGTCGTAGGCGTCCAGCCAGGGCTTGGTGACGACGGTGAAGCCGGCCGCCTCCAGGCCCTCCTCGATGGTGGCGACGTGGCGGGAGTTGACGTCGCCGCTGCCGGTGCCGCCTTTGATGGTGCGGCGGGCGCCGGAGCCGAACAGGGCGATCTCGCCCGGTTCCGCCAGGGGGAAGGCGCCGTCGGAGCGCAGCAGCACCATGCACTCGGGCGCCAGGTCGCGGACGGTATCGAGGTGGTCGGTCTCGTAGGTTTCCATATGCACTTACTCCACGGTTCCAGGTGTCAGGACATCTTCAGGCGACATCATGAGCCGGGAGCAATCCAGGGGACGAGCGCACGACGATCGATCTCAGCATCGGTTGCAGGATCATTCCAGGTGTCCTCAAACTCAGTTCGACGACTGGCATGGAAGATCGTGGGACTATACTCTCCTTTATTCAGGCCGTAACTGCGCCGATATGGGGGATTCAGCTCAGTGCTTGTCGGAGTCGCCAGCGGATGATAATCCGGTGACTGGTAGGCCTGAGCCGCCTGGATCAACTCCTCACTAAGAGGAATGGCCACAAAAGCCCCCTCCACCGGCTGCCCGCAACGACTAAGGTCAGAAATCCCATAGACCGAGAGCGAGATGCTGTTCTGCCTGTCTGAAAGGGAGGCATTCACCGACGTGATGGCGCAGACGGCCCGACCGAGCTGCACCACGATATAGACCCCCTCCCCCAGCACACCGGCGCCCGCGCCTTCGGTCGTGGCCTGCGATGGATCCAGGGTCGCCAGAGCCACCTTGGAGTCGACGACTGTGGCGGAGGCGAATGCTGCGGGCTGGTCACTCGAGGTCCACGGGTAGTAGATGGGTTTCACCGCGACCTCCGTCGAGGAGTCGGACCGACCGTGCTCGGAGAGCCCCTCAACGACCGGGGTGAAGAGGGTGACAGGCGCACCGTTGGCGACCGGGCTCGCAGACGCCGAGGAGAAGGGATCAACCGTCCGCCCGGGGACCGTGTAATCAGCCAAACCGTCGTCGTACCCCCCGTAATAGCTGGACAGTGGAAGCGCTGCAGGATTCGTTGATCGAGAATCAGAAGAATCCAATTTCCCTACCTGGGCGGCATAGCCGACCAAAACTGCCGCCATGATGATGGAGAAGAACCCCCCGAGACTCCGCAAGCCATAAGAGGCTTCCGACGGTTCGTTAGCCTCAGGATTCTTATACTTCCATCCCTCAGTGGCCCTCCACGAACCTTTTGGATTGACCATCTGCCACAACCCCAACAGACCCCAAATAATGGCAGCAATTATAAGGAGCGCCTGCAATCCCCGCACAACTAAACACCTTTCAGAGATTCAGCCCATGACACGCCTTGCACCTCGCGCTCATCCAGATACTGATCCCACCTCGCGGAGCAGTGGGATGACGGATCAGTCAGACCAGCGCTTGAGCAGCACCACTGTATTGCAATCGAGCCATCCGAGTGCCTGTATTTCCGATCCTGATCGTCGTCGTCCTACGCCGTACACCGGAACCGACCACAATGGCCCGTCACTACTCAGCACTGCGCGGAAGGTCGGGGTCTGCCCCGTCATCGCAGGGCTCCACGACCTACGATAGACGTGAGGGTGCCGGATCCGGAGGCGTTTTCATGCGACATCCGGCGCCCGGTGATGTGGAGGAATGATGATGAGCCGGAAGTCCCGGAAGGCCGCTCGGAGCACGACCCTGAAGACCGCCCTCGGCATCGCGGGTACGAGCCTGGCGCTGGGAGCCTTCAGCGCCTACTCGCGCAGGCGCTACCGGCGCTCGGCCGCGGCGACCCTCGCGGAGTACGGCACCCGGCCGGTCAAGGTGCTGGGCGCCCGCATGTCGACCACCAAGAGGATCGCTCATCTGGCCGGCCGCCCCGAACCTCGCCGCGCCGTCGCCTTCCCGGTCTGGGCGCGTCTCTTCTACGAGCTGGAGAGGCGCGAGGACGAGGGGATGCCCGTCTACTACGTCCGTGGGCGCACGCCGTCGAACACGATCGTCGTCTACCTCCACGGCGGCACCTACATCTCGACGGCGGCCTCGGCGCACGCCTGGCTGGTGGACCACCTCGCCCGCAGGACGGGGGCGGAGTTCATCATGCCGCTCTACCCGCTGACGCCCCACCACACGTGGGAGGAGGCGCACCGCCTGGTGCTGGACCTCTACCGGCGCACGGTCGCCGAGAACCCGGGCAAGCGGATCATCCTCATGGGTGACAGCGCCGGCGGGGGCCTGGCGGTGGTCATCGCCCTGTCCCTGGCCGAGGAGGGCGCAGCCCAGCCCGACGAGCTCGCCCTCATCTCCCCCTGGGTCGACATCACCCACGTGAACCCGGATATCGCCGACTACGTCGACGCCGACCCACTCATGGCGCCCGAGCCCCTCACCGAGATCGGCCGGTCCTGGGCGGGCGAGACCCCGTTGACCGACTGGCACCTCTCCCCCATCTACGGTGAGCTGTCGGGCCTGCGGAAGGTGACCACCTTCGTGGGGACCCGGGAGATCTTCCTGCCGGATAACGCGCTCTTCCACGCCAAGCTCCTGGAGGCCGGGGTCGACTCGACGCTGCACGTCGGCGAGAGCCTCAACCACGTCTACCCGATGTTCCCCACCCCCGAGGGTCACCGGGCGCGCCGCGACCTGGCCCGTCTCATCACCGGGGAGCTGGCCTGACCGCGCTCGATTACCGCCACTGGCGGTAAAGTGTGGCGGTAATCGCCGTCACACGGGACGTGCGACGATGTCAGATGGGCCGAGCACGCATAAGGGAGACCAGATGGCCTACGAGCCACCGCTGAACCGCACAGCCGAGATCGACGAGCTCTGCATGGAGATCGCCGAGCTCGTCGGCGCTCTCGGAACAGCATCCCCTCTCAGTACGAGTCCCGTCCTTCACCGCGAGCTGCGCATCACCACCATCCACTCCTCCCTCATGATCGAGGGGAACACGCTCTCACGTGAGATGGTCACGGCAATCCTCGACGGCAAGCGGGTTCTCGGTCCCGCCGAGCAGATTCTCGAGGTGGACAACGCGCGTCTCGCGTATCAGCTCATGAATGACCTCAACCCTCATTCCGCCAATGACCTGCTGCGAGCCCATGGTGTCATGATGCAAGGGCTCATCGACGACGCTGGACAGTATCGCTCCGGGAACGCCGGCGTCTTCAGGGGGGACAGGCTCATCCACGCGGGGACGCCGGCTCAGTACGTTCCCGAGGTCATGGCCGACCTGTTCGACTGGATGTCCTCGACCGACCTTCACCCTCTGCTGGTCTCGTGTGTCTTCCACTACGAGTTCGAGTTCATACACCCCTTTGCGGACGGCAATGGCCGCACCGGGCGCCTATGGCACACGCTACTGCTGTCGCACTGGCGATCGCCACTGGCCTGGCTGCCGATTGAGAGTGTGATCCGAGATCGCCAGGCCGGGTACTACGCGGCAATCGCCGGCTCGAACACAGCGGGGTCGAGCGAGTCCTTTGCCACCTTCATGCTTACGGTTATCCGAGACGCGCTACTCCCCTACGCATCAGGCTCGTCGGTGCCGGACCGCCAGGCGCGGACACTCTTGTTCCTGGGTGCCAACCCGAGTGCAACGATCGCCGATCTGGCGGGGCACCTGGCGTGCTCACGTAGAACGGCGGAGCGCATCGTCTCCGAGCTGCGTCGCTCAGGACGCCTGAGGAGGAAGGGAAGTGCCCGAGCAGGAGCCTGGCAAGTGGTCGACGACGACGGCTCTGCATAATCTCCGACTGCGAGGGTCACAGGGGCCGCTGCAACCTGGCCCGTCCCGTCACCGGGGAGCCCACCGCTTGAGGGTTGGCAGGACGACAGCCAGGTAGGAGACCGCCTCGTCCCGAGAGATGCCGACTCCCTCAGCCACATAAGGGGCATTGTGCTCAATGAAGGCATCGAGCGACTCCTCTCCGTCGAAGGACCCGTCCGGATAGCACCAGACGCAGTACTCCTCCGACTTCGTTCCGTCGGACTCGGCGCCGTAGTCCGCCTCCTTACCCAAGGGGAGAGCGCAGCTCTGACAGCACGGCTCCGGAGGCATCTCCAGAAGCCGTGTGACCGGAACATCGAGCGCACCAGCAAGAAGCTTGCACATGTCGACGCCCGGAGTCGTGACTCCGGTTTCCCACCTCGAGACGGCTTGGCGGGTGACAAGCACCTTGCCCGCCAGGTCGCTCTGAGTCATCCCCTGAGCCTCCCGGGCCGCACCGATGACTTCTCCGATACTCATGTTGATCCCTTTCTTTATCGCGACCCTCTGCACAGCCACCTTCATCAGGAAACCACGGCCCGACCCCGGCGTCGAGCAACATGTTGTTGCGCCGATATCACTGGGCCTCAACGCTCGCCGCCCAAAAGCAGATCGGCAGCGGCCACCATCCTCGATCCGGCAGTTGGCGCCGTTTCGACCCGGCAGTTGGCGTTTTTCAACCATGTGGTCACACACTGCGCGCACCGGTCCGCGGGCCGACGACGACGCACCACTACCCAGGACTGCCTCCGGGCAGCCCCACCACTCACCGGCCACTCGCCCAGTCGAAGAGATCGATGGCCTCCTGCCGGCCTCCGGAGCGCACCAGCAGGTAGAAGGTCACGTGCGCCACGGTGTCGCGGATCGGCACAACCGCCCGGTCCGACAACGACGACGAGAAGTCGGCGAAGGAGGGTGCGTCTGTGACGAAGTAGGACAGCGATGAGCTGCGCGTCAGCTCCTTGAAGACTCCCGGATCCTCCTGCACCACGAGCTCCGAGTGCGGGAAGCACCGGTCGCACACCTGCCGCCAGAAGCCGATGTCCTTCAGGATCAGGAAGGTCTCGCCGTCGAGCTCGGCGGCGTTCAGGCTCTGCCGCCCCGCGAGCGCGTGCCCGGACGGCAGCACCACGGAGAGGTTCTCCACCATGAGCCGGCTCGAACGCACCATCGGCAGCGCGAGCGGCCGCAGGCTGATACCCAGGTCGAGATCGCCGTTGACGACCCCGGTCTCCACCTCGGAGTCAGCAAGCATCTGAGAGGTCAACACCTGTCCGGGAAACCGCTCCGTCATGAGGGCGGTCAGGCGCCACAGCGGCGCCGGGGCGACAGTGCCCACGCGCAGGGCACGGGTTCGGCGGGCGACGTCGCCCAGTGCCTCACGCATGGCCCTCTCGGTCCGGAGAATCTGATGGACGTGCTCCAGCGCCACGCGACCGGCCTCGTTGAGGACGAGGCGGCGCCCCATCCGGTCGAAGAGCGGCTGGCCGAGCTCGCTCTCCAGCCTTCCCAGTGAGCGGGAAAGGGCCGGCTGAGAGAGGTGCAGCTCCCTGGCCGCGGCGCTCATGGTTCCCTCACGCTCGATCGCTTCGAGCTGTCTGAGCTGCTCCAGCTCCACATTCCCTCCCCTTGATGCGCCTAGTGCATCAGTAGTTCCGACATCTGCATTTTACAGACATGGAAACACGGTGAAGACTGATGCACAAGACAGCACACGACAGAAGAGACCGGGAGGAAGCCCCATGCTCTACCAGACCCTCAACAACGGCGTCGAGATGCCGATGCTCGGATACGGCGTCTTTCAGACCCCGCCCGATGAGACCGAGCGCTGCGTGACCCAGGCCCTCGAGGTCGGCTACCGACTCATCGACACCGCCCAGGCCTACGGCAACGAGGAGGGCGTCGGCGCCGGGGTGCGCGCCAGCGGCCTGCCGCGCGAGGACGTCTTCATCACCTCCAAGATCTGGGTGGCCAGCATGAGCTACGAGCGGGCCACCGCCTCCATCGACGAGTCGCTGCGCAAGCTGGGCACCGACTACATCGACCTCATGCTCCTGCACCAGGCCATGGGCGACTACCCCGGCGCCTACCGCGCCATGGAGGAGGCCTACCGGGCCGGCAAGCTGCGCGCCATCGGGGTGTCCAACTTCTACCCCGAGCGTCTCATCGACGTCGCCCTGCTCGCCGAGGTGCCGCCGGCGGTCAACCAGATCGAGACGCACCCCTTCCGTCAGCAGGACGCCGCCCACGAGGTGATGGCCGAGCTCGGCGTCGTCCACGAGGCCTGGGCGCCCTTCGCCGAGGGGCAGAACAACATCTTCGCCAACCCGGTCCTGACCGAGATCGGCGAGAAGTACGGCAAGAAGCCCGGACAGGTGATCCTGCGGGCGCTGATGCAGAAGGGCGTCGTGGTCATCCCCAAGTCGGTGCGCCGCGAGCGCATGGAGGAGAACTTCGACGTCTTCGACTTCGAGCTGAGCGCGCAGGACCTGGCCACCTTCACCGCCCTCGACGACGGCAGCCTGCCGCGCATCTTCGACCACTACGACCCCAAGACCGTCATGTGGCTGCTGCGCGACTACGTCAAGAACGCCCAGCTGAACGGCGGAACCCTGTACTGAGCGGCCAGGCCCTCATCGCCGAGTGGCGCCGTACGAGTCGGTGTCCGACGACGAGTAACCGGGCGGTAACAGGGCACCACGCCCTGACCGCGACCGGCCGGCACCTCCATCCCCTGACACTGAGAGGAACATACGCATGAGTCCTATGACGCGACGCGCACTCGGACAGGGTCTTGGGGCCCTCGCCGCAGTGCAGGCCCTGGGCATGAGCACCGCCTCCGCCGCCCAGAGCTCCCCCTCGGCCAACCCGTCCAACTCGAAGACCGGTTCCCCGAACGGCGCCAAGCCCATCTGCATCAGCCGGCAGGGCACCTTCCAGGCCGGCGGCACCGTCCAGACGGCCCCGGGCACCTTCGACCCCGTTCGCGGGCAGATGGCCGAGGCCGGGCAGACCCGCCACTCGGACCACGCCCACGTCTTCTACCAGCTGCCCCAGGAGGCCAACAAGCACAACGTGGTCTTCCTGCACGGCTACGGCCAGTCCTTCGCCGGCTGGCAGTCCACCCCCGACGGGCGCGAGGGCTGGTCGGACTTCTTTCTGCGCCGCGGCTACGGCGTCTACCTGGTTGACCAGCCGCGCCGCGGGCAGGCCGGCCAGTCCTCCGTGCCGGCGCAGATCTCGGCGACGCCCGACGATCTCAACTGGTTCACCCAGTTCCGCATGGGGCGCTGGCCCGAGTTCAACGAGGGCGTCCAGATCCCCACCGACGAGGCCTCGATGGATCAGTTCTTCCGTCAGATGACGCCGGACACGGGCGAGTTCGACGTCGAGGTCATCACCGCTGCGCTCGTCGCCGTCATGGAGAAGGCCGGCCCCTCCACCCTCGTCACCCACTCGCAGGGCGGCATCCCCGGCTGGTACATCGCCGCCCGGAGCACGAACACCGAGTCGGTGGTCGCGATCGAACCCGGCAGCTTCCTCTTCCCCGAGGGCGAGAACCCCGAGCCCATCGTGACCGACTACCCGGGTCCTGCGGGAGGCACCGCCGTACCGCTCGAGCAGTTCGAGGCCCTCACCACGTTCCCGATCCGCATCTACTACGGGGACTTCATCCCCGCCGAGGGCGCGGCCGAGGACCTGCCCGCCAACCAGTTCTGGCGCGCCAACCTCAAGATCGCCCGCGAGTTCGAGCGCGTCGTCAACGCCCACGGGGGCGACTGCGAGGTCATCGTCCTGCCGGAGGCGGGCATCCACGGCAACGACCACTTCATGTTCCAGGACCGCAACTCCGACGAGGTGGCCGAGCACATCCACTCCTGGCTCAAGACGAAGGGCCTGTCCTGAGGATGCTGAGCAGGCGAGGCCTGTGCGTCGCGGCGGGCGCCGCTGTGGCGAGCGCCGGGGCGGCACTGGCCTCGGGCTGCTCGCCGGCGCCCGGCCGGCGGACCAGGAACGAACCAGGCTCACGATCCCCAGGAGGTGAAGCAGCAGTGGACGGCAGCACCCTCATCGCCGACGTCGTCGACGATCCTCTTCTGGAGGACTACGGCCGCTTCCTGTTCCCCATCACCCACCGCCCGCCCGGGCGGGGAGACACGCTGGCCGACGCCGGAAAGCTGCTCACGTGGTACTCCCACGTGGACGTCGGGGCCACGGTCGACGTCGTGAACGACGTGCTCTCGCGCCGTCGAGCCGGCAAGACGGTCTTCCACGACATCTACACCGAGGCGGAAAAGGCCGCCGACCCCACCCTGAGGGACACCGGGCTGTTCGTCTTCCCGGCTCAGGGCCTCGCCGACGGCCGGCTCCCCCGCGTCGCGGTGTGCTGCGCGGGCGGCGGCTTCGCCTACGTGGGCTCCATCCACGACTCGATGCCGCACGCCCTGTGGCTGGCCCGTCACGGGTACACGGCCTTCACGTTGCAGTACCGCCCCGACTTCCGGCTCGGCTGCCAGGACCTGGCTCGCGCCGTCTCCTTCATCCACTCCCGCGCCGCCGAGCTCGGCGTGGACCCGACCGGCTACTCGCTGTGGGGAGGATCAGCGGGAGCGCGCCTGGCCGCTGCCCTCGGCTCCTACGGCCCCACCCGGTTCGGGGGCGACGACGTGCCCCGCGCGGGCGCCGTCGTCATGCAGTACACGGGTCTGAGCGAGGTCACCGGGAGTGAGCCGCCCACCTACGCCTGCGTGGGCACGGCCGACACGATCGCGCCCTGGCGCACCATGCAGGCGCGCACCGACGCCATCGCGGCCGCGGGGACGGCGTCGGAGTTCCACTCCTACGAGGGCCTTCCCCACGGTTTCGGGCTCGGTACCGGGACGGTCTCCGAGGGGTGGATCGAGGGCGCCGCCGCCTTCTGGCGCGCGCAGGTCGAGGCCCGCACACCCGCGGGCTGAGAGGAAGGACGGATGAGAACAATGACGCGACGAGCACTCGGCCGGGGACTGACCGCCCTGGCCGCGGCCCAGGTCCTGAGCTCCTGCGGGCGCGCAGGCACCAGGGCCGCCGGCTCCTCCGCCAGCGCGGACCTGGGCGGGGTACGCGACTACGTCAGGGGGAACCCCACCCCCGGCTTCAGCGGAGTCGACCTGGGCCACGTGAGCCCGAATCCGGCCACGGCGGAGGGCACGGTCCTCACCGCGAAGGTTGATCCCGGCCGCAGGCAGTGCCTCTTCCTGTGGGAGGACGGCAGGGTCCCGGCCACCACGGCTCCCAGCGGCAGCGGCTACGACCCGGCCGGCTTCCGCCCCACGGTCACCAGCGTCCCCGCCACAGGGGGCAACGCCGTCAAGGGCGCCGTGCTGCTGTGCGCGGGCGGGGCCTTCGCCCTGCGCGGGGACAACTCCGACTGCTACCCGACGGCGGAGCAGCTGACCGCCCGCGGCTACCACTGCTTCGTCGTCGACTACCGGGTGCGGCCCTCCACGCAGGCCGAGGCCGGGTGCGACCTGGCCCGGGCGATCCGCTTCGTGCGCGCTCACGCGGCCGACTACGGTCTTCCCAGCCAGGACGCCATCGCGCTGGGCGGCTACTCCGCCGGCGGGATCCTGTGCGGCGAGACGATCCTCAACTGGTCTGGCACCGTCTCACCCTCCGTCCTCGACGCCGGCTACGTGCCCGACGAGCTCGACGCGACCAGTGCCGACGCCGCCGCGACGGCGATGATCTACTCCTTCTACGGTCGCCTGTCCGTGGCGGAGCTCAACCCGGACCGCCTGACCGGAGTCGTGCCGACCTACTACTGCTACGGCACGAAGGACCCCTTCTACGACCAGTTCGAGGCGCAGGTCGAGCTCCTGGCGGGCCGCGGCGACACCCTGCGCGCCCGGGTGCTCGACGGCTGGCCGCACGGATTCGGCGCCGAGGGAGGCTGGATCGAGGAGTACGACGCGTTCATGCAGGAGGTCCTCGCGACCACCTGACCACCGACCGCCCCAAACCCCGCAGCAGGTCCACACAACTCACGAGAGGAAACCCCATGTCCAAGCCCCGCACCGCCCTCGTCATCGGTGCCACCGGCCAGGTCGGCCGCGTCGTCGTCGAGGAGGCCCTGGCCCGCGGCCTGAGCGTCCGCGCCCAGTCCCGCAACGCCTCCCGCGCCGCAGCCGTGCTGCCCGCCGGCACGGAGGTCGTCGAGGCCTCCCCCACCGACGCCGCCTCCCTGGCCAGGGCGGTGGAGGGCGTCGACGCCGTTATCTTCACTGGAGGAGGCGACGACGATCTGGAGAACAACTTCTACGCCGTCGTCCCTGCCCTGCTGGAGGCGCTGGAGGGCCGGCCGGAGGTTCACATCAGCTTCATGACCTCCATGTACATCTCGCGCCCGTCGGGTGAGTCCTGGGACTGGAAGCGCCGCGCCGAGCGCCTGGTGCGCGCCGGCGGCCACCCCTACACGATCGTGCGTCCCGGCTGGTTCGACTACCAGGGGCCGCAGGACACCCAAATCGATCTGCGTCAGGGCGACCTCGTCGAGGGCAGGCCCGGCGTGGACCGGCGCCACATCGCCCAGGTGCTCATCGAGGGAGCGCTCAACCCCTCGGGCGAGCACCGCACCGTCGAGGTCTTCTCGCGCGCCGGTGAACCGGTCACGGACTTCGAGGCGCTCCTCGCCGGCACCCGACCGGACACCGAGACCGGCCGCGGCGCCCTCGACCGGGTCCTCGTCCCCCTCACCGACGAGCCGGCGCGGGTTCAAAGCGATATCGCCCGCTTCGGCGCCTGACCACCACAATTGAGAAACACGATTGAGAAAGCAGTCATGACAACAGCACACACGCCCCGCGCCGTCGGCGCCTCCGCAAGCCGCAGAACCTTCCTGACCGGAGCCGGGGTGCTGGCCACCGCGGCGTCAGGAGCCCTGCTCGCCGCCTGCGGACGCTCATCCTCGTCCTCCGCCGGCTCAAGTGCCGCCAGTGGCTCGGCGCCAGCAGCCTCGTCGTCGAGCAGCGCCTCGCCCCTGCCCTCGGGGAGCAGCGTCCTGGTCGCCTACTACTCGGCGCAGGGACACACGAAGACCGTCGCCGAGACCATCGCCGGCGAGCTCGGCGCCAGCACCTTCGTGATCGAGCCGGCCAACCCCTTCAGCCAGGACGACCTCAACTGGAGGGACAGCTCGAGTCGCGTCGTCACCGAGTACGAGAATCCCGACCAGCGCTCCACCCAGCTCGCGTCCAACGCACCGGCCGACTTCTCGAGCTACGACACGGTGTTCGTCGGTTACCCCATCTGGTGGCAGAGCGCCTCCTGGGCGATGACGGACTTCGCCCGCCAGAACGACTTCACCGGAAAGACCGTCATTCCTTTCTGCACGTCGCTGTCCTCGCCGCTCAGCAGCAGCGGCACCGAGCTGGCTGAGATGGCCGGCGGCTCCGGAACGTGGCAGGAGGGCATACGTTTCGAGGAGAACGTGAGCACTGAGGAGGTCGCCCAGTGGGCGAGGCAGTTTCGCCCCTGACTCCCAGGACACGGTGACTCAGGGGACGCAGACCTACCGCGGGTTCACGATGGACAACGTGCTGCACTCCTCGGCACACGGAGACATCCACTTCCACCTGAGCGTTCCGTCCGGCTACGACGCGTCCAGACCTCACGCGCTGTTCGTCACCCTGCCCGGGTGGCAGGGGCTCTACTTCCAGGGCGTGGGCGTCAACCTGCAGACCGAGGACTTCGCCTTCGAGGCTCCGGCGTACCGCGACGACATGATCATCGTGGCGCCGCAGCTCAGCGACTGGGGACAGACCTCGGCGGACCAGACCATCGCGCTCGTCGAGTACCTGCTGGGGGCGTACTCGATCGACCGCACCCACGTGTTCCTCGAGGGGTACTCAGGGGGCGGCGAGACGGCCTCACTCGCGGCGGCCACGCGACCCGACCTGTTCTGCGCGGTGCTGCACTGCGCCTCCCGGTGGGACGGCGACCTGGCGGCCGTGGCCGATGCGCGGCTGCCCGTGCGCCTCGTGGTGGGAGAGAACGACGAGTACTACGGCGCCGAGCCCGACCGGGCCAGCCACCGCCAGCTGGTCTCGCTCTATGAGGCACGGGGTGTCAGTACGGATGAGACGGCGCGGCTGGCGGTGCTCGACGTCAAGCCGGGCTCCTACTTCTCCCAGCGCGGCGCCTCCGACCAGCACGGCGCCGGCAACACCCTGTTCGCCCGGGACCGGGAGGTCATGGCCTGGCTCTTCAACCGCTGACCGTGCTCATGGAGACCGCGTCCCAGACACGAGCAGCGGCCGAACTCGTTGACCGGGGCAGGCGGCTACTCTTGGGCCGGCCACGTTGAAAGGACTGACATGCTGCTGTTCGTCAACGCCTCCTCCAAGCGCGACGGCAACACGACCGCCATGGCGGAGAGGCTGCTTGAAGGCACCGGTTACGAGACGCTCCACCTCATCGACTACGCCATCCACGCTCGCGGCTCATCGCTGCCCGGGGACCAGTGGCCCCGGGTCTGGGAGCGCATGTGCGCGGCGGACGTGCTCGTATGGGGCACCCCCGTCTACTGGCACGGCATGACCGGCACCCTCAAGACCCTCATCGAGCGGATGAACGACGAGCCCGCCGAGCGGATCGCCGGCACTCCCCTGGCCTTCTTCTTCCAGGGCTCAGGGCCCGGAAGGGCCGTCACCGAGGTCATGCACACGACGATCGAGCGACTCACTGACCTGTACCGGATGCCGCTGCTCGGCATCGCCGACGGCGCCCGCGGCATCCCGGCCCTGCGCCAGCGAATCGTCGGGCCCTTCTTCGCCGAGAACCTGTGACGATCGCGGGCTGCCCTACAAGGTCCGCCGTCGGCACCGGTCACAGTCGAAGATCGAAATGACTTCCGGTCTCCACCAGGAGCAGCACGAGCTCTGCCTCTCGAACCTCGTAGATCAGCACCCAGTCGGGCCGGATATGGCAGTCCCTCAATCCGATCCGATCCGCCGTGAGCGCATGGTCACGGTAGCGGGCGGGCAACGTCTCCTGGCGCTGGAGCATCTCAACGACGGCGAAGAACTCATTCAGGTCAAGACCACGCTTCTTCGCTCGCTTAAGGTCCTTCTTGCACTTGTTCGAGAGGACGATCTCGAGCATCACAGATCCAGGTCTTTGCGCAGGTCAGCAACACTGCGATAGCGCTTGGCGGTACCTGCGGCGATAGCCGCGTCAGCCTCCTCGTAGGCACGGCGCGCCTCAGCACTCATGCCGTAAGGGCGAGAGGTGTCGAAGGGGAAGCCCTGGAAGTCATTGAACGCACGCACGAACATACGTACGGCGTTGGAGGGGGTCGTCCCCATCCGATGAGCGAGCTCAACGAACAGACGCTTGTCCTCGGCGTCGATCTTGACGTTGAGATTCTCCATAGCAGTCGACATCGTGTCCTCCTCCCTCCACGGCGAGGGTAACACGAAGTATCACACTGAGACACAACTCGGCGGCGGATAGGCGCCGCGGGAAGCGCCGAGCGACGCCGGTCAGGTACGTCTCAACGAACTCCACGAGCTCTCCTGTCAACCCTCTTGGGCAGGGGAATGCCAGCAACCTCGGGGCACAGGTAGCCGTGGTTCTGTTCCGTCACGTAATTTCAACTCATCAACAAGTGACGGATCGTCATTTGATTGACTGTAACCCCGAGGAAACGGAGACCAGGGAGACCAGCATGGACACTCAGAAGGTCGTTTTCACCAACAAGGACCTGGACCTGCGCCTGGCGGGGCTGCTCCGCCTGCCCAGCGACTTCGACCTCAGCCGGAACTACCCGGCCGTCGTCGTCACCGGGCCGATGCTCTCGGTCAAGGAGCAGGCGCAGAGCATCTACGCCGAGCGCCTGACCGAGCTCGGCTACGTGACCCTCGTCTTCGACGGTTCCTACTTCGGCCAGAGCGAGGGCACGCCGCGTCAGCTGGAGCTGCCCGACGTCAAGGAGACCGACATCGAGGGAGCAGTCGACTTCCTCCAGTCCCTTCCCTTCGTCGACGACGAGCGCATCGGCGGCCTGGGCATCTGCGGCTCCGGCTCCTACATGTCCGTCGCGGGCGTCAAGGAGCCGCGACTGAAGGCGATCACCGCGATCGTTCCCGCGATCTCCGACATCTCGACCTCGGCGATGGCCGGCTTCTTCAGGCCCGAGGAGGAGGTGCGGGCCGCCAAGACCGCCTACGAGAAGGGCGAGGGCGAGCTGGAGCACCTCAACTTCATGCCGCGCGCCTTCGAGGAGGGCGCCGCCTACTACTACTCCACCCGCGGCACCCACCCTCGCTGGAGCAACGACGTCGTCGCCTGGAGCCAACTCGAACTGGTCTCCTACAACGTCCCCGAGATCATGAAGGGCATGACCAAGCCCTACCTCGTCGTCACCGGCGAGAACGCCTGGAACCGTGAGGCCTCCACTGAGGTCTTCGAGGCCGTACCGGGGCAGAACAAGCAGATGCACGTCATCGGCGAGGCGGGCCACTTCGACATGTACGACCTGGCCCCTTACGTCTCCAAGGCCTTCGAGGTCATCGGCCCCTTCTTCGCCGAGAACCTGTGACGATCACGGACTGTCCTACAAGGTCCGTCGTCGGGTCCTAAGAAGTCACGTCAACTCGGGGCTGCCACGCGCATATCGGGGACTGCGACCTTCTCCGAGGACTGCGTTTTCCCGCAGATGACTGGGGTCTGGTCCCAGTCATCTGCGAGAGAAGTACGTCCCGGACGGATAACGCAGTCCTCGATAGGCGCAGCCGGCCCCTCTCTACCCGGTCTGGGCGGAGCGGTAGTACATGACCGCGACCTGGGTGCGGTTGCGCAGGCCCAGCTTGGCCAGGATCGAGCTGATGTGGTTGCGCACCGTGCCCTCGCTCATGAACAGCCGCGCCGCCGCCTCGGCGTTGTCCAGGCCCTCGGCCACGGCCTCGACCACCTCGTACTCACGGTCGGTCAGGGCCGCGAAGACCGTGCCCCGCAGGTCCTCGCGGCTCCCGCCCGGCTGCGCCTGACTCTGCTGACCCGACCGCGCACTCAGCCCCATGGTGGCGCTGCGCTCAAGCACCTCCCCCTCCAGCACGCACACCCCGGCCATGACCGAGCGCAACGCCGGGGCCACCTGGGCGACGTCCTGCTTGATGAGGTAGCCGCGCGACCCCATCTTGAGGGCGCGCACGATGTACTCGTCGTCGGAGAAGGTGGTGAGGAAGACGATGCGCGCTCCTGCGTCCTCGGCCAGGATCCGCTCGGCCGCGCTGAGCCCGTCGCCGCCGGGCATTTGGATGTCCATGAGGAGGATGTCGGGGGCCAGCTCCCGGTACCGCTCGACGGCCTCCGGCCCCGATCCTCCCAGGCCGACGACGTCGACGTCGTCCTCGACCGACAGGATCGTGGACAGGGACTGGGCGACGAGGGCGTCGTCGTCGACGATGAGGACCTTCATGATGTTCCTTCCCTGTCTGCCTGGTTCCTGGGGATCGTGGCGAAGACCGTGAACCGTGGCCGCGGGGTGATCCGGACCCGGCCGCCCAGCGCCTCGACCCGCTCGGTCATGGAGCGCAGGCCCAGGCCCGAGCTCCCACCACCATCGACGGCCGGCTCGCCCTCGGCGGGGACGATGCCGTCATTGTCGACCGCGACCTGCCAGAACGCAGGGTAGTCGGTGACCGCCACGCGGGCCGAGTGGGCCCCGCCGTGGCGGGCGGCGTTGGTGAGGGCCTCGCGCACCACGGCGACGAC
Source organism: Actinomyces sp. ZJ308 (assembly GCF_011752065.1). Taxonomy (GTDB): domain Bacteria; phylum Actinomycetota; class Actinomycetes; order Actinomycetales; family Actinomycetaceae; genus Actinomyces. The sequence goes on from NZ_JAAIJY010000019.1 coordinate 53,218, forward strand.
GCAGCGAGCCACCGCCGGCGGCGGCTCGACGTCGGTGGAGCACTCGACGCTCACGGCGGCGATACCGCAGCGCGAGCCCAGCAGGTTGAGGGAGGTGGCCAGCTCCTCGCCCTCATCGGACAGGGCGTGGACGGATCGGCGCATGGAGTCCAGGGCCTCGTCGAGCCCCTCATCGAGAACAGCCAGGTCGTCGACGACGCCCGGCTCGCCCCGGTGGGTGACCTGCAGGGCCTTGACCTGCAGCAGGAGGCGGGTGAGCAGGTGCCCGACGCCGTCGTGGATCTCCCGGGCGATCCTGGTGCGCTCGGACAGGGCGGCGGCGCGCAGCTCGTGGTCCTGGGCCTGGAGCAGCCGGGCGTTCGTGTCCTGCAGGGTCAGGACCTTCTCACGCAGGTCGTCTCGCACGGTGTGCAGGCTCCTGCGCGTCTCCTCCTCCTGGGTGGTGCGCAGCGCCAGGAGAACCGCGAGCGCGCAGACGACCAGGGCGAGGGCCAACACGGGAGTGCCCGGAACCTGCCGGGCCACGACAACCACGAACGGGAGGCAGCCGATGGCCGCCACCATCCGTTCTCTCCGGGACCCGACGACGGCGAGGCGGGACAGGTCGTAGGCGACCAATGGCGCCCCGGGCACGGAGGCCGTCGTGAGGATGCCCAGCAGGAGGTAGGCGGCCGGGACGGCGACGACCCAGCGGTGCTGATCGGCGAGCGTACTCAGCCCGCCGGCGGTCACGGCCGCGAGCAGCCAGACCACGCCGGCCGCGTCCGCCTCCCCGATGAGCAGGGCCAGCAGGAGGCAGCCGCACAGGATCACGCCTTTGTCGACCAGGACCTTCACACCTCGATTATCGACGATCGCCGCAGCGCATGGAGCCGGCAAGCAGCTTCGGTGACCCCGCTCGCGAATCTCATGACAGAAGTCATGGCTGCCCGCCCAGGTCATGACAGCGGGCACTTCTGAGCCGGCTGCTCCCGCAGGAGCATGGGAGTCATGAGCCGGCAGACACCGGTGGAGGAGAAGAGGAGCCGAGATGGAAGTCAAGGACAAGGACGGGGACACCGGCCAGGCCGTCGAGGTCGAGTCCCTGGTCAAGCGCTACGGGGAGCTGGTCGCGGTCGACGGCCTGTCCCTGAGGATCCCGCGCGGGCAGGTGCTGGGGCTGCTCGGCCCCAACGGCTCGGGCAAGACGACGACGATCAGCTGCATCCTCCAGCTGCTCACCTATGACAAGGGCTCGATCCGCGTCTTCGGTGAGCCGATGACGCCCACCGCCTACGGGCTCAAGCGCCGCATCGGCGTGGTACCCCAGGACGTGGCCGTCTTCGATGAGCTGACCGTGGCGGAGAACGTCAACGCCTTCTGCGCCCTCTATGTGCGTGACCGCGCCGAGCGGCGTCGCCTGGTGGCCGAGGCGATCGCCTTCGTGGGCCTGGAGAAATTCGTGAGGTTCAAGCCAAAAAAGCTCTCCGGAGGCCTGCTGCGCCGCCTCAACATCGCCTGCGGGATCGCCCACGGCCCTGACCTCATCATCCTGGACGAGCCCACGGTCGCCGTCGACCCGCAGAGCCGGAGCGCCATCCTCGACGGCATCAAGCGCCTCAACGAGCGGGGCGCCACCGTCATCTACACGAGCCACTACATGGAGGAGGTGGAGCAGCTGTGCGACCGGATCGTCATCATGGACTCCGGCCGGCAGGTCGCCTCCGGCACCTCCGATGAGCTCAAGGCCATGATCGGAACCGGTGAGCGCATCCGGGTCGGGATCGTCGACCCCGTCCCCCTGGGAGAGGAGGCGCTGGAGACGCTGCGGCGCCTGGAGCACGTGCGCACGGCGACCTATCGGGAGGGAGAGGTCACCGTCGAGTGCTCCTCCGGCTCGCACAACCTCTCCGACGTCATGCGGGCGCTGGACGAGGCGGGGGCGACCTGCGGCCGGGTGACCTCAGAGCCCCCGACCCTCAACGACGTCTTCCTGGAGATCACCGGGCGGGCCCTGCGCGACGAGGCGGCCTGAGATGCTGACCGTCTTCTCCTACCAGGTGCTCAGGCTCCTGCGCGACCGGGTCCTGCTCGTGTGGACCCTCGGCTTCCCGGTCGTCCTGTCCCTCATCTTCATGGCGATGTTCTCCAACCTGGACAAGGCCTACGAGGCCACCCCCATGAGCTTCGGCATCGTCCAGGACGAGGCCTACCGGACGGCACCCGGGCTGGACGCCGTCGTCGAGCAGATCTCCGCCGACGACGCCGATCCCCACCTCATCACCAAGGTCACCCACCCCACCGCCTCCGAGGCCGCGGCCGCCGCGAAGCGGGGAGACACCAACGGCTACCTGGCCGTCGAGGACGGCGAGCCCGTCCTGCACGTGACCCAGAAGGGCAACGAGGCCGAGACGACCCGGGTCCTGCGGGTGGTCATGGACTCCTACACCCAGGCCCGGGCCGAGCACGAGGCGATCCTCGAGGCCGGGACGCCGCCGGAGCAGGTGGCCGCACTCCAGGCCGACCGCTCCTTCACCCGCTCGATCTCAGTGACGCCGACCCCGGTCAAGCCCGAGACGCAGTACTACTTCTCGCTGCTGGCCTTCGCCTGCGGCATGGGGACGACCGTCGCGCTGGTCGCCGTGCAGGGCATCATGGCCACCTCGCACCTGGGGGCGCGCCAGACCATGGCCGGCCTGCCGCGGTGGAAGGTCCTCACAGCCACGCTCGCGGCCTCCTGGGTGAGTGTCCTGGGTTGCCTGCTCGTCGCCTTCGTCTTCATGGCCACGGTGGTGGGCGTGGACTTCGGCCCTCACGTACTCCTGTGCCTGGTGGCGATCGGGGTGTGCAGCCTCATGTCCAGCGCCGCAGGCGCCGCACTGGGGACCCTCGGGAGAGTGAACGTCGGGATGGTCTCGGGGATCACCTCCCTGCTGTCACTGTTCACCGGCCTGTACGGGCCCGCGGCCCAGTCGCTGGCCACCAGTGTGGAGCACAACGTCCCGCTGCTGGCGCAGGCCAACCCCCTGTGGCAGGCGGCCCGCTGCTTCTACGGGCTGCTCTACTACGACTCCCTGACCCCCTTCGCCCGCAGCTGCGCGGCCCTGCTGGGCATGACCTGCCTGTTCCTGACCATTGCCCTGATCCGTGCCCGGAGGATGAACCATGAGCACCTTTAAGACGTGTCTGAGAATCGTGGCCGCCCACCGGGCCTACGTCCTCATCTACCTGGTGGTGATGTCCCTGTTCGGTCTGCTGACCGGGGTGGCCCGCTCCGAGGACTACTCCGGCCAGGTCACGAGGGCCACGGCCAGCGTGGCCGTCATCGACCGCGACGACTCCGCGGTCTCCCACGGAATCCGGGACTACGTCGAGTCCGTCGGCAAGGTTCAGCCGCTTGAGGACTCCAGGCAGGCCATTCAGGACGCCACCGCGCAGAACCGCATCAACTACGTCCTCATCATTCCCTCCGGCTACGGGCAGGACCTTCAGCAGGCCGCACGTCAGGGCACCGAGCCTCCCCGGATGGACACGGTCATCAGCTACGAGTCGGCCTCGGGGGCGCTGATGGACGTGCGCACCAGCTCCTACACGGGGCAGGTGGCCGACTACCTGTCGACACTCACAGACGACCCGGCGCGCGCCGTCGCCCTGGCCAAGGACACGATGGACCACTCCACCGCGGCCGAGCGGATCGCCCAGGACACGACTCCCCTGCCGCACCGCCTCGTCGTCTACGCCAGGTTCTCCTTCTACCCGCTCCTGGCCTTCGCGGTCGTGACCATCTCGACGCTCATGACGTCGCTGGGGCGCCGCGCGGTCCGCTCCCGCCTCGACGCCGCCCCGGTCAGTGGCCGGACCCGGAACCTCGGGCTGCTGGGCGCGTGCCTCATCGTCGGCGCCGTCGGGTGGCTGTGGATCCTCGGTCTGGGGGTCGCGGCCTTCGGGGCCGACGCCGTGGCGACCTCGGCCCCGCTCCTGGGGGTGGTCGGGGCGGCCCTGGGCGCCTACATGCTCGTGGCGGTCTCGGTGGGATTCCTCATGGGGCAGATCGGCCTGGGCCAGCACGCGGCCAACGCCATCGCCAATATCGGCGGCATGGCGCTGTCCTTCCTGGCCGGAGCCTGGGTCCCCACCGAGTGGCTGCCCGACGCCGTCGCCCAGGTCGCCAGGCTCACGCCCGGGTACTGGGCGGACCAGGCGATCTCCGGGGCCTACACCGCCACCTCGATGTCCGCCGACGTCATCGGCCCCCTGCTCGTCAACTGCGGGATCTGCGCCCTGTTCGCCGTCGCGATCTTCGCCATCGCCATGGCCGTGGGCCGCACCCGGGCGCGGTCATCGCTGTGAGGCGTCCTGCCCGGCCGACGTCACCCGATCGGTCGTCGAGCCGGGCAGCGCCCCCTCACCGGGGCGGGCCAGCGGGCCCACGAGCTCATGGGCCCGGTAAGGCTCCTCGAGGAAGGCGACCTCCTCCTCGGTGAGTCTCAGGTCAAGGGCCCGCACGGCGTCGTCGACTCGGCTCGGACGTGAGCAGCCGACGATGGGGGCGGCCACGCCCTTGGCCCACAGCCAGGCCAGGGCGACGTCGGACATGGCCACCCCGTGGCGCTCGGCGAGAGAGGCGACACGCTCGATGATGGGCATGTCGGTCTCCCGCTCACGGTCGTACTTGCCACGCATGGTGGCGTCGGTGGTGGAGCGCACCGAGTCGGAGTCCCAGGTGGGGCGCGTCAGGTGCCCGGAGGCCAGCGGGCTGTAGGGGGTCAGTGACATGCCGTACTGGCGGCACACGGGGATCATCTCCCGCTCGTCCTCGCGGTAGAGCAGGTTGTAGTGGTTCTGCATGGAGGCGAACCGGGTCCAGCCGTGGGCGTCGGCCACCGCCTGCATGTTGTGCAGCTGATAGGCGTACATGGCCGATGCCCCCAGGGCCCGCACCTTCCCGGAGCGCACGAGGGAGTCGAGGGCCTCCATGGTCTCCTCGACGGGGGTGTCGTAGTCGAAGCGGTGGATGATGTAGAGGTCGAGGTAGTCGGTACCCAGGCGCTTGAGGGTCCCGTCGATCTCACGCTCGATGGCCGCGCGCGACAGGTGCCCCTCGTTGAAGTAGACCTTGGAGGCCAGCACCACGTCCTCGCGCCTGACACCGAGGTTCTTCAACGAGGTCCCGATGAACTCCTCGCTCGTGCCGTAGGCGTAGACGTTGGCGGTGTCGATGAAGTTGACGCCCAGCTCCAGGGCACGGGCGATGACGGCCTGGGTGGTCTCCTGGTCGATGACCCACTGGTGGAAGTCCGGGAAGACCTTCCCGAAGCTCATCCCTCCGATGCACAGCCGGGGGATGGTGATGTCCGTGGTGCCGAGCTGGGTGTACTGCATCATCTGTCCTTTCAGGATCGAGCGGCTCCCTACTGCCGACGGCGACGACAGTCCTGTGTCCGCGCCTCGTGGAGGCCCGTGGAAGACGATAGAAGCGGATCGGTCTCACCGGGCGCTCGTTTTCGACGCTACCACGGCCTGCTCCGCACGATCCCGGCCCTGGGTGGTTCTGCCAGGCCCCGGCAGGTCCCGCGAGGGCCCTGATCCGGGAGACGGTTCACGCGAGCTCGGCGGCCAGGAGGTCCAGGCCCACGCTGCCCAGGCCGATGCCGCGGTTGTGGAAGGCCCGCAGGTCGAGCTCCTCCCCCGCCGCCCGGGCCCGACGCCGGGCCCGGACCCGCCCCTCCAGCCAGACCCGCTCGCCGAGCACGTAGGACAGGCCCTGAGCCGGCCAGCCCAGCTGCTTGTCCACCTCGAACCGGATGAAGCCCTCCCCCAGGACGGTGTGGGCGCGCAGCGCCGCCTCGACCGTGGTCCGGTCCCACTGCGCGCTGCCGCCGGCACCGGGCAGGGAGGCTATCTCATCCGGTACCGGAAGCCAGGAGTGGACGCCGAGGTCGACCAGGATCCTCACGATCCGCCAGCGCCTCGCCGCGAGCCAGCCGAAGCGGTCGGCCGGCCCGCTCAGCAGCCCGGTCTCGAGCGCGAGCCTCTCCGCGTACAGGGCCCAGCCCTCGTTGCATCCGGGGACCTTCCCCAGGTGCCGCTGCCACAGGCTCAGGGAGGCATCGAGGCTCTGCGCGCCGGAGTGGGCGTGATGCCCGGGAACCGACTCGTGCAGGACCGTGGTGCGCTCCGCCCAGGGCCAGACCGTCTCGTCTCCGACGGCGAAGGAGCGCAGGACCCTGCCGGGAAGGCCGCGGCCGGGGTCGGGCTCCTCGTAGTGGACGCCGCCGCCGGGAGCATCGAGCAGGACCTCCGGGCGCCCCAGGGCATCGGGCACGTCGAGCAGGCGCCCGACGACGGCGTCCCACGCCTCGTCAGCCACGTCCTTGGCCCAGCGCGGGAAGTCCTCGGGGCTCATCCCGGTGGTGGGATCGGTGCGCAGGTGGGCGTCGAGGTCGGCGGCCCGGGCGCCGGGACCCAGGACCTCGGTGGCCAGGGCGTCCTGGGCGGCGACGACGTCGGCCAGCTCCTGGCGCGCCCACTGGTAGACCTCGGCGGCGTCGAAGGAGGTGCCGAGCATACGGCGCACCCAGCGGGCGTGGCGCTGCGGCCCCACGCCCTCGCGCGGTGAGGTGAGCCGGGCCAGCTCACCGCGCAGGTAGACACCCAGGTCGGCTGCCGCCCGGGCGGCGTCGTCGGCGGCGACCTGGAGGTCTCGTGCCAGGGCGCCCTCCGGCGCAGCGAGATCGCCGCCCAGGTCGCCGCGGGCTCGGGAGGTCATGAGGCGCGCCAGCTCGTCGGTCTGCCGGGCGACGGCCTCGACCTGGCCGCGGGGAGGCGTGACGCCCCGGGCGGCACTGGCCGCCAGGGAGTCGCGAATGCCCGCAAGGGCTCGGGGCGCGGCGCGGTACCTGGCGGCCAGGCCCGCCCAGTCCGGCCTGGCCGAGCCGGGGCCGGGAGGCTCGGTGGGCAGGGCGGCGAGCAGGCGACGCACGCGCTGGAGGGGCGAGGTGAGGATGTTGAGCTCGGCGCCCTGGTCACCGGAGTCGATGAGCTCGATGGAGGTCTCCAGGCGGTCGAGCAGGTGGGCGCGCAGGACCCGCACCGCCCGGGGCGCTGTGGCCCACGGATCACCATCCCGAGAGCCGCTGGTCCGGGGAGCAGCGTTGCCCTCGTCATCGTCTCCGACGTCGTCGCCCCTGGCTCCGGGTGCACTCGCAGGCCCGGGCGGCTCGACGTCGTGGACGAGGCGGCGCAGCCTGCGCTCGACGATGCTGCGCTCGGCCAGCGCCTCGGGGCCGGTCTCTGACAGGAGCACGCGGCTGGGCAGGCCGGTGGCCTCCGCTGCGACGGGATCCTGCGCGGCCAGGAGCCGGGCGTAGTCATCGGCCAGGTCGATCAGTCGGGTGCGCACCGGCCCCCAGGCGTCCCCGATTTCCCGGATCTCCCGGGCGTGCACGCTCACACCTCCGGGTGGCGGGCGGCCCGGGCGCTGCGCTCGCGCCACTCGGCCAGGGTCGCGGCGGGCCCGGCCTCCTCGGCGGGTGGCTCGGAGGCGGCCAGGCCCTCGACCCGGTCGGGGCGGAACTCGCGGCCGCGGGCGACCACCAGGCGCAGGTCGTGCAGGACAGTCAGGTCCTCGCGCGGGTCCCCGGCGACGGCAATGAGGTCGGCCTCGAAGCCGGGGGCCAGCACCCCGGTGACGCCGGCACGTCCGATGGCGGCGGCGGCCCGGGAGGTGGCGGCCAGCAGCACCTCGGTGCGGGGCAGTCCCACGGCCTCCAGGGCCCTCAGCCCACCGACGTAGGCGCGCTGCGGGGAGGCGGGGATGCCGGCGTCGTGGCCGGCGACGATCCGCACCCCGTGCTCCCACAGCCGGCGGGCGGGCGGGGCGAAGGCGGGGTCGGCCGCGATGATGCCGGGCAGGCCGGCGACGATCGTGCAGTCGACGTAGACGCCTGCACGCGCCATCTCGTCGGCCAAGTGGGGGTCGAACTCGGTGCGCCCGGCCGCCGAGACGAAGGAGGCGTGAGCGATGTAGTCCACCCCGGCACGCACGGCCCGCTCGATGCCCTGGGTGCCGTGGGCGTGAGCAGCCGTCCACCTGCCCAGACGGTGGGCCTCGTCGAACAGGACCCGCAGCTCCTCGGTGGTGAACTGGGCGAACCAGGGCGCGGAGCCTCCGGTCATGAAACCGCCGGTGGCCATCACCTTGATCGTGTCGGCCCCCATGAGGTGGTGGTGGCGAACCTGGTGGCGGATCTCGTCCAGGGAGTCGGCGGCCCCGCCGGCGTGGTGGGCGTGCCCACCGGTGGTGGTGATCTGCGGCCCGGAGGCGATGATCCGTGGCCCGCGCAGCTCTCCGGCGTCGACGGCGTCGCGCAGGGCGACGTCGACGTAGTGGCGCGCCCCGAGGGACTGGACGCCGGTGACGCCCTCGCTGAGCAGCTCGCGCGCGGCACGAGCGGCGTTGAGGGTCAGGCGGGCGACCTCGTGCGGCCCGTAGTCGGGGTACTCGACGTCGGTGTCGGAGGTGGGCAGGTGGTCATGGGTCTCGATGAGCCCGGGCATGAGGGTGGTCCCCGGCAGGTCCACTCGCCTGATCTCTCGGGGGTCGACGTCGGGGAGGAGCTCGCCCAGGCGCCCTTCGAGCTCGACCGAGGTTCCGACGGCCAGGATGTCCCGTCCTCGCAGGAGAACGGCCCCGCCCCGGCCGGCCGCACGCGCCTCGGCCGCCTCCGCCTCGCTGTGGATGTCGGACTGGATGCCGGACTGGATGCCGATGGTCTCAAGACTGCCCTCGGCCTGGCCGCGCCGGCCGGTGAGGACCCGGTCGGCACTCACCAGGGCGGCCGAGCACCCGTCGAGGCGCTCACCGCCGTCGGTAGGAGGGGTGGTCCAGCCTGCGGCGCCCCCGGCCCGGGTGGACACGGTGGGCGAATCGGGCGCAGTGGGTTCAGCGGGCTGATCGGTCATGGCGGGTCCTTGGTCGGCGGTCGGGATGCGGCGGGCTCGGCCGGGCGGGCGGTTCCCGTATCTCGGGCGGTGTCTCAGACAACGCTGTCACAGGTTGCCACAGATACTGTCCCAGATCCTCGCCCGTCCTCTCTCGGGACGAGTGGCCCGAAGGACCTCAGAGCCCACTGAGCCGGCCGGCTCGTCGGGCCTCGGTCCAGCCGCGCAGCTGCTCCCAGCTGCCGGCTCCACCGGGCCCGGAGAACAGGGGCGAGCCACCCAGGTGCTCGCGGTTCGCGGGCGCGTTCCAGCGCTCGGTGGGATTGCCGTCGACCGGTTTGCCGTCCCCGGGCTCACCGAAGGCGCTGCGCCAGGTGCCGTCCTTGCGCGGCAGGATCCCGTTGGCGCGGTCCTCGCGTTCGGTGGCGAATCCGGGGGTGGCGTGCAGGTCGCGGGCGTAGGCCCACAGATTCGGGAAGTCAGTGATCCGCGCCGCCGCACCCAGCTCAGCCGGGAACGACGGACGATAACCCTGATCGAACGACGCCAACGTGACGAACAACCGCACATCGGAGTCCGTCAACCGCTCCCCGAACAGATACCGACGAGAAGCCAACCGGAAGTCCAGCTCCGCAAGCCTGGCCTCCCACACCCCCTTCGCCACCCGGGCAGCCCCCAGAGAACCAGCGAACAACACCTTGTACGGACCATTATTCACATCATCGAACAACTGCTGATTCAACGCATCAATCTCATCACGCAGACCCACCGGATACAGATCCGGGGCCCCCACCCCATGCAACGACCGCCACGCCGTAGCCCACTCATAGGACAACTGGAGTGCGTGGTGTTTCTCGGACAGGGGGAGTTTTTCTTCCCGTGAGTCGATAGGATGGAGACCATGCCAGCAGCGAAATACTCAGAGGAGTTCAAGGCCCAGGTCGTGCGTGAGG
>NZ_JAAIJY010000020.1 GCF_011752065.1 Actinomyces sp. ZJ308
ATCAGTACGTGGGCCGGGTTCGTCTATCTTGCTACGGTTCTGGACTGCTGCACCAAGAAGGTCGTGGGGTATGCGATGGCCGAGCCATGTGCGCACCTCGCTGGTGTGTGAGGCCATCGACATGGCGGCCAGACGGTGCCCTGTCGAAAAGGGTGTGACGGTCTTTCACTCCGACCGGGGCAGTCAGTACACGTCTCAGAAGTTTCTGGACCACCTGAAGTCCTATGGTATCCGCCCGTCCGTGGGTCGTACCGGGGTGTGCTGGGACAATGCGTGGGCGGAATCCTTCAATGCCACGCTCAAGAACGAGAGAGTGCATAGAATGGTGTACCCCACGAGACAGAAGGCGATCAACGATATTGCCTCGTGGATCGAGCTGAGATACAATCATGTGCGCCTTCACTCAGCCCTGGGATACCGCACACCTAACGAGGTCGAGCAAGAATTCCTGGACCTAACCAAGGCAGCCTGAAACACCAAACAAGCAGTGTCCGAAAAACACCCAGCAGCCCACACCGCCGTATCCTGACCTTGCACGCCATGATCCGAGATGGAGCCCTCTACGACCCACAACCAGCCACGAAACTACCCGCCGCCGCTTGACACACCACATAGGGGCACCCCCCACCAAACAGATCAATAGGACCCGCTTACTACGCCCTCAAACACGAAGAGCCGGTTTCAGGGAGGGCCGGTTCTCGTTGCTATCACAATGATGTGAGACGTTCGTTCGGGGTGCGGGTGGTGGTGGGTGGGGCTATACTGTACATATGTTCGATGGTGGTGTGCTTCCCTGTGACCCGGCCGGCAGCGTGCCGGGTGGGGTCGGAGCGCCCGCCGGGGTCGCAGACCCGGACCCGCAGCCGGAACCGCTGGTTCCTGGGGTGCCGGTGGGGGATGTAGCGGGTGTGCTGGCGTCCCTGGGGGCGGGTGGGGTGCTGGCCGGTGTGGTCGAGGGCCTGCTGTCCCGCCTGCTGGTGAGCGCCCAGGGTCCCGACGGCGAAAGCCCCGCCGCTGGCGGTGATGACGCCGCCGGTGCCGGCGCCGGTGCTCAGCGCGTCCAGGACCCCGAGGCCGCCGGCGGCACCGGCGCGGACTCCACCGGGGTGGACTCCACCGGCGGGGACGCTGTCGATGGTGATGGTGGTGAGGCGGCTCCGGGCTTGTTCGTCGGCGAGTCTGGTGGTGATGCGGTTCTGGTGGCTGCTGGTGAGCGGTACCGGGTCCTGGGGGTGGAGGAGGCCTCCTCCTCGGGGCTCATGGGCCTGGGGGCTGGGGTCTGGGGGAGCTGGCCGCGGCCTGCCACCGCCTGGGGACCTGGGCTGCTTGGGGTGAGGCCCTGGCGGCGGCGTGCTTGACCGGGTGCGCGCAGCTGTCGACCCGCCCCGGCCAGTGGGGCCCACACGGGGCGGTGTCCCCGGTGGTGGGCTATGAGGAGCGGCGCTTCAACACCACCTGCCTCCTGCAAGCCCGCCTCGGAGTCTCCCGGACAAGGGCCGGGCAGGTCGTCGACCACGGCACCGCCCTCATGTCCCCTGCTTTCGGGCCGGTTGAGGCCATGGAGCGCTGCGGGGTGCTGGACGCGGCCAAGGCCTGGCTGGTGACTCGCCGCCTGGAGGAGGTGCCCGCCTTGGTGGCCCTGGAGGTTCAAGAGCAGGTCCTGCCCCAGGCCCCCAGACGCAGCCTCTCCCAGCTGGGATGCGACATCGAGCGGGCCCTCATCCGCCTTGACCCCGAGGGTCACGCCGAGCGCGCCCAAGCCAACCTGGAGCGGCGGGGTGTGTCGCATCCTCGGCCCGCCGGTGAGGGGATCTGTCGGGTGAGCATGCTGCTGCCGGCCATGGACGCCCTGCTGCTGGACGCCACCCTGGACGCGATCGCCGCCAGCGCACGCGCCGCCGGCGAGGAACGCACCCTGGCCCAACTGCGAGCCGACGCCATGACCACCATGACCCTCCAAACCCTACGAACCAGCCAAATGGCCGCCTATCACCAATCCACCACCGCGGAGCCCGGCAGTTCCGGTGCCAATAGACCAGAGGCGCCACCCGCCCCTGAGAACCCGACACCCGACACGATGCCCGGCGTGATTCCCAGCATGATGCCCGGCGTGATGGGAGATCCTGACGCGACTGCGGCGCCCGGCACGATGGCAGACCCCGGAGCGGCGGCCGCTGGCGCGGTGGCTGTTGACCCGGGGCGGTTGCTGCCCGACGGGGTGCCCCTGGAAGGCCTCCTCAGCGCCTTGAGCTCCCTGGTGGGATCCACCAGCCCCTGGTGGAGACCCTCACCCACCGGGTATCTGCCCCTGCCCGACAACATCCGCATCAACGTCAACGTCACCGTCCCCCTGACCAGCCTGGTACCACCAGGAGACCCCATCGGCAGTGGCGATCCCGGCAGCGGTGGCCCCGGCGGCGGCCCTACAGACGCGCTTGGGCTCACCGACCGGGAGCCGCCCACCACCAGCGGAAGGAATCTGCCCACCACCAGTGGCAGGAGTCTGTCCGTTGCCGGATTCGTTGATCGGGGTTCCGCCGCAGCGCCCGTGAAGTCTGTGACCGCGGCGCCCGTGCAGGCCGCCCCTGACTCCGGCACCGCTGCCACAACCGCCGAAGCCGCCGAGGTCACCGAGCCCACTGGCCCCACCGAGGTCACTGACCCCATCGAGTCCCGTGAGGCCGTTGAAGCCACCGAGCTCGCCGACGTCAGTGAGTCCCGTGAGACCGCCGAGCCGGTTGAGGTTGCTGAGGTCTCCGTGGGCGCCCGGGGTGTTGCGGTGCCGGCGGCCACTGCCTGGTGCCTGGCGGCCGGGGGTACCTGGAGGCGTCTGGTCACCGACCCGGCCAGCGGCGTCGTCATCGACGTGGGCCGCTCCCGCTACCGTCCCCCGGCGGGCCTGGCCGACCTGGTGCGCGCCCGCGACCGCTCCTGCGTCTACCCCACCTGCCAGATGCCCGCTCAGAGGTGCGACATCGACCATCTCACCGCCTGGAACCAGGGCGGGACCACCAGCCTGGACAACCTCGTCACCCTGTGCCAGGCCCACCACCGCCTCAAGCACACCCCCGGATGGGCGCTCACCAGAGACGAGGACACCGGAGTGCTGTCCTGGCACACCCCCGACAAGACCGTCTACCAACGCCACCCCAACGGCACCATCAACCGCCTGCCCAGACGGGTCGGGCCCCGCCAGCACCACATCCCCGGCACCCAGGTACCCACCAGCCTGAGCAACCAGATCACCATCGAGCTCATCGACCGGCTCAACACCGCCCTGACCAACACCCGCAGCATCGACAACACCAACGGCCTGCTCCGGTTGACTACCCGAGGCCCGGCCCCCGGCGAAACGGCCGGAGACTACGAAACCACCCCCTACCCCCACGCCACCCACACCCTCGGACTCGCACCCCTCATCGACACCGCCCCACCCTTCTAAGGCGCTGGGTGCCGCTGATACTCATGACCAACCGACACCGCTACGCCGAGCTTCATGCCCACTCCGCCTACTCCTTTCTCGACGGAGTCAACGAGCCCGATGATCTGGCCTCGGCCGCCGTTGAACTCGGGCTGGAGGCTCTCGCCCTCACCGATCACGATGGTGTCCCCGGCATCGTCAAGCACGCCCAGGCAGGTCGCGCCCACAACCTGCCCACCATTCACGGCACCGAGCTCACCCTTGCCGACGGCTCCCGCCTGCCCGTCCTGGCTCGCAACCCCACCGGCTACCACCGCCTGGTATCGGCGATCTCCCGGCACAACCTGGACGCCGGAGAACGCCGAGAACCGGCCCATGACCTGTCCACTCTCGCCTCGGCGCTTCGCGCCGCCCCGACCAACCAGACCGGGGGAGCGGGCGGGACCTGCCTCATTCTCACCGGCACCTCCAACGGCCCCCTACGCCGGGCCCTGGGTGACCCCCGCCGTCCCGGTACTTGGGACCTGGCGGCGGCAGACGCCTGTCTGGGTCGTCTCACCGAGCTCTTCGCCGCTCCTGACCGTGGCCGCCCCTCCGATACCAGTGCAGGCACCGGCGGCCCACGCGTTGAGGGTGACGCCGCCATGGGCCTGGCCGTCGAGCTCACCCTGGACGGCGGTCCCACCGACGCGGCCCTCACCGACGCTCTGACACGGCTGGCCCGCGCCCACCGACTACCCCTCGTGGCCACTGGCGCGGTGCGCTGCGCCCGTCCCACCGACGCCCGACTCGCCGACGTCCTCACCGCAACCCGCCTGGTCACCGACCTGGAAGGAGCCCGCGGTCACCTGCCCGCCATCGGCCGTTGGCTGAGAGGAGCCCAGGACATGGCCAGGCTCCACCGCCGCAGCCCCCACGCCGTCGACCTTGCTGCGGACCTCGCCGCCGACCTCGCCTTCGACCTGTCCCTCATCGCCCCCGACCTCCCCGATGCCGATGTTCCGGAAGGCCACACGCCCGCCAGCTGGCTGCGCGAGCTCACCCGCCAGGGCGCCACCCGCCGCTACGGCACCCCGCAGGAGCACCCCCGAGCCTGGGAGGTCCTCAACCACGAGCTCGACATCATCGAGTCCCTGGGCTTCCCCGGCTACTTCCTCATCGTGCACGCCATCGTCGAGTTCTGCGCGCAGTCGGGAATCCTGTGCCAGGGGAGAGGGTCCGCCGCGAACTCCGCAGTCTGCTACGCCCTGGGAATCACCGCCGTCGACGCCGTCCGGCACAAGATGCTCTTCGAACGGTTCCTCTCCCCGGGGCGAGCCGGCTACCCGGACATCGACCTCGACATCGAGGCCTGCCGCCGCGAAGAGGTCATTCAGCACGTCTACTCCCGATACGGCAGAGACTGCGCCGCCCAGGTCGCCAACGTCATCTCCTACCGACCCCGATCAGCCGTCCGAGACGCCGCCCGAGCCCTCGGCCACCCCGCCGGGGTGCAGGACACCTGGGCCAGGCAGATGGATCGCTGGACCACGGTGCGTCCTGGAGGACTGACAGGACAGGGCGAGGAGGTTCCCGAGCCGGTCCTCGACATCGCCGAGAAGCTGCTGCGCCTGCCCCGCCACCTGGGGGTCCATCCCGGAGGCATGGTCCTGTGCGGTCGCCCCGTCACCGAGGTGTGCCCGGTGCGCTGGGCCGCCATGGACAATCGCTCGGTCCTCCAGTGGGACAAGGACGACTGCGCCGAGGCCGGCCTGGTCAAGTTCGACCTCCTGGGACTGGGGGCACTCACCGCGCTGCGCCTGGCCTTCACCACCCTGGCCGAGCGCGGGCAGACCGTGCCCGACGCCGTTAAGGAGGGCGAGCTGCGCACCTCCCAGACCGGTCGTCCCTGGGGCCTGCACACCCTTCCCGAGGGGGACCCGGCCGTCTACCGGCTGCTCACGGCCGCGGACACGGTGGGGGTCTTCCAGGTCGAGTCGCGCGCGCAAATGGCCACCCTGCCCCGGCTTCGGCCCAAGGACTTCTACGACATCGTCGTCGAGGTCGCCCTCATCCGCCCCGGCCCCATCCAGGGCGACGCGGTCAACCCCTACATCCGTCGCAGGCTGGAGCGCGAGGAGGTCACCTACCTGCACGAGTCCCTCAAACCCGCCCTGTCCAAGACCCTGGGCGTGCCGCTCTTTCAGGAACAGCTCATGCAGATCGCCGTCGACGCCGCAGGGTTCAGCCCCGCCGAGGCCGACACCCTGCGCCAGGCCATGGGGGCCAAACGGTCCATCGAGCGCATGGAGGCCCTCCGCAACCGGCTCGTGGCCGGCATGAGGAATCGAGGCATCGACGAGCCCACCGCTGAGAAGATCTACAGCAAGCTGAGGTCCTTTGCCGAGTTCGGCTTCCCCGAGTCCCACGCCTTCTCCTTCGCCTACCTGGTCTACGCCTCGGCCTGGCTCAAGGCGCGTAAGCCCGAGGACTTCTACGCCGGGGTCCTCGCCGCCCAGCCCATGGGCTTCTGGTCCCCGCAGTCCCTCGTGGCCGACGCTCGCCGCCACGGTGTGAGAGTCCTTCCCGCAGACGTCAACCGCTCCCTGGCACAGGCCACCGTCGAGCAGAGGGAGGAGTTGGAGCATCGAGGTGCAGGGATGTCACAAGAGATGGAGGAGCAGTGGAGACCGCTCACGCCCCATCCCGCCGCCCCATCGTCGCTTGATGTCCATGACGATCTTGCGGTGCGTCTCGGCCTGGCGCCAGTGAAAGGACTGGGGGAGCGGGTCGCACAGGCCATCGTCACCGAACGCCGAGCCCACGGTCCCTACCGCGACCTGACAGACCTTGCTCGCCGCGTGAGCCTGAGCCGCTCTCGTCTTGAGATGCTGGCCGCCTCGGGGGCCCTGGCCAGCCTGGGCGTGGAACGCCGTCGGGCCCTGTGGGCCGCCGGGGTCCTGGCCGATGAGTACGGCCGACGCCGTAGCGCCTCCTGCCAGGGGCCCGGGGCATGGTTCCAGCCCACGCTTCCGGGCACCGCCGTCGGCGCCGTCGCCCCGACCCTGCCGACCATGACCGACCATGAGCGCCAGGCCGCCGATCTGAACCTGACCGGAGTGTCCACACACGGCTCTCCCCTCAAGCAGCTGCGCCCCCACCTGGCCGCTGACGGCGTACTGACCGCCGCCGATCTCTCAGGCCAGGAGCACGGGAGGCGAGTGAGGGTCGCCGGCGTCGTCACCCACCGGCAGCGGCCCCACACGGCCACCGGCATGATCTTTCTCAACCTGGAGGATGAGACCGGCCTGCTCAACGTCGTCTGCCGGGCAGGCATGTGGCGCCGCTACCGCAGCATCGGAAGACGCGCCAGCGCCCTCATCGTGCGTGGCACCGTGGAGAGGGGAGACGGGGTCGTCGCTCTCATGGCCGAGCACCTCCAGGTCCTCCCCGGCGTGCCCGTCACCGGCAGCCGGGACTGGTGCTGAATACGGAGACCCTCGCTCGCTGCCCCTCACTCCTTGCGGGAGGAGTACGTGGGCAGCTCGCCGGTGACCGGCGCGTCCTTGGTGTGCAGCTCGGAGTAGACGGACCAGGCCACGCTGATCAGGGGGACCGCGACAATCGCACCGAGCAGACCGGAGGCGTAGGTTCCCAGAGCGACGCCGATGATCACCACCACCGGGTGCAGGGAGACCTGGCGGCCCATGATGAGGGGCTGGAGAATGTGTCCCTCGATCTGGCCGATGCCCGCGACCCCCACACCGACGACGATCATGGTGACGAAGCCTCCGGAGGCCAGGGCCACCACCATGGCCACAAGCATTGCCAGAGGAGCACCGATGATTGGGATGAAGGCGCCGATGAATACGAGCACCGCCAGAGGCGCCGCCAACGGGATCCCCACCAGCTGTAGGAAGATCCCGGCCATGATGGCGTCGGTCAGCGCCACCAGTACGGTGCCGCGCGCGTAGCCGGCGAAGGTGTACCAGCCGGCACCCGCGGCCCGGTGGGTCGACTCGCGCATCGTGGCAGGCAACTCATTGAGGAACCAGCGCCACATCTTGCCCCCGGAGGCGAGGAAGAAGATCGTGACGAACAGGGCCAGAGCCAGGACCGTGAGCACATCGACGACCGCGCTTGCGTTGGAGACGACCTCCGAGGCCAGGGAGGGGGCATTGGACTGCAGATAGTGCTGCCCCTGGCGCAACCAGAGCTGGATCTGGTGATAGACCTGCTGCTGCGTCAGGTGCAACGGCCCACGCTCCAGGAAGTCCATGATCGTGTCGAGACCGTCGCTGAACTGGGATGCCAGCGAGCTCCACTGACTGGTGACCGACGTGACGACGTAGGTGACCAGACCGGCGATCGCACCAATGGTGGTCAGCAGGGCCAGGAAGGTTGCCGGGTAGCGAGGCATGATCCTGGCGAAGAGGTTCACCAGCGGCTGGAGGATCGAGGTGAACACCAGTGCCATGAACAGGCCGATGAATACCGGAATCACCTGGGAGGTGGCGTAGAAGACAAGGCCGATCACAATGATGATGCCGAGACCCAGCCAGGCTCCCATGCCGCCTCGCACCAGCCAGGAGGGCAGGGAGTCCATGACCGACGAACGAGTCGTCACCGTCTCCGGGAAGGAGACCGACGGCGCCACGCGGACATGGGTGGTGGACACCGGGGGCGTAGCCGGATTGGTGGTCTCCTCACCCGGTTCAGACTCCCAGTGCAGCCGGTAATCGCGATCCGCCTGCCTGCGCCTCTCCGCCCAGTCGATCCCCCGGTCCAGGGCCGTACGAGCACTTCTGAGCCGTCCGAGGAGGCCGCTGCTGCTCAGAACGTCTCGAGACGGCTTCTCTCCCGAGCCGGGTGCCTGCGCCGAGCTAGGAGAACCGGGGCTCTGAGAGTGCTCGGGAGCCCGTGCCTGCGTGTCCTCTGACGGTTCCTCTGACGGAGAGCTGGTTGTTGCCATGGGGTAAACGTTCAGTCCTTCGCTGGTCAACGGGCTGACGAAACACGCACAGCCTACTAGCGTGGCCCCATGACCGCCCCGAATGTCAGCAATCAGTCTCACTCCTCCGCAGCGACGAACCAGGTGCGCCTGCCGCGCACCGCGGCGCTGGGACCGGGGCTGGGAGGTCAGCCGCGGCTCCTCATCGACGCTCCCGCCGGCGCCGCGGAGATCTATCTCCACGGCGCCACCGTGACCTCATGGGTGCCGCGCGGCGGGTCGGAGGTCATCTTCACCTCACGGCAGGCGGTCTTCGACGGCTCCACCGCCATTCGTGGAGGAATTCCTCTGTGCCTGCCGGAGTTCGGCGTCGGCATCAACGGCGACGCCGTGCCGAAGCACGGCTGGGCGCGCATCGCACCCTGGCAGGTGCGGATGGTCACCAGTACTGACGGCGGCGGTGTTCGTGCTCTTCTGAGCGTCAGCCGCGACCACCTGACGGCGCTCTACGAGGTCGAGGTCGGTGAGAAGCTGCACCTCGGACTCAGCCTGCGCAACGACGGGAACGAGCCTCGCACGGTTGAGGCCGCTGCCCACACCTATCTCTCGGTCCACGATGTCACCGCCAGCCTCATCAGCGGGTTGACCGGAGCCTCCTACAGTGACAATCTGGCTCGCAGTCCCCAGGAGTCTCACCGGGTCCAGGAGGGGGAGCTCAGAATCTCCGGTCCCGTGGACCGAATCTACGACTCCGCGGAGCCGATTACTGTGACTGATCCGGGTCATGAACGCACGATCTGCATCGACAAGCTCAATGCACCCTCCACGATCGTGTGGAATCCCTGGTCCACCTACAGCGCTCCGCTGCCGGACATGGCCGACGACGAGTTCCCCACCATGGTCTGCGTCGAGAGCGGGGCGGTGCGTGAGCACGCTCCCACCATCGATCCCGGGGCGAGCTGGTCCATGCAGGTGACCCTCAGTGTTGAGAACACCGGACTGTGATGGGAAGCACTCGAAGGTGGTTTGGTGGCCTCGGTAGCCGTCATGCTAAGTTTCTCTGCGTCGCCGGAGCGAGTCTGCGGCACAGTCGCTGACAGGCGGCGGAACAACAAGTCCGAGTGGCGGAATAGGTAGACGCGCTAGCTTGAGGTGCTAGTGCCTTATTAAACGGGCGTGGGGGTTCAAGTCCCCCCTCGGACACCACCAACACATGATCCCCGGAACTTTGAGGTTCCGGGGATCATGTCATGTTCCAGTGGGTGCCGGCTCAGCTCCACTCAGGGCGGTAGAGATCGGGGCGGGACTCGAAGCAGCACAGGACAAGCGGGACAATCCCCAGTCCAATGAGATAGAACAGCACGAACAATCCTGACTTACCGGTGTCGTGCAGACGGCGCACCATCACGGCGATGGACGGCACGATGATCACAAGGCTGTAGACAAGCAGCAGTACGGCGATCAGGCCGGTGGCAGCGAGAACGCTGGCAGCCGCCCCCTCCGATGATCCTGCTGATGCGGCTCCCGCTCCTGCAAGACCACCAATGACAAGGGCCACCACGTAGATGACGATGGGGATGATGACCTGGTACAGCAGGAAGGCCCACCAGAACTCGGACTGGGATGCGTATCCGCGGAACTGGGCGTAGCGCTGGAAGTAACGTTTGGCGGCCTGACCGAAGCTCGCACCGGGCAGGGGAGCGACGTCGGGGGTCAGGGCGGGGGCCCCGAATTGTCCGAACTGGTTGGGGGCGCCGTAGGGCGGCTGACCACCGTAAGGGGGCTGCTCGCCGTAGGGGGTAGGTCCGCTTCCGTAGGACATGAATCCTCCAAGTGAGACGGGGATAGGGATCGTGGGTGCCTTCATGGCTGAGTGAGTACACCCCGGCGAATGCGCTTTCTGATTTCAGATCGGCATACGAGCGACAGCCTAAAGGTAAGAGGTCCGACTCGTCACCTCGGTTGCCTCTGGCGCAGTGGGGAGTAGTCCCTATACAGAGTCCCGAACGAGTAGCCCCGGTAGGGTTGGGTCACTATGCGTCCCGCCACCTCACTGAGCAGCCGTCTGAGCCCGCAACGCGCTCCCGAGCTGATACGTGCCAGAGCCGGGGTCTACCTGGTGTTCCTGGCCAACGGCCTGGGTTTCGCCAACCTGGTTCCGCGTTTTCCTCAGATCGTGACGCAGCTGGGTCTGAGCAAGGCGGCCTTCGGGCAGGCCGTGGCCGCGGCCAGTGTCGGTGCCCTCGTGGCGGGGCTCGCCGCATCCTGGCTCATCTCCCGTCTGACCTCGGCCAAGGTCGCCAGCCTGGGCATGCTCGTGGTGGCTCTGGCGCTTCTCGGCGCAGGCCTGGCCCGTTCATGGATCGTCCTGGCCGGCTGCCTCCTGGTCGTGGGCGGAACGGACGCCATCGTCGACGTCGCACAGAATGCGCACGGCCTTCGGGTCCAGCGCCGTTGGGGCGCCTCCATCGTGACGAGCTTCCATGCCGCCTGGTCGCTGGGCGCGGTCCTGGGTGCGGCCATGGGACAGGCCATGGCCGGAGCCGGCGTGGGAATAGGAACCCATATGATGCTGACGGCAGTGCTGCTGCTGATCATCTCGGTGGGGCCCCTGCTGGCGGGCTGGTTCCTGCCCGGTCAGGACTCTGCTGACCGCGACCCCGCTCAACCCGGGGCCTCCGATGACTCCCATCAGACGTCACTGCCGGCCTCGTCGCACCGCTCACTGCCCGTGACGGTCCTTGTCCTCAGCATCGTCGGACTACTGTGCGCCGCCTCCATGTTCCCCGAGGACGTCGCCATGAACTGGTCGTCCCTGCTCCTGTCCGAGCAGGGTGCGACTGCCGGCCACGTGGGGCTGGGGCTGGTGGCGCTCCAGGGGACGATGATCGTCGGACGCCTGGTGGGGGACCGGATCATCGATGCTGCCGGTTCGCGAGCCGTCATCGCCTGGGGTGGGGCTCTGGTGACTCTTGGCATGAGCATCGCCCTCCTGCTCTCCTCCGTTCCCGGGACACTGATCGGGATGGCGATCTCCGGAGCCGGCTGCGCCGTCGCCGTGCCCGTGACCTATTCGGCGGCCGACGACGTCGAAGGACTCCCTCCCGGTCTGGGCCTGACCGTCGTGTCCTGGCTGGCTCGTCTCACTGGGCTTTTGGCGCCACCGGTTGTCGGCTGGCTCGCCGATGACCACGGACTGTGGGTGGCCCTGGCCTACGGCCTGCTGGGAGGCCTCATCATGGTCACCTGCTGGCCGATTCTGCGCCGTCGAGGTACAGAGGATGATGCGTGAGGCGTTCACGAACAAGAGGATCCTAGAACCGGAGCCGAGCCCGGACTCGGAGTAACACTCCGGCAACGGCCTGCAAAGCTGCGTCACTGCGTCCCCGTTGATCTGCTTGGAAAGTGCCGCCGTGCCCGGGTTGTAGGCCGCGGTCGCGCTTCTCTATGGCGTAACGAACCTCCTGTTCCTCCGCAGCGCCGGCTGGAACGGTAAGACGCTCCTTCACCAGGGCGAGCGCTGTTGGTGATCCCAGCCCGGACTCATCGATCGGCATGAGGGGCTCGCTGCGGATACTGCCGGTGGACTCCTCAGGGGCGTTGCTCTCGAGCATGGGCTCATGAACCGACCTGGGAGGCGATTTTCGGCTGCCACCAGGATCGGGGAAGGGGGAGGCGTTACCATCGCCTCCCATGGATCCCTTTGCGATGACCGTTCCCGCAGATACAGATGCCGGTCTGCCCGCTCTCGTCCTGTCGGTGCCCACCGGGGAGGACGTCGACCGCATGACGGAGATCTGCCAGGAGGCCGACATCCAGGAGTGGACCCTCGCTCCTCGCGGTTACCAGCGCAGTGACGCGCAGTTCTTCGTCGAGCAGGTCGTCGCCGGCGGCTGGAACGAGGGGCGTGAGCTCACCTGGGCGGTGCGTCAAGCCGGTGATGACAGCACCTTGAACCTTGTGGGAATGCTGAGCGTCACCCTGAACGGCCCGGAAGATGCTCGGACCGGAGAGATCGGATGCTGGCTCACCGGTGCCGCGAGAGGGCGGGGCACCATGACCCGCGCCGTCGCCGCCCTCATCGAAACGGCCTTCGACCCGGACGGCCCTTTGAGCCTGTCTGCACTGTGGTGGCGCTGCGAGATCCACGACTCAAGCGACGGCCCGGTGCCCAACTGGGCCTCCTGGAAGGTCGCCTGGTCCCTCGGCTTCCAGAGGGAAGGACGGGTGCGTCGTCTGCTCCCCAATAACGGTCGGCTCCATGACGGATGGATCGCCACCCTGCTCCCCGGTGACCCTCGTGAGCCTCAGGCGCCCTGGGACGGCCCTGCCGGTACGAACGGCGTCCTTCCCCTCGTGGCGCACGACGGCGTCGGAGAACGCGAGGGGGATGATCCCGAGGCTCTTGTGCGCCGCTTCCACCACGTCTACGGACTGCCCGTCCAGACCGACGGAGCCAGCCTCGAGCGCGAGAGCCTGAGCATGCGCATGAGCCTCATCGCCGAGGAGTTCGCCGAGCTCGTCGGCGCCGTCTACGGGCAGGCGGCGCGCTCAGAGATCGAGCTGGGCTACCGCAGCGCCGTGGCCGCCGACGACGGCGCACGTGACGCCGTCGAGGCCGCTGACGCCCTGGCGGACCTCGTCTACGTCATCTACGGCATGGCCCTGGAGACCGGGATCGACCTGGCGGCCGTGCTCGCCGAGGTGCAGCGCTCCAACATGTCCAAGCTGGGAGCCGACGGAAAGCCGGTCTACCGCGCGGACGGCAAGGTCCTTAAAGGCCCGGGCTACTTCGCGCCCGATGTGGCCGAGGTGCTGCGCCACCGACGCCTGCGCTAAGAGAGAGTGAACCGTCACAACCCTAACTTCACTGTACGTATAGTAAAGTTATGGTCGTGACTCGTACTCCTGGACTTCGCGCATGTGCGGCTCTGGCCGTCCTGACGCTCGCTGTGACCCTGCTGGCCATCGACTCCACGGTGCTGGCTCTGGCGATCCCCTCGCTGAGTGCAGACCTGGGCCCCACGGCCACCCAGCTGCTGTGGATCGGCGACATTTACTCCTTCACCCTGGCGGGTCTGTTGGTGACCATGGGCAATGTCGCCGACCGCATCGGTCGGCGACGCCTCCTGCTCATCGGCACCCTCGGCTTCGGCGCGGCCAGCGTCATGGCGGCCTTCGCACCGAGCGCGGGAGCCCTCATCGCCGCCCGCGCCCTGCTGGGCGTTGGTGGCGCCACGATCATGCCCTCCACGCTCTCGCTCATCCGCAATATCTTCCCCGACGCCCGTCACCGCACCACCGCCATCGCGATCTGGTCGGCCGGCAGCTCCGGCGGCACCGCCCTGGGGCCGTTGGTCGGCGGCGCGCTGCTCGAGCACTTCTGGTGGGGCAGCGTCTTCCTCATCAACGTCCCCGTCATGGCCGCCGTCATCATTACCGGACTGTGGCTCCTGCCCGAGTCGAAGAATGATCAGGGAGGCCCGGTCGACCTGCTCTCCGCGATGCTGTCGGTGCTGGCCATCGTCCCCATCGTCTACGCAGTCAAGTCCTTCGCACACGGTGGCTTGACGGTTACTGCCGTAGCAGCCCTGCTCGCGGGGCTTGTCACCGGATGGCTGTTCGTCAGGCGTCAGCGCACCCTGGCTACGCCGCTCATCGACGTCGAGCTCTTCAAGCGCCCCGCCTTCACCTGGGCGATCCTCGCCACCGTCCTGGCGATCTTCTCGCTGGCCGGTCTGCTGTACTTCTTCTCCCAGTACCTCCAGCTCGTCCGGGGCTACTCCACCCTTCAGGCAGGGTTGACCGAGCTGCCCACCTCGCTGGCCTCCATCGCCGTCGTCGCGGTCGTGGCCGCGGTCGTGCGCCGCCTCGGCAACGGTCGAGCCCTCGGGGGCGGACTCATGGTGGCCGCGGCAGGCTTGATCGTCGTCGCCGTGGGGGAGTCCTACGGCGGGATCGTCGTGATCTGCCTGGGGCTGCTCGTCATCGGTGCCGGGATCGGTCTGGCCTTCACGGTCTCCACCGGGGCGGTCCTGGGATCCGTGCCGGCGGACCGGGCCGGAGCGGCCTCCGCCATCTCCGAGACCGGACTCGAGCTCGGTGTAGCCCTGGGGATCGCGGTGCTCGGTACCACCCAGGACGTCGGTTACCGGCTCCTGCTCGGGCAGGCTCCTTCAGGTATTCCAGGTCGGGTGGTCGACGCCGCCGAGCAGTCCCTGGCCACCCTGTCCGGTGTCATTGACCGGACCGATCCCGGGCAGGCTCAGCTGCTGGCACAGGCTCAGACCGCCTTCACCCACGCCATGCAGGCCACGGCCGTCATCGCTGCCGTTATCCTGCTGGCAGCGGGAGTCATGGCCGCGCGGCATGTCCCGGCCACGAGCGAGGTGATGGAGGAGGCCTCATGAGAAGCTCCAAACGGGACCGCATCATCACCGGGGCGCTCGAGCTCGCCCACCGTGACGGCTTCGACACGCTCACCTTCGAGGCGCTGGCCGAGCACGTCGGACTGACCCGCGGCGGAGTCATCTACCACTTCCGCACCAAGACCGAGCTCCTGGAGGGGATCGCGGACGCCTTTTTCGAGCGATGGCGGAACGAGGCCCTGGAAGCGCTGGGCAAACCGCTGGAGGAGGCGAGCAGTGCCGAGCGGGTCGAGGCCCTGGTACGTTCCGTCGTCGACGGCGAGATCCTCCCCGGCGAGGTCAGCTTCATGCTCTCGGCCACGCCCGAGGCGGAGAAACTCAAGGAGGCCTGGGACGCGCTGCGCCGCGAGTGGGTCGGGGAGGTCTCAGACCTCACCTCCATGCAGCGCGTGGCCCTGCTGGCCGTGGACGGCTGGTGGGCCAACCGCGCTGTCGACAGTCGAAGCCGTAACCCCGACGAGCCCGCCATCGCCGACCTCATCGTCTCCCTGGCAGCAGGAAACAATCCTGACCAGGCACTCGCTGAGGCTGTTGACAAGGACTAATGACCCAAAAATGTCTGCTTGTTGTGCTTGAGAAGCCGCGGGCTCATGGCACGATGGGCCCATGAGCGAGACCACCGATGGCACCGACCTCCCGGAGTCGAACGTCTTCGCCAGGCCCTGGCCGCTCGACCTGGAGCTTCCCGGTTTCACGGCCGTGGACCATGCCGACATCGAACCGGCCATTCGGGCCGGGATGGCTGCCGAGCGTCAGGAGTGGGAGGCGATCGCCACCAATGAGGCAGAGCCCACGATCGCCAACACCGTTGATGCCCTGGAACGATCCGGTGAGCTGCTGGAACGGGCTCTGACGGTTCTGGACGCCCTGACCTCCGCCACGGAGTGCCCGGACCTCGATGCGCTCGAGGAGGCGCTCGCTCCTGAACTGGCGGCGCACTCCGACGCCTACCATCTCGACTCGCGCCTCTATCGGCGCTTCAAGGTCCTTGACGATCTCGTCGCCGCCGCGCCCGATGGCCAGGACGCCTGCGACGCCGACGATGCCGTCATCGACGCCGAGACCGCTCGTCTCATCCGTCTGACCGTCGAGGAGTTCGAACGCAACGGCGTCGGCTTGGAGGAGTCGGATGCCGCCGCCCTCAAGGAGATCAACGCCCGCGTCAACGCGCTCAAGATGCGTTTCTCCGTCCTGGCCACAGAGGCGATGCACGCCGCCAAAGTCACGAACGTCACGGTCCCACCCACCCTGGCCACCACCCGACCGCACGGCGCCAGACTCGCCCTCCTGGAGAGGTCCATGAGCAGGGGACTCGGTGGGCGGGACAGCGCCGGTGACACCCGAAGCATCGTCCTTCAGCTCGCGGCACTGCGCGCCGAGCGAGCCGCTCTGCTCGGATACCCGCACCACGCCGCTCTTGTGGCCGCGGAGTCGGCCGCCAGAACCACCGAGGCCGTCTCCGAGATGCTGGCCCGCCTCACACCGCCCGCCATGGCCAACGCCCGCCGCGACGCCCAGGTCTACGCCGCCCGCATGGACCATGATCCCCAGACCCGGGCGGGCGAGGCCTTCGGCCCCGCCGACTGGCCTCTCTACGAGGCCGCTGAGCGCAAGGATCGCTTCGGCGTCGACGACGAGGTCCTGGCCCCTTACCTGGAGCTGTGGAGCGTCATCACCAAGGGGGTCTTCTACGCCGCCAATCGTCTTTACGGCATCACCTTCCATGAGCGCGAGGACCTGGCCGAGCACATGTACGCGCCCGGTGTGCGGGTCTGGGAGGTGCGTGACGGGGCAGAACCGGACGCCCCGGTTCTGGGACTCTTCGTCGGCGACTACTACGCCCGAGCCGGCAAGTCCGGAGGCGCCTGGATGGACAGCCTCGTGACCGGCTCGAGGCTGACCGGGCGCAGGCCGGTCGTCATCAACTGCTGCAACATCGAGCAGCCCACCTCCGGCCCTGCCCTGCTGACCTGGGACGAGGTCATCACCTGCTTCCACGAGTTCGGGCACGCTCTGCACGCCCTGTTATCCGAGGCCCGTTACCCCTCGGCCTTCGGTACGGCCGTGCCTCGGGACGTCGTCGAGTTCCCCAGCCAGCTCAACGAGAAGTGGGCTCTTCACCCCGAGGTGCTCGCCGGCTACGCCCGCCACGTGGACACCGGGGAGCCTCTGCCGGCTGAGCTGGCCGAGCGGCTGCGCGGCCAGGGCACCTTCGGTCAGGGCTACGCCACCACGGAGTACCTGGGGGCCGCCCTGCTCGACCAGGCCTGGCACACCCTCGCCCCCGGACAGGTCCCAGGCGATGTCAACGAGGTCGAGCAGTTCGAGCACCGGGCTCTGGCCGAGGCCGGCGTCAACGACGCGCTCGTTCCCCCGCGCTACCGCACCACCTACTTCTCCCACATTTTCGCCGGCGGCTACAGCGCCGCCTACTACGCCTACATCTGGAGCGAGGTCATGGATGCCGACGCCATCACGTGGTTCACCACTGACGGCGCGATCGACGGCGACCTCGGCCTGAACCGTAGGTCAGGGGAGACCTTCCGCCGCGAGTTCCTCGCCCGCGGCGACTCCCGGGACCCCCTGGACTCCTACCGCGCCTTCACCGGGCGCGAACCCAGCATCCTGCCCCTTCTCAAGCGCCGCGGACTCACCTGACGAGCGCGGTCAGCGTTTTCACCCTCTCATCACCGGAAGGAACACAATATGGCTCGCGTCACCATCGTCGGCGGTGGATACGGCGGCATCACCGTCGCCAAGGCCCTCGACGACGTCGCCGAGGTCACCCTCGTGGAGCAGAAGGACACCTTCGTCAGCCACGCCGCAGCGCTGCGGGCGGCGGTCGACCGGGACTGGGCGGAGAAGATCTTCCTGCCCTACGACCGGCTCCTGACCAACGGACGCGTCGTTCACGGAACGGCTCTGGCCGTTCGCGGCACCACCGTCGAGGTCTCCGGGCACGGGCCGATCGGGGCCGACTACCTGGTGCTGGCCACCGGGACCGCCTACCCCTTCCCGGCCAAGCACATGGAGTCCTCCTCCGTCATCGCCAAGGCTCGTATCGAGCGGGTCCACGCCAACCTCGAGCAGTCCTCGCGAGTGCTCATCGTGGGGGCCGGCGCCGTCGGTATCGAGCTGGCCGGAGAGATCACCTCGGCCTTCCCCGGTATCAAGGTGACCATGCTGGAGGCCGCCGACAGGATCCTGCCCGCCGGGGACTACAAGCCGGAGATCCGCGAGGCCATCTCCGATCAGCTCGCGCAGCGCGGGGTGGAGATCATCACCGGTGACTCCCTCAGCTTCCTGCCTCCGGTCGACGTCGGCGTGCTCTCGCCCTTCCGGGTCACGACCCAGGGCGGACGCCCCCTGGAGGCCGACATGTGGTTCCGGGCCTACGGCTCGGCGGCCGCCACCGGATTCCTCAGTGAGGACTACGACGAGGTACGCCACTACGACGGGACCATCCGTGTTGACGAGTACCTGCGAGTGGTGGACCACCCCGGCGTCTGGGCCATCGGCGACATCACGGACGTGCGCGAGTCCAAGCGTGCCGACGCCGCCCGGGCCCACGCCCGAGTCGTCGCCGACAACATCGCCGACGTCATCGCGGGTCGGGAGCCCGCCGCGACCTACACGCCCGGAACCGAACGGATCATCCTGCCCCTGGGCCCTGAGGGCGGCGCCTCCCAGATCCTGCGCGATGGCGTGCGCGTCGTCGTCGGCCCCGAGGAGACCAGCAGAATCAAGGGGGAGGACCTCTTCCTGGGCTTCATTCGCCAGGAGCTGGGGGTCGAGCAGGAGGCCTGATCGGCTACGACGCGAGTCCGTGTCGCGACCCGCTTGTGCGCCGGGCGGGGGAGAGCCGGTAGTGTGTCCTACATGACGAACGACCCGCGGTCCGCGCTCAACCGACTCATCGCCGCCTTCGAGGCGCACCTGGATGCTGCCGCGACCGGCGATGAGCTCTCCCCGGCCGTGGTCGCGGCCGAGAACGCACTTCAGGACGCCTTCTTCACCTACGACGACTCGCTGTTCACCGCCTACGGCATTGAGCTTCCCTTCGAGGCCTTCGACTCCGACGGCGATGATGATGAGGATGACGATGATGACTATGACGACGACGGCGAGTATGACGACGATGAGGATGACGACTACGACGAGGAGGGTGACGACGAGGACTACGACGATGAGGAATGACTAATTTCCTCGGTCCGTAATCGCCCAGCAGTGGGGCTCGCACCAGGTGTGCGAGCCCCACTTTTTTGCTGAGAATCAGGGGCTTATGCAGGACGTTATGTCAGGTGAGAGCTGAGGTTAGGTGGCCGGTAGGTCTATATGATACGGTGACACTTCCTAGGTAAGCCTTCCCTCATTAACGGTGGTCGGATGTGCTGTGTCCGGCCATCACTCGCGAAGATAGGAATCCCTATGCCCGTGTCTCTCTCCCGTCGCCGGCTGCTGACCTCGACCATCGCAACGGCGGGCCTGCTCGCTCTGGCCGCCTGCGGTTCTCGGTCGTCCAGCTCGTCCGCCTCAGGCGCCGGAGCTGCCGCCTCCGCAGGATCGAGCGGAGAGGCGGCCTCCTACCCCGTCACCGTCAAGCACGCGCAGGGCGAGGCCTCGATCAAGGCGGCGCCCAAGCGTGTCGTCGTCCTGGACTACGGTGTCCTGGACTCCATGGCAGCCCTGGGACTGGCCGATATCGTCGTCGGAGTCCCGAAGGACGGCGGCAGCCTGCCCGAGTCCCTCTCCCAGTTCCAGGATGAGAAGTACAAGGACATGGGTGGTCTCAAGGAGCCCAAGGAGGAGGCGATCGCGGAGGTCGGGCCTGACCTGGTCATTGTCGCCGGTCGTACCGCCAAGTCATACGAGAACCTGTCGAAGAGGTTCACCACGATCGATATGAGCGTCAAGCCCCAGAGCGCGGGCGCCTCGACCGCAACCACGCCGGAGCAGGGCGGACAGGGTGACGGCGGTGGGAAGGACCGGAAGAACGAGCCCTCCGCATCGATGACCGAGGTTCTCACCAGCCACTCCACGATCCTGGGCGCGATCTTCGGTAAGAAGACTGAGGCCGAGGCCAAGGTCAAGGAGTTCACCGATGCCGCCGCCGAGGTCGCCGCACTGGCCAAGAACGCGGGCAAGGGCCTGTGCCTCATGACCACCGGCGGCAAGGTGAGCGCATTCGGCAAGGGCTCTCGCTTCGACGTCCTCTTCGACGAGTTCGGCGTCGTCCCGGCCGTTGAGAACATCGACGAGGCGACCCACGGCGAGGCCGTCTCCTTCGAGTTCATCGGGCAGGCCAACCCCGATGTCCTCTTCGTCCTGGACCGCGACGCCACGATCGGGCAGGAGGGTTCCTCAGCCAAGGAGATCCTCAACAACGAGCTGGTCACCGCCACCAACGCCTGGAAGAACAACAAGGTCCACTACCTCAACGGCCCCGACTGGTACCTGCTGGGCGCCGGCTTCGCAGCCAGTCCGCGCATGGCCCAGGAGATCAAGGGCGACCTGTCCGCATGAGTCTGAAGAGCCCTGCCGTCGCCTCTGCTCAGAGGCGACGGCAGGCAGCGCTGCCTCTCCTGATCGGCGGTGTGCTGCTTCTGCTTGTCCTGGGGCTCGTTTCGGTGTGCATCGGAGTGGCGGACTTCGATCCGGTCGATCTGGTCCGTTCCGGTTCGCAGGGGCGGTCCATGCGCCTCTTCATGGTCTCCAGGGTGCCGCGAACCCTGGCGGCCATCCTCTCCGGCTCGGGCATCGCCGTGGCGGGCGCCGTCATGCAGATGAGCGTTCGCAACCGCTTCGTCTCCCCGACGACGGCCGGTACGACCCAGTTCGCCGTCGTCGGACTGCTGCTCGTGGCTCTCCTCGCGCCGGGAACCAGCGTCCTGGGCAAGATGGTGGTGGCCTCCCTGTGCGCGGTCGCGGGCTCGGCCGTCTTCCTGTGGCTGCTGCGCCTGCTGCCTCATCAGCGCACCTCTGATGACGTCACCGTGCCCCTCATCGGGCTCATGCTCGGAGGGGTCGTCGGAGCGGGGACCACCTTCGTGGCCTGGCGCTACGACCTGCTGCAGTCACTGGGGGCCTGGACCGCCGGTGACCTCTCCCGGGTGCTTGCCGGTCGCTATGAGCTGCTCTGGCTGGTGGCCCTCATGGTTCTGCTGCTCTACCTCGCCGCAGACCGTCTCACCGTGGCCAGCCTGGGGGCCGAGACCGCCACCGGGCTCGGCCTGAGCTACCACCGCACCATCAACCTGACGATCATGGCCGCAGCCGTCATGACGGCGGTCAGCGTCGTCGTGGTCGGAAGCCTGCCCTTCCTGGGACTCGTGGTGCCCAACATCGTCTCCAGGCTCATGGGGGACAACCTGCGTCGAAGTCTTCCGGTCATCGCTGTGGGCGGTGCCGTTCTGACTGTGGGATGCGACGTCGTCGGACGCGTGGTCCGCTACCCCTACGAAGTTCCCCTGTCCGTCATCATGGGAGTCGTCGGCGCCGGCGTCTTCGCCGTGCTGATCCTGCGAGGAGTGGAACGTGGCTGATGTGCTCTCCGGGCGTCGCCGCCGCGAGAACCGGCAGGCCGCCCTCCGCCTGACGGCCGTGCTGGGCCTGGTCCTGCTGGCCGGCGCGACCTTCCTGGTCATTGACGCCTTCGATCCGCTCCTGGTCCTGCCCTACCGGTTGCCCTCCTTGGGAGCGCTCGTGTGCGTGGGCTGGGCCAGCGGCGTCTCGACCGTCATGTTCCAGACAGTCACCGGCAACCGGATTCTCACACCCTCCGTGCTCGGCCTGGACGCGCTCTACGCCCTGCTGCAGACGGTGCTGCTCGTCGTGCTGGGTGCCGCGGGATTCTCCGCTCTGCCTGACCTGGTGGCCTTCGGCCTGACGCTCCTGGTGATGATCGGCGTGTCCGTGGCCCTCATGGGGGCCGTGCTCGGCGCCAGACGGTCGGTGACCACGCTGGTGCTGCTGGGCATCGTGCTGGGGACCTTCCTGCGCTCGGGGACCACCTTCATCCAGCGGCTCCTGGCTCCCAACGACTTCCTCATCCTCCAGGACCGGCTCTTCGCCTCCTTCGGCTCGGTCAACCCGGACCTGCTGGTGCTCTCGCTGGTTCTGACCGCGGTGGTCTCGCTCCTGGCGATCCGGGATCTGCGGGTACTCGACGTCGTGGCCCTCGGTCCCGACATCGCTACCGCGCTGGGAGTCGATCACCGACGCGTCTGCCGGCGCCTCATAGTCATGGTGGCCGTTCTGGTGTCCGTGTCCACGGCCCTGGTCGGGCCCATCATGTTCCTGGGACTGCTCGTGGCCCACCTGGCCTATCGGGCCTCCGGCACCAACCGCCATGTCATCACCGTGCCCATGTCGGCGCTGATGGCCATGCTCGTGCTCGTGGTGGGCCAGACGGTGCTGGCCCATGTCCTGGACGCCGACAACGTCCTGTCCGTCATCATCGAGTTCCTTGGCGGGCTCACCCTCATCGTCCTGATCATCAGCTCCAGGAGGCGTTCATGATCCGAGTCCGTGGCCTCGCAAAGTCGTACGGGCAGCGCCAGGTCCTGTCCGACGTCGACCTCGACCTGCCCGCCGGGGGCGTCATCGGGCTGGTCGGCGCCAACGGGGCCGGCAAGTCCACGCTCCTGTCCGTCATGGCTCGCCTTCTGGGATCCGACGCCGGCACGGTGGAGATCGGTGGCCTGGACGTCGCCACGGCTCCGGGACGTCAGCTCGCCACCGTCCTGTCCGTCCTCAAGCAGGACAACCACCTCGCAGTGCGGCTGACCGTGCGTGACCTGGTGGGCTTCGGTCGCTACCCGCACAACCGGGGACGCCCCACCGAGCACGACGAGACCGTCGTCGAGCAGGCCCTGGAGTGGATGGACCTCACCGACCTGGCCGACCGCTATCTCGACGAGATGTCCGGCGGACAGCGACAGCGCGCCTTCGTCGCCATGGTGCTCGCTCAGGAGACTCCCTACATGCTCCTGGACGAGCCCCTCAACAACCTGGACATGGTCCACTCGGTCGCCATGATGCGTCGCCTGCGCGCCGCCGCCCACGAGCTCGAGCGCACAGTGGTCATCGTCATGCACGACATCAATATGGCCGCCGCGTGGTCGGACCGGATCGTCGCCATGCGTGATGGCAGAGTCATCCTTCAGGGGACCCCGCAGGAGACGATGACCAGGGAGTGCCTCAGCGAGGTCTTCGGCATGGACGTGCCCGTCCACGAGGTCGATGGAAAGCGCGTCGCCCTCGTGTGGGGCTGAATCCGCGGTGTCGGCTACCCCGAGCGGATCAGAATCGCTCGGGGTAGCCGAGCTGCACCGAGGTGACCTCGTCCAGGGCGTGGCGGATCTGGACCGGAAGCTCCAGGTCGTCGGCTGAGAGCACGCCCTGGAGCTGAGCCGGTGTGCGCGCCCCCACGATGGTGGCGGCGATCCCGACTGCGTCGCGGGCCCAGGCCAGCGCGACCTCTGCCGGTTTGCGGTCCAGGCCCGAGGCCGCGGTGGCCACGGCCTCGACGACACCCCGGTGCGGGTCACCCAGGTAGGGGGACACGTAGGAGCGCAGGTGGGGTGAGGCAGCCCTTGAGTCCGGCGGAATTGTCGCCCGGTACTTACCCGTGAGAACCCCCCGACCCAGGGGCGCGTACCCCAGCACTCCGAAGCCCAGGGCCTGGGAGGCGGGCATGAGCTCGCGCTCGATTCCCCGGGAGAGCAGAGAGTGCTCCACCTCGACGGCCGCCAGTCCCGGCCCCATCCCGCCCTCACCGACGAGGCCGCTGAGCAGGTCGTGCATGCGTACCGAGGCCCAGGCCGGGTGGTTGGCGATGCCCACGTAGCGGGTGCGCCCGGAGGAGACGGCCAGGCTCAGTGCGTGGGCCGTCTCCTCCAGAGAGGTCGTGGGGTCGGGCACCTGAACCAGCAGCAGGTCGAGATGGTCGGTGCCCAGGCGGGACAGGCTGGTGTCGAGCGTGTCCAGCAGGGAACCGCGGGAGGCGTCGGCCACAGAGGACCGTTCCCCGGTGCGCCAGGTGCGCACCCCGGCCTTGGAGACCAGGACGAGGTCCTGACGGTCCACGTGCTCGCGCAGGAGCGCCCCGATGAC
Source organism: Actinomyces sp. ZJ308 (assembly GCF_011752065.1). Taxonomy (GTDB): domain Bacteria; phylum Actinomycetota; class Actinomycetes; order Actinomycetales; family Actinomycetaceae; genus Actinomyces. The sequence goes on from NZ_JAAIJY010000020.1 coordinate 23,894, forward strand.
CTCCTCACTGACGCCCTCTCCGTAGGAGGCGGCGGTGTCCACGAGGGTGCCCCCGGCATCGAGGAAGATGTCGAGCTGCTCCTTGGCCTCCAGCTCATCGGTGTCCCGTCCCCAGGTCATCGTCCCCAGGCCCACGGAGGACACGCGCAGGCCGGTTCGGCCGAGTCTCCTGTGCTCCATAGGCCTAACCGTAGCGGCTCGGTCTACTTGCGTACGGTGATGGTCCAGGCCGCGTCGCCGGTGCGCTCGAACTCGGTGACGGTGTAGCCGTTGTCGGCGGCCCAGGCGGGAAGCGTCTGGGTCCCCTGGGTGCAGTCGAAGCCGATGACGAGCTCGTCACCGACATCGAGGTCCTCCATGGCCTCCTCGGCCTCGATGACGGGGAAGGGGCAGACCTGACCGGTGGTCTCCAGAACAGTGCGCATGAGTATCTCCTTAGGTTGAAGCGCGGTGGCGGTGCGGTGCCGGTGAGGTCTCAGACGGTGACGGGAACGCGGGAAGCGGCGCGCTCGGCGCGACGACGCTGCCGGGGGCGGATGAGAAGGAACCAGGCTGCGGCCCCGACTCCCAGAACCTGGAAGACGAGGGCGGTCCAGCCCTGCCAGGACAGGAGCGAGGTCTGCACCAGGGCGTTGCCGATCGAGCAGCCCCCGGCCCAGGCGGCGCCGACACCCATGAGGATGCCGCCGATGATGGAGCGCTGGATGACCTGGGCGCTGGGAACGCGCACGCGGAACTCGCCGGAGGCCTTGGCGGCGATGTAGGAGCCGATGAGGATTCCCAGGACCAGGAGAACGCCCCAGTCGAGTCGCTTGGTGTCACCGGTGACGATGAGGTTCACCAGGTTCGACGACGGAGTCGTGATCCCGAGCCCGTCCGGGCGCCCCGAGGCCCAGGACGTGGGCCAGGCGACGATGGCGACGATCCCCACAAGGAGCCCCGTGACCAGCGGGTTCCACTGCTTCTCCAGCAGCAGATGAGCCAGGCCCGTGCGCTGCGCGGGCAGCTGGACCTGGGCGGCGCGGCTGCGCCCCAGTGCGATGAAGCGGTGCACCACGAGGCCGGTGACCCCGGCCAGGATGACGACTCCGATCCAGTCAGGCACACCGATGGTGGCGGGGATGGTGGTGAGGTTGGTGACCCACAGTCCTTTGACCCATGTGGTCACCCCGGACAGGATCCCTGTCTTGGAGGCGGCCGCAGTGGTGGCGTAAGCCACGAGCGCGAACCAGGAACCGACCAGCCCCTCGCCGGCGCGGTAGTAGGTGCCGGTCGCGCAGCCCCCGGCCAGGACGATGCCCACTCCGAAGAGGAATGATCCGGCGACCGTGGCGACCACGGACAGCCTGGGTATCTCTGGGGCGATGGAACCGGCGCCGGTGAGGACGGTGACTCCGACCGCCTGAACGGCGATGGCCAGCAGGAAGGCCGTGAACCAGCGCCAGGAGCGGGAGACCCATAGGTCGCGGAAGGCCCCGGTGATGCAGAAACGGCCCCGTTGAAGGATGAAGCCGAGGACGGCCCCGACGGCGAGCCCGGTGAGAATGGCGGGTGTTGGCACGATGTGGTCCTTGTCCGGCTGCCGCTTTCAGGCGCAAGCAGCCTGCGTGGGGACCGGTGACGCAGCACAGGTAGAAGAAGATACGGAGGGAGGCCACGTCATCCGGTGGGGAGTGATGTGGGTGCCTGGCTGGACGTGGCTGACCGGGCGCCGTCTCGAAGGCGCTGGGAGCCGGAGAGGACGATCTGTCTGAGACCGCCTCAGAACGCCCGAACCAGGCAGCGCATACACATGCCGGCCCCGCGCAGGGCGGTGCGGGCGGTGCGAGCCTGGATGACGTTCATGTGCTTCTCCGGTGCGGTGTGGTTGGCGACGGATGTCAACCGCCAGGGAATGTAACCGAGGGTGAGCCCCGTAGCAATTGTGGGTCGAGGGCTGAGACCGGGCGACTGAGATCGACTGAGATCAGGCGGCAGCGCGGCGGGCGCTCAGGAGGCGGATGACCCCGTCGTCGGGCATCTGCGGCGTGGTGCCACCGAAGATCGGGCACTGGGCCTGGAAGGCGCACCAGTCGCACAGCCGGGAGCGGCGGGGGCGGAAGGCCCCGGTGCGGGCGCAGTCCTCGACCTCGTCCCACAGGTGGGCCAGGCGGGTCTCGGTTCGCTCCAGCTCGGTCAGGCGCGGATCGTGGGTCAGAACGCGCCCGTCCTTGAGGTAGACCAGCTGAAGCCGAGCCGGCGCCCGCCCGCGTAGACGCCACAGAACCAGGGCGTAGAAGCGCATCTGGAACAGCGCCTCGTCCATGAAGCGCGTGCCCGGGCTGCGACCGGTCTTGTAGTCGACCACGCGCATGGCGCCGTCGGGCGCCACGTCCAGCCGGTCGACGAAGCCCCGCAGGAGCAGTCCGTCACCGGTCTCGGTCTGAACGAAGAGCTCACGCTCAGCCGGCTCCAGACGCTGCGGGTTCTCCAGGGTGAAGTATGTACGGATGAGTCCGCGTGCCTCCTCCAGCCAGGTCTCCACCTGGGCGGAGTCCGAGAACAGCCCCATGACCTCCGGGCTCTTCTCCCGGTGTGACTCCCACTGACCGGGCAGCAGGTCAAGAGCCGCCTCGGGACGGCGCTCGGATGCCGGCAGGTCGTAGAGCCGCTCCAGCACGCCGTGAACGACTGTCCCCTTGTGCGTGGCCAGGGAACCGGGTTCGGGAAGACGATCGACCGTACGCAGGCGGAACATGAGCGGGCACTGCATGAAGTCCTTGGCCCGGGACGGGGACAGGGCGGCTCGACGTCCACCGCCGGAACCGCGCCCTGAGGCAGCACCGGGGCCGGTGGGCCTGACGTCGGCCCGGGCGGGGGAGGCGGTGACGGCGTGAGGCTCTTGGGGCATGAGGCCGACGCTACCGCGAGGAGGTGACAGCGTGTCGGAGGCCAGGGCCCTCCGTCCACAGCGTGCACTCCTATCGGTACATGAGCCGGCTGTGGCCTCCGAGCAGATCGAGCAGATGCGGCATGCCGCCTCCGACGGCGTTAGGCTCGCGCCCATGTCTGCCTCCACATCGACCGGCGAGTGGGTGATCGCCCGCATCGGTGGTGCTCCTGTCGTCATCTCACCGACGTCCCTCCTGCTCGGCCTGCTCATCGCCGGCAGCTGGTACCCGCTGGTCTCCTCGGCCCTGGGGGCCTTCGGGACCACGACCGTACTGGTTGTTGTGGTCGCCACGGTTCTAGGAGTGGCCGCCTCGGTTCTCCTGCACGAGCTGGCGCACGGCCTGGCCGGGACCCTCATGGGGCGGCGCCCCACCCGCTACGAGCTCTACCTGTGGGGAGGGCGGACCTCCTTCGGACCGGCACGAGAGTGGACCGCGTGGAAGGACCTGGTCACCTCCCTGTCCGGTCCGACGACGAACCTGCTCATCTGGTTGATCGGGACGCAGGTGCAGGACTCAGCGCGCCTGTCGGTTCCTGTCGCCTTCACCGTGTGGGCCGTGACCCTGGTCAATCTGGCCCTGGCCGTCTTCAACGCCCTGCCGGGGCTCCCGCTCGACGGCGGCTACGCCCTGGCTGCACTCGTTGTCCAGGTGACCGGTAACCGCCGGCTCGGCCTCAAGGTGGCCGGCTGGGGCGGGCTCATCGTGGTCGGCGGCGTCGTGTGGTGGTGGATCCTGCGTCCGCTTCTGCTCGAGGGGCGTCAGCCCGACGCCTTCAACCTCATTCTCGTCGTCATGGTGGGCTGGTCGATCGTGGCCTCCAGCTGGCAGGTGCTCGAGCTCGGCGGAGGCGCCCGGGCCGCCTCGAAGCTTGACCTGCGGGAGCTGGCCCGGCCCGTGCACGTCGTCGGACCCGATACGCCCCTGTCCCAGGCACGCGAGGCGTTCGTTGACGGTACGGCCCTCGTCCTGGTGGTTGACGGGGCTGAGCTCGTAGGCACGATCGACGAGACCTCTCTCAAGGAGCTCGGGCTGGAGGACGCGGCAGACTCGGCATCCGTGGCCGGTGTGACCGCAGGGCAGGTCTGTACGGTGCTACCGGCAGCGGCGGTGACCACCGAGCTGACCGGCCAGGCGGCCGCCGACGCCATGAAACGGGCCAGAGAGGTCTCGCGCTGGTTGGTGCTCGTGGACTCGGGCTCTCTGAGAGGAGCCGTCCCCACCGGTGCGCGCTGAGCCCCTGAGCGTCCTAGAGCCTCCCGGGGAGAACCGTCCGTGGCCGGATACGATGGGATCGTGAATAACTCCAAGCGAGACGAGTCGGCTCGATCCACGACCGTGGCCGTCACTGGCGGACTCGTCATCGCCCTGGCCACCCAGAACGCCGTGCCTCCCTTCGCCACGGATATGTACAGCCCCGCCTTCCCACAGGTAACGGCCGCTCTGTCCACGAGTTCAACGGCGGTGGGCCTGACTCTGACGGTCTTCTTCATCGGCATGGGACTGGGACAGGTCGTCGCTGGACCGGTATCCGACCAGCGCGGTCGCCGCCTCTCCATGATCACCGGCGGCCTGCTGTGCACGGCGGGAGCCGTTGTCTGCGCTGTTTCCCCCGGTATCGGCGTGCTTCTCCTGGGGCGTTTCCTCCAGGGACTCGGCGGCGGAGCCGCGGCCGTGGTGGGAAGAGCGGTCCTGGTCGACATCGCCAGAGGCGATCGGCTCGCCAGCATGATGTCCATCCTCATGGCCGTCAGTGCCGTCGCCCCCATGGTGGCGCCCGTCATCGGTGGCGCGGTACTCGCCGTCGGCACCTGGCGCACCGTGTTCTGGTGCCTTGTGGGATTCGGCCTGTTCATGACCGCGATGGCGTTCATCTTCGTCCCTGAGACGCTCCCGGCCTCGCGACGCCAACCCGGGGGAGTCAGACGCTTCGCTCACGGGGTGCGTGAGCTGCTCACCCACCGCCGCTATGTGGGCTACATGCTCACGTCCTCCTGCTCCAGCTTCGCCATGTTCGCCTACATCTCCTCCTCATCCTTCGTCCTGCAGGAGATCAAGGGCCTGAGCTCCATGGCTTTCTCCCTCTTCTTCGCCTCCACCTCCGCTTGTCTCATGGCGGTATCCATCACCAACGCGCGCATTGTGGGACGCGTGCAGCCCCGCCGACTGATCGGCCTGGGGCTGATGATCTCGGCCACCGGGGTCACAATCGTTGCGATCAGCGTCTTGGCCCTGCAGGTGGCTCTCATTCCCCTGTGCGCCGGCTTCGTTCTGGTCATGTCCGCGCAGGGCTTCGTCTTCGGCAACTCCAGCGCCACGGCCCTGGGACAGGTGCCGCACGTGGCCGGAGCGGCCAGCGCCCTCCTCAGACTGGCACAGGCACTGGCCAACGCCACCTCCGCCCCGCTGGCGAGTTCCGGCGGTGGGAGCAGCGCCGTGCCCATGGTCGTCGTCATGATCATCGGAGTCAGTGGGGCCTGGTGCGCCTACCTGCTCGTGGGGCATGCATCTGGCGGGCGCCATATCCCTCAGGCGTCGCACAAGTCGTCACATCAGACTAAAAGGGAGAGCTCCAGGTCATAGGCAAGGACGACGGCGCGAGCCAGCTCGTGCTCCTGGGTCTCAGTGAGAAAACCGATGCTGCGGCCGAGGAGTCGTGATGGGACCGTGAGCACGTTATCGAGCGAGATGGCTCTGGGATGATCCAATCCGTTGACAGTTCCCACCAGCACCTCGCTCGACAGGCCCTTGATCGTCGAGGTGATGGGGGCCACCGTCACCTTGGTCATGCTCGCGCGGGCAGCCTGACGAGTCAGGACGACGACGGGGCGCGTCTTATCCAGCCGGGCCAAGCAGATCTCTCTCACGTCTCACTCGTCCATCGTGAAGGAGCGGGCCGACCATGCGACAAGATCGTCAAGCTCATCGGAAGCCCCCTGCTGCTCCAATATCTCCGTGTCTCTGAGCGCCGCCTGCCGGCGCATCTCCCTTTCAAGCGCCTGCGTCACAAGCGCGGTGCGGCTCGGAGCGAGTCCATGAGCGACGGCCTCGTCGAGAAAGGAGACCATGTCATCGGGGAGCCGAACGGCGATCTGCACAGACATACCGACATGATACCGAAGTGCATCCCGTTATGGGATGCATGAAGAATCCAGTGCCGACCGGTGACCCGTTACCCTGACGTCATGATGGAGACGGAGCCCGACGTCGCGCATCGCGCCTATTTCGCCGACAACCGCGCCGCTGCGCCCCGACGGGCGTCTTGTCCTGCGTGACGACCATCCCGCCTTCATGGCCGTGGGGGATGACACCTCCCACGGGCTCACCCTCCACGAGCCCTACTTCCAGCAGGACGAGCCCATGACCTGGGAGAACGAAGGCTCCTACGTGGAGGCACCCGAGGGCTCCGCGCCGATCGCCCACACCCGCAATCACCAGTGGAACCACGCGGTGGGGGAGATCCTCGCCGCCCTACTGAGAGCCGGCCTCGTCCTGGAAGAGGTGGCTGAGACCCGCGTGTCCGCCTGGCGCCGTTGGCCCGACCTGATGGAGCCCTGCAAGGGCGGCTTCCGTTTCACAGACCCGGCGATGCGGGAGATGCTGCCCCTCCAGCTCATCGTCGTCGCTCGCCGGCCGGTCGAGTCCCGACCATAGGAGCCGCGCGAGTGCCGGGTGGTGGGCCCTGACTACACTGCTCGGTGATGAGCCAGTACGAGCCCGCCTCAGAGCCCGATGCCCCCGCAGCGCCATCGCCCTCCCGGCGTCCGGACCCCCAGGACATCCTGGGGCAGGCCGGCCGGCGTGGACCCTTCCGCTACGGAGAGCGCATCCAGGTCACGGACACCAAGGGCCGCAAGAACACCTTCCTGCTCGACCCCCACGGTTACTTCCAGTCCGTGCGGGGCTCCTTCTACCACCGGGACGTCGTCGGCCTGGACGAGGGCAGCGTCATCGAGACGGACACCGGCCACGAGCTGCTCCTGCTGCGCCCGCTTCTGGCCGACTACGTGCTGTCCATGCCCCGCGGCGCGCAGGTGGTCTATCCCAAGGACTCCGGCCAGGTCATCGCCATGGGTGACATCTTCCCCGGCGCCCGAGTCCTGGAGGCCGGGGTCGGCTCGGGCGCGCTGACCATGAACCTGCTCTCCGCCATCGGGGAGAGCGGCCACCTGCTGTCCATCGAGCGTCGTGAGGACTTCGCCCAGATCGCCGCCTCCAACGTGGACGCCTGGTTCGGCCGCCACCACCCCGCCTGGGAGCTGTGCACCGGCGACTTCGCCGACGTCGTCGCCGCCCGGGTGGAGGCGGGCAGCATCGACCGGGTGGTCCTGGACATGCTCGCCCCCTGGGAGAATGTTGAGGCCGCCTCCACCGCGCTGGCGCCGGGTGGGCTCTTCCTGGCCTACGTCGCCACCGTCACCCAGCTCTCGCGCACCGTGGAGGCCCTGCGCCACAGTGGGCTGTTCACCGAGCCCGAGTCCTGGGAGTCCATGGTGCGCACCTGGAACGTCGACGGCCTGGCCGTGCGCCCCGACCACCGCATGGTGGCGCACACCGGCTTCCTCCTGACCGCCAGACGCCTGGCCTCCGGCTCCCGGCCCCTGACCCGCAAGCGCCCGCCCGCCCGCGGCGCCTATGACGAGGGCGGCTACTGGCTGCCCGACGACGTCAAGGAGCGCACCAGCACCGACAAGAAGGTGCGTCGCGTCCTGCGCGACTGCCGGGCAAAACAGCCCACTGATGCTACTCCCGTCCAGAACGGGACCGCCGAGCCCACCGGGGATGGAGATCATGCCTGAGGCCTCTGCAACCGGTGCGGACAGGACTCAGTCGCTGGGCATGCCCGCCAGGGACTTCACCAGTCACCAGCTGCGCGAGGCCCGGGCCCAGGCCGTCAGCCTGGCCTCCAAGAACGAGCGCCTCGTCGCCGCCCTGGGCACCGCCCGCGAGCGCATCACAGAGCTCGGCCAGCAGCTCGACGCCGTCACCCGGCCCCCGGTCACCCTGGGACTGCTCACCGCCCTTCCCAGCACGAGGGATGAGGGAAACGTCGGGGGCGCCGGACAGGAGCGCGAGGTGGCCGTGAGCCTGTCCGGCCGCCAGATGCTCCTGCACGTCCACCCGGCCGTCGACGACGCCGACCTCCAGGTCGGCCGGCTCGTGGCCGTCAACGACCAGATGCTCGTCGTCACCACCCTCCCCGAGCCACAGACCGGTGAGGCCGTCACCCTCGAGGAGACCCTCGATGACGCCCGCGTCCTGGTGACCACCGGTGCAGGAGGTACACGGATCCTGACCCTGTCCTCCGCTCTGCGCCGTATCGCGGGGACCGGCGAGGGACTCAAGCCCGGCGACACCCTGGCCGCGGACCTGCGCGCCGATATCGCCACGGCCCTCATCGAGCGCACCAGTGTTGAACAGCTCGTCGTCGCCGAGGCCCCCGACGTCTCCTGGGCGGATATCGGTGGACTGGGACCGCAGATCGAACAGATCCGCGACGCCCTCGAGCTGCCCTTCACCCACCCGGAACTCTTCCAGGCCTACGGGCTGCGCGCCCCCAAGGGGCTGCTGCTCTACGGCCCGCCCGGCTGCGGCAAGACCCTCATCGCCAAGGCCGTTGCCACCTCGCTGGCGGGTTCCGGAGACGCACCCGGCTCGAAGGGCCGCCCGGCCGCCTTCCTCAACATCAAGGGCCCCGAGCTGCTGAGCAAGTTCGTCGGCGAGACAGAGCGGCAGATCCGGGCCATCTTCGACCAAGCCCGTAAGGCCGCTGCCGAGGACCGTCCGGTGGTCATCTTCTTCGATGAGATGGAGGCGCTCTTCCGCACCCGCGGCACCGGTGTGTCCTCCGACGTCGAGACCATGATCGTGCCCCAGGTCCTGGCAGAGATCGATGGGGTGGAGTCGTTGCGCAACGTCGTCATCATCGGGGCCTCCAACCGTGAGGACATGATCGACCCCGCCATCCTGCGCCCCGGGCGCCTCGACGTGAAGATCCGCATCAACCGGCCCGATGAGACCGGGGCGGAGGAGATCCTCGCCCGGCACCTGAGAGCCGACCTTCCTCTGGCGCCGGCGGAGCTCGCGGCCCACGGGGGAGACCACGAGGCCACAGCCGCCTTCCTGCGCCACGTCGTCGTCGAGACCCTCTACGCCCGAAACGAGGCCACCGCCGTCCTGGAGATCACCGAGGCACGTGCAGCCGGTGTCACCACCCGTACCCTCCACCTGGCCGACCTGGCCAGCGGCGCCATGCTGGCCGCCATCATCTCCCGGGCCAAGACCGCCTCCATCAAGGACGAGCTCGCCGGGGGACAAGGGGGCCTGAGTGCGGACAGGCTCCGCTCGGCCGTTGAGATCGAGGCCCGACAGAACGAGGAGATCACCGGCGCCACCACCCCCGAGGGCTGGGCCCGGCTCATCGGCGCCCGCGCCTCGCAGATCCGCAGCGTTCGCAGACTGGGGAAGGAGAGCCTGTGAGTGCCGTCGGCTTTCAACCGGGTCCGGTGACGCGTCCCGTCGGCCTGGAGACCGAGTTCGGGGTCCTGCGCCCGGGCGACCTCTACGCCAATCCCGTGGTCCTCTCCAGCCAGGTGGTGGAGGCCTACTGCACGGCCGCCGACGTGCCCGCCGTGCGATGGGACTACGAGGGGGAGGACCCCCTGGCCGACCTGCGCGGCGGCAGGCTCCAGCGAGCCGCTGCCCACCCCAGCCAGCTCACCGACGATCCTGCTCGCCCGGCGCCGTCGGGTGACGCCTCACCGGCCGCGGACACAGCGGCGGCAACGGCAGAGCCTCCGCCGGCCCCATGGGGCTCACGCGCCCGCCCCAGCGCCGCCGAGACGGCGCTTCCCCACGCGACGACGGCGGTTCTCGTCAACGGGGCCAGGCTCTACGTGGATCACGCCCACCCCGAGTACTCCTCGCCGGAGGTCCTCACCCCCCGTGACGCCCTCGTCTGGGACCGGGCCGGGGAGGTGGTTGCCCGGCGCGCCATGACGGCTCTGAGCGACGGTAGCGGCTCCGCCGGCGCTCCGGAGGAGATCGTCCTGTACAAGAACAACGTGGACGGCAAGGGGGCGGCCTACGGCTCCCACGAGAACTACCTCGTGCGGCGCGACCTACCCCTGGAGGAGCTGGCGTCGATCCTGACCCCGTTCCTGGTCACCCGCCCCGTCCTCGTCGGCGCCGGTCGGGTCGGGATCGGACAGCGCAGCGAGCGGCCCGGATTCCAGATCAGTCAGCGCGCCGACTACGTCGAGTCCGAGATCGGCCTGCAGACCACTTTCAACCGTCCCATCATCAACACCCGCGACGAGCCGCACGCCGACGGCGCGCGCTGGCGCCGCATGCACGTCATCAACGGCGACGCCAACCGCTTCGACGTCCCCATCTACCTCAAGGTGGCCACCACGGACCTGCTCCTGTGGTTCCTGGAGCAGGCGCACGCCGAGGAAACCGACGAGCTCAAGGACGCCCTGATGGAACTCGGCCGCATGGCGATCACCGCGGACCCCGTCGAGGAGCACTGGGCCGTCTCCCACGACCCCACCCTCACCTACGAGCTGACCACGCGGGGTGGGGCGATGACCGCCCTGGAGATCCAACGCACCTGTCTCAACGCCGTCACTCCTGCCGTGACTCGCAGCGGCGACCCCGAGGCTCAGCGCGCCCTGGACCTGTGGCGCCAGAGCCTCGACGCCCTGGAGCAGTGGAGCCGCGACGGAACGGGACCGGCCGCCCAGCTGGTGGAGTGGGTCGCCAAGTACGAGCTCTGCGAGGGACTGCGCCGACGGTCGGGAACCGGCTGGGACGATCCTCGTCTGGCCGCACTCGACATCCAGTGGGCCGATCTTCGCCCGGGACGCTCCGTGGTCGACAAGCTAGACGCCGCCGGTCGGATCCACCGACTGGTCTCCGAGGCCGAGGTCCAGCGAGCCGCCGTCACCCCTCCTGAGGGCACGCGCGCCGCCATTCGCGGAACCGCCATCAGGCGTTACCCCCAGATCGTGAGCGCCTCCTGGACCTGCCTCGTTCTCGATGTCCCAGGTACCCCCGAGCTGCTGCGCCTGCGTCTGCCCGACGACGTCGCCGTGGATCCGGATGAGACGGTGACCATCCTGGAGGAAATTGGTTGTCGGGCAGCACCTGAGAGAGACTGACCCCCACAGCGCCCACCAGCGACGCGCTGCTCGAGAGGACGAGTGAAGGAGCACCACATGACGCCGCAGTACGCCAATCAGTCTCATGGACAGGTTCGTCGCACCGGCGTCGAGTCCGCCGTCGAGGACGCTGAGGAGCAGATCGGCGTCGGAACGCCGACGGCGTCGGCACAGACGACGTCGACCACCCAGGTCGGTGACGTCGACAGCATTCTCGATGAGATCGACTCGGTCATCGAGACCAATGCGGCGGCCTTCGTCCAGGGCTTCGTCCAGAAGGGCGGCCAGTGAGCATGAGCGGCTCACGGCCCCCGGCGCGGCGCATCATCGGGGTGGAGACCGAGTACGGCATCACCTGCGCCCCCACCGGGGACGGTCCACCACCCCTGGATGCCGACCACGCCGCTCGCGAGCTCTTCGACCCGGTGGTCCAGCGCTCGCGCTCCTCGAACGTCTTCACTCGCGGCGGAGCCCGCCTCTACCTGGATGTGGGTTCCCACCCGGAGTTCGCCACCGCCGAGTGCGACCGCCTCGAGGACCTGCTCGCCCAGGACCGTGCCGGCGAGCTGGTCATGGCGGACCTGGCCCAGCAGGCCAACACCCGTTTGACCGCCGCCGGCGTTCCCGGGCGGATCCACCTGCTGAAGAACAACCGCGACGCCGAGGGCAACGGCTTCGGATGCCACGAGAACTACCTCGTGCGCCGTCGCGGCGACTTCTGGAACGATGCGCGCACCCTCGTACCCCACCTGGTGACCCGCCAGATCCTCGTCGGTGCCGGTCACATCGCGGGAAACGACGAGGCTCGTCCAACGGCGCAACCCGCCGGTCCCTGGCATTCGGGTTACGTCTTCTCCCAGCGGGCGGACCAGATGTGGGACGCGGTCTCCTCGGCCACGACCCGTGCCAGACCACTGATCAACACCCGTGACGAACCGCACGCCGACGCCGAGCGCTACCGACGCATGCACGTCATCGTCGGGGACTCCAACATCGCCCAGGGATCCACTCTGCTCAAGGTGGCGGCCATGGACCTGCTCCTGGACTACCTGGAGAGCGGGGGAGACCTGAGTGACCTGGCCCTGGCCGATCCGATGCGGGCCATCCGTGACACCTGCCGCGACCTGAGCGGAGGTGCGCTCCTGGAACGTGCCGATGGCCGGACCATGACGGCGCTGGAGATGCAGACCGAGCACCTCGAGCGGCTGCGCGACCATATCGCAGGAGAGGTCGAGGTCGACGGCCTGCACGCCGCCGCCCTGGACCTGTGGGAACGGGGGCTCGAGGCCGTCCGCCTCCAGCAGCCCGAGCGCGTGGCCACGGAGCTGGACTGGGCGGCCAAGTACCAGCTGGTGACTCGCTTCTGCCAGCGGCACGATACCGGGCTCACGGACCCGCGGGTTACCCGGTTGGCCCTGGCCTACCACGATGTCTCTCCCGATCAGGGGCTGCGTCAGCGTCTGGAGAGCGCAGGCATGCTGCGTCGTTTCATCGATGACGAGAGCTGCCGACGCGCGATGAGCACCCCGCCCGCCACCACACGTGCGCACCTGCGCGGCGCAGTCGTCGCCAGGGCCGAGGACCTTCGCCGGGACCTGACGGTCGACTGGGTGGGTGTTCGGCTCGACGACGGTGCCTGTCCGACTGTTACCCTGAGTGATCCCTTCTGCGCTGCAGATGAGCGCATCGACGCACTCCTGGAGAGCATGGAGCACTCGGTGACCGACCTCCCCGCCGGGGTGTGAGCGGTAGACGTTCACGGCACTGGCGAGGCGACTGACGGAAGACGCAACATGAGCACTACCTCCACCCCGGACCCCGGAGCAGGCGCACCCCTGACCCGGCGCCAGCGCCGTGAGCTCGAACGTGCTCAGGAGATGGCCCAGCAGGCTCATCAGGACGCACAGACCGAGAACCTGCCGGCGCTCTCCCAACCTCCAGCGGAGGAGACGCGTTCCTCCGGGGCTCGACCCACCGGCACAACGGCGTCGTCTGGGGATGGACCGGAGGCTCGGTGGCCGTCCACCCTCCCCTCACAGGAAGCCTCTCGTTCCTGGCGGCCTGTCGATGAGGGCCCGGCGTCCACAAGGCCGAGTGGTGATGATCACAGTCATGATCACAGTCGTGATTACGGTGGTGCCCACCATGGTGCTTATCCCAGAGACCTTCGAGCCGATCACAGTGGCGAGCCCGAGCATCCGGGTAAGGGCATGCTCGCTGAAGCAGATGATGCGGAGACGATGCAACCGCGGCGCACACCGGGTGGCCCGCTGGGGCGGATGCCCCGGGGGCCCCTGGCCGTCGCCCTCATCGGTATCGTCATCCTCGCGATGATCCTGGTGCCGCTGGCCGTCAATAAGTTCATCTCCGGCAGGAACGGCTCGGGGGCCAGCACCGTGGCCCAGTCGACTGTGCTGGACGGGAACGCCCCCTTGAGCCAGCTGCTGACGATCAACGGACGACTCGGTTCGGGCGCGGCCCCCTCCATCGCTCTGACCAACGGGGCCTCTCTGTCCGCTCCCAGTGACGTGCTGACCGACGTCGTCGAGACCGGCCAGGGACGTGCGGTCTCAGAAGGATCGCCGGTGATCCTGCAGGTCTCCCAGTTCTCCGGCATTGACGGACGCAACACGACTGGCAACGATGACGGCTACAAGCTGTGGCAGGGGATGCTGGGCCCTGAGGTGGGCGATTACATCAACGCAGCGGTCTCGGGCCAGCGCGAGGGAGCCCGGGTCGTTCTTCGCGAGCCCGCCGACGAGGAGGACGGCTCCAGAACAACGAAGATCACTGTTGTCGACCTTCTCCCCACCACGGCGACCGGAGAGGCAAGGGAACCCGCCACGGGCAGCCCCACCGTCAGCGAAGGATCGGATGGTTCCATCACGGTCAGCACCGCAGGCCTCCCAGCCCCCACCCAGGCCTCCACCGCGGTTCTCATCAAGGGCACCGGCCCCCAGATCAGTCCCCAGGACAAGCTCATCGCCCGTACCACGATGGTCAGTTGGGCGACGGGCCAGCCCCTCGAGGAATCGACCTTCGGCTTCCAGATCCCGCCCAAGCAGCTCGACATGAGCAACGCGCTGGTGGGTGTCTCCCAGAACCTGGTCGACATCACGGTGGGCTCACGCGTGGTGCTCTCTCTCCCTGCGGAGCAGGCACAGGGCACCGAGCCTGTTGTCGTGGTCATCGACGTCCTCGCCAGGGACCCGGGCAAGGCCTCCGGGGCATCCGCTGGACAGTCGGGTGGCAGCCAGACCGCCCCGCCGCAGGCCTCCTCGTCTCCCCGCCCCACCACCTAGGATCACTCATGAGTGTTGCCATTCGCATCATCCCCTGCCTTGACGTCAAGGACGGTCGTGTCGTCAAAGGCGTGAACTTCCAAGATCTCAAGGATGCCGGTGACCCAGTGGAGCTGGCCGCTCGCTACGACGCCCAGGGGGCTGACGAGATCACCTTCCTGGATGTGTCGGCCTCTCATGAGGGGCGCTCCACCATGCTGGACGTGGTGTCCCGTACTGCGGAGCAGGTGTTCGTCCCCCTGACCGTCGGCGGTGGAGTGCGTACCGTCGATGACGTGGACCAGCTTCTGCGCGCTGGCGCGGACAAGGTCGGTGTCAACACCGCCGCCATCACTCGTCCTGAGCTGCTGGCAGAGGTGGCGCAGCGATTCGGCAACCAGGTGGTGGTCCTGTCCGTGGACGCGCGCAGGTGCCCGTCCGGTGTCACCACTGCCTCAGGCTACGAGGTCACCACCCATGGAGGACGGGTATCGACCGGAATCGACGCCGTCGCCTGGGCGGTTCGGGGCTCGGAGCTGGGCGCCGGAGAGATCCTCCTGAACTCCATGGACGCCGACGGCGTTACCGGCGGCTTCGACATTGAGATGATCGATGCCGTTCGCGCTCAGGTCCGAGTGCCTCTCATCGCCTCCGGCGGCGCCGGACGTCCTGAGGACTTCGCGATCGCGGCCGACCACGGCGCCGACGCCGTCCTGGCGGCCTCGGTCTTCCACTACGGCGCGATGACCATCAGCGACGTCAAGAAGGCTCTGCGTGACGCGGACCATCCGGTGCGTTGAATAAGGTTTTCTCACCAAATTAGACGCGTCCCCCGGACCTACCAGCCCGTCCGTGACATTCCAACACTCATGTCACGCACGCCCTCAACCCCGGTGAGATACCTCAGCATGTGGAAGACTGGCGTCGAATTTTTACTATAGTTAACCGAATTACTCGGATGGTGGACGTTTCTGTGAGTGTCCGGGCAGTGAGAAAAACTACTTGGGTAGCCGGAACCTTGGGCTGGGTGTGGCGGAAATCTTCTGTCGCGGACTCGTGCTCGGGGTAATAGCCATTGTTCTGGGGATGGGGGCGCAGGCGGCAGTGGGCCGGGGTGGGGCCACCAATCGTGGCGCTGGGACTGCCGGTATTGTCTTGGGGGTCAATGGAATCTGTGGGGCTCTCATTGTTCTTCTTGTGAGAAGCTGGATCCGTCTGGCGGCAAACGCCCTGGCCGGCCTGCAAGAGGTCTGGATTTGCGTGCCCGGCGGATCCTGTTACACTTCGATGACACATCGCCCACATCGACTTCATCGAACCCTATCGACACGGAGAGAATCTATGAGCAACATGGGTGCCTACCCCAATGGTCCGTACAACCAGCAGCCCGGAGGCTACGGAGGTGGCTTCGGGCCCAGGCCCGACGAGAAGAACTCGTTGGGAGGCTGGGCCCTCGGGCTCGGGATCGCCAGCCTGATCTGCTGCAGCGTCATCACTGGTATCCCTGCGATGATCGTGGGTTACCTGGGGATGCAGGCGGCGAACGAGGGGCGTGCGACCAATAAGGGGATGTCCATCGCCGGAATCGTGATGGGAGGACTCTCGATCCTGTGGCTGATTATTGCCTTCGCTACCGGACAGATCACCGAGGCCATCAATAGTTTCCAGTCGGTCTGACGTGCGTGGGCGCTCAGGCCTGTGTCTCGCTTTGCTTCGCCACACAAGCCTCGCTTGAGGCTTGTGTGGCGAAGCTATATGCGGCAGAGGCGGTGATGGGGTGTTGTCCCCATGGAAGCTCCACGTGCACCGTGGGATTTCATGCCATCATGTGGACTACGCGTCGCACGTGGCCCGCTCGGAGGAACAATGAGTGAATTGAATCCTTATCCACATGGAAGTTCTGGTGACCAAGATTATCTGTCTGCTCAAGGGCGCTCTTTCTCTGATGGGGTGGGCGATCCCGTCGGGGGCGGGTATTACAGTGCCGGTTATTCGGCTGGTCAGCCTGACCCGTACTTGACGCCGCCTGGAGGTCAGGTGGTTCCGTACTCGGCTCCTCCTGAGCAGTCCTACGGTCAACCGTACAGTCAGCAGTATGCCTACCCACCGACTTCTTACGGCCCTTACGCGCCGTATGGTCCGGGAATGTACTGGGGGGTTCCCTACGATCCGCGTCGATATGAGGCCAACGCCCTGGGCGGGTGGGCGCTCGGCCTCGGTATCGCGAGTTTACTTCTATCCTGTTACCTGGGCCTGCTGCTCGGAGTTCCGGCGATCATTGTAGGAGTCAAAGGGATGCGTGCGGCCGATGAGGGACGCGCTACGAACAAGACGATGTCGATCATTGGGGTTGTTCTGGGGAGTGTGGGTGCCGCAGTCAGTGCCGCCTATCTCTTATTCTTCATCGCCTACCTCGGTATGTTGCAGGCGTGAGGGCTGGTTTACGAGACATGGCTAGACGTGTTTATCCGGGTGACAGTCGTGCTGCCACTCGTAGTCGGGTCGGCCTGGGGCTTCTCATGGCTCTCTCCACTGTTCCTGGTGGCCTCATTGTCCTGAGGGCACTGACCCTGCCCCGCAGTTCTCCGGGACTTCCGGACCTCTGTCCGCTCCACCGGTTGACGGGATTGTGGTGCCCACTGTGTGGCGGCACGCGGGCGACTCGGGAGCTCATGCATGGTGACCTGTGGGGGGCGCTCAGCTACAACCCCTTCGCCCTCGTGATCGAGGCGTTGGCCGTTCTTCTGCTGGTGCGTTGGCTGATCGCCTCGGCCCGAGGGCGGCGTCGGCAGTTCATCACGGGAAGAGAGGGCGTTCTTCTTGGCGTGGCGCTTGTTGTTTTCGCCGTGGTTCGCAACCTGCCCGGAATGTGGGTCTACCTCGGTCCGCTGCTGGGGCCTCCGGGGTGACGGGAGAATAACGTGCATAATGCAGTCGTGGCTCTCGATTCCTGGATCTCCGCGCGTCTGAAGCGCAACGCCGATGGCCTGGTCTGCGCCGTCGTCCAGCAGTACGACTCACGTGAGGTTCTCATGGTGGGCTGGATGGATGACGAGGCGCTTCGGCGCACTCTGACCGAGGGGCGCGTGACCTTCTGGTCGCGGTCTCGCCGAGAGTACTGGCGCAAGGGGGACACCTCCGGTCACGCGCAGTACGTCAAGACCGTCCGTCTGGACTGCGACGGGGACGCTCTCCTGGTCGAGGTCGACCAGGTCGGAGCGGCCTGCCACACCGGCGAGCGCACCTGCTTCCTGGCGGGTGGTGACCTTGGGGCCCGGCGGGGCGTGCGTCCTGACTGACCGTTCCGCGCTCGAGGGTCCAACGATTTGCAACAGACGGCCCCCGGCCGTCACGATGGGTACGACAGGCGCCCTCCGGGAGCGCCGGCAGGTGAGATCGAGGAGGTGCGTGATGACCTCGTTCGAGGCGATGGTGGCCGATGCCAGGGCGGCTGCCGACCGCCGCGCTTCGCGTGTCTCGCTGGCTCGTCTACGAGAGTCCTCCCGCCTCGCCCCGAGCGCCATCAGTGCCCTGTCCAGCTTGCGTACCGACGACCGCGCGGTCACGGTCATCGCCGAGGTCAAGCGCTCCACGGCCACGTTCGCAGACCTCAGCGGCGTCGGTGACCCCGGGATGCTGGCCTGCTTCTACGCCGCAGGCGGCGCCGCCTGCGTCTCAGTGGTCACCGGTCCGAGCGCGACACGAGGCTCTCTCAAGGACCTGGATGCCGTCAGGGCCGCGGTGGATCTCCCCGTCCTCGCCAACGATCTGGTGGTGACCCCCTATCAGGTTCACGAGGCCCGGGCTCATGGCGCCGATCTGCTCATGCTCGATGCCCGCCTCGAGACCCTGGTGCTGGAAGGGCTCATCGAGCGGGTCCACTCCCTGGGCATGAGCGCCGTCGTCGAGGCCCGTACCCGTCGCGAGGCCTTGACTGCGGTTGACGCCGGTGCCCGTATCATCGCCATCGATACCCGAGACCCCGACTCCCTGGCCGTCGACTGCGGCCGGTTCGACCAGGTCACCGACGTACTGCCCACCCAGGTCACGCGCATCGCCGCCGGAGGAGTGCGAGGCCCCCACGACGTCATGAGCTTCGCCCGCTGCGGCGCCGACGTCGTTCTCGTCGGTGAGGCCATCATCCGATCCACCGATCCTCAGCAGTTCGTTGCCGAGCTGGTCGCCGCCGGGGCGCACCCGGCGCTGATCCCTTCCGCCCACCGAGAGGTCCTCTGAGTGTCCGTCACCACGCTTTCCACCATGATGTCGGCGATGTCAGCGGTGTCCGACATGTCGACGGCACCTACCGGCCTGCCAAGCCCCTCGTCAAGTGTCTGGCACATCGGTCCCATTCCGGTGCGGGCCTATGCACTGTGCATTCTCATCGGCGTGTTCGTGGCTGTGTGGTGGTCCGACCGTCGCTACCGGTCCAGGGGAGGCCAGCCGGAGGTCACCCTCGATGTTGCCATCGTGGCCGTTCCGGCGGGAATCGTCGGCGCCCGGATCTATCACGTGCTCTCCTCGCCCGAGGCCTACTTCGGCCCGGACGGCGACCCGGCTCTGATCCCGCAGGTGTGGTTGGGCGGTCTGGGCATCTGGGGAGGTATCGCGGGCGGTGTCCTGGCCGGGGTGCTTCTGCTGCGCCACCGTGGTCTGCGCATCGCTCCGCTTGCCGACGCCGTCGCTCCGGCACTGCTGGTCGCGCAGGCCATTGGTCGACTGGGGAACTGGTTCAACCAGGAGCTCTACGGTGCACCGACGACGTTGCCCTGGGGGCTGCAGATCGACGACGCCCACCTGCCGCCCGGGTCGAGCTACCCGCCCGGAACCCTGTTTCACCCGACCTTTCTCTACGAGGCCCTGTGGAACCTTGCCGGGGCGGCGCTGCTGGTGTGGGTCGGACGAAGGATGCTGTCCCGCCGCGGGGTCACCGGAGGGCGGCTGTTGTGGGTCTACCTCATGGTCTACACCGCCGGCCGGGTGTGGATCGAGATGCTGCGCATCGACGAGGCGGAGACGATTCTCGGCCTGCGGCTGAACGTGTGGACCTCCATCGTCATCTTCCTCGTCGGCGCCATCGGCCTGGCCATCGCCTCCAGGCGTCCCCTCAGTGACGCCATCGAAAGATCGGGGGAGGGCCCGGGCAACGGCGGCTCGGAAGACGAGTCGGCTGAGAAGGACTCGTCCGAGGACTCCTCGACGGCCGGGACCGACGCAAGGACGACGAGCTCCCGGCCAGCCTCAGGCGCCTGACCGGCCGTTCCAGGACTCGGTTCGATGCTGAGTGCGAGGACAAGCCGGGTGAGGCTCGTCGCAACCTGAGCAGTGCCGGGATTCGTCCTCGTGCACAGGGCCCGGTGTCCCGTATCCTGGCCCCATGCGTAGAGCCAAGATCGTATGTACCCTCGGACCCGCCACTGATTCTCCCGAGCAGGTGCAAGCGCTCGTGGACGCCGGCATGAACGTCGCACGCATCAACCGCTCCCACGGCCGTGCCGAGGACCAGGAGGAGGTCATCGCCCGTATCCGCGAGGCCGCAGCCGCCTCCGGCCGCGCCGTCGCCGTTCTGGTCGACCTCCAGGGCCCCAAGATCCGCCTGGGTCGTTTCGTCGATGACCAGAAGGTCATGCTCAACAAGGGTGACGAGTTCACGATCACCATCGATGACGTTCTCGGCACCGTCAAGCGCGCCTCCACCACCTTCAAGGGGCTTCCGGGCGACTGCCGTCCCGGTGACCGGCTCCTCATCGACGACGGTAACGTGGCGGTGCGGGTCGTGGCCGTGACAGACACCGACGTCGTCACCAAGGTCGAGGTACCCGGCTACGTCTCCAACAACAAGGGCATCAACCTGCCCGGTGTCGCCGTCTCCGTTCCGGCCCTCAGCGAGAAGGACCGTGAGGACCTGCGCTGGGCGCTCAAGATCGGCGCCGATCTCATCGCCCTGTCCTTCGTGCGCGATGCCGACGACATCAAGGACGTCCACGAGATCATGGACGAGGTCGGCGTGCGCATCCCGGTCATCGCCAAGATCGAGAAGCCCCAGGCGGTGGAGAACCTCTTCGACATCGTCTCCACCTTCGACGGCATCATGGTGGCTCGCGGTGACCTCGGCGTGGAGATGCCCCTCGAGGCCGTCCCGCTGGTGCAGAAGCGCGCCATCGAGCTGGCACGCCGCCAGGCCAAGCCGGTCATCGTGGCCACCCAGGTGCTGGAGTCCATGATCCAGAACCCACGCCCCACCCGCGCCGAGGCCTCCGACTGCGCCAACGCGATCCTCGACGGCGCCGACGCGGTCATGCTCTCCGGAGAGACCTCCGTGGGCGCCTACCCCATCGAGGCCGTGCGCACCATGGCCAGCATCATCGAGAACGTCGAGGAGCACGGCGGCGAGCGCATTCCCGGCCTGGGCTCCTACCCGCAGACACGCGGCGGGGCGCTGACCCGCGCCGCTGCTGAGATGGGTGAGCATCTCGACGTCACCTATCTGGTGACCTTCACCCAGTCCGGCGACACGGCCCGACGCCTGTCGCGCCTGCGCTCGCCCCTGCCGCTGCTGGCCTTCACCCCGCTGCACGAGACGCGCAACCAGCTCGCTGTCTCCTGGGGCGTGCAGAGCTATGAGGTTCCCGAGGTTCAGCACACCGACGAGATGGTGGCTCAGGTCGACGAGATCCTCCAGGACAAGCACCTGGCACAGCCGGGCGACACCGTCGTCATCGTGGCCGGTATGCCTCCGGGTACGCCCGGCTCCACCAACTCGATCCGTGTCCACACCGTGGGTGAGACGGTCGACTACAAGGCCTGAGCATCGACACTGAGGGGCCTCCCATCGCATGGTGGGAGGCCCCTCAGTCATGAGTACCTCCGGTGGGACTCGAACCCACAACACTCCGATTTTGAGTCGGATGCCTCTGCCAATTGGGCTACGGAGGCGCGGTCACCCCTCTGCGAGAGCGCCAACAGCGAGATCATACTAGGATCACAGCCGTGAGCAATGAGTCCAGCACCACCAGGTCCCGCCGGGTACTCGTCGCTGAGGACGAGACCCTCATCCGCCTCGACATCGTCGAGACCCTCACCGACGCCGGGTACGAGATCGTCGCTGAGGCTGCAGACGGGGAGGAGGCCGTCCGCCTGGCTGATGAGCACACCCCCGACCTGTGCGTTCTCGACGTCAAGATGCCGGTGACCGACGGCATCACGGCAGCGGAGAGGATTCTTGAGAAGCACAACTGCGCCGTCGTGATGCTGACCGCCTTCTCCCAGACCGAGCTCGTGGAGCGAGCCAGCGCCGCCGGCGCCATGGCCTACGTCGTCAAGCCCTTCACGCCGGCGGACCTCATCCCGGCTCTTGAGATCGCCATGTCCCGGCACGAGGAGATCCTCTCCTTGGAGAGTGAGATCTCTGACCTCACTGAGCGCTTCGAGACCCGCAAGCGCGTTGACCGGGCCAAGGGCCTGCTCATGGAACGCATGGGACTGAGCGAGCCGGAGGCGTTCCGATGGCTCCAGAAGACCTCCATGAACCGACGCCTGACCATGCGCGAGGTCGCCGACGCCGTCATTGAGCAGGTCGGCGCCGCCAAGAAGGACTGAGCCACGTCCGTGCCACGTCCGTCGCGGTGTCTCAGGTGAACAGGCTGCGAAGCGTCCCCACCGCGATCGTCCGCTCGTCCTCGTCGGTCACCGCCACCTGGTAGACCACGGTGCGGCGGCCGCGGTGCAGTGGAGTCGCGGCGGCCGTCACCCAGCCACGGGTCACGGAACGCAGGTGACTGACGGTCAGCTCCGCCCCGACCGGGATGGCGCCGTCGGGTGCCGCCGCACGCGCTGCCACGGAGGCGGCCGTCTCGATGAGCGCAGCTGTGGCGCCACCGTGCAGGATCCCCACGACCTGCCGTGCTCCTTCGACCGGCATCCGGACCTCGGTCCGATCCGCGTCCCGGTTGACGACCTCCATCCCGAGCGTGTCCATCAACGTCCCCTCCTCACTGTCCTCCAGCACCGCGTGCAGCGCGGAGGAGGCGGAGACGGCGGAACCGGCGGGGCGAGGATCGGGGTATGGGCGGCGAGCCGGATCCGGGAAGGCGACGGCAGCGGTGCTCGCTCCGGAGTAGGAGGCCGCCGTGACACGGCCCACAGGGCCCAGGGGGCCCACGATCGCGGGTGAGCTGGAGGAGTCGGCGGACTCGACCGTCTCGATCTCCACCGCGGACTCGGCGGAGACGGACTCACCGGACCCGTCGAACCGCGCGGAGCCTGAGGGGTCAAGAGGCGTGGAGGATACGGGAGAGGCCGGGGAGACAGGAGAAGCCTGAGAGTCGGATGGCTCTCCTCCACTGACGGGGGAGAGGGGCGAGTCGGACTGTGGATGGCTCATGGGCCTAGGCTGGCACGGTGAGCACCACCGCGACCAGCCCTGCGACGAGCCCAACATCTCAGAACCCCTCGGACCCGGCCCCCGAGCGTCTTCTTCTCATCGACGGCCACTCCATGGCCTTCCGCGCGTTCTACGCGCTGCCGGTCGACAACTTCACGACGTCGACCGGCCAGTCCACCAACGCCGTCCACGGCTTTGTCTCCATGTTCCTCTCGCTGCTGGAGAACGAGCGCCCCACACACGTCGCGGTCGCCTTCGACCTGCCGGGAGGCACCTTCCGCACCGAGGAGTACGCCGAGTACAAGGGGACCCGCGACGAGACGCCGCAGCCCTTCCTCGGGCAGGTCGAGCTCATCCAGGAGGTCCTGGAGGCCATGGGCGTCAAAGCGCTCACCGCTGCGGGCTACGAGGCGGACGACATTCTGGCCACCCTGGCAAGCTCGGCCCAGGCGGAGGGTATGGAGGTCCTCATCTGCTCGGGAGACCGAGACTCCTTCCAGACCGTCACCGAGCGCTGCACCGTGCTCTACCCGGTCAAAGGCGTCTCAACGCTGCGCCGCATGACGCCCGAAGAGGTCGAGCAGCGCTACGGGGTGACGCCCGAGCGCTACCCCCATCTCGCCGCCCTCGTGGGGGAGACCAGCGACAACCTTCCCGGGGTTCCGGGCGTCGGCCCCAAGACGGCGGCCAAGTGGCTCAACCTCTACGACGGGCTCGACGGAGTCATCGCCCACGCCGACCAGATCAAGGGCAAGGCGGGACAGTCCCTGCGTGATCACCTCGACGACGTCATGCGCAACCGGCGCCTCAACCGTCTGCTCACCGACCTGGAGCTGGGAGTCGCTCCCCGAATCGACCTGCGTGTCTCAGGTGCCGACCGCGCCGACCTGGCGCGCGTCTTCGAGCTCCTGGAGTTCCGCACCCTGCACCAGCGGGCGCTGCGCACCCTGACCTTCACCGACATCTCCGACCATGCCGAGGCCTCAGAAGGAGAGGAGTCCGGCCCCCTGGGGGCCCTGAGCAGCCTCGAGATCGTCTCGCTCGGCCACGATCTCCCCGCGGGGAACCTGTCTCAGTGGCTGGAGACCAACCTGCCTGCGACCGACGACGACGGGGCCCGTTCGCTGGGAGTCGACGTCGTCGGAGTCCTCAAACCGGTGGAGGGCGATGCCACGCTCGTCTCGCTGTCCGACGGCGCCCACGCGGTGGCCATCGACCTCACCGAGATCCTGCCCGAGGACGAGGCCGCCCTCGCCGAGGTTCTCGCCGACCTCGACCGGTCCAAGCTGGTCGCCGACGCCAAGGGGAGCTGGCATGCTCTGACCGCCCGTGGACTCACGCTGGACGGTGTCATCGCGGACCCCTCGCTGGCCGGTTACCTGTGCCGCCCCGAGCAGCGCAGCTACGACGTCGACACCCTCGCCCAGCGCTGGCTCGGCATCGACCTGGCAGACATCAGCGGGGGCGGGGACCGGACAGACGATGGCCCCAGCGCGTCCCAGAGCGCCTTCGACCTCGAGGCCCTGGCCTCCGAGGCCGTGCCCGATGCGCATCGGGCCAGTGCGCGGCGAGCGGCCGTCCTCCTCCCTCTCCAGTCGGTGCTCGACGAGCAGATGGCGGTCCGCAACGCCGTAGGACTCTTCACCGACCTGGAGATGCCCGTGGCCGCGACCCTCACAGTGATGGAGGACACGGGTATCGCCGTTGATGACGCCGTGCTCGCCGCCCGCGAGACCGAGCTCGATGCCCGAGTCACCCACGCCGCTGAGGGCGCCTACGCCGCTGCCGGGCGTGAGCTCAATCTCTCCAGTCCCAAGCAGCTCCAGGCCGTCCTGTTCGACGAGCTGAAGATGCCCAGGACCCGCAAGACGAAGACCGGCTACACCACCGACGCCGAGGCCCTGGCCGGGTTGTACGCCAAGACGTCACACCCGTTCCTGGAGAACCTTCTCGAGCACCGAGACGCCATCAAGCTGAGGCAGACGGTGGAGGGCCTGCGCAAGGCGATCCAGACCGACGGGCGCATCCACACCACCTTCCAGCAGACCATCGCGGCCACCGGGCGCCTGTCATCGACCGACCCCAACCTGCAGAACATCCCGGCCCGCAACGAGGAGGGGAGGCGCATCCGTGAGGCCTTCACCGTCGGTGAGGGCTACGAGTGCCTGATGACCGCCGACTACTCCCAGATCGAGATGCGCATCATGGCGCACCTGTCCGGTGATCAGGCACTCATCGAGGCCTTCCGCAGCGGGGAGGACCTGCACCGCTACGTCGCCGCCATGGTCCACGGCATCGAGGTTGACGACGTGACCGCTCAGCAGCGCAGCCACGTCAAGGCCATGAGCTACGGGCTGGCCTACGGGCTGTCCACCTTCGGGCTGGCCCGCCAGCTCGGCATCGACAACGCCGAGGCCGCGGACTTGAGGAGCGCCTACTTCGCCAGATTCGGAAAGGTTCACGACTACCTGGAGTCCGTGGTGGAGCAGGCACGTCGTGACGGATACACCGAGACGATGTTCGGTCGTCGTCGCTACCTGCCGGACCTGACCAGCGACAACCGGCAGCGCCGCGAGATGGCCGAGCGGGCCGCGCTCAACGCCCCTATCCAGGGCAGCGCCGCCGATATCGTCAAGAAGGCCATGATCGACGTCGATCGCGCGCTGAGCGAGCAGGACCTGTGCAGTCGCGTCCTCCTGCAGATTCACGACGAGCTCCTGGTCGAGGTCGCGCCTGGAGAGGCCGAGGAGGTCGAGACCCTCCTCAAGGAGCAGATGGGGGGTGCGGCCGAGCTCTCGGTCCCTCTCGATGTCGCTGTCGGACGAGGACGCACCTGGCGTGAGGCTGCCCACTAGGCTCTTCCCGAGACCGTCGATCAGCGCCGGAAAAAGCCGTTGATACGTAAATGAGGCTGTGACGTCATCCTTTCGATACCCAGTTGTCAGATGACGTGAGCGATTGCACGCGCATGCGGGAGAATGCTTGAGGATCGTCTAGTTACGGATTCGTCACGTGCTGCTAAGGTTCACTCGTGCGCTCCTGGGCGTCTCCTATGAGAGTAATCCAACCAGGGTGATGAATTGGTCCGGGCCGGTTCGCGCCACTGGGGAGCGCGCAGTCTCTATCGACCCGATCCAACTATCCGTATTCGGAGCATCCACTCAATGACAACCACTACGCCCAGCCCCGCCCCGGTCGCAGTCAACGACATCGGCTCGACCGAGGAGATCCTCGCCGCCGTTGACGAGACCATCAAGTACTTCGATGACGGCGATATCGTCGAGGGCACTGTTGTCAAGGTCGACCGCGATGAGGTCCTCCTCGACATTGGCTACAAGACCGAAGGCGTCATTCTCGCTCGCGAGCTGTCCATCAAGCACGACGTCGACCCCGATGAGATCGTCTCCGTCGGCGACGAGATCGAGGCTCTTGTCCTGCAGAAGGAGGACAAGGAGGGCCGCCTGCTCCTGAGCAAGAAGCGTGCGCAGTACGAGCGCGCCTGGGGCACCATCGAGCGCATCAAGGAGGAGGACGGCGTCGTCACCGGCTCCGTCATCGAGGTTGTCAAGGGTGGTCTCATCCTGGACATTGGTCTGCGCGGCTTCCTGCCCGCTTCGCTGGTGGAGATGCGTCGTGTGCGTGACCTCCAGCCCTACGTGGGCCGTGAGCTCGAGGCGAAGATCATCGAGCTGGACAAGAACCGCAACAACGTGGTCCTCTCCCGCCGCGCCTGGCTCGAGCAGACCCAGTCCGAGGTCCGCACCAACTTCCTTCAGACGCTCCAGAAGGGGCAGGTCCGCTCCGGTGTCGTCTCCTCCATCGTCAACTTCGGTGCCTTCGTGGACCTGGGCGGCGTCGACGGCCTGGTCCACGTCTCCGAGCTTTCCTGGAAGCACATCGACCACCCCTCCGAGGTCGTCGAGGTCGGTAACGAGGTCACTGTCGAGGTCCTGGACGTCGACTTCGATCGCGAGCGCGTCTCCCTGTCGCTCAAGGCGACCCAGGAGGACCCGTGGCAGGCCTTCGCCCGTACCCACGCCATCGGCCAGGTTGTTCCCGGCAAGGTCACCAAGCTGGTTCCCTTCGGTGCCTTCGTCCGCGTCGAGGACGGTATCGAGGGTCTGGTTCACATCTCCGAGCTGGCCCAGCGTCACGTCGAGGTGCCCGAGCAGGTGGCCAAGGTCGGTGACGAGGTCTTCGTCAAGGTCATCGACATCGACCTGGAGCGTCGTCGCATCTCCCTGTCGCTGAAGCAGGCCAACGAGGGTGTCGACCCCGCCTCCGAGGACTTCGACCCCAGCCTCTACGGAATGGCGGCCGAGTACGACGAGCAGGGCAACTACAAGTACCCCGAGGGCTTCGACCCGGAGACCAACGAGTGGCTCGAGGGCTACGACGCCCAGCGCGAGGCCTGGGAGGCCGAGTACGCGGCGGCTCACGCCCGGTGGGAGGCCCACAAGGCCCAGGTCGCCAAGGCACTGGAGGAGGAGCAGGAGTCCGGTGCGCCGGCGGCGGCCCCCGCAGGCAACACCTCCTACTCCTCGGCTCCCTCGGAGGCCTCGGGAACGCTCGCCTCTGACGAGGCTCTGGCCGCCTTGCGCGAGAAGCTCACCGGTAACTGAGCTCCTGCATTTCTCATCACTGATCAGGACTGAACACTGAGCTCCTCTGAGGGTCTCCACCTGCAAGGCAGGTGGAGACCCTCAGACGCTGGTGCCCTCTCCCCATCGCTCAGACCGCGTCACCGTGCGAGGCTGTGGCCGGGGCTGATGCTCCTTGGCTCTCTTGGAACAGGACGACCCGTACGCGACGACTGATGGAGGCGACATGAGCTGTTGGGACGACATTGCCCGTGCCCTGGAGGATGTCGACCCCGTCTGCCCCAGTCGCGCCAGCGCTGCTGCCCTGTGGAAGGCAATCGTCGCTGACGGTGCCGAGGGACCGGCCCCGGACGAGTCACCCGACCAGGTGGCGCAGGCACTGTCCGTCGTCGATCGGGCGTGGCTGGTCCAGCTCGGTCAGAACCCGGACATGAGCAAGGAGAGCCTCGACCAGGCGATCTCCTTCTGCCGGAGGCTCAGGGCGGCCCACGGCTACTCGACGCTCCCGCTGCGCTATGCACGGGTCGAGCTCTCCGCCGTCCTCGGGCTCAGGGACGAGGCCCTCGAACAGCTTCGCGAGGCCAGGCTGTTCTCCTTCGGCGAGACCGATACCGGAGCGGTACTGGCGACTGCCCGCATGCACGACGACTACTCCGGCGTCATCAGTACCACGACCGCGACACCGAACCGTGCCGAAGCCGATCCCGTGGAGAGCGCACAGGGTCTGGGGGCTGTCCTGATTCCCTATCTGGCGCACAAACGACTCGTTGAGGCCGAGGACGCATTCGTCTCCCTGAGCCGGCTTCACCTGCCCGACGTCGCCTCGCTGCAGTCACTCGGCGACAGACTCGAGTACCTCGGCCTGTCCTCCCAGTGGCAGCGAGCCATTGCACTCATGCGTCACACCGACTTGAAGGGTGTGGCCGAGGCATCGGCCTGGCGGTTGATGAACACGGCCGTCGGGCTGGCCCTGGTGATGAGGGAGGCGAACAGATCCGGCTACGGCAATCACGCCCTGGGCGCCTCGTTGAGCTGGAAGACCCCGTGGGGCGATCTGGAGCTGACCGCATGGGACACGGTTGCCCACGCCTACGACGTCATCACCAGCTTCGCTCGCGGCATTGCTGTCCGCTTCGATACTCGCAACGGCAACAACGGCGTCTCCTACCGGATCGAGATGAGGATGGCCGCCGAGGCCGCAGGGCTGGCCACTCGGTCCTACGGGACGGTGACGAGTGCGGTGCCGGCGGACCGTTCGCGACTGCGTAACCAAGGAGCCCTGCTCAAGGAGGTCCGCGAGCTGCTCACCCTGTCTCGCGGCTACGGCATGGAGTCGGTGCGTCAACGCGCCATGACGACGGCTGAAACTGTCAGTGCCTCACTGTCTGACGTGGTTGACGACACCGCCCTGGAGCTGGTCGTCGACCTTCGACTGGCCTTCGGGCGACTCCTGGCCGCGCTCGGCGCCAACGAGCGCGCGGAGAAGGAGCACCTCGACACGGCGGAGCTGAGTCTGAGCCAGGGGTGGACGGAGACTGCCTGCGCCGCACTGGCCCTGGCATCCCACGCAGCCCAGGCGCGTGGTGACAACGCCTCCAGCCTGCGGGCATGGCAGCGGTGCTGCGAGGCGATGGCGAGCTGGCCGTTGAACCGTCCGGGGGAACGCTGCGGGATGCTGATCGACGCCGTCGGTGACCCGCTCATTGCGGTACAGGTGCTCTCCGCCCTGGCGGAGGTTCTCGTTGAAGGGGTGGAGGAGGACAGCTCTCGGGCCCCGATCGTCCGAGAGGTCATCTCGCGGGCCTCGACCCAGGTCTCCCGCTGTGTGAGTCCTCCACGCAGGGCTGCTGAGGCCCTGGCCAAGGTCGAGGAGCGCATCGCCCCCTACGGCCGGGGACGAGGAGGAAGAAGACGTCCGGGCTCGATGACAACGATCAAGGTTGGTGACGAGGGCGTCTCAGAACCCGGATGACAGGCCCCGCGGTAGTCGCAGTCACCAGTATCGGAAACACGCTGGCCCTGGTCAGGCGGGTCACGGCATGATGGGGTCATGCATCATACGTCTGCAGCCCGGCCCACTCACCGTCCTACGGATCGCGCTCTACGCGTGGGGCTGACCGGCGGCATCGGCGCTGGTAAGTCTACTGTCGCCGCCCTGCTGGCGGATCATGGAGCGGTCGTCACCAGTGCGGACGAGATCTCTCGCGACGTCGTCACTCCGGGCAGCGACGGTCTCGCGGCGGTCGTGGCTGAGTTCGGAGACGACGTTCTCGCCTCCGATGGCTCACTCGACCGCAGCGCCCTGGGGCGTGTGGTCTTCTCCGATGAGCTGCGCCTGGCGCGCCTGGAGGAGATCCTTCTGCCCCTCATCGCGGCCGAGGCGTGGGCCCGGATGGAGACGGTTCCGGCCGGACAGGTGGCGGTCTACGACGTCCCCCTGCTTGTCGAGGGACAGATGCAGGACCTGTTCGACCTCGTCGTCGTCGTTGAGGCCGATCTCGAGCTGCGCCTGAAGCGACTCGCCGAGCGAGGGATGGGGCGCGATGAGGCTCTGGCCCGTATCGCATCGCAGGCGACTGATGAGGAGCGGCGAGCCGTCGCCGACGCCGTCCTGCCCAACTCCGGGTCGACCGATGAGCTCCGTGCGGACGTCGACAGGCTCTGGAGCACCCGGATCATGGAGCCGGGAGGCATCGCCTGACAACGGGGACGCCTTCCCATCGGCAGACATCGCGCCCACTCCTACAGTGGGACGAGGAGCTGCGGCGCCCCGGACGCCGCTAGGGCAGACGTATCAGTCGAAGGAGCCGTTATGCCGCGATCGTCGATGGCCGACCTCACTCGTCGGAGGCTCCTGCTGCTCGGGAGCCTCACGGGGATCGGGATGCTCGCGGGCTGTGCCCCCGACCAGCAGGATAAGAAGCCGGTCCTGTACCTCTACCCCTCAGTGACCACGAATCTCTCGGTGAGCCTGGACTACCAGGGGAGGCTGACATACACCTATCCGAAGCCGCAGACCCAGGCCGATGGTCGCGTCAGCTGGCAGGTGACGGCGAGTCCCGACGGGGACCTCACCGACGCCTCAGGACGACACTACCCGTCACTGTTCTGGGAGGGGGAGGGGCCCGCCTCCTCCACTCAGGACGAGGGCTTCGTTGTTCACGCCGATGCGGCGACCGGTTTTCTGGAGGAGAAGCTCTCCGTCCTGGGGCTCAGCCAGCGTGAGGCATCCGAGTTCATCACCTTCTGGGGCCCACGAATCGCCGAGCGTGGTAGTGCCCTGGTCACCTTCGCCACTGATGAGTACGCTCGTCGCGCCGTCTATCGATTCACGGACACCTCGTCGGGCGCTGAGGTTCTCCCGGAGACGTTCATCCGGGTCTACGTCCTCATCGGGGAGGTGCCTCGGACGCCGGTTCCGGAGCAGGACCTGGTGCCGGCACCTGCTCGAACCGGATTCACCGCCGTCGAGTGGGGCGGAACCGAGCTGTAGAGCCGGCGGACGCACTCGAACGGATCAGCTGCTGCGTCGAGTGCCTGTGCGGGTGGGGCTGAGGGCGCCGACGATGGTGGCGGAGACGGCAACGATGAAGGCCATGAGAGCTCCTTGGGCTCAGGGGATGAGAATGGGACGACCTGGCGTCCTGCGGGGACCACCGTAATAGGCGAGTTCGATTGAATGGTTCCTGACGGGATACAAAGACGTATCAGTGTGGTGACGCTCGGATCGCAGGAAGATGAACGAGGCGGTCGTGCGATCGGAGGTGTCATCGGTGTCGGTGCGACCGCGTAGCCTGGGAGCATGCGTCCCGTCACCGAGCTCCAGCGCGCCGTCAAGCCCTTCGAGGTCGTCAGTCCCTACTCGCCCAGTGGGGACCAGCCCACGGCGATCGCCGAGTTGACCGAGCGCCTTCAGGCGGGGGAGAAGGACATCGTCCTGCTGGGCGCCACCGGAACCGGCAAGTCCGCGACGACTGCCTGGCTCGTCGAGCAGGTGCAGCGCCCCACCCTCATCCTGGAGCCGAACAAGACGCTGGCCGCCCAGATGGCCGCCGAGTTCCGCGAGCTGCTCCCGAACAACGCGGTGGAGTACTTCGTCTCCTACTACGACTACTACCAGCCCGAGGCCTACGTCCCCCAGACGGACACCTTCATCGAGAAGGACTCCTCCATCAACGACGAGGTCGAGCGCCTGCGACACAGCGCCACCAACTCCCTGCTCACCCGCCGCGACGTCGTCGTCGTCTCCTCCGTCTCCTGCATCTACGGACTGGGCACCCCCCAGGAGTACGTGGACCGGATGACGACCCTGGAGGTGGGCCAGCAGATCGACCGGGACGAGCTTCTGCGTCGCTTCGTGTCGATGCAGTACACCCGCAACGACATCGACTTCTCCCGGGGAACCTTCCGCGTGCGCGGGGACACGGTGGAGATCATCCCGATGTACGAGGAGCTCGCCATCCGCATCGAGTTCTTCGGCGACGAGATCGAGGCCCTGGCCACGCTCCACCCCGTGACCGGTGACGTCATCGACACCGCCGAGCAGGTCTTCGTCTTCCCCGCGTCCCACTACGTGGCCGGCCCCGAGCGCATGCAGAAGGCCATTGAGGGCATTGAGACCGAGCTCGCCGAGCGCCTGGCCCAGCTCGAGCACGACGGCAGGCTCCTGGAGGCCCAGCGTTTGCGCATGCGCACCACCTACGATCTGGAGATGCTTCAGCAGATCGGCATGTGCTCGGGGATTGAGAACTACTCGCTGCACATCGACGGCCGTGAGACCGGAACCCCGCCCAACACCCTCCTGGACTACTTCCCCGAGGACTTCCTCCTGGTCATCGACGAGTCGCACGTGACCGTCCCTCAGATCGGAGCCATGCACGAG
The DNA here is from genome assembly GCF_011752065.1 of Actinomyces sp. ZJ308. Classification (GTDB taxonomy): domain Bacteria; phylum Actinomycetota; class Actinomycetes; order Actinomycetales; family Actinomycetaceae; genus Actinomyces. Next base: position 56,133 of record NZ_JAAIJY010000020.1, read on the forward strand.
GGCGACGCCTCCCGCAAGCGCACCCTGGTCGACCACGGGTTCCGCCTGCCCTCCGCCCTGGACAACCGGCCCCTGACCTTCGCCGAGTTCGAGGACCGCATCGGACAGACCGTCTACCTGTCGGCAACCCCCGGCGACTACGAGACCCAGCGCTCCGACGGCGTCGTCGAACAGATCATCCGGCCCACCGGCCTGGTGGACCCCAAGGTGGTCGTCAAGCCCACCGAGGGGCAGATCGACGACCTGCTCGAGGAGGTGCGCACCCGCGTCGAGCGCGAGGAGAGGATCCTCGTGACTACTCTGACCAAGCGCATGGCCGAGGACCTCACCACCTACCTCGCCGAGCGGGGCGTGCGCGTGGAGTACCTCCACTCCGACGTCGACACCCTGCGGCGTGTCGAGCTCCTGCGTGAGCTGCGGCTGGGACGCTTCGACGTGCTCGTCGGCATCAACCTGCTGCGCGAGGGCCTGGACCTGCCGGAGGTCTCACTGGTGTCCATCCTGGACGCGGACAAGGAGGGCTTCCTGCGCTCGACCCGCTCCCTCATCCAGACCATCGGACGCGCCGCCCGCAACGTCTCCGGCGAGGTCCACATGTATGCCGACACCATCACCCCGGCCATGGCCGAGGCCATCGAGGAGACGGAGCGGCGCCGCACCAAGCAGCTGGCCTACAACTCCGAGCGCGGTATTGACCCGCAGCCGCTGCGCAAGAAGATCGCCGATGTCACCGACATGCTCGCCCGCGAGGACGTCGACACCGCCGATCTGCTGGCCGGCGGCTACCGGGGCCATGAGGACTCCTCGCTGCGGGCACGGCGCAAGCACGCGGCCGAGGCCACGGTGCGCGAGAAGCTCGCCGGGGCGGCGCAGGAGGACCTGGTCGAGCTCATCAACGAGCTCACCCAGCAGATGCACGCCGCCGCTGAGGACCTCCACTTCGAGCTCGCCGCCCGGCTGCGCGACGAGATCCAGGACCTCAAGAAGGAGCTGCGCGCCATGCGCGCCGCGGACTGATCTCACAGCCTCGGATGGACTCATGGGGCTACACCGAAGGGTGCCGCCCGTTAGACTCTCAGACGTTATACACGGAGGGGAGTACTCCCAACCAACGGCGACGTCGTCATCACGGTGGTGCAGGAACACAATGGCCCTGCGTTCCCGGCGTCGCGGCCAGAGCGGCACGAGCCTTGAGCGCCGGCGCCCGTGGCGGGAGGAGACCTCCGGTACCAGTTCCGTACCGGAGGAGAACACGTGGACGTCCACATCCTGGGGTGGATCGGCCTGGCGGCCATCATCCTGACCCTCATCGCGATCGACATCATCGGTCACGTGCGCACGCCGCACGAGCCCACCATGAAGGAGGCCGCCGTCTGGTCGGTGGCCTACATCGCCATGGCCCTGGTGTTCGGCGGGATCGTCTGGTTCGTGTGGGGGAGCGGGTTCGCCCAGGAGTACCTGGCCGGCTACATCACCGAGAAGGCGCTGAGCATCGACAACCTCTTCGTCTTCGTCATCATGATGTCCTCCTTCAAGGTGCCCCGGAAGTACCAGCAGGAGGTGCTGCTCGCGGGCATCGTCATCGCCCTCGTCCTCAGGCTCGTCTTCATCCTCGCCGGCGCCGCACTCATCGAGAACTTCTCCTGGGTGTTCTACTTCTTCGGGGCCTGGCTCCTGTGGACCGCGTTCTCCCAGGCCCGGGAGGGGGTTGAGGAGCCCGACGACGAGGACGAGGAATACAAGCCCAGCGGCTTCGTCAAGCTCATCGCCCGCGTCATTCCCATGACCGACGGCTTCGTGGGCGGCAAGGTCATCCACCGCCACGCCGGACGCACCATGATCACCCCCATGATGCTGTGCATCATCGCCATCGGCACGGCAGACGTCATGTTCGCCGTGGACTCCATCCCCGCGATCTACTCACTGACCAGCGAGCCCTTCCTCGTCTTCTCCGCCAACGCCTTCTCCCTGCTGGGTCTGCGCCAGCTCTACTTCCTCATCGACGGCCTGCTCGACCGGCTCGTCTACCTGCACTACGGCCTGGCGGTCATCCTGGGCTTCATCGGCTTCAAGCTCATCGTCCACGCCCTGCACACCAACGAGGTCCCCTTCATCAACGGGGGCCAGGAGTGGCACGGCATCCCCGAGGCCTCGATCGGGGTCTCCCTCGGCGTCATCGTCACCACCGTCGTCGTCACCGTCATCGCCTCGGTCCTCAAGTCGCGAGCCGATGCCCGGCGGGCCGAGGTCACGTCCTGACGTCTCGGCCGGCAGGAGGAGGACCAGTCCTCGGTCGATCACTACAGTCTGCTCCGTGAGCACCACGAACACCTCTGAGGTCCCAGTGACCGGGCTCAGTGCCGCCCAGGTCGCCGAGCGCGTCAGCGCCGGACGGACCAACGAGTACCGAGAGCGGACCTCCCGCAGCGCCGCCCAGATCCTGCGGGCCAACGTCTTCACGATCTTCAACGCCATCCTCGGCGGCGCCCTGGTCCTCGTTCTGGCACTGGGGCACTGGGCGGACGCGCTGTTCGGATTCGTCCTGCTGCTCAACACGGCCACCGGCACCCTGGCGGAGATCCGGGCCAAGCGGGCCCTGGACCGTCTGGCCGTCCTGGAGTCTCCCCGGACCGTTGTCCTGAGGGAGGGGATCGAGACCGAGGTGGCAGTCGGTGAGGTTGTCATCGACGACGTCGTACGCCTCAGCGCCGGTCAGCAGGTGCCCGCGGACGGGGAGGTGGTCACCAGCGACGGCCTCGAGATCGACGAGTCGATCCTTACCGGGGAGTCTCGGCCCGTGCGTCCTGATAGCGGCGATCAGGTCATGTCGGGCACCACGGTGACGGCCGGGACCGGCCTGTTCCGTACCACCGCCGTCGGTGGGGACGCCTACGCCCACCGGCTGGCCCGGGAGGCTCGCAGGTACTCCCTCGTCGTCAGCGAGCTGCAGGCCGGAACCAACCGGGTGCTGCACTGGATCAGCTGGGTGATCGTGCCCGTGGCCCTGGTTCTGGTGTGGTCCCAGCTGCGCCTGAGCGGGAGCATCGCCGAGGCCTGGAGCAGTGGTGCGTGGCGGCCCGCGGTCGTCGCCGGGATCGCCGGGGTGGTCAGCATGGTGCCCCAGGGCCTGGTGCTCCTGACCTCCGTCAACTTCGCCACCGCATCCCTGGCTCTGGCCAGGCGCAACGTCCTGGTTCAGGAGCTGCCCGCCGTCGAGGTCCTGGCCCGGGTCGACACCCTGTGCCTGGACAAGACCGGCACCATCACCACCGGCCGCATCCGCCTGGGGGAGGTCCGGGGACCCGACGGCGCGCAGGCGCCACCCGAGGTGCTCTCGGCGCTGGCCCTGCTCAGCACGGTGGGGGAGACCAACGCCACTGCGGAGGCCATCAGGGAGGGGCTCGGCGCGCAGGGGCTTGAGGAGACGCTGGCGCCGGCCGGTGTGGAGTCGGTGCCCTTCTCCTCACGCCGCAAGTGGTCCGCGGTCCGTGTCGACGCCACCACCTGGGTGCTCGGCGCCCCCGAGATCGTCCTGGCAGGACCCGGTGAGGACGTTCTGGAACGCGCTCGCCGGATCGCCGCTCAGGGAGTGCGCGTCGTGGCCCTGGCCCGGTCACACTCTCCTTGGACGCAGATCCCGGGGGAGGACGAGCCGCGGCTTCCCGGTGACCTCGAGGCCGCCGGGATCGTCGTCCTGACCGAGGAGATCCGCCCCGACGCCGCTGAGACCCTCGCCTACTTCCGCCAGCAGGGCGTGGATGCCAAGGTCATCTCCGGAGACAGCCCCGAGACCGTGGCCGCCGTCGCCCGTCAGGCCGGTGTCACCGCACCCGACGGCGGCGAGCTCGTGGCACTTGACGCACGCACTCTTCCGGCGGGGGCGGGCAGTGGCCAGGAGACGGCCGTCGACCTGGAGCGGCTGGCCGACGCGGTCGAGGGAGCCAGCGTCCTGGGACGCGTCACGCCCGAGCAGAAGCGGGCGCTGGTGCGGGCTCTGAAGTCCCGGGGTCACGTCGTGGCGATGACCGGGGACGGTGTCAACGACGCCCTGGCGCTCAAGGACGCGGATCTCGGCATCGCCATGGGCAACGGGGCTCCCGCCACGAAGGCAGTGGCCCGCCTCGTGCTGCTCAAGGGCGAGTTCTCCGCCCTTCCCGGGGTCGTGGCCCAGGGGCGCCGCGTCATGGCCAACACCGAGCGCATCGCCTCCCTGTTCCTGGCCAAGACCATCTACGCCTCACTCATCGCCGTCGTCGTGGCGGCCACGGCAGTCGCCTACCCCTTCATGCCCCGCCAGCTCACGGTCGTCTCCTCACTGACGATCGGGATCCCGGCCTTCGTCCTGGCCCTGGCACCGAGCTCCCAGCGCTACCGGGAAGGATTCCTCGGGCGGGTTCTCAGCCTGTGCGTGCCCGCGGGGATCATGGCAGGAACCGTCACCCTGGCCACCTACCTCTGGCTGACGCTCACTCACGCCCCTCGCGCCCAGGTGACCACGGCGACGACCCTGGTGCTCATCACCTGCGGCCTGTGGCTGCTCACGCTCACCGCCAGGCCTCTGACGAGCTGGCGGCTGGGGCTGGTCGCCCTCATGGGGGCGATCGCGGTCCTGGGCGTCGTCGCCCCACCGGTACGGTCCTTCTTCCTGCTGGCCTGGCCCACCCCCGGGGTCTGGTGGGTCATTGCGCTCATGGCAGGCCTGGCCGTTGGCGGGATCGAGCTGGTTCACCTCGTGCGGCGTCGGATCGTGCGCGGACGCGGCTAGAGATCCGTCAGCCCGTCGCTATCGTGCGGCGACGAGGCGAAGCCACCCGTGGTGGGGATGGGTGCTGGTGTCGACCGTGAGGAACCCGGCCTCGTAGGCGAGGCCGGCGAGAGCCCGACCATCGGGGATGTTCATGTCCAGACGCTCCGCCCAACGTCCTGACGCCGATCGGTCGGCGTACTCGTTGGTGACCACGAGCCTGCCCCCAGGACTCAGCACACGGCGGATCTCGATGAGACCGGCCTGCAGGTCGGGCCAGAAGTAGGTGGTCTCGAAGGCCGTCACCACATCGAAGAAACCGTCACGGAAGGGCAGGTTCTCAACGGACGCCTCCAGGACCCGTAGGCGTCCGGAGGCCACGGCCCCGCGGTTGACGCGCCTGCTGGTCTCAACCGCCTCGGGGGAGTGGTCAACGCCGGCGACCTCGCGGCGCGTGGACTTAAGGATCCGTGCCAGGGCCCTACCTCCTCCGCAGCCGACGTCGAGCACCTTGTCACGTGGCTGGATCCCCGCCGCCTGGAGCCCCCAGCGATGCAGGCGGGCGTGCCCGATGTTCATGCTGCGAAGAAGCACGAGTCCGGTCAGGGAGGAGGGGCGGGAGAACTGGGACTCGGTCGGCACGGCTGGGGAGGTGAAGGGGTCGGAGGTCGCCATAGGCACATGCTCCTGGCCGAACGGGGCGGGAGCAAGAGGCGTCAGCATCTGAGCCGCAGTGCCGGCTCACCTGCCGGCTCGTGTACCGGTTCAGGCCAGGACCCCGATGACGGGGTTCCACTCACGCGGGATGCGCTCAGAGATATAGCCGGCCCGGTGGAAGGGGTCCTCATCGAGCAGGGCCAGCGCACCGGCCTCGTCCTCGGCCCTCACGACGATGAGGGCGTCGTGGGTGCCCACGTAGGGTCCGGCGGCGAGCAGCCTGCCCTCGTCGGCCAGTCGGCCGTTGAAGGTGCGGTGCGAGGGACGCACGGCGGCCATCTCCTCATCCTTGTCGGTGACGTAGCGGTACTCGACGGCATAGATCTTGCTCATGGCCTCAGCATAGGGCTGGACGGGCGGAGCGTGGTCCGAACATGAGGCCGTAGATTCTTCCGGTAGTCGGCGATGAGACATGTCGAACACGTGTGCGATCACGCGGTACGTGCGGTGAACCCCTAGATGAGTAAGTCCAAGGGGTGTGGGTCGGCGTGGGTGCTGGGCAATGGGGTGAGGGCCTCGCAGGATCGGTGGTGTTACACCAGATCTCACCGCTCCTGCTGGGAAGGACGGCTTGCTCATGGA